>ABYL01000033.1 GCA_000173575.1 Burkholderia sp. H160 | reverse complement strand
CGCGGCCACGGCGCACGTAGCCGTAGTAGGCCGCGCCGCGCGCCACCGCCAGATCGAGGTCCGCGCCTTCAAGCAGACGGGCGGGCGCCGCGCCTTCGGCCGCGAGCCAGCCGTTGAGCGTATCCATGATGCGCCCGACCAGCAGCGTCGACTTGAACACGCCGCCGTTGAACAGCACCGCGGTCGGATGCAGGAAGCTCGCGTCTGGCGCGACGTGCTCACGCAGCCCTTCGAGTTCGGCCAGCGCGCCGACCTGACGGCCGAGGAACGCCGCCAGATGCCGCGTGATGCCGGCGTCCTGCGCATACGGCAGACCGAGCTGCGTCAGACCCACCCGCGCGCGGCTCACCGGACGCGCGGCGCTGTCGACCTGCGGGAAGAAGCCGTCGAGGATCGTCTGTGTGAGTTCGTCGCGCGTCAGCTCGGTGCGGATCGAGCCGCCGATCAGCTTCGAGCCGCGGCTCGGCACGACGAGCGGCACGGTGTCGGTGGCGGGGTCGCTGAGCAGCGTCTCCTTCGCCGCGCGGCACGCATAGGTGAGCGCGCGCAGTTGCCACGCGTCGGCCTGGGTGCCTTGTGCGGCCAGCTTGCGTGCGACCACGTGCGCGAGCGCGAGGTCCATGTTGTCGCCGCCGAGCAGAATGTGATCGCCGACCGCGACGCGATGCAGTTCGAGATTGCCGTCGCGCTCGATCACCGCGATCAGCGACAGGTCGGTCGTGCCGCCGCCGACGTCGACGACGAGGATGATGTCACCGACCTTGACCTGCTTGCGCCACTGGCCGCCGCTCTTCTGGATCCAGCTATAGAGCGCCGCCTGCGGTTCTTCGAGCAACGTCATGCGCGTGAAACCGGCGGCCTCGGCGGCTTCCGCGGTCAGCTCGCGCGCGGCGGGGTCGAACGACGCGGGGATCGTCACCGTCACGTCCTGCTCGCCGAACGGCGCGTCCGGATGCACGTGGTCCCACGCCTCGCGCAGGTGCGTCAGATAGCGCACCGAGCTTTCGAGCGGCGACACGCGCGTGACTTCAGGCGGCGCGTCGTTCGGCAGAATGTCCGCGCGACGGTCGACGCCCGGATGGCACAACCAGCTTTTCGCGCTCGACACGAGCCGGATCGGCGTGCCGGCGCCACGGCTGCGCGCGAATTCGCCGACCGCGAATTCACGCTGGCCGGTCCACGGCAGGTAGAGATCGCCAGAGGCCAGTTCGTCAGGATGGGGCAGGTACAGGAACGACGGCAACAGCGGCAGGTTGTCGATTGCGCCGGCGCCCGTGAGCTGCGCGATCGGCAGCACGTCCTGGGTGGTTTTCTCGCCGTCGCTCGCGTGCGTGTCCACGTAGGACAGCGCGCAGTGTGTGGTACCGAGGTCGATGCCGATCGAATAGCGTGCGTCGCTCATAGCTCCACCTCCGCCGGTGCGATGACCTTTGCGTTATGGCCGTCCGCGAGCTTCGGCAGACGCACGTCGTCGACGCGCCAGCCGCGATGGCTGATGCTGCCGCTAAACGGCGCGCTGCCGACGACGTTGCCGGTCAGACGGACGGAGCTCGCGTCGAAGCCTTGGGGCAGCGTCACGCGGCTGCCTTCGGCTTCGTCGCGCACCGGACGGATCGTGAAGTGCTCGCGCAGCGTCGCGCGGCAGCCTTCGTGCACGAGCCGCGCGGCCGCGCCGATGTCGGCGTCGCTATAGCCCTTGATGTCTTCCTCGACGAAATCGATGAAGCGCGCGTCGCGTTGCAGCAGGCCGAGCAGTTGCAGCGCGGCATCGGGGGTGGCTTCTTTCAGCACCGGTGCGGGTTGTGGCTTCGGTTGCGCAGCGGGTGCGGGTGTCGCAGCGGCGGGGGCGGCCGCCGGGGCCGCGCCGATCTTCTCGCCGTTGCGCAGGCGCAGCACGTCGGCGGCGAACTCGCCATTGCCGAGAATGCGGAAAAACGTGCCCACGGCCAGGGAAATCCGGCCGAGAAAGGATGGGTTCGAATCGCTCATAAAGGCTCCTGATCTGCTCTGTTAGGGACGAGCGGTCCTTGCCGCGCCGTGGTCGCCGGGCAGCGAAGCGCTGACGGGCGGGGCGGGGCTGTGGTGTAGCGGGTCTGCGCGCGGGCGGCAACGCCTGCGGCGCGCGCAAAACCCGTATTTTGCCTTGCGGCGGCGCCCGACGCGGGCAAAGCCGGCAATTCTAGCGGGCAATGGGGTGGGATTGGCGGGAGAGCGGTGTGCGGGGGCGCCGTGGCCGCTCGCAGTGTTGGCTGGAAAAATAAGCGAATTACTGCCCGGGATCCCGACGCGCTTAAGTGCCGCCCGCGTTGTCCTCTTTCGACTTCGCATCGCCCCAGTTCATCCGATGCCGATTAACGGTCTCGGTATGCCGCGCGTCGTCCTCGGTGTGCAGGTAAAGGCTGGTCGTATTCAGCGAGACGTGGCCGAGATTGTCGCGGATCGTGCGCAGATCGACGCCGCCGTCGGCCTGATGCGAACCGGCCGTATGCCGCAGCCAGTGCGCCGAGGCGCGCTCGAGCTCGTCGGCGCGATCGGCGAATTCGGGACCGCGTGCCCGCAGCCACATGGCCGCGCCCGCGAAGATGCCCTTGATCGCGTCGTGAATCGCCGAGCGCGACAGGCAGCGGTTGCGGCCCTTGAACGGCAGCACGAGCGGCGTCTCCTCGGCGCGGGTCGGCAGCGCGGCCAGGCCGTTCAGCGTCCGGTAGCTGCGCAACTCCTGAACCAGCTCGGCCGACACCGGCACGATGCGCTCCTTGTCGCCCTTGCCGAGCGTTTCGAGCCACCACTGGTCCTGACCGTCGGCGCCGAGCCGTCTGAAGAACTGGCCCATCTGCCCACCGGCGACTTCGGAAATGCGCATGCCTTGCAGATAGAACAGCGTGGTCAGCCAGCGGCAGCGCGCGTAATACGCACGTTGCGCGTCGGTGTCTTGCGGCAGTTGCTCGACGAAAAGTTTGACTTCGTCCCACAGCGAGGTCGACAGATAGCGCGTGACGCGCGGCGCCGAACGCTTCGCGCGTTGCCGCAACAGCGCCATCGGATTGCCGCGCAGATAGCCGGCGTTGACGAGCCACGTGAACATCGCGTTCAGGATGATCAGCGCCTGGCGCTGGCTGGCCGGCGACAGCGGCCCGTTGAACGGCCGCCAGCGCTGGTCGCCGCGCGCGTACTTGCCCCCGTTCGCCGACACCCAGCGCGCGGCCGGCTGCGGATCGGCGATGAACGCCTTGAACAGCAGCAGATCTTCGTGCGTGAGCGACGAGAGCGGCTTGCCGAGCTGCACGACCGCCCACAGCAGGAGGCGCTCGGCTTCCTTGCGGTAGTTGTCGAAAGTGGTTTTGGTGTCCGCGTAATTGGAGAGCCACGCGCGCACGGCGTCGAGATCGTTGCGCGCCGACAGCTGCGAGCTGTCGATCGCGCCGCGATTGGTGCCGTCGCGGCCATCGAGCAATTCCGGCACGACGAGCGATTCGACGGGCTGGACGGTGGCGAGCTCAGCGTTCGGGGCAGCTTTGGACACGGTTCGGGACACTCCTCGGGCGCACGCCGGGTTGGCGTCATTCTGCTCCGCTCAGGCCGCGTCGGAGACGCTTGCCTGAGAAAAAAGCAGTGCCCGCTCTGTTGCGGACGAAACGCGAAACCCTAACACACAGTCGGCTGCGGCTGGCGCAAAACAGGCGAGCGCGCTCAAGCTTCGACACAGTCCCATCGATCGGCATACAGTATGCGTGAGACGCCGCGCGGTCGCTGCCCACTATAGCCGCCGCCTATCGCCGGCATTGCCGGATTCGAATTCTATTGAAGATGGCGCTCGCCTATATTCGAATAGGAGTGGAGTGCCGACCGGAGTCATCCGTCACGGACACCGGTTACGTTCCCTTCGACCGTGGATTTCGACTCGATGAATCGAAGCAGCGGTCATCACCGTATATGAGTGCACTGCCGAGTCGTTCGGCCGGTTGGCGGGTTTTCCGATCTTCAAATTGCCACGGAAGCCTGACACCATGACAAACGCATAACAAGTACCTTGCATGGGATCGGAGAAAGTGCTGCAGCACCGACTCCGATCGACAACGGAGACATCCTCCAAAGGAGAGAACGCATGTCAAACGAAGCAAAGTGCCCGTTCATCCACACCGCCGGCGGCGGAACAACCAACCGAGACTGGTGGCCGAAGCAATTGCGCCTCGACCTGCTAAACCAGCATTCGAACCGCTCCAATCCGCTAGACAAGGACTTCAACTATGCCGAGGCGTTCAAGAGCCTCGACTACGACGCGGTCAAGAAAGACCTCGCCGCGCTGATGACCGATTCGCAGCCCTGGTGGCCCGCGGACTTCGGTCACTACGGCCCGCTGTTTATCCGCATGGCATGGCATAGCGCCGGCACGTACCGCATCGGCGACGGCCGCGGCGGCGCAGGGCGCGGCCAGCAACGTTTCGCGCCGCTCAATAGCTGGCCTGACAACGTGAGCCTCGACAAGGCGCGCCGGTTGCTATGGCCGATCAAGCAGAAATACGGCCAGAAAATTTCTTGGGCCGACCTGATGATTCTGACCGGCAACGTCGCGCTCGAAACGATGGGCTTCAAGACGTTTGGTTTCGGCGGCGGCCGCGAGGACACGTGGGAACCGGATCTGGACGTCTACTGGGGCAATGAAAAGACCTGGCTCGCCGGCGACGTGCGCTATGGCAAGGCTGCGGCCGGCGAGGAAGTGGAAGGCGTCGTCGTCGCGGATCCGCCCGGACGCAACCTCGAAAACCCGCTCGGCGCGGTGCAGATGGGCCTGATCTACGTGAACCCGGAAGGCCCCGACGGCAATCCCGATCCGCTCGCCGCGGCGGTCGACATCCGCGAAACGTTCGGCCGCATGGCGATGAACGACGAGGAAACCGTCGCGCTGATCGCGGGCGGCCACACGTTCGGCAAGACGCACGGCGCGGGCCCCGCCGAGAACGTGGGCCCGGTACCGGAAAGTGCCGGCCTCGAGGAGCAGGGGCTCGGCTGGCGCAGCAGCTTCGGCACCGGCAAGGGCGGCGACACGATCTCGAGCGGGATCGAAGTCACGTGGACCTCTACGCCGACGCAGTGGGGCATGGGCTACTTCCAGAACCTGTTCGGCCACGAGTGGGAACTGACGAAGAGCCCGGCGGGCGCGAACCAGTGGGTCGCGAAGGACGCGCAGGCAACGATTCCGCACGCGCACGATCCGTCGAAAAAACTGCTGCCGACGATGCTGACGACCGACCTGTCGCTCCGGCTCGACCCGATCTACGAAAAAATCTCGCGGCGCTTCATGGCCAACCCCGACGAGTTCGCCGACGCGTTCGCGCGTGCGTGGTTCAAGCTGACGCACCGCGACATGGGTCCGCGCGCCCGTTATCTGGGCCCGGAAGTGCCGAGCGAGCAACTGCTGTGGCAGGACCCGATTCCGGCCGTTGATCATCCGCTCGTCGACGACAAGGATGTCGCGGCGCTCAAGCAGAAGATCCTCGCCTCGGGGCTGTCGGTGTCGCAGCTCGTCACGACCGCATGGGCGTCGGCTTCGACGTTCCGTGGCTCCGACAAGCGTGGCGGCGCCAACGGCGCGCGCATCCGGCTCGCGCCGCAGAAGGATTGGCCTATCAACCAGCCCGCTGAGCTCGCGAAGGTGCTGAAGGTGCTCGAAGGGATCCAGAGCGAGTTCAATGGCGCGCAGTCCGGCGGCAAGAAGATTTCGCTCGCCGACCTGATCGTGCTGGCGGGCGGCGCCGGCATCGAACAGGCCGCGAAGAATGCCGGGCAGCAGGTGACGGTGCCGTTCTCACCGGGTCGCATGGACGCGTCGCAGGAACAGACCGACGTCGAATCGGTCAAGATGCTCGAGCCGGTTCACGACGGCTTCCGCAACTATCTGGGCGGCAAGTTCCCGGTGGTGGCCGAGAAGCTGCTGATCGACAAGGCCCAACTGCTGACGTTGACGGCGCCCGAGATGACGGTGCTGATCGGCGGCCTGCGCGTGCTGAAGGTGGGCGGTGGCAGCGAAGGTGTCCTGACGGACAAGCCGGAAACGCTGACCAACGACTTCTTCCGCAATCTGCTCGACATGGGTACGGAATGGACGCCGGTGTCAGAGGCCGCGGAAACGTTCGAAGGCGCTGACACGAAGACCGGCGAGGTCAAGTGGACCGGTACGCGTGTCGATCTGGTGTTCGGCTCGAACTCGGTGCTGCGCGCCTTGGGCGAGGTCTACGCGAGCGAGGACGGCAAGGAGAAGTTCGTGCGCGACTTCGTTGCCGCGTGGGTCAAGGTGATGAATCTGGATCGGTTCGATCTGGCTTGAGTGAAGCCGATGCGGCGAGCGTTTGCTCGCCGCCTGTCACCTCGTTTTAAGGATGGTGCTTCAACGCGCGGTGCGGTCGCCCGGAAACCGGGGACCGCACCGTTTTTTATGCGCGCGAATTGTCGGATCCCGGACGGAGTGCGTCTATCTCGACGAATCAAGCCGTCTTCAACACCACCCGGAAACGCGCGTGGCCGCCCATCATCCGGTCGTAGGCCTGCGCTGCCTCGGCGAGCGGATACTCCTCGATCATCGGCTTGACGCCGCTTAGCGCGCTGAACGCGAGCGTGTCCTGCGAATCGGCCGAGGTCCCGGAGGGCCAGCCTTGCACCGAGTTGCGTCCCATCACGAATTGCACGATCGGCACTTCGACTGGCTCTTCGGAAACGCCGACCATCACGAGCTTGCCGTTCAGGCCGAGGCCGCCGAGCGTAGCGGTCATCGCCTTGCCGCTCGTCACCGTGGCCAGTATCAGCTTCGCGCCGCCCAGTGCCTGCAACGCCTCGGCGACGTTTTCCGTTTTGCTGTCGATGTAGTGATGCGCGCCGAGTTGCTTTGCGAGCGGCGCCTTGTCCTGTCCGCGCGCGATCGCCACGGTGCGAAAACCCATCTTGCGCGCGAACTGCACGCCAAGATGACCGAGGCCGCCGATACCGAGAATCGCGACCACGTCACCGGCGCGCGCGCCGCTATTGCGTATTGCGTTGAAGGTCGTGATGCCCGCGCAGAGCAGCGGCGCGGCATCGACATCGGACAGATCGTCGGGGATGCGCGCCAACGCTTCGACCGGCGCCACCATGTATTCGGCGTAACCGCCGTCATAGCTGATGCCGGGGATGAGGGCGTACTTGCACAGCACGAAGTCGCCCCGGCGGCAGTGTTCGCATTTACCGCAATGTCCGCCGTGCCAGCCGACGCCGACACGCTGACCTGCCTGCCAGCCCTCGACCTCCGCGCCCACCGCATCGATCACGCCCGCGATTTCGTGCCCGGGCACCCGCGGATAGTTCAGGCCTGGCCACTGGCCTTCCTTGGTCATCGAATCGCTATGACAAATGCCGCAAGCATGGACCCTGATTCGCACATGACCCGCACCCGGTTCGGGCACGGCGCGCTCGACCAGTTCGAGTGGGCCGCCGGCCTGCTTCACTTCGACTGCTTTCATGGTGGGCATGATGTTCTTCCTTTCCAGTGATGAACGGGACAAGAGGGGAACAAGCCCAAACATGATAGTCCGCGTGCAATGGACTCGCCAGAAAGAAGCCGCTGGACGATGACATCCGATGTAATTGGCGCGCCGCGCGGCCGCCTTTACTCTTCGACTACCGCGCCGTCGCTTCGATGGCGCACATGTCAAGGAGAGATACCATGTCCAGCTATCCCGTTCACACGATCGAGTCGGCTCCCGCGCAATCGAAGCCCGTGCTCCAGAAGCTGCAACAGGCGTTCGGCATGATTCCGAACATCGCCGCCAAGATGGCGGCTTCACCGGTGCTGATCAACGGCTTTATCGGCCTGTTCGAGCGCGTGCATGCGAGCAGTCTGACGGAACCGGAGATCCAGACGCTTCTGCTCACCAACGCCGTCACGAACGCGAGCGAATGGGCGGTCGCGTTTCATACTGCGCTCGGGTTGCAGGCGGGCCTGCCTCGCGCCGATGTCGAAGCGATCCGCCACGGCGGCGTGCCCGGCGACGCGAAGCTCGCTGCGCTGTCGACGCTCGCGCGCACGCTGATCGAAAAGCGCGGGCGCCTGACCGACGAGGACCGGCAACGCTTCGTCGCGGCGGGGTTCAGCGCGGAGCAGATTCTCGAGGTGGTCGCAGTGGTCGCCGCATCGACGATCACGAACTACACCGGCAGCGTGACCGAGCCGCCGCTCGAAGCGCAGTTCGAGGAATTCGCGTGGCAGGCGCCCACACGCTGAAGCAATCCTGTTCAGGCATCAAGAGGAGGGAAATGCGATGAACGTCACGAGTCACGATCCGAAAATGCAGGCCGGTGATCTCGGCAGTCTGTTGCGCTATTGGCGTGACGTGCGTGGCGTGAGTCAGCTCGATCTGTCGCTCGACGCCGGCATCTCGCAGCGGCAGATCAGCTTCATCGAAAGCGGGCGCAGCGTGCCGGGCCGCGACACGCTGCTCACTCTTGCTCAAACCCTCGACGTGCCGCTGCGCGAACGCAATGCGCTGCTGCTTGCCGCCGGTTATGCGCCGATCTATTCGGAGGCGCCGTGGAATGCCCAGGAAATGCACGGCGTGGTGCGCGCGCTCGAACGGGTCGTGCGCCAGCACGAACCGTTTCCGGCGCTCGTGATGGACCGCGACTGGAACGTGCTGATGAGCAACGACTCGGCACCGCGCTTCTTCAACTGTTTCATCGACATGGCCGCGCGTGAAGGCCCGCGCAACATGCTGCATCTGATCTTCGATCCGCACGGCATGCGCCCATTCGTCGCCGACTGGGAGGAGGTCGCGCGCAGCCTGCTGCAACGGGTGTATCGCGAGTCGGTCGGTCATGTGGTCGGTGACAACACGAAGCGCCTGCTCGATGAACTGCTCGCGTATCCCGATGTGCCGCGCGACTGGAAGAAGCATCCTGGGTCTTCCACGACGCACGCCACGCTGCCGATGATTCCGCTAGGCTTCGTCAGCAATGGCGTGGTGCTGCGCTATTTCTCGATGGTCACGACCGTGGGCACACCGCAAAACGTGGCCGCGCAGGAACTGCGCGTCGAATGCATGTTCCCCGCCGACGACGCCACCGAGGCACGTCATCAGCAGTTGCTCGCGGCGCACGCTTCCCGCCAACCTCCAATATCGGCAAACCGTATGCCGTGAGATGGGCGTGCCCGCGGTTTTTGGGCGATCATCCGAGCCGATCAGGTTGCGGAATTCGACGCTACTCATTCTCCATGGACAACGGGCTTCTACTGTTTCCGGTCGCGGCACTTCACGTCGAGGCAGCCGACGAGCCACTCTGGTTCCGGCGCGCGCCCAATTCGCACGCGGCCATCATTTCCGACTTCGGCGACGTGACCGACGTGCTCACGCGTCTGCCGGAATACTGGTGCGTCGTCCCCGGCGTGCAACTCGAAGGCTTGCACGACGACGAGGACATCACGAGCGCCGACCCGCGCTTTAACGGCGACCTGCCACGCCACCACTTCGCCGTGATCCGCCATACGGACCGCCGCATCAACGTCGCGCTGCTGTTGATCAACGCTGCCGAAGCGGTGCTGCTGCCCACACGGCTGTTCGGCTCGCGCGATCGTTTCGAAGCCTGCGTGCCTGGTCTCGAACAGTTGCCGATTCTGAGCCGAGCATACGGCGGCCAAAACGATCGCACAAATCGATAGAAAACGCTGCGCTGAATACATGGGAATGATATTTGGGAGGCGGTACGCATTCACTTGAGCCCAGATGCCGCATTGATCCTCCAATTGAGGTATCATAAGTCATCAAATGGAGGGGGTATGAACAACACCGTGAAAGTGCGGATTTTTCTGGGTTATAGCGGCAGTACCCCTGTCGATCCGGATGCCTTTACCAGCCTCTTCCGGGTGGATCCGACCTACCGGATCGCCATCATCAAGTCAGGTGTGAAGCCGGAGATTTTTGGGGTGATCGCGAGGCAGATGGATCGAAGCCGCGAGCAGCTCGGCAAGACGCTCGGGTTGTCGGTGACGACCATCGACCGCAAGCAGAAGGCAGGCGAAAACCTGTCACCGGAGCAGAGTGAGCGAGTCGTGGCGATGGCGAGGCTCATTGGCCAGGTGCAGGCCATGGTCGAGGAGTCGGGCGATCCCGTTGGATTCGACGCCGCGCATTGGCTGGGACGCTGGCTCGATGAGCCACTGCCGGCGCTCGGTGGTCAGCGGCCGGCTGAATTCATGGATACCGCGGAAGGGCGGGAACTCGTTTCGCGGTTTCTCGCCATGGCGCAAAGCGGAGCGTACGCTTGACGGGCGGGGCGACGCTCTGGCGCATCGGAACCGATACGCCGGGCTACACGGCCGACGACCTGTCAGGTGTGGGGGCGAAGATGACCGGTGGCCGATGGAACCGCTCGGGTACTCCAATGCTTTATACGTCCGGCACCGTCGCGCTTGCCTGCCTGGAGACGCTGGTCCATCTGAAGGTCGGCGACCTGCCGTTGAACCGTTACCTGATTTCAATCGACGTGCCGCCGGCCGTCTGGCGCAAAACGATCGCGCTCGTGGAGCCGGCGAAACACGTGGGCTGGGACGCGCTGCCCGCGGGCATGGTCAGCCTCGAGCTTGGCGAGGCGTGGGTCCGATCGAAGGCGAGCGCGCTGGCCGTCGTTCCTTCGGTGATCGTTCCCCGTGAGTTCAATGTGCTGGTGAATCCCGGGCATCCCGACATCGTGAAGCTGAAAGTCACCAAACACGAAAAGTGGTCATATGACCATCGGCTCATGAAACGGGGCTGACGTGTGCTCGTGCGCGCCTCGTTCAAGGCTTGGGGCTAGGGGCTAGCGGAAGCACGATAGCGGATGCCAGGCGTTGACATGCTCACACAGGTGCCGGCCCGGCGCTTCGCAATGGCCTCGATGTCGGCGAGCGAGCCGATCACCGCATCCTTGCCCGTCTGGCGGACGAATTCGATGGCCGCCTGAACTTTGGGACCCATCGAGCCACTTGCGAAGCCGAGCTTTTCCAGATCATCCGGGTGCGCCTGCGCGATGGCTCTCTCGTGCGGCGTGCCCCAGTCGACGTATGCCGCGTCGACATCGGTCGCCACGATCAGCAGGTCTGCGCCGAGTTCCCACGCGAGCAGAGCCGAGCACAGATCCTTGTCGATGACCGCTTCGATACCGATGAGCTTCTGATTCTCGTCATAGCAGGTAGGAATACCGCCGCCGCCCGCGCAGATGACGATCGTGCCGCGTTCGAGCAGCCACCGGATAGGACGGATTTCAAAGATGCGCCTGGGCCGCGGGCTCGCGACGACTCGACGGAAATGGTCGCCGTCGGGCGCGATGCTCCAGCCCCGGTCTCTCGCGAGACGCTCGGCTTCTTCCTGCGAATAAACCGGACCGATCGGTTTGCTGGGCCGCCCGAAGGCGGGGTCGTGCGGATCGACCTCGACCTGGGTCAGGATCGTGGCGAATGGGACTTCGAAAGGCAGCAGGTTGCCGAGTTCCTGCTCGATCAGATAGCCGATCATGCCTTCGGTCTGCGCACCGAGCACATCGAGCGGATAGGCCTCGACTTCCTTATAGGCTGCGCTCTGAAGTGCCAGCAGCCCGACCTGTGGACCATTGCCGTGTGCAATGACGATTTCATTGCCCGGCACGATCAGCGCGATCTGGGTAACGGCGAGCCGGACGTTTTCACGCTGGCATTCCGCCGTCATCGGCTGACCGCGCCGCAGCAGCGCATTACCGCCTAACGCAATGACGATACGCATGACGCTTATCTCCCGAGGTATGTCCGATCTCAGATGTCGGCAAGCGTCGAGACAAGGATCGCCTTGATCGTGTGCATACGGTTTTCCGCCTGCTCGAATGCGATACACAAAGGTGACTCGAAGACTTCGTCGGTCACTTCGATTCCGTTCGCGAGCACCGGATATTTTTCGGCGATCCGCTTGCCGATCACCGTCTCGCTGTTATGAAACGCAGGCAGACAGTGCATGAACTTCGCCTGCGGATTCTGCGTGGCCTTCATCAGGTCCATGTTGACCTGATAGGGGAGCAGTTGTCGAATGCGCTCGCCCCAGGCTTCCTCCGGTTCGCCCATCGAGACCCAGACGTCCGTATGGACGAAATCGACACCGGCGACGGCCGCTTTCGCGTCTTCCGTCAGCGCGATCCGCGCACCGGTTTCGATGGCAATCCGCTGGCACGTCTCGATGTGTTCCGCGCTCGGCCACAGCGCTTTCGGAGCGCCGATCCGCACGTCCATTCCGAGCTTCGCACCGATCAGAAGCAGCGAATTGCCCATGTTGTTGCGCGCGTCGCCGACATACGCATAGCGGATTTGCGTGAGTGGTTTGTCGCTGTATTCGCGCATGGTCAACACGTCGGCGAGCATTTGGGTCGGGTGGTATTCGTCGGTCAGGCCGTTGAATACGGGGACGCCCGCGAATTTAGCCAGTTCGTCGACGATCTGCTGACCAAAGCCCCGGTACTCGATCGCGTCGTACAGGCGTCCCAGCACGCGCGCCGTGTCTTTCATGCTTTCCTTGTGTCCAATCTGCGAGGATTGCGGGTCGATGTAAGTGACGTTGGCGCCCTGATCATAGGCCGCGACTTCGAATGCGCAGCGCGTGCGGGTCGAGGTCTTCTCGAAGATCAGGGCAATGTTGACGCCTTTGAGATGCTGTTGTTCGGTACCGGTGTACTTCGCCCGCTTCAGGTCTCGCGACAGGTCGAGCAGGTAACGAAGCTCCCGGTTGGTGTGATGCAGCAGGCTCAGGACGCTACGGTTGCGAAGATTGAAAGCCATGATGTTCTCCGTCTGGTTCGCTTCGACGCCTCGCGCCGATAGCCTGCCTCGAGGTGCGCTGCTCGTTACGCACGGATAGACAGTCGCACGGGCATCGTGCTTGGCACCATCGCAAACGCCGAAATCTCCTTGATAGCGCTCGGGTCGCCAACGATCTCGATGGAAAAGCGATTCATCAGCATCGACAGCACCAGGCGCATTTCCACTCCGGCCAGGTGGCGGCCAGGACAGACGCGTGGCCCCGCGCCGAATTGAAGGTAGGCGCGAGGGTCGTGGGTTTCTTCCTGACGTGTCCTGTCATGCATCCAGCGATCGGGATCGAACCGCAGTGGATTCGAAAAATGCCGTGCATCGAGCGTCGCGGGGCGATTCAGAAAGAACATCTTGGTACCCGCAGGCAGCGCGACATCGGCAACGCACACGTCCTGAAGCGGTTCGAACGAATTGATAGCGGCAACGGGACGAAGTCTGCCCGTCTCCGTGCATACCGCTTCGAATAGATCCAGATCCTTCAGCAAAGCGTAGTCGGGACAGACAGGCGCCGTGCCGAACGCGGCGCGTGCGGTATCGGCGAGGCGCTGTTGCAGCCGCTGATCGGCGGCCAGATACAACAGTGTCCACGCGATCGAATTGGCAGTGGTGTCTTCCCCGGCAAGCAGCAGCGTCAGCACATTGGCGGCGATCTGATCGTCGGTGATATCGGAATCGGGCGCATCGCGCATGATCAGCATCGCTTCGAGGAGATGGCGAGGCGACTCGGCCGGGTCGGCTCGCATGCGTTCGCGAGCGCGCTCCATCATGTCCCGGACATACCGGTGAATTTCGACCAAT
Organism: Burkholderia sp. H160; assembly: GCA_000173575.1. Lineage (GTDB taxonomy): Bacteria > Pseudomonadota > Gammaproteobacteria > Burkholderiales > Burkholderiaceae > Paraburkholderia. The sequence goes on along the minus strand of ABYL01000033.1, from coordinate 46,689 downwards.
GCGCGATCGACCCTGCGGTCTCGGGGCAAGCGAAGATATCGCCAGTACGGGAAGGGTGCGTTGACGCGGTTCATCAACATGGGGAGGATCAGCGCCAGATGTTCCTGAATGACGCCACGGTCCCTTTCCAGGGTTCTCGGATCCTCGCCGAAGGCCAGCGCGCTGGTGACGTCCACGGTGTAGCGTTTGAGCTCCTCCGTCATTTCGACGTCGCGCCCCTGAGCGGCCGCGCGTTGCCAGCGCGTATGAAGGCGCTCGGTAATCGTCTTCAGCGTGGGATAAACGGCCTTGATATGCGGAACGGATAGCGCCTGCATGACGAGCTTGCGTTGGGGTTCCCACGCACCACCCTCGGCGGAAAAGAGCCCGTTGCATCCGATCTCCTCGAGCACCCGTTCCAGCGCCGCATACCTTCGATACCGGTGCGGACGCTCGCGCATGATCGATTGGCACAACTGCGCGTCGGTCCAGACCGTCACCGGCATGTTGCATAGCTGGAAACGGTACGGTGAGCCAAGCTTTGCTGCCCAGTCTTCCAGGACCAGGTGAAATCGGGTCGGAGGGAGTTGATGCAGGTTACCTAACCATGGCAGGCCCTTCGGACACGGAAGATCCCGGACCTGGCGGAATGGGGTATTGCTCGGTGACGTGGTGTCCATCAACGCTCGCTAGCCGGGTCATGCTGCCTTCGCGGAAACGGCAGGATCAGACCTCAAATTCGCAGAAACACCGGATCGCTCAGTATAGGCCGAGCGGGTTGTACGAACTATCGACGTTTGGGCAACGCATCTCGCGAACGCGGGGGATTCGTGCGGCCCGTTGATTGATGTAAGTCAAGCGCCGCCTGCCGCGTGCTTATACACTGAGACCACTGGACGGCGCTCAGATCCAGCCGTCGCGATCAACCGCGGCATGCCCATGCACTGACTTGCCGCTCCGCAACGTGTTTCATTCCGGCCACAGGAGAAGTCCGCCATGAAAGCACTCGTTTATCACGGTCCCGGCAAAAAGTCGCTCGATGAACGGCCGATGCCTGAACTCGCGGCACCCACCGACGCAATCGTGAAAGTCACACGCACGACGATCTGCGGGACCGATCTTCACATTCTCAAAGGCGATGTGCCGACCTGCGAGCCGGGCCGCATCCTCGGACACGAGGGTGTCGGTGTCGTGGAGCGTATCGGCGAGGCGGTGAGCGGGCTCGCGCCCGGCGATCACGTGCTGATCTCGTGCATCACATCGTGCGGCCGCTGCGATTACTGCCGGCGCGGCATGTATTCGCATTGCACGACGGGCGGCTGGATTCTCGGCAACCGGATCGACGGCACGCAGGCCGACTATGTGCGCATTCCGCATGCGCAGAGCAGTCTGTATCGCATTCCGGCCGGCCTCGACGAAGAGGCGCTCGTGATGCTGTCCGACATTCTGCCGACCGGTTTCGAATGCGGCGTGCTCAACGGCAAGGTTCAGCCGGGCTGCACGGTGGCGATCGTCGGGGCCGGGCCGATCGGCCTCGCGGCGCTGTTGACCGCACAGTTCTATTCACCGGCGCAGATCATCATGATCGACCCGGACGCCAACCGGCTCGAGGTCGCGCAACGCTTCGGCGCGACCGCAGGCATCGACAACGCGCACACCGATGCGGTCGCGGAAGTGCTGAAGCTGACGGAGTCGACAGGCGTCGACTGCGTGATCGAAGCGGTCGGCATTCCGGCGACGTTCGAGCTCTGCCAGGAGCTCGTCGCGCCGGGCGGCACGATCGCGAACGTCGGCGTGCATGGCGTCAAGTCCGATCTGCATCTGGAAAAGCTCTGGGACCGCAACATCGCGATCACGACGCGTCTCGTCGATACCGTCAGCACACCGATGCTGATGAAGACGGTGAAGGCGGGGCGAATCGATCCCACGCGTCTGATCACGCACCGTTTCCGGCTCGACGATATCCTTTCGGCTTACGAAACGTTCTCCAGCGCCGCGAGCACGCGCGCGCTGAAGGTGTTGATCGAAGCGTCATAAACGCGTCTTTCTGATCGTTCGGCAGGACGGGATCAAAGTGCTACGCTGAAAGCATGGTGAGCCGAGATCGGCTCGGTCGACTGGGCCTGTTGGTGGCCTGTTTTTCCAAAGGAGACTGCAATGAGCAATCTGACGCGTTTTGATCCGCTTTCGCTGGACCCTGTCTCGGAGCTGTTTCAGGGTTTCTTCCGGCCGATGCGGTCGATGCTGGCGACATCGGACACCGAACTCGGGTCGATGAAGATCGATGTGACGGAAAGCGAAAAGGCCTATTCGGTGAAAGCCGAATTGCCCGGTGTTGAGAAAAAAGATATCGACGTGCAGATCGACGGGCGCGTCGTCTCGATCAACGCGAAGGTCGAGCGCAGCAAGGAGGAGAAGGAAGGCGAGCGCGTGATTCGCCGCGAGCGTTACTCCGGGACGTTCAGCCGCTCGTTCGCGCTCGGCGGCGAAGTCGACGAGGCGAATGCGAAAGCCGAATACAAGGACGGTGTGCTGTCGCTGAGCTTGCCGAAAAAGGCGTCGGGCGATCAGAAGCGCCTGACCATCGACTGATGCGGGAGCATGGCGCGCTGTAACAGGCGCGCCTTTTTCTTGCGGCGATGATTCACCGCGTCACGCTGACGGGCGCGGTGGACTGGGCCTCCCAGCGCCATATCGCCGCGCGCGCCGTCGGCCAGATGCGCGGCATACGCGGCCTGACCAACGCGATCGAGGTGCGCCGCAAGGTCGCGCGCGGCGTCGCGCGGAGCGCGCCAGGCGTCAGCGCGGTGGTCGACGATCTGGTCGTCGAATGACAGAACCTCCGTCGGCGACTGCCCGACCTACAGTTGCCCGAGCTCGACGCTTTGCCCATAGACGGGCACCTCGCAAGGCCAGCCGAGCGTCTCCGCGATGCGCCGCCGCATCGCATCGGCCGCCGCCGGCTCGCCGTGCGTGACGAAGGTGCGGGTGGGGGCGTCGGTCAGGCTCGACAGCCAGTTCAGCATCTCGCGGTAATCGGCATGCGCGGACAGCGACGAGATCGTTTCGACGTTCGCGCGCACCCGCACGTATTCGCCGAACAATTTGATGGACGGCTCGTGGGCCGCCAGCGCCGCGCCGCGCGTGGCTGCCGCCTGGTAGCCGACGAGCGCGATCGTATTGCGCGGATCCGACGCGTACAGGCGCAGATGATGCAGCACGCGCCCGCCAGTCGCCATCCCGCTGCCGGCGATGATCACCATCGGCCCGTTATGCGACGCAATCGCCTTCGACTGGTCGACGCTTCTGACCATGATCGCGGCCTTGTCGACGGCGCTCGCGTCGGAGATCGTCAACCGATGTTCGGAAAGATGCCTGCGATACACGTCCGTCACGCTGGTCGCCATCGGACTGTCCAGATAGACGGGCACGTGCGCCATGCGCCCGGTCTCTTTGAGTTTCGCGATGTAGTAAAGGATCTCCTGAGCGCGTCCGACCGCGAAGCAGGGCATCACCACCACGCCGCCTTTGGCGAACGTGCGGTTGAAGATCCGCTCCAGTTCGTCCTGCGGATTCGAATCCGGATGCAGGCGGTCGCCGTAGGTCGATTCGACGACGAGGTAATCGGCGTGCGCGAGCGGCGTGGGCGCACGCATGATCGGGTCTGCGGGGCGGCCCACGTCGCCGGAAAACGCCAGCAGCTTGTGGTTACGGCACAAGACCACGCTCGCCGCCCCGAGGATGTGCCCCGACGGCAGAAAGCGGAAGCAAAGCCCGTGCGGCAGTTCGACGGGCGTGTCGAAGCGCCGTGGCGCAAGCAGGTGCAGCGCGCGCTGCGCGTCGTCCTGGGTGTAGAGCGGCAGTGCCGGCCGATGCTTCGAAAAGCCGTGCCGGTTTGCGAAATCCGCTTCTTCTTCCTGCAGTTTCGCGCTGTCGGGCAGCATGATCTCGCAGAGCGCGGCGGTGCCCGGCGTGCAATAGACGGGACCGCGAAAGCCGTTTCGCGCGAGCAACGGCAGGTAGCCGCTATGGTCGAGGTGGGCGTGAGTCAGGAGCACCGCGTCGATCGAATCGGCCGGCACCGGCAGCGAGGCCCAGTTGCGCAGCCGCAGGTTCTTGAGGCCCTGAAACAGCCCGCAATCGACGAGGATGCGCAAGCCGGGTTCTTCGAGCAGATACTTCGAACCCGTGACGGTCTCGCTGGCACCGAGAAAGGTCAGTTTCATGCTTCCTCCATTGCGTCCGGATCAGCTGTCGCATGGAACCATCTCAGCGGATGCCAGCGACGGCCTATTGATCTGGATCATCGGTCGCGCAGTGAGTCGCGGCGCTGCCAGCGCGTGATTTACGCGTCGCCCGGTTCGCCGGGCAGCATGCGCCTAAGCACGTCATCGCGCAGTACATAGTGATGAATCAGCGCGGCGGCGGCATGCCCCGCCGCGATGACGATGATGGCCCAGCCGATGAAATCATGAGCCTCTCCAATCACATGATGCGTGGCCTTGTCGGTCGGCGCAAACGGAGCGGGGATCAGCAGGCCGAAAAAGCTCATCGATTCGTCGCCGGACCAGCGCAGCACAAAACCCAGTACCGCTTCGCCGACGAGCAGCGCATACAGGAGATAGTGGACACCCTTCGCGGCCATCTCGACCCACCCCGAGGCGGTCGCGGGACGTTGATGCCCGGGTATCAGACGCCACCCGATGCGCACGATCAACACGGCCGACAGCAGTATTCCAAACGACATATGAGAGACGATCATCAGGTGACGCGTGGGCTTCGGCGCAAACCCCCAGGTGTGGGCCAGGCCGAACTGCGCCAGCACCAGAATCACCGTCATCCAATGCAGCAGGATCGAGAAAGAGTCGTATGAGGTGCGGCCATTGCCTGCCGCGATTCGCGTTGTTTCAGAGGTCGTGGATGAATGTTTGAGCATGGTCATCGGGCCGAGCGAACGGATTGGAAACGGTAAGGCGCCACAAAATAGGGATGCAGCGCCGGTTGGGCCAGCACGCACAATGCCAGCGGCGGATGACGCCGTGAGGTCGCGGCGCTTTCGACGTCTGACGTACGCGCGAGCGACAACGGAGCGTACCAGGAACTTCTGAACGATTTCTTAAGGGTGCCTTTTGAAGGCGGATCGGCTCGCTGCCAACGAGCGCTGCGCGGTCGCGTGGCCTTCCTGGCGTGACGGGCGTAGTCATGGCATGCTCGGCTTGATGCAATCGGCGCAATTCAGCGGCCTTGCGCACAGGACGCACCGCCGCGTGGGGGCCTGCCAGCCTGCCAGGCTGGCAGGCACATCGAACTTTTTAACGCATCCGGTGGAAGACGAACATGAGCACTCAAGCTGACAAACCGACGTTGCTGCGCTCGCTCGGCATCCAGAAGCCGATCATTCAGGCGCCCATGGCGGGCGTCACCACGCCGGCGTTGGCCGCTGCGGTGTCGAACGCGGGCGGCCTCGGCTCGCTCGGCGTTGCCGCGATGAACGCGCAGAACGCGCGCCGCGCGATCTACCAGACGCGCGAGCTAACGGTGAAACCGTTCAACATCAACGTGTTCTGCCATCGTCCGGCCATGCCCGATGCCGCCGTCGAGCGCGCTTGGCTCGACTGGCTCGAACCGGTGTTCCGGCAGTACGGCGCGGTACCGCCGCAGTCGCTCTCCGAGATTTACACGAGCTTCGTCGTCGACAAAGCAATGCAGGCGATGCTGCTCGAAGAGAAGCCGGCCGTCGTGAGCTTCCATTTTGGCTTGCCGCCCGATGCGGTGATCGCGGAGCTCAAGCACGCGGGCATCCAATTGTTTGCGAGCGCGACGAATCTCGACGAAGCGGCAGCGGCCGTCGAGGCGGGCGTCGATGCGATCGTCGCCCAGGGCATCGAAGCGGGCGGCCATCGCGGCGTGTTCGACACGACCGGGCGCGATGAGCGCCTCGGCACGTTCGCGCTTACGCGCCTGCTGGTGAGCGAGTTCGACCTGCCGGTGATCGCGGCGGGCGGCATCATGGACGGCGCGGGCATCGCGGCCGCGCTCGCGCTGGGCGCGCAGGCGGCGCAAATGGGCACGGCGTTCGTCGCGTGCCCGGAAACCTCGATCGACGACGGTTATCGGGCCGCCTTGCTCAGCGATGCGGCGCGCTCGACGACGTTCACGTCGGCCATTTCGGGGCGCCTCGCGCGCAGCATCGTCAATCGCTTCACCGCGCTCGGCGAGGACCCGCAGGCCCCGCGCACGCCGTCCTATCCGATCACCTACGACGCGGGCAAGGCGCTCAATGCAGCCGCCAAGGCCAAGGGCGAGTTCGGCTACGGCGCGCAATGGGCGGGCCAGGCCGCGCCGCTGGCGCGTTCGCTACCCGCGCGCGAACTGATGGCGCAGTTGGAACGCGAAACGCGTGAAAGTATCGAGCGGCTGCAATCGGTGTGGAACTGAGCAGCCTGACTTCAATGCCTCGTATTCCAGTGTGGCCGGGATCGACGGATTCTCGACCGAAAAAAACAGGCGGACAGGCATGCAACGCAAATTCGACGATCTCCTGCTGGGCAGCATCGAGCTCTTTTGCCTCGCGGCGGAGCTGGGGAGCTTCACGCTGGCGGCCAATGCCGCGAGCGTCACGCCGGCGGCCGTGAGCCGCTCGGTGGCGCGGCTCGAGGAGCGGCTCGGCGTGCGTCTGTTCGTGCGCACCACGCGCCAGATCCGCCTGACCGACGCGGGGCGGCGCTACTTCGAGCAGTGCCGGCAGGCCCTGTCGCAACTGATGGACGCCGAGCGCGAGGTAACGGGCGAGCAGACCACGCCAGCCGGCGTGCTGCGCATCAGCATGCCCACGCCCTATGGGCACTATCGCGTCCTGCCGCTGCTGCCGGCGTTTCGCGAGCGCTATCCGCAAGTGCAGGTCGAGACGCACCTGAGCAACCGCAACATCGACTTCGCGGACGAAGGTTTCGATCTCGCGATCCGCGGGCGCGCGCCGGCCGATTCAAACCTCGTTGCACGCAAGCTCGAAGATGCGGAAATGGTCGTGGTCGCGACGCCCGCCTATCTGAAGCGCGCGGGCGTGCCGAAAACCGTCGCGGACCTGCAGGCGCACGAGTGTATCCAGTTCGACCTGCCAAGCAGCGGGCGCCATCTCGCCTGGACTTTCGAGGACTCGCACGAAGATCGCGACGTGCTAACGAGGGGAAGTTTTGCAACCTCCGGCGACGCGCTCGCCGGCGTGACGCTCGCGCGTGCCGGCGCCGGTCTTTTTCAGACCTATCGCTTCGTCGTCGAAGACGACCTGCGTGAAGGCAGGCTCGTGGAGGTGTTGCGCGAAGCGGGCGGACGCACGCGGCCGTTCATCCTGCTTTATCCGCACGCGCGCTACCTGACTTCGCGCGTGCGGGCTTTCGTCGATTTTCTCGTCGAGCAGTTGGCCAAACCCGCGCCGCCCGCGCCGCGCACGAGCCGGCGCTGAGCGGCGCGCGCCTTGCCACGGTCCACTCAATGGCCCGCGCTCTGGCCGCCGTCCACGTGCAGGATCTCGCCGGTCACGAATGGCGCCGAGTCGAGATAGAGGATGGCGTTCACGATGTCGCTCATCTCGCCCATATGACCCACGGGATGCAGTGCGCCGAGCGCCGCATGGGTTTCGGGCGCATGCATCGGTGACTTGATGATGCCGGGCGAAACCGCGTTGGCGCGAATGCCGCGCTTTGCATACTCGATCGCGAGCGAGCGGGTCGCGGCGGCGAGGCCACCCTTGGTCAGCGAGGCCAGCACGGACGGAACGCCGTTGATCGCGTGGTCCACCAGCGTCGTCGTGATGCTGACCACGTGCCCGCTCTCGTGCTTTTCCATCTCGGCAATCGCGAGCTGAGTGATATGGAAAAATCCCGCGAGATTGATGCCCGTGACCGTCGCATAGTCTTCGGCGGTGTATTGGGTGAACGGTTTGGCCTGGAAAATGCCCGCATTATTGACGAGCGTATCGACTCGACCGAAACGCGCCACCGCTGTCTCGATGACGCGTCGAGCCGTGGCCGGGTCGGCGATATCGCCGGCGACCGCGACGAGGTTTGGATCGTCGGACTGTTTGATGCTGCGCGATGTCGCGACCACGTTATGGCCGAGCTTGCGAAATGCCCTGGCCGTTTCGGCCCCGATGCCTTGCGACGCACCGGTGACCACGATGACTTTGGGAGACTGACTCATAGTGAACCTCGAAGTAAGTTGGATCAGCAATCTGTGATCGGGCTAATGGCTCCGATGGCTACCAATTTATGCAGTCGTACTCCGCTTTTGAATACAAGGCGTGGATCAACACTTGTGAGCCGCAGGAACAAGACGTGAGCAATGGCACGTGTCGGGGCACCTGTCGGGCGGTCGGGTTCAGGACGCCTGCGATCGCGGATCGTGGTCGAACTCGAGTCTGATCCCGCCCGGTTCGTACACCATCGTGTGGCGTTTGGGCCCGGCACCGAGGTCTTCGGGCGCGAATTCGACTTTCACACCGGGCCAGGCGGACACGCGCGAGAAGATATCGTTGAGTGCTTCCTCGCTAGCCACGCGCAAGGCGAGATGATGCAGTCCGATATGGGTCTTGCGATCGAATTCGACGAGGCGGCCCGGGTCGGTGACCTGCCACAGCGTCAACACGACGTGTCCGTCCGACACGAACGCCGCCGGATAAGCAGGCCTTTCGCCAACCTGCTTCCAGCCCAGACACTGCACGAAGAAGTCGCGCGTGAGGTTCAGATCGCGGACGGTGAGTCCGAGGTGATCGATACCCAAGGTAAGCGGTTTGTCAGTCATCGTTCTTTCCTCCTGAAGAGAAAGCGTGGGGCGGTCGAATCCCTGCCGGAACAATATAGTCCCAAGGAATCGCAGCGATAGTTGCATCCGGGTCAATTCAGTTTTTACGCGATGTGCCGCATACAGCGAGAAAATCGTCTTGCTTGAATCTGCAAAGTCAAATATATTCAAGTCAGATATCGAGGAGGCGATCAATGAACGATTCCCTCGACGAAGACTTTGAGCGGACCCAGAAGCTGGTGTTGGTGCTGGGTCAGGCGCGTCAGCTAATCGCAAGCGAACTCAGGGCGGGGCTAACGGATGCCGCGCTGAATCTGCAGGAGCGCGGCGTTCTGCTCGCACTGGTGCGCGGCAGCGTGCAAACGCCGGCCGCATTGTCGAAGTTGGCTGGCGTCCATGCCACCCGAATGACCCGCGTGCTGGACAAGCTCGAACGTCGCGGATTGATCGAGCGCGCCCGCAACGCCAGGGATCGCCGCCTCGTGGATGTTTCGTTGACACGCGAGGGGCAGGTCGTCGCCGCTCGTAGCGCGCGGGTTGTCCACGGGGCCTGGAGCGAGCGACTCTCACACATCTCGAAGTCAGACTTCGACGCATTGAGTCTGCTTCTGTCGAGACTTCTGGACCGATAAAAGCGGCTTTTTTTTACCCACATATCTGACATATCAGATAAAGCACCCGTCGCGGCGGGCGCTTCGAACCGAGACGAGGACGTAACATGAATGCATCGACCAACCCAGGCGCGCCGGCTCCGCTGACTGGTGCAAAGTTCGCAATCGGCGCGTTCGCGGTAGCGCTTGCCACCTTTATGAATGTGCTGGATTCGTCGATCGCCAACGTCGCGATTCCGACGCTGTCCGGCAATCTCGGTGTGTCGATCGATGAAGGGACGTGGGTCATCACGCTCTTTGCCGCGGCCAACGCGGTGTCGATTCCGTTGACAGGATGGCTCACGCAGCGCATCGGCCAGGTCAGGCTGTTCGTCTGGGCGATCCTGCTGTTCGTGCTGTCGTCGGCGGCGTGCGGCCTGGCTCCCAACCTGCTGGTGCTGCTGGCCGCCCGGGTCGTGCAGGGCGCCGTGGCGGGGCCGCTGGTGCCGTTGTCGCAGGCATTGCTGCTGGCTACGTTTCCGAAGGAAAAAGGTTCGAGCGCGCTCGCGCTCTGGGCCATGACGGCGACGGTCGGGCCCATCGCGGGCCCGGCGCTCGGCGGCTGGATTACCGACAGCTACAGCTGGTCGTGGATTTTCTACATCAACGTGCCGGTCGGCCTGTTTGCCGCGGGGGCGATCTGGGCGATCTATCGCGATCGCGAGACGCCGGCCCGCAAACTCCCGATCGACAAGGTCGGACTGATCTCGCTGATCGCGTGGGTCGCGCCGTTGCAGATCATGCTCGACAAGGGCCGCGACCTCGACTGGTTCAGCTCGCCGGTGATCTGGGTGCTCACGATCGTCGCCGTGGTCAGCTTCCTGTTCTTCCTGATCTGGGAATTGACCGAGGAAAAGCCGATCGTCAATCTGCGGCTTTTCGCCAGACGCAACTTCCTCGGCGGCACGATTGCGATTTCGGTGGCCTACGCGATCTTCTTCGCCAACCTCGTGATCCTGCCGCAGTGGATTCAGGGCTTCCTCGGCTATCGGGCAGTGGACGCGGGGCTCGTGACCGCGCCGCTCGGCATTTTTGCCGTGATCCTCGCCCCGGTGATGGGCAAGCTCATGCCGCGCTCAGACATGCGGGTGCTGGCTACGCTTGCGTTCGTCGGATTCGCCGGAGTGTTCTTCATGCGCTCGAACTACACGACCGGCGTCGACGCCTGGACGCTGGTATTGCCAACGTTGCTGCAGGGCATTCCAACCGCGCTGTTCTTCACGCCGCTCACAGCGATCATCCTGTCGGGTCTGTCACCGGAGGAGATTCCGGCGGCGGCGGGTCTGTCCAACTTCGTGCGGATTTTTGCCGGCGCAGTGGGGACCTCGCTGATGAGCAACGCCTGGAACGACCGCACGATTCTTCACCATGCGCGACTCGCCGAGCAAACGAGCGTGGACGATCCGGGTTTCACCGGTGCTATCGCGCACCTGCAGGCGGCACTGGACGCGGGCGTTCCCAAGGGCACGGCCTTTTACGAAGCCTCGCTCAACGCGCAAGCGACGATGCTCGGCCTGAACGACATCTTCTGGATCTCAGCGGTGATCTTTGTCGTGATCATCCCGCTGATCTGGATAACGAAACCGACCAGGGGTGGTGCCGCGGGCGCGGCAGCCGCCGGCGGACATTGAACCCGATTGGGCAACCCGGTCTAGACGGAAAATGAAACACACAATCCTCTTCTTGACATTATCTGATAATGCAGATATTGTTCAAATCAACAAGGAGGGCTCCGCCATGGACCATTACACGACGAGAAACTTCATGCTTACAGAGAGTATTGGCTTCAGGCTCGTCAAGGCCCGCAACGTGGTCGTTGCGGAAATGGACGCGGCGCTCAAGGACCTCGACATCAACGGCCAGCAAATGGGCATCCTGCTTTCCGTGAAGCAGGGTGTGGCGACCACGCCTTTCGAGCTGTCGAAACTGCTCGGAATCGACACCGGCCTGATGACGCGGATGCTGGACAAGCTGGAATCGAAGGGGCTGCTGGAACGATCCCGGGACCCGGACGATCGCCGGGTGGTCAACCTGACCTTGACCGCGGAAGGGCAGAAAATCTCCGCGCGGATTCCGGAAATCGCCCCCCATGTGTTGAACGCCAGGTTACGCAAATTCACGAAGGCCGAGTTTGCCGAACTGGACCGCCTGCTTCGCAAGTTCACAGGCGATTGAGCGGCGCGGCCGTGGGCCGCGCTTTTTTCACCCAATAATCTGATTTGTCAGAAAATGAAAACGCAGACTTCTAGAGCAAACACCGTCGCCCGTTCGCTGAAGCTCGCTGTTTCGGTGATCTCCATCGCAGTGCTGGCGGCATGTGCAAACTACGCGGGCATCCACAGCGACAAGCAGATCGCCCAACCTCAACAGCTTGAAACGGCGCAGAGCCTCCCGCAGGAGCAGGGGCACTGGCCGTCCGCCGACTGGGTCGACCAGTTCGGCGACGCGCAACTGAAAGCGTTGATCGCCGAGGCGCTGCAAGGCAGCCCGACGCTCGCCCAGGCGCGCGCGCGAGTCGCGCAGGCGCAAGCCTATAGCGAAACGGCGAAGGCGGACACGCTGCCGCGCGTCGACGCCTCGTACACGCTGACCCGCCAGCAGTACAGCAGCACCGCGTTGATTCCGCCGCCGTACTCCGGCTCCTGGCAGACTGAGAACAAGGGGCTGCTGAGCGCTTCTTACGATCTCGACCTGTGGGGCAAGAACCGCGAGGCACTGCGCGCGGCGGTCTCGGAGGAGGCTGCGAGCGAGGCCGACGAGGAAGTCGTCAAGCTCACGCTCGACACCTCGATCGCGCGCACTTACAACGAGCTGGCGCGGCTCTACGCATTGCGCGACATCGCACAGCAGGAAGTCACGCGGCGCGAGCAGATCGACCGCATCACCGCGGGCCGCATCGCAACCGGCCTCGATACGGAAGTGGAGCGCAAGACGGCCGAGGCGAATCTGTCCACGAGCCGCGCCCGTGTCAGCGCGCTCGACGGCAGCATCGTGACGACCCGGTATCAGTTGGCGGCGCTGCTTGGCAAGGGACCGGACCGCGGACTGGCGATCGCGCGGCCGACGCTCGGCGTGGGCGACGACGTGCGTCTGCCGGACAACCTGCCAGCCGATCTGCTGGGTCGGCGGCCCGACATCGCGGCGGCACGGTGGCGCGTCGACGCGATCACCCATGAGGTGAAGGAAGCGAAGGCCGAGTTCTATCCCGACATCAACCTGAGTGCGGCGATTGGATTCGACGCGTTCGGCTTTGGCCGCTTGTTGAGCGCGGCAAGCCGCACGGCCTCGGTGGGCTCGGCTATCCATCTGCCAATCTTCGACGGGGGCGAGTTGCGCGCGCAGTTGAAGGGCCGCTACGCCGAGTTCGACTATGCGGTGGCGACCTACAACCAGACGCTGATCGGCGCGTTGAGCGGCGTGGCCACACAGATCGCCCAGATCCGTTCGAGCGACACACAACTCGTCGATGCGCAAGCCGCGCAGCAGGCCGCGAGCGACGCCGATCGTCTGGCGACCACGCAATACAAGGCCGGTCTCACCAATCAGCTGACCGTGCTCAATGCCGACGTCACCGCGCTGAACGCCGACGAAGCGATCGCCAATCTGAAGATGAACCGCCGCGACCAGCAGATCGAGCTCGCGTCGTCGCTGGGCGGCGGCTATGTCGATACGTCGGCCAATACCGATCATCACACGGACGTCACCGCCGTACCCACCAGTCAAGTCAAGCCCGTGGTTGCCGCACGTTGAACGGCACGCAGGCACACCTATCAGGAGAACTGCAATGAGCGATTCGATCACGACCGACCGCGAACTGGCGGATCAGGAAGACGAACAGAAGGCCGGCGCGCAAGCGCCTGCCGCGCCCCAGAACGACAACAAGGCCGCGCCGCCGGCACGCCGCAAGCGCCTGATCGCGCTGCTCGGCGCCGCCGTGGTGCTCGCGAGCGCGGCCTACGGCGCGTACTACTTCACCGAGGGCCGTTATCACCAGGAGACCGACGACGCGTATGTCAGCGGCAATCTCGTGCAGCTGACGCCGCAGGTCACCGGGACGGTCGTCGCCGTCAACACCGACGACACGCAGATCGTGAAGCAAGGCGACCCCGTGGTCACGCTGGACCCGGCCGATGCCAAACTTGCGCTCGCCGATGCCGAAGCGCAACTCGGGCAGACCGTGCGTCGCGTGAGCGGTCTGTATGTCAACAACGACTTCTACGCGGCGAACGTCACGCAGCGCGAAGCCGACCTGGCCCGCGCGCGCGACGATCTGCACCGCCGCGAAGCGGTCGCCGACACGGGCGCCGTGTCCGCGGAAGACATCGCACACGCCCGCGACGCGGTGAACGTCGCGCAGGCCGCACTCGACGCCGCGCGCCAGCAGGGCGAGGCCAACCATGCGCTGACCGACCGCACCACGGTCGAACAGCATCCGGACGTGCAGGCGGCCGCCGCGAAAGTGCGGACCGCGTGGCTCGCGTATGCGCGCGATACGTTGCCGGCGCCGGTGACCGGCTATGTGGCCCAGCGCCGGGTTCAGGTCGGCCAGCGTGTCGCGCCCGGCACGCCGCTGATGGCGATCGTGCCGCTCGATGGCGTGTGGGTCGACGCCAACTTCAAGGAAGTGCAGCTCAAGCACATGCGGATTGGCCAGCCGGTCACACTGACCTCGGACGTCTACGGTCGAGGCGCCAGATATCACGGGCGTATCGAGGGCTTTTCGGCGGGCACGGGCAGCGCGTTCGCGACGCTGCCGGCGCAGAACGCCACGGGCAACTGGATCAAGATCGTGCAGCGTCTGCCCGTGCGTATCGAGCTCGATCCGGCCGAACTGGCCGCGCATCCGCTGCGCATCGGCCTGTCGATGACGGTCGATGCCGACACGCACGACGAATCGGGTTCGCAACTGGGCGCGGCGCAGAACACGCGCTATCGCACCGATGTTTTCGCGCAATACGATGCGCAAGCCGATGCTGAGATCGACAAGATCATCAAGCAGAACGAAATGGTGTCGCGCGTGAGCGCCGCGCAGCCGCAACCGCAATCGCAACAGCAACGCGTGGCGTCGCACGAGCGCAAGGCAAACGCGGGTTGAAGCGATTCAGGTGCGGGCTGTTGCGACACAGCGCGAAGCCGCGGGTTACCGATGCACCGCTCAAGACAGTTGCCTTCAAATGCGGTTTTCACAACGCCACACATATGCGCACGACTTTCTCACGGCGGCTCAACGTCACGCCGAAACAATATCGGATGCGATTCAGAGGGGAGGCGAGTGCGCAACGATGAGTCCATCGCGCAGCCGGCGGGCGTGTCATCGGTGACGAACGGCGCTTCGACGCAATCCCTTCCCGACATTATCCGGCCCGGCTTGTCGATACTCTTCTGTGGCATCAACCCGGGTTTGCGCGCGGCATCGACGGGCCACCACTTTGCAGGCAGGGGTAACCGGTTCTGGAAAGTGCTCCATCGTGCCGGTTTCACGAACGAGGAGTTTCGCCCCGAGAACGACAGGCAATTGTTGAAGCATGGATATGGTCTGACGGCGGCGGTCTCACGTCCCACGGCACGTGCGGACCAGTTATCGAAGGCGGAGATTCAAGCCGCTGCGGCGCAGTTCCAACTGAAGATTCGACACTACTCGCCGCGATTCATCGCGTTTCTTGGCAAGGTGGCACTCGCTGAAATGTCCGGTCAGCGCGATATCGAATGGGGCTTGCAAGCCGACGATTTCGGCGGCGCGCGAGCATGGGTTCTGCCTAACCCTAGCGGCCTGAACCGGTCGTTCAGCCTCGATGCGCTCGTGAGTGCCTATCGTGAACTCTGTATTGCGGTGGACTCGTCTAGCCTCGACTAGGTGGCGGTCTCGACGTGCTGAACGTGCAGCGGCAGTTGCTCGAAGCGCAGAGCAATCTCCAGACGAGCAAAGCCACCGCTGCGACGAATCTCATCACGTTGTGCAAAGCGCTGGGAGGGGGATGGGAGTCGACCTACGGCGGATGATGAACTGCCCGCCGTCGTGGATTCGCGGCGTAGTCAGGTTGCGCTCACGCCGACCCTTCGCCCGATATGCGCGCGTGCAGCCTCGGCGTTGCGAGGTCGAGGAAGGCGCGCAGCTTCAAGGGCAGCGGCGTTTGCCCTGCATGCACGAGATTGACCGGCAGCGGCGTTGACTCGAACGCTTCAAGCACGACACGCAGTTCGTTCGCGCGCAACGCGTCCGCTACCTGGTAGGACAGCACACGTATCAGTCCGACGTCGAGAATCGCCGCCGCGATAGCGGCGTCCGCGGTGTTCACGGCGAGGCGCGCTCGAACCGGCACGGACAGCATCGACTTGCCGGACCCGAACGTCCAGGCGCGCAGTATCGGCATCGTCACGCTGGCGTATCTGCTTCTGTCCGGCGCGGCGAGTTCGCTTACTCTGTTGATCGTGGGCGTGATCGTGCTCGATATCGGCGTGCAGTCCGGTCTCGTTTCCAACCAGACTCGCGCGTTCGCAGTCGATCCAAACGCGCAGGGCCGCATCAATAGTCTCTATATGACGGCCACTTTTTCGGCGCCGCGGTCGGTGCGACGGTCAGCGGATGGTTGATGAGCCGTTTTGGCTGGAGCGGCATCGTCGCGTTCGGTGTCGCGCTCGGCATTCTCGCTTCCGCGATTCACTGGAAAGGTGGCGTGCTTCCAGCAATCCGGCGCGACAGACTCGCAACCGCTGGTGCCGCTGCACGACGTCGAAGTGAGCTGGATGGGTCCTAATGGCTTCGTGCTGAGTGGCATTGAGTTCGTAGGCGACGTGGCGTATGCCCGGTCGTGGTGGTGCCGGTTGCCTGCGTGACCTGCCTTTGAATGACCCCGCCGAAGCGGGTCTAGGTTCGCGTGCTTACGGGTTGGTGGGCGTGGTAGGTGGCCAAAGCCTTGGATCGTCGCACATCCATTCGCAGCTACCCTAGCAAATCGGACTTAATTCTATTTCAATCTGATTGACACGGGTCTTGCCATCGGGAAGTTTTTGCGCAAACACATTGGTCAGAGTTTTAGGCTCTACATATATGTCCGCACTCGGGATTCCAAGTTTCCTTAGATATCCTTTCACCACCTCGCCACGGCGATCCTGCAAGATATCCAGATCGCGCTCGCCGATATAGGCACCGGCAATTACAATTGCTTGAATCTGGACATCGGGCCATTTCTTTGCTCTACTTGCCGCGCGTTCAATCACCTGCCGATCATCCTTGGAGAGCGCGGTGCTGTTGAATGGCAACTGCAACTCTACGGTTTCCAAAAAACGGCATCCAGTGCTGGATGGCACCTGAGCTTTCACGTTTCCCAAGAAGCCACTACCAGCATGAACCGGCTCACAAAGACAAGCCGATAGGGATAGCGCAACGACCAGTGTGCGGCACCAAGATTTCATTTTTTTGATCATCAAGAGATTTCGTTATCGAAAGTTGCTATATATCCAGTGATGTTGTCGGCATCTGAAATCGCCAGCTCTGGATGATTCGGCGCATATATTCGCGCTCCCGAATCCTTATCGGTATAAGCGTGGTCTTCCGAATCAAACGTATCCGTGAAGTGGGTGCAAGCCAGAATGTCATCGCGCGTCTTTGCCTTGGCATCGCAGGCCGCATCAGCAAAGGCGAAAACTGAAGCGCATCCAATGAGATTTGCAGCTAAAATTTGAATGACTCGCATCGTAGATTCCGTCTCTGAAACGGCAATGCCGGGTCGCTGAGTGACCCGGCATTGCGGTGCCCCGTCGAAGCGGGCCATGGTTGATGTGCGTCTAACTATGACCTTCAACCCGTTCTGATCGAATCGAGGTCGCGCAGGAATTCGTTTTGCTGCTTCCGAATTGAATAGTGGCAACGCGCCGCCATCACATCATATAACTCTATATGGTTCCTTTGCGCTCTTTCCTTTGCTGACGGATATTCAAGCTTAATCGCAAGATCGCAAGCCTTCACAGCGTCATCTTGCGCTCGCATATAACGGATCAAATCAGATTTGTTCGTGCTGGAAACGCCCCGCGCCAATAGAATTTCATTAGAAACCTTCTTGTTATCAGCCTCCAGACTCTTGGCATGATCTTCGTAACAATCGAAATCTCCGAATCCACCACCGCCTAAATATTGCAGGCAGTTCGAATCATCGATAGCTTCGTTGGCATATATGGACTGAAAGCCACTCAAGGCCACTGCGACCATAAAACATTTGACAATCTTATATAGCAATGCCTTTCCCGTGTCGCGCATCATAATTCCCTGTTTCAAAAAGTCGTGCTTCAAGAGCGCGCCTCCATTCAATTCCACGGGCGCGATAGGTGCGAACATAGGCTGGCAATGCAGCGTATTCTGCGATATTGACCTTGTCAACCAGCTCCGAAATTCCATGTCCTGGCCCTGCGTTAAAAGCGATGCTTACTAGCGCATCGTATTCATGCTGGAGCAACGGAACCCGTATTCGGCGATTAATAGCAGACTCCGATTCTTCAAAATTCGTTTTCGCAAGTTGTCGCGCGCGATTCACCGAAATCACATCGCCCACGTGCAAATGATCCGAAGGAAGAACTTTATGCCCGAATCCAACTGTAGGGTAACCCTTGCTATCGACATAGACTTTCAGAATCATCCCATCAACAACGGGCAAGCCCCTATAAGTTCCATTCAAAACGCCACTTTCACACACGGCCATAAATGCCAATCCTTCATTCGAAAGACGCCAAGGCTTGCCGTGCCTATTGCAATGCACTTCAACGCACGAATTCGGGTTTGTATCTGTTAGTGCTCTTCCAATTGCATCAGGCATTACGTCCCCTGTGACCAAGGTAAATGTGAATGGATTGCGCGCCGCGTGTTCGGTGGCGCGCGGTGCGTCCCTGCGAATCTGTAATGCCTTGAACAAGTTCGCCCGATGGAAGGCGGGCGGTGTAATACGCATCAGCGAGCGCGTTACCGCCTGTATCCTTTAGCTCGAATTGCTGGTCGAAGCAGCCCGGTGAGCGTCCGCGACAAGTGCATGCCCGTGCGTAACCCAGGGCTTCGGCCATGTCGTAACCGGATTTCATCTTACGAACCGTGTCAAACGGAAAGAACTCGCCGGTTTCGACGTTCAGGGCCTGTGCGGACGGCATCGGCGGGAAGTTGGAATAAATCGAATAGGTAATGCGACAAAGGTCACAGACCTCCTCGTCAGTCGTCCCGCTCCCGGTGCTTTTCTGTATCTGTTGCTCCATTGGATTCCTCATGAATGTTCTGGCGATGCCACGAGAATTGACCATCGAAAGGGGCAAGGTCAACAGCTTTAATTCGAGATAAGCCCGTTTTGACAACTATTTACAATTGTTTTGGCTATCTCATTTCTATTGCATATTCTTGCTGGCGCCGGAAAAGCAAATAAGGCGGCATTGACCGCCTTCGCCGTCAGGGCACGACGCCGGGTAGTGCTTCGTTGAGGAAGCGGTCATAGGTGCCAGTGTGGCGTTCGCGCTCTGCTCTGAGCCGCGTCAGCGAGAAGCGCTGCCGCGTCTTCCGGTGTCAGTCGGCGGTTGGGCAGCCCCTTGGCGGCGAGCGCAAGCAGGGAAACAGTTCGTGATCGCAGCAAGTAGTCGCGTGGTAGTTCTCACCGATCTGGATCATGAGTTCCAGCAGGTTCCGGTGTTCATGTCTCTCCTCGGCCGTCACAGCAGGAATCCTGAACATCGAGGTCGAAAGTGTGATCAGGTGTTGAGGTTGCTGCTCCTGCCGGACACAAAGTTGGAAGGCGGCAAGCGCGAGCCGTTCATATTGGAGAGCGTCTACAGGGGGCAGGAGGGAAATTGCTCCTTGGTGGGATTGGTAATACGGG
Source organism: Burkholderia sp. H160 (assembly GCA_000173575.1). GTDB lineage: Bacteria > Pseudomonadota > Gammaproteobacteria > Burkholderiales > Burkholderiaceae > Paraburkholderia. The sequence goes on along the minus strand of ABYL01000033.1, from coordinate 27,416 downwards.
GGCTCCGTTATCCCGATGGAACGCCCGGACGGGTATGGAGGTAGGGGAGCGGGCACGATGCCCAGGTTGGCAGACAGGCGTGAAAGCTCAAGCCGGCAGACCCCAAGGTCTCCCTGCCACGGCCCGCCCATTGACAATGGACGGGGAGGAGCAAACGCAAACCTCCCGCAACAGGCGTGCGGGCTTTCACATTTCCAGGCTGCCACGCCTGACCCATAGCTGTTTCGACGGGATTACGGTTATAAACTGATGCCCGAGTACCTGACCACTATTGGGACTATGCGCGATCGAGAGTACCTGAGGGAACCTTTAACTTTCCCGTTTGGCCTTCAATACCGCTGACGGTGTTGTCGTTCCCTTCGATGTAAATCGGCGCGCCTCGCAAGACTGCGGTCCGAGTCGAGGCAAACCCTGAGTGATGCAGAGTTGGGGCATATCTGGCAATTGGCGCTGGCGCGAGTTAGCGCGTTGCTGACTGGGGAGGCGAAGAGTGAAGTTCTCGATGAAAACTGAAATCCGCGCGGACGATCTCCCGAAGATCGAGCATGCGATGAAGTCGGTCGATCCCGACGCGAAAGTCGCCGTCGACGTTGGCGCGCAAAGCGTGAGCGTCGACTCGTGGTTGATGCCTGAAGAGTTTCTCGTCGCGTTCTACGACGAAGACTACGACGTGGCCATCGCTGAGTGGTGACAGTAACGCCGCTAAAGCCCGCGTCGCGGCGCGCGTTCGTCAAGCGGGCAGGATCTGGGCAATGACGGCGACAATGACCGCGGCATTGGCGGGCAACTGGCTATGCGAGAACGCCGTGCGCGCATGTCCCGCCTTCTCGCCGAGCACGGCGGCGAACAGATCCGAAGCACCGTCGATCACGGCGGGCTGGTCGTAAAACCCTTCGGCGCTGCTGACGTGCCCCTCGACGCGAACGATGTGATGCAGCCGCTCGAAGCCGCCGAGATGCCTCGAGATCTGCGCGAGCGCGTTGAGCGCGGCGAGTTGGGCAGCCTTGCGGCCCTGCTCGAGCGTCAAGGTCTCGCCGACGCGCCCCGTATAGGCCATCTTGCCTTCGGAGAGCGGCACTTGGCCCGAGACGAAGAGCAGGTTTCCGGCTTCGCTGACAGCGGTATAGCTGCCGAGCGGCTGCGGCGGAGTGGGGAGTTCGAGACCGAGTTCAGCGAGTTTCTGTTGGACGGACATGATTGGCTCCTTGAGCGGTGGTGTCGGGCGCGTAAATCGATGGAGGCCACTGTAGGCGCATCCGCCGCGAATTCGAACACACACCGTGGACAAAGAGTCTTGCGTCGCGAGAACAAATTAGATCCAGCGCCAGATACCCGCCGGCAAACCGGTAAGCGGAATATGAGCCCAGGTCGCCACGAGCCAGACAACGACGCCGCCCGCCAGCGCATGCATGCCGAAGCCGCCGAGCCGCGCGCGGCCGGCGGCGATCGCCGCGAACGGCAGATAGCTCGTCTTCGATTCCCATGCGGGCCACAGATCGGGTTGCAGCCTGCGCTTCTTGCGATCCTGTAACGCGGCACCGGCAAGCGCGAGGACGGTGATCGCGGTGGCAAGTACGATGTTTCTCGTGACCGGGAACACGGCGATATGACACAGTCCCCAAAGCGCGAACGACCACATCATCGGGTGCCGTGTCACCGCGTACACGCCGCGCGCCGCGTCGGGAAACGCGGCGGGCCGCGCGCCAGTGGGCAACGCCGGGTTGCGGATCAGGGAGCCCATCAGAAGGATCGACGCGATCAGCATGAGCACGGTCACCACTGCCCACAGCACGTTGCCTGCCGGCCATAGCGGCGCGGAGACAGGCGTCCTGTCGTAAGCCATGACCATCCAGCCGAATGTCAGTATCGCAATCAGCGAATAGACGCCCAAGGCGCCCCGTTCGCCGATTGCATTGACCATACCCGCCCGCAGCGGATGGGACAGAAGAAAGTGCGTGCCGACAAAAGCGCATGCCGCCACGACAAGTGTTTCGATGCTTCCCATTGGCCCGGCTCCTCAAGTCAGATCGTCGGTTGACCGCCCGCACTGGAGAATACTACTTCGTGCCGCAACGGCCACCGCGACCACCTCGTGGAAATGGCGCAGCCGCTGCCGGTTGATTTCGCGCATCGCACTCCCGTTCGCCTGGGCGACTGCTGCCCTGGGAGGAACGATATGTGAACTTGGTTGCTGCTGCCAGCGAGGATTGCCCTGGTCACGATCGTGTTGCGCACGACCGCCGGCAGTTGATCAGGGAAGCGTGTTGAGGTAATGGCTATGACGGAGCTGCTCGGGCATCGTGCCGCGTGCGGCGTCAGTCCGTTCGGCGGTGGCAGGGTGAATCGACGGATGGATACCCTGATGCGCTGCCGAGACAGGGTCGAGAATGCTTGAGGCCTGATACAGACAAACCCAATCTGGGTGCTCCGGCTGCAGCGGATCGCGTTCGAGTAACCAGTTTGTGCTGCAGATGCGGCAACAGTAACGTTGCAGCAGCACGGGACGACGGCCGAGCGGGCGCAGCCAGGTCCGCCCGTTGCTGATCCGCAGGCCGTCGTGTGGCTGGGCCGTGTCGCCCAGTTGCATTCTTTCGCAGGCTTCGCAAAACATGGCTGACAGAGTAGCGCTGAACGAGTGGCTGACTATAGCACCGCGTTCGGTGACGTGGCCCGCGTACGCTCATGGAGTAGCGGGGCGGCTCACGTCACCTGCACACCCTGTCTCTTACTCGCCTTTTGCCGGCCGGCCCGTCTTCACGGTTTCGAGCGCTGAGATTGCAGCCACCAGCCGCTTGGCAGAAGCCGATTCCAGCATCTGAAGACCGGCGCGCAGCAGTTCGCTCTTTTTCGCCGTAACGCCCGCATCGAGGCATTTGCGTTTGAGCAGCGCGATTCGCTCGTAATCTGTTCTGGGCATCGTGAAACTGTCACGCACGACCTTTTCCTTCTTCGCGCGCTTGCTTTTGACCTTGCCAGCAACTTCACGAGCAGGCGCATCTGCCGCAGTGCCGGCCGGGCTGGCCTCGGCTGCCGCGGACTTTGTGGCCTCGGGCTTGACGGTACTTTTCTTGGCAGGCTTGACCGTTTCGCCTTCCGCCTCGGTCGTGTCCGGAGACTTCGGGAAATGAAATGCCTTCTTCGTGGGCTTGCGTGTGGTCGGTGTAGCCATGGTTATCTCCAGGAACGAAAAACGATATAAACAGTATATACGGTTAATGCCGGACACCGCACGCACTTTTCTGCGATTTTTGTGTGGACGTCTGAGGCAGTCATGCTGCCGATCTGGCCGCAGGCCGCTCAAGCGCTAACCCTCGAACTCGGTGCGTCCGATTTTCAGACATTCTGTCGCCCCTTATCTTCTTCGAGCGTCCCATTTTGCGACGGTCCGCCTGCGGGCGTGCCTGTTCGCCGCTGCGGATGAAGCCTCGCTTTGTTGCCTGCGCCCCAACTGAGGACTGCTTCGCTACTTTCATATCGTTTGGCATGGACGTTGCATGACCGGCATTCGCCGAGCGCAAAAGCGCCATTCGTACGGTCCGTGCATTTCCTGGCCACACATGAACGGAGGAGACAAAAAGTGAAAGCTGCCGTGCTGCACCAGTACGACGAGTCATTGACTCGCGAAGAATTCGTGCGCTACGAAGATGTCGCCGATCCGAAGATCGTGCGGCCCACCGATGTCATCGTCCGGATTGGCGGTGCCGGTGTGTGCCGTACCGATCTGCACATCGTGGAAGGCATCTGGCGCAGCAAGGTCGATGTGGCGTTGCCCTACATCATGGGCCACGAAAACGCGGGCTGGGTCGAAGAGGTGGGCCGCGGCGTGGAGAGCGTCAAGGTGGGCGACCCGGTCATCTGTCATCCGCTGGTGACGAGCGGACATTGCCTCGCCTGCCGGCGCGGTGACGATATGCACGCGACGGACAGCCGGTTTCCCGGCATCAACGCCAACGGGGGCTACGCGCAATATCTGGCGACTGGCGAACGCTCGCTGATCCAGTTGCCGAAATCGCTGGCGCCGAAAGACGTCGCGCCGTATACCGATGCCGGCTTGACCGCATACCGCGCTGCAAAAAAAGCATCGCGCCATTTGCTCCCCGGGCAATATGCCGTCGTGATCGGCGCCGGTGGCCTCGGGCACATCGGCATTCAGGTTCTCAATGCGCTGTGCGCGGCCGAAATCATCGTCGTTGACCGCTCCGACGTTGCGCTGCAGCTTGCGAGGGATTGCGGCGCGCATCATGCGGTCAAGGGGGACGGCGATGAAGTCGAACGCGTGCTTGAACTAACGGGGGGCAACGGCGCGGAAGCGGTCATCGATTTTGTCGGGGAAGGTGACGCGGTCGCAAAGGGCCTCGTCATGACGCGCAACGCTGGCGTCTACTACATCGTCGGCTATGGCGGAAAGATCGAGTTGCCGACTATCGACATGATCACCAGTGAAAAGACCATCGTCGGCAATCTGGTCGGCACCTATCCCGAACTCGTCGAACTGATGGCACTCGCCGACCGTGGCCTCGTTCATCTGTCGACACGGGAGTACCGTCTGAGCGAGGCGAACCAGGCGCTCAAGGACCTGCATCACGGGAAGATCAAAGGCCGGGCGGTGTTGATTCCGTAAAGGCTCAGTCGAGCGTCGTCTGGCGCATAAGGGGACTGGCAATGAATCGCATCCCGGTTACGGTGCTCACCGGTTTTCTCGGCGCTGGCAAAACCACGCTGCTCAATCGCATTCTGCGCGAGCAGCACGGTCGGCGTTATGCGGTGATCGTCAACGAATACGGCGCCATCGGTATTGACGGTGGTCTTGTGGTCGGCGCCGAAGACGAGGTCATCGAGTTGAACAACGGCTGCGTTTGCTGCAAGGTGCGCGGCGATCTGATTCGCGTGGTGTCGGCTCTGGTCAAGCGTAAGGACGGCTTCGACGGAATCCTGATCGAAACCTCCGGTCTGGCCGACCCGGCACCGGTCGTGCAAACCTTCTTTATCGACGATGAGATCCGGCAGCGCACCCGGCTCGACAGCGTGATTTGCGTGGCCGATGGCCTGCATCTGCAGGCGCGCCTCGCGGACAGCAGTGAGGCGGCGGAGCAACTGGCGCAGGCCGAGATCGTACTGATCAACAAGATCGACCTCATCGACGCGGCCGGTCTCGTTGCGGTTCAAGACGACGTGCGGCGCATCAACCCGACTGCCGAACAGCTGACCAGTGTGCGCTGCGAAATACCGCTTGCCGTGCTGCTCGATCGCGGCGCGTTCGATCTCAAGCGCCTGCAGCTTGCCGCAGCGCCGGCTGCGTCGAGCGATGCGGCAAGCGGCGAGCGGACTTACCGCTATGTGCCGCTTCGTGCTGGCGCCTCGGTCAAGCAAGGTAACCATAGTCACGGCATAGATAGCATCTCGCTGCGCGTCGAGCGCCCGCTCGAACGAACCCGCTTCCTCTCCTGGCTGCAGCGACTCGTGGTTGAGCAAGGCCAGGACCTGCTGCGTGCAAAAGGTATCGTCGATCTCGCCGGATCGGAGCGTCGTTTTGTGTTTCAGGGCGTGCACATGACGATGGATACCGACTTCGACCGGCCGTGGCGAGACGGCGAGCAGCGTGACAGCCGCCTCGTGTTCATCGGCCGCAATCTCGACCGACGCGAGTTGCGCGAGAGCATCAGGCACTGCGAGATCGACCCATGAACGCGCCGCACGTTCTGATCGATCTGCTCGGGGCGTGTTGGGATGCCGACGCATCCGTCGTCGAAATCGTTTGGGACAAGTCGGGGCAATGTGCCGGATTCGCGCTCGGCGACGGCACGCTTGCGCTCGCCACCGGTGCCTGGGAGGGCGGACCTCGACTCAAGCCACGCGAGAGCGGCGGAGTCGAATTCGTGCAGGCGCAAGCGCCGCCGGCGCCGCTAGCGCGCTTCAGCGTGCATGCGGGCACGTGCCTCGCCCTTGCCGCCGACCCTGTGGGCGGCTTCCTCAGTGGCGGCGACGATGGCCGTCTCGTCCATCTGCGTCTCGATGGCACGAGCGAACTCGTCGCGCATGACGCCGGCGCATGGATCGACCGCGTGGCCACGAGCCCGGCGAGCGGCCGATGCTATGCGAGCGGCCGCAGGGTCCATTGGCTGGGACCAAAACCAGCCTGCCTGACGCTGCCCGGATCGGCAACCTCGATGGCTTTCGACCCGGGCGGTACACGCCTGGCGATCTCGCACCAGGGTGGCGTCACGCTTTGGGCGGCCGACACGCTCAGCGAGCGTCTACTGGCATGGCCGGGCTATCACCGTAACGTGGCGTGGAGTCCGGATGGCCGCTATCTGGTGAGCGGCATGGAGGAGAACGCCCTGCATGGCTGGCGCCTTCCTGACGGCGCGGACATGGAAATGGGCGGCTACCCCGGACAGCCGCGCTCGTTATCGTTTTCCGCTGACGGCCGTTTTCTTGCCACGAGCGGCGGCATGCGTGCGGTGTGCTGGCGCTTCGATCCGCCCGGCGCAGATGACGTGCCGCATGAAAGCGGCATTGCGGGCAAGACGCCGGTCAGCCGGGTGGCCTGTCATCCGGTTCATCCGCTCATTGCAGTCGGTTACCACAGCGGCGCGGTGTTGCTGTGTCAGCCAGGCAGCAGCGACATCCTGTTCATCAAGGGTTCCGGCAACAGTGCGGTGAGCGCGATGCGCTGGTCGCCGGACGGCAGACGGCTCGCGCTGGGAACCGAGGCGGGCGAACTGGCGCTGGTCTTTTTGCCGGACGAGTTGTTCTGCTTCGGACGCCGCAAGTAAGCCCCGTCGTGCTTCCCACACCTATCCAGACGGAGACAGCCATGAATAGCGCACATCCTTCCAAAGAGCAGTTCTTCGAGCGCCTTGGCGCCGTGGCGGACGAGATGATCGCAGCGTACGGCAAGGATTTCGCGCTGGGAGCGCTCATTCTGACTGCACGTTTTGTCGCTGAAGGCAAAGACCCCGGGGACGCAGCCGAAAGCATGATTCTCACGGCTGAAAGCCAGGGCGGCATGACCAGGTAGACGCAGCATCCGCAGTCCGATTCCGAACGTCCCAATATCGGACAGCATCGGGAAGTCGAGTTGTCGCAGAACAAAACATGGCGCACTGCGAGATTTTTTGTCCGTTGCCTGTGTCCGTTACCTGGCTTGATGTGGAACAAAGAAATCCGTTTGGCACGCTTATCGCTCTATAAGCGCAGGTCAATCCGAAAGCGTTTGGGCCGCCCGCGTTACTGAATCTGCTCTTGACTCTGGTCCTGGCGCTAGCCGGCCCTGCCCGAAGCGTCGCATTGCGACAGTTATCGATGTGGAACAAGGAGAGCTCAATGTCTGATGGATTAACGCTCAACAAGATCACGTCCCAGCGTGGAATCAGCATTGGCGAAGCGGCACGCCGCGTCGCCGATCTCGGCTGGACTCCGAGTTACGTCCAGGAGGCGATGACCTTCCCGACGGACTACAAGATCAGCAAGGCGCCACGTGACCCGATGAAACAGGTGCTGCGCTCTTATTTCCCGATGCAGGAGGAAAAGGACAACCGCGTCTACGGCGCACTGGACGCTGCATTGCGCGGTGACATGTTCCGCAACGTCGAGCCGCGCTGGGTGGAATGGATGAAGTTGTTCCTCGCGATCATTCCGTTTCCCGAGATTTCGGCGGCGCGTTCGATGTCGATGCTTGGCCAGCTTGCGCCCGGTGAAGAACTGCGTACCGGCTTTACGATGCAGATGGTCGACGAGTTCCGGCACTCCACGATCCAGATGAACCTGAAAAAGTGGTACATGGAAAACTATATCGATCCGGCCGGGTTCGATATTACTGAAGCCGCATTTGGCAAGTGCTATGCCACGACGATCGGCCGTCAGTTCGCCGAGGGGTTCCTCACTGGCGATGCAGTGACTGCCGCTAACGTCTTCCTGCAGGTGGTGGCCGAGACGGCGTTCACGAATACGCTGTTTGTCGCGATGCCATCAGAAGCTGCGCGCAACGGCGACTACGCGCTGCCGACGGTGTTCCTTTCAGTGCAGTCGGATGAAAGCCGGCATATCGGCAATGGCCACTCGCTATTGATGTCGGTCATCAACGATCCGGACAACCATCTGCTACTGGAGCGCGACCTGCGCTACGCGTTCTGGCAGAACCACGCGATCGTCGACGCCGCTATCGGCACTTTCATCGAGTACGGCACCACGGACCGCGACAAGAACAAGGAATCGTACGCCGAGTTGTGGCACCGGTGGATCTATGAGGATTACTACCGCACCTACATGCTGCCGCTCGAGAAGTACGGCATCAAGATTCACCATGACGATGTCGGTGCGGCCTGGGATCGTATTGTCAAGCAGAACTATGTCCACAAGGTCGCGCAGTTCTTCTCGGTCGGCTGGCCCGTCAACTTCTGGCGCATCGAAGCGCAGACCGAAAAAGACTTCGAGTGGTTCGAGCACAAATACCCCGGCTGGTACGCCGAATTCGGCGACTACTGGAAGTGGTACGCGAAGAAAAGCGTACCGGGCGAAACCAATATGCTGTTCGATCAGGAAAACGGTTACGTGTATCCGCACCGTTGCTGGAGCTGTCTCGTGCCCTGCCTGATTCGGGAAGATTTCGTGGTCGACGAAGTTGACGGCCAACTGTACACGTATTGCTCGGAGCTGTGCCGCTGGACACATAAGGTGGCGTTCGCGGAGGAATACGAAGGCAGGCCGACTCCGGCAATGGGGCGCTTCAGCGGGCGCCGTCAATGGGAAGAGTGCTACCACGGCTGGGATCTGGCCGATTGCATCAAGGATCTCGGTTTTGTGCGCGGCGACGGAAAAACGCTCGTGCCGCAACCGCATCTGCGCTTTGACGACAGGCAGATGTGGACGCTCGACCATGTGCGCGGCTACACGATCCAGAGCCCGCTCGTTTTGCTACGGGGCATGACGCCGGAACAGCGCGAGAAACACATCGCCGAGTATCGCGCCGGTTTCAAGATCAATCCGGTGAATTGAGAAAGGCCTGCAGTCCGGCGGCGCGTGGTTTGCCGCCGGACGGGGCGTGAGCCAAGGATCGAGACACGCAAGAGACGAGGAACGAGATGTCGGACAAAGGCAACGATGAGATATTCCATACCGTTTACTTCGAGCCGGTCGGTGTGCAGATGTCGGTAGCGGAAGGCGAGACCGTGCTCGATGCCGCGTTTCGCCAGGGAATCGCTGTCATGCATGGATGCAAGGAGGGACAGTGCAGCAGTTGCAAGTCTCTGCTGATCGAAGGCGATGTCGAACTCAAGAAATATTCGACGTTCGCACTGCCCGACTACGAACGCGAATCCGGCCATATCCTGCTATGCCGAACGCTCGCCTATAGCGATCTGACCGTCGAGCTGCTGAATTACGACGAAGATCTGATGCGCCGCTCGATCGCAGTCAGCGAATACGACGCCACGCTGACGAAGATCACGGCGCTCACGCATGACATCAGGCTTCTGGAAGTGAAGTTGTCGAGGCCGCTGCGCTTTTGGGCCGGGCAGTATGTCGACCTGACGATTCCCGGCACGGGCATCACACGATCGTTCTCGATGGCCAATACGCCCAGCGGTGATGCGACGCTGCAATTCATCATCAGGAAGTATCCGAACGGGGCGTTCTCGTCGCAACTGGACGGTGGCCTGAGTCCAGGCGACAGGCTGATCGCGAAGGGGCCGTACGGCACCTGCTTCCGGCGCGAGGATCAGCCCGGGCCGATGGTGCTCGTGGGTGGTGGTTCAGGCATGTCGCCACTGTGGTCGATCCTCAATGATCACGTGCAAAGTGGCGAAGAGCGCCCGATCCGCTTTTTCTACGGCGCGCGCAGTCGACGCGATCTGTTTTATCTCGACGAGTTCGCGGAGCTGGAAGAGAAGCTGCCGGATTTCCGTTTTATTCCGGCGCTCTCGAATGCCGAACCGGACGATGGCTGGACCGGCGAGACCGGCTTTATCCACGAAGTGGTCAGCCGCACCTTGCGCAAGGAGGCGCTCGCCGGTGAGATCGACGCTTACGCATGCGGTCCCACGCCGATGATCGAGGCGGTCATGCCGGTTCTTCAGATGGCTGGCGTCGCACCCGAGCGGCTTTATTTCGACAAGTTTACGCAGGCGGTTCGCTGAGCGGATCTGATCGAATCTGACGTAGCGCCCGTTCGTATTGTCTACAACTGAAACACGAAGGAGGACTAACATGAGTACGTTGGCAGAGCAGTCGCCAGTGAAGTCGGGCGCGGCCGGCGCGGCCCAGTTTGTCGGCTGGGACAGCCGCAAGTACAACTACTTCGAGCCGAAGGGACGCAAGGCGAGCCACTACGAAGACATGACGGTGGATGTCCAGCCCGATCCGAACCGGTATCTGCTGCAAGACTGGATCCTTTCATTCGCTGACGGCACGCCGACGTATTCGCAAACGTGGACGGCGGCCCAATGCTCGGACTGGCATAAGTTCCGCGCTGTCGACGAAGAGTGGGAGCGCACGCATTACCAGCGTCAGTCGACCATCGTCGGCATGATCACGGGCGCGATCCAGAACGCGCGGCGCTCGGGGGCAGTGAAGCGCTTCGACAAGACGTGGATCAAGGTGCTGGAAGCGCATCTGGGCGCCTACAAGCATGCGGAGTTCGGTTTGGGCACGGCGACGATGCATGCGCAGCGTTACGGCTATACCCAGATGATCAATAGCGCCATCCTGACGAACGCGTCGTACAAGCTGCGCTTTGCTCAGGACCTCACGCTTTACCTCGGCGAGATCGCATTGGACCTGCCCAATCTCGACCTCGACGCCGGCAAGCAGCACTGGCTGACCGACCCAATCTGGCAGGACACGCGTCTGGCGGTGGAAACCATCGGCGGGGCCACCGATTTTCTCGAGAAGTACTTCGCGGTGAACATCGTATTCGAGCCCCTCGTCGCGGATCTGTTTCGCAGCGGATTCATCATGCAGGTGGCTGCCGCGCAAAACGATTTTCTGACGCCGACTGTGGTGTCCGCGGCGGAAGGCGACTACGAGCGCAATCTGGCCAATGCCGTCGAACTATTCCATATGCTCGCTAACGATCCGCAGCACGGTGACGCCAATCGGAAGCTGTTCGCCGAATGGCTTGAAAAGCACGGTGTGCTGGCCTTGGCCGCGGCGCAGCAGTTGCAGCCGGTCTGGTCGATTCCGCATGTGAAGACGGCCCAGTTCAACGACTGTCTGAATAGCGCGATAGAGCGGGCGGAGATGATCGCCAGAGAAATCGGCGTTCACTTTCCTTCGTCGGTCCGTGCCTGAGCGCTGCTCGAACCATTGCTCGAACCATTCGAACCAACCGCGCAGAGGAGTACGCAATGTCAGTGCATACAGCCAATATTTTCAAGTCGATGAAAGATGTCCGCTTCGAACAGACCATCTCGCATCAATGTGGCGTGACGATGAACGACAGTGTCGAGGCCCGGGCGATTGCCGAGCTGATGTCCACCAAGTCCGGCATTACGGTGACCTATCTGCCCGCGATGATCCGCATCGACGGGCAGGGCAAGATCGAGTTCAGGATGAGCGAAATCAGCGAAGTGCTAGGCCGTGAGATGACACCGCATCTGTTCGAGATCTCCACTTCGACCCATTACGGTCGAATGGTGATGATCGATGACGAGACAGTCGTTTTGTTCGGCAATATGGACGACGCGATGGCTTACGAGTGAGCGAACACACCGCCAGCTAAACACGCGGCCGGTTTCCCGCAACGGCGACGGGCCGCTCGTGCAACCAAGGAGACGAATGCCATGTATCGAACCGCGGACGGCGAAGAAATCTTCATCATCGACGGGCACGTTCATCTATGGGACGGCAGCAAGGCCAACATCAAAAACGTGCACGGCCAGCAATTCATCGACTGCTTTTACGCATATCACTCGAACCTGAGCCCCAAAGAGTATTTGTGGCCCAAAGAGAAGTTCGACAGGTACGGCGAGGAAACGATGTGCAACGACCTGTTCGTCACCGGTTATGACGACATGGCGATCTGTCAGCCAACGTATTTGACGGACTTCTACAAGAACGGCTTCAACACGACCGAGGCCAACTATGTGTTGAAGAAAAAATATCCGAACCGCTTTATCGTCAACGGCGCATTCGATCCACGCGATGGCGAGGCGGGACTCGATCGTCTCGAGGAACTTGCGTCACTCTACAAGATTCAGGGCGTCAAGCTGTACACGGCGGAATGGCGCGGCGACAGCAAGGGTTACAAGCTGTCGGACCCCAGCGTGCAACGTTATTTCGAACGCTGCGAGAAGCTGGGAATCAGGAACATCCACGTCCACAAGGGGCCGACGATTCTGCCGCTGAATCGCGATGCGTTCGACGTCGCCGATGTCGACGATGCCGCCACCAGCTTTCAGAACCTGAATTTCATCGTCGAGCACTGCGGTTTGCCGCGGCTCGATGATTTCTGCTGGATCGCGACCCAGGAGACGAACGTCTACGGCGGTCTTGCCGTGGTGCTGCCGTTCATCCATTCGCGGCCTGAGTACTTCGCGCATGTGATCTCGGAACTTCTGTTCTGGCTCGGCGAGGACAAGATTCTATATGGCAGTGACTATGGCATCTGGTCGCCGAAATGGCTGATCGAAAAGTTCATGGCCTTCGAATTGCCCGAGTCGGTCAGTAAAGAAACCGGCGTCCAGTTGTCGCTGACGGCCAAGAAGAAGATCCTTGGGCTCAACGCGGCGCGCTTGTATGGCATCGACGTCGAGGCGCAAAAGGCGCTGCTGGAGGACGTGGGGCAACCGGCAGCGGTTGGCGCATGAGCACGCCGCTTGCTGCGCAAGCACCGGCGCTGATCGTGTCGAAGGGCGCTGCGAGCCAGGTTGCCGAGGTTTGGTCGCGACTCGAAGCGGTTTGCGACCCGGAACTCGATGAGCCGGTGACGGAGCTCGGTTTCGTCACCGCGGTGGAGGTCGATGACGGCTGCGTATCGATCGGCTTCCGCCTGCCGACTTACTGGTGTGCGGCCAACTTCGCCTACCTGATGGCCGACGACATGAGACGCGCGATAGTGGGTTTGCCGTGGGTGACGAACATCACGATCACGCTCGACGAGCATATGTACGCCACCGAGATCAATCGGGGTGTAGCCGCTGGGCGCTCGTTCCAGCAGACCTTCGGCAGCGAGGCCAACGGCGAAGTGGAGGACGTACGGCGCATTTTCCTCGTCAAGGCGTTTCAGCGGCGACAGGAGGCGCTTTTGAGCTGGCTGCTCGCGCAAGGCAGCGACCCCGCGATATTGGTGCGTTTGAGCATGGCGCAGTTGTCGGCGTTGGCGGACGCTGGCGCGGACGATGAGAAAACCCGGCGCCTCGTAGCGCGCTATCGCGAGCGGCGTTTTGTCGTGGCGCGCTGTCCTGACGAAGCAGAGCAGGGGGATGAACCGGCTTTTATCGACGCGGAAGGTGGCCCGCTCAATCCAGACGAACTGAGTGCCTACCTGCGCGCATTGAGAAGGGTCAGCGTCAATGCCGAATTCAACGGCGCGCTATGCCGCGGTCTTCTGGCTGCGCGCTATGGAGAAAACTGCGTCTCGGCGCAAACGGTCGAGATCAAACCGGTGCACTTCGTCCGCACTGGCGGCGCGAAGCCTGGAGCTACATTCGCGCCAGCACGAGAGGCGTCCGGCGCAGCAGAGTAGATAAAAGAGCAATCGGAGCTAACCGGATCAGGAGAGACAGGATCATGCCGAATATCATGCTGCATGACGACGACGCGCGCATGGCGCTCGGTCGAGGCATCGCGAAACTTGCCAGGGCAGTCCGAGGCACGCTCGGCCCGCGCGGAATGAACGCGATCATCGACCGGCCGATCGGCTCGCCGATCATTTCGCGCGACGGTGTCAGCATTGCCAGTGAGATCGAACTCGAAGATCCATTCGAGAATATCGGCGCGCAGGTCGTGCGCGAAGTGGCCAGACAGACCAACGAAGTCGCCGGCGATGGCACGACCACCGCGACTGTTCTTGCAGACGCACTGGTGCAGGACGGCCTCGCCTGCCTCGCGCAGGGCGCAAACGCTGTTGAACTGGTGCAAGGCCTCGAACTTGCCGCCAACGAGGCCATCGACGCGCTCAAGCGCGCTGCGACGCCCCTGCGCAGCAGTGACGAAGTGCGTGCCGTGGCGGTGGTGGCAGCCAACGACGAGTTCACCGGGAAGCTGGTGGCCGAGGCATTGGAGCGGGTGGGCGCCGACGGGATCGTCGATGTGGAGTACGGCACCACCGTCGAAACCCGTCTTGAAGTCGTGGACGGGATGGCTTTCGATCGAGGCTACCTGTCTCACCACATGGTGACGGACATCGAGAGAATGCAAGTGGTGCTCGACAACCCGCTCATTCTCATGACTGACCAGCGACTGCAATCACAGGAAGAAGTCGCGGTACTTCAGGCGCTTGCGACTCAGAGCAAACGCCCGCTACTGATTATTGCTGAAGAGGTCGCACCCGCTTGCGTGATGACGCTGCTCGCATGGCGCGACAATGGCGGCATGCCCGTGGCGGCGATTCATCCACCAGAGTACGGTCACTGGCGCAAGGCAATGCTCGAGGACATCGCGATTGTTACCGGTGGCAAGGTCGTTGCCCGCGACCTCGGCGGGAAGCTGGAAACCACGGCATCGAGCGACCTCGGAAGCGCGCGCCAGGTGCGCATCTCCTCGAACCAGACCATCATCACGGCCGGCGGTGGCGATCCGGCGGCGGTAGCGGCACGCCGTCAGCAGGCGGCGCGCCAGTACGAAATGGCGCCGGAAAACGTCGAGCGCGACAAGTTTCAGGTGCGCCTTGCAAAACTGTCGGGCGGCACCGCGCTGATTCTCGCGGGTGGGGCGACCCCGGTCGAACAGAAGCGTCGGCTGCATCTGATCGACGATGCGATTCACGCGGCCCGCGCCGCGATTGCGGAAGGCGTCGTGCCGGGCGGTGGCATGGCCTTGTTGCGGGTCGCATCGGAACTCGAGGGTGTCATTGCGCGTAGTCATGGCAGCGTGCAGCAAGGCGCGCGGCTCTTGCAGGCTGCGTTGGCAAAACCGCTCTTTCAGATCGCGGCGAACTGCGGCCTTGACGGCGCGGCCATGGTAAGCGAAGCGGTGCGGGCGAAACCCGGTATGGGTCTCGATGCACGTCGCGGAGTATTCGTGAACCTGGCCGAAGCGGGCATCATCGATCCGGTCAAGGTCAGTTACAGCGCGGTGCGCAATGCGGCCTCGGTGGCAGGGTTGATTCTCACCACTCAGACGCTGATCGCCAAAAAACCGGAGACGGTCGATCCGACCGCTGGACCGGCACTGGGCGCGGGCGCCGAACGGCTTGGCCGGCCATAGACGCGTGAGACCGATCTCCATGCGTGCGTGCCGGGGCGGCCACTCCCGCCAATTGCAGGACAAAGCGGAGAACCCGCATGGATGATCGCGTCCGGCCAACGAGCCTGGCGAATTCAGGGGCGAGCACCGCCCGTACGGCGCTCGCTGCGCAGGAGGTACTGGCGGGGCGCCGCCGCGGCGGGTTGAACCTGTTGCCGTTTGCCGGTCCCGCGGTCGTCGTTTCCGTGGCCTATATGGACCCCGGCAACTTCGCGACGAATATTCAGGCGGGCGCCAGATACGGTTACGCGTTGCTGTGGGTGGTGTTGCTGGCGAATCTTGTGGCCATGTTGTTTCAGGTGATGTCGGCGAAACTCGGTATCGTCACCGGCAAAAACCTCGCGCAATTGTGCCGCGAACGGTTTCCGAAGCCGCTTGCGCTGTTGATGTGGGGAGTGAGCGAGATCGCGGCGATGGCCACCGATCTGGCCGAATTTCTCGGTGGAGCGATTGGACTCGCGTTGCTGTTTCACCTCCCCTTGTTCGCGGGTATGGCAATTACGGCGTTGGTAACGTATGGCCTCCTGCTGTTCGAAAGCGCGGGATTTCGGCCGCTTGAACTGGCTATCGGCGCACTGGTGGGCGTCATTGGCCTCTCTTACCTCGCGGAGCTGTTCATCGCGCCAGTGAACTGGCCGGCGGTTCTGCTCCATACGTTTTCGCCGCGCTTGCCGGACAAGGATGCGTTGACCATTGCGGTCGGTATCGTCGGCGCGACGGTCATGCCGCATACGCTGTTCCTGCATTCGGGACTGACGCAGGATCGCGTGCTCGCACGGACCGAAAAGGAGCGTAGGAAGCTGCTGACGTTTTCGAACATCGAGGTGCTTATCGCGCTGAGCATCGCGGGCGTCATCAATATGGCAATGGTGATCATGGCTGCGAGTGCGTTCCATCAAGGCCATCCCGAAGTCGCGGAAATCGAGGAGGCGTATCACACGCTTGCGCCACTGCTCGGTGTAGGCGCGGCGGGCATCTTTCTGATGTCTCTAATCGCTTCGGGCATATCCAGTTCGGTCGTGGGCACCATGGCGGGCCAGATGATCATGCAGGGGTTCGTCGGCTTTCGAATTCCGCTGTGGTTACGCAGGGCCATCACGATGATCCCCGCATTCGCAGTAGTAGCGCTTGGTGTCGACGCGACGCGCGCGCTTATCCTGAGTCAGGTGGTATTGAGTCTCGCGTTGCCGTTTCCGATGGCAGCCTTGCTGTGGTTCGCGCGTTGCGATGCGGTGATGGGTGGCTACACGAATCGCGCCTCGATGACGGTCATCGCCACGGTCGCTGCGCTGGCGGTTTTAGCGTTCAACGTCGTGCTGGTGCTGCAAACGTTCGGTGTTGGAATTCGCGGTTTGGGGGGCTGACAATCTGGCTGAAAATCGGACTCACAAACAGATCAACGAAAAACGCCAGCAAAAGAGTGCGATTGGACGCGCAAACCGTGTTTCCCCCAAGACTTGCTGAACACCCAGGCATATACTAGGAGCGCGTTCGCTGCTGGGTTTGAAAAATAGAAGTCGACAAAATACGCCCGGCCATAACACTCTAGCTAGTCAAAACGAAGCCAGCCGCAGAGCCTGGCTCCGCGTTGAACCATCGCCCTGGAGGAAAGTTTTGGCGAGGAGACATCAGCTTGGCAGCATGTCGGGTCTAGGTGACCAGGCCGCGATGCGTGGCATCGTGGCCAACGCGCAGCGCGCTAACCTCCGTTATTCCGACCGGGGCACGATGCGGGCGTGGGAACGTTTTCTTGCCGGCGAGTCGTCGACGTCTGCACCCCAGGCACTCGTGGACTCATGGCAACGCAGCCTCGAGTCCGGCGTGAGTCCCACTGCGGTCTCGGCGCCGATTGCGGTACGCGGCGACGAAGTCGCGGCGCTGCTCTGGCGCCATCGCGACCTTCTGGCCGCAGCGGATCGTCTGTTCACCGTGACAGCCGACCTGTTCGCTGATTCACATTCCATCCTGCTGCTCACGAATCAGGACGGCGTCATCCTTAACGCGGCCGGCGATTTGCGCACACGAGCGGCGGGCGAAAAAATCCATTTGACGATCGGTGGCGATTGGCGCGAGGGCAGGGCGGGCACGAATGGGATCGGCACCGCGCTGGCAACCCGTGAACCGACGTATATCCATGCTTCCGAGCATTTCTGTGAAGGCATCAAGTCATGGAGTTGCGCGGCTGCGCCGATCTGCGAGCCAGGCACCGGCGCCGTGATCGGTGTGCTTGATATCTCGGGACCACCTTCTACTTATCAGATCAACAACCTCACGTTGGCCGTGACCGCCGCGCGGCAGATTGAAATGGTGCTCGCCGAGCAGGCCGCTCGCGAGCATTTGCGTTTGCTCGCCTGCTGCCTGCAGCGGGTGTCGTCGTCGTCGGATGCAAGCGGGATGGTTGCTATCGACCGCAGTGGCCGGCTTGTGCACACCACTGGCAGAGTCGCCTTACCGGTCAGCATCGGCGAGCGTTTCCCGGGGATGAGCGAGACGTCGGCGGTGGAGGACTGGGCGCAGCATTTGCCCGCGGGCTTGAACGCCGAATGGTTCAATCCTGTCGTCGTTGACGGCAATACGATCGGGGCGATGCTAGTCGTGCCGGCGCGAAGCCGACCCGTCAGTGTGCCGCTCGCCGAGCGCCGCGGGGAAGCTGATCCGCAGCGCAATCGTTTCGCGCAAATCCTGGGGCAAAGTGCGGCGATGCTGGCCGCCATCAATCGCGGGCGTCAGCTCGCCAGCCGGCGTGTACCGGTGCTGATCGAGGGTGAGACAGGGGTTGGAAAGGAACTGTTCGCGCGCGCGATTCATGGCGAAGAGGGCGGAGGCGGCCCGTTCGTCGCCTATAACTGTGGGGCTGCGTCGAAAGAGCTGATTGCCAGCGAGTTGTTCGGTCACGTGCGTGGCGCTTTTACTGGCGCGACAACGGAAGGGCGGGCCGGCCGATTCGAACTGGCTCACGGTGGGACGCTTTGTCTCGATGAGATCGGTGAGATGCCGCTCGAACTTCAGCCCGTTCTGTTACGTGTGCTGGAAGAAGGCGTCCTCTACCGGCTTGGCGACACGCAACCGCGCCGCGTCGATGTGCGTCTGCTGGCGATGACCAACCGCAATCTGCGCGAAGAGGTCGAATCCGGTCGCTTCCGGCGCGATCTTTATTACCGGATCAGTGTCACGCGCCTACGCATTCCGCCGCTGCGCGAGCGGGACATCGATATCGATCTGCTAGCCGAGCACTTTAACCGGAAGCTTGCTGCGCGCCACGGTGTCCCCGAACGACAACTGAGCGCGGAGATCATGGCAGTGCTGCGTGCCTATTCGTGGCCCGGCAATGTACGGGAAATGCGCAACGTGATCGAGAATATGCTGTTGACGTCCAGCGAACCTGCTGTGTCGCTCGACGATTTGCCTGCCGAGTTGCTCGATGAAATCTCGACTTCCGAGGTCATCCCATCGGTGCGGGACGAAGGGGCAAGTCTGGAGGCAGCAGAACGTTTAGCCATCGCACGCGCCGTACACAATACCCACGGCAACCTTGCGCAGGCCGCACGCGCCCTCGGCGTTTCGCGCAGCACGCTCTATCGCAAGATCGAGTTCTATCAAATGGAAGGTCTCGTCAAACCAATGCCGAGGGAATGATGCCTGCGTGAGAGGCACGGTAAAAACTACGGAAAATCGCACTTTAAAATCGCTTTCGCGAATATCACGCCTTATTTACAAAAATCATACGGGCTGGCGTAGTCCACGATAATCGCTGATTTTATTCGTCTAAGAAATCCAGTTCTTAACGATAAATAATTTCGATAGAAGAATTCAATATTTTGCAAACGTTTGCGAATTGGACCTGGGGCTAATCCGTACTTCAGTCCGTTAAATCCGCCGCCGTAAAAGCATATGCGACGCGCATATGCTTCCTGTGGGCGCGGACGTATACCGTTGCGTGACTTGGGCTTTGCGAACGCGATCGCCCGAATTGACTTGCCTCTCCACTGACAATGGAATCGAAAAATGACTCTGAATAAACTATCTGTGAAAGCGAAGCTGGCGGGGGCTTTCGGGGCATTGACCGTTGTCGTGCTGATCGTTTCAGGACTATCGCTGATGGAACTGAACGACGCGAACGAGCGCTTTTCCGGCTATATCAGCGGTATCAAGGCACGCGCCGACATGGCCGAGGCCGTTCGTACTGCCGTCGATGATCGAGCCGTGGCGGTGCGCAATTTAGTGCTGGTCACCACGCCTGCCGATATCGAGCTGGAAAAGGCTGCTGTCACCGACGCTGAACGCAGAGTCGAGGCTAACCTGGAAAAGTTTAATGCCATGGTAGCCAGCGCTTCCGACATGAGTGACCAGGCACGCAGACTCGCGGCTGAACTTCCGCGAATCGAAGCGCTTTACCGTCCCGTCGCCCTGGAAATTGACAGGCTGGCCGTGAATAATCAGCGCGACGCAGCGATTGCGAACATCGACACCAAATGCAGGCCACTGCTTTCGGCCCTGATCAAGGCGTCCAACGAATACGCGGACTTTACCCGTGAACGCGCAGAACAAATGGTCCGCCAATCGAGTGATCAATTCGCGAATCAGCGCAACCTGCTGATTGCGATCTGTCTGGCTGCAACCGCACTGGCGGTCGTGGCAGGTGTCGTTATCACGCGGAGTCTGCTGCGCGCTTTGGGTGCCGAGCCCGCGGCACTGGTCGAAGTGACGCAGCGCGTGGCCGGCGGCGATCTGAGTCCGGTGCCGGGGGCGATGAATGCGCCGAACGGAAGCGTGCTCGCCTCGATGGGCAGGATGCAAACTAGTCTCGTTCGCCTGATCGGTCAGGTTCGTACTTCGGCCGACAGTATCGCTACGGGTTCGAGCCAGATCGCGTCGGGCAATGTGGATCTTTCCTCGCGCACTGAACAACAGGCTGCGTCATTGCAGGAAACCGCCGCGAGCATGGAACAGCTGACGTCGACGGTGAAGCAGAATGCCGAGAACGCCCAGCAGGCGAGCTCGCTCTCGGCCAACGCATCCGAAGTGGCGGGACGGGGCAATCAGGTCGTCGGCAAGGTGGTCGACACGATGAGCGAGATCCGGACGAGTTCCACCAAAATCGCGGATATCACCGGGATCATCGAAGGGATCGCCTTCCAGACCAACATCCTCGCACTGAATGCCGCGGTGGAGGCTGCCCGTGCAGGCGAGCAGGGACGTGGGTTCGCGGTGGTCGCGAGCGAAGTGCGCAATCTCGCGCAGCGCTCGTCCAGTGCCGCGAAGGAGATCAAGGATCTGATCAACGCGTCCGTGCAGAAGATCCAGGATGGATCGTCGCTGGCCAATGAGGCGGGAAAGACGATGGCGGAGGTGACACAGGCCGTGGCGCGGGTGACCGACATCATGGGGGAAATCGCGGCCGCGTCGACCGAACAGAGCCGCGGCATCGAGCAGGTCAATCTGGCGATCACGCAGATGGACGAAGTGACGCAGCAGAACGCCGCGCTGGTGGAGGAAGCCGCGGCCGCGTCGAAATCGCTCGAAGATCAGGGCGGGCAGCTGAACCAGGCGGTGTCGTTCTTCCGTCTGCACGCTCAGGCCGCTGCCCATTCAATGGGCTGATCTGCTGCGTCCGCCAACCTACCGGTGTGCCGCGTGAGGACCGCGTGGCCCTGGCATCGGTGTCACAACCCCACGGTTTTTAACGCTCCCTGATTCGCCAGCCTGGCATCGATAAGAGCGCGAGCCTCGCGGTCAACGCAAGTGAGCGCAGCGCTCTCCGACTCGTATGTCACGGGATCGGCGAAGTCATCGGTGAGGTCCTGGGTTCGGGTATTTCTATGCAACGACCACGTGACGCGATAGATCAGCGCGAATCCATGGGACAAACGCGCCGTCCGCGGTTCGATGTGCGCTTCGATAACGAATCCGCGATAACGCCCGACAATGTGATGTTTCATCGATTGACTTCACCGTTTATCGGGCAAGGGCCTCTGCTTCGAACCTCATCGCTCGCCTCTCAATGCACGACGCCGAAGAACAGCATTGCGCCTTCGGCTGGCGTCAAGCCCGCCTTGAAGTAGCCTTCGAGCCGGTCGGCTGTCGCTTCATCGAGCTTGAAGGGCGGATAGACATAGCCCACGGCGAATGCAATGTCGTACCAGTCGCTGAGCCACGCGCGCAGATCGATCACGTCCTGCGGCAGTGTGGTCAAAGTATCGTTGTGCATGTGTGTCTCCCCGGTTTGCTGAACGATCAGGCCGCCATGCGGCCTATCCCCATTTCCGGACGGCGCTGGCACGGCGGAAACACGTGCCACGTGCCGTCGGCATGGCGAAAGAAGAAGATTGAAAACGCCCCGGAGGGCAGTTCGATTTGAATCCATACCCGGCATGTTCCACCCGAGCGCGAGCGGTCCAGCAGACGCACGCGCGCCCCGCGGTTCCCCGTCGGGCCAACGAGTTTTTCGACCTGAGAACGCAGCGATCTGTTGCCCGCCATGATTTTCTCCGCGATGCACGATGATTCGATGCTATGGCGGTCGGTGTGCGCGTCCAATCGGCGCCGGCGGAATGTCGCCTCAGGAAGCGCTGATTTCAGCCGTCAGGACTTCCTGAATCAGAACCAGCAGGTAGAACGGCATTTAAGGGTCTTTACCCATCGGCGGGGGCTTTCCAGCACGAATGGCATTCAGGATTTCCTGACACGCGAATCAGGAAGTCACACCGTGCTTTTCCAGCTTGCGCTGAATGCGGAACAGATTCTGCTCGTAGATGATGAGCCATCGAAATGCAATGTCGAACTGGTGCGTCATGATGGGCTATCTGTCGGAGCGGGAGAATGTCATCGAACAAATCGACTCGATATGTCTGCGACTGTTCGACACCTGGTGCGAGACGCGCAGCGTAACATCGCTTGCGTATTTGATGCACTGCTGGCCGTTGATCGATAGCACGCCCAGGGCGCTCAGGCGGCTGGGCGAAACAATGCGGGATCTGCGGCGCAATCACGCGGATCAGATCGACGAGCATGACTTTCGCGCGCTGTGCGAAGTGGCCGATCTGATCGACGAACTGACCGAGCCGCGCACGGTCCGGCTGATGGCTGTGGCGGGCGTTGTTTCATCGGAAGTTTGAATCCCGGTGAGGGCGCGGTAGACCAGGCTCTGGCATCGAGTGCAAAATAGGACACCCACAATGGTGGCACTCGCGGGGATATATGGCGCTCGACATGTTCGACGCAGGGTGGGGCGGGCTCCGTTACGTGCGGCGCAGCGGGGCGCTGCGCCTGTTCGTGACGGCGCTCGTTCGTGATGCCAGGTATCGACGGGCTAGAAAAGTCGTTCAGTGGAAAGTGATCCTGCAACTCGTTGAGCGGTATCTTGAAGGGAACACCGCATCATGAGCCAACTCGCCGCTCCAGTCGCCTATACGGGCACGATTCTGATCGTCGACGATACGCCGGGCAATCTTGGCGTGGTGGTCGACAGTCTCGAGGCGCGCGGCATTCGCGTGCTGGTGGCGCTCGACGGTACCGAAGCGTTGGAGCGCGCGGCCTTCTCGCAGCCCGATGTGATCCTGCTCGACGTGAAGATGCCGGGCATCGACGGCTTCGAGACCTGTCGGCGCCTCAAGCGTGATGAGCGCACGCGCGATATCGCCGTCATATTCATGACCTCGCTGATGGAAAACGAGGATCGCGTCGAAGGCTTTCTGGTGGGCGGTGTCGATTATGTGACCAAGCCGTTGCGCGTCGAAGAGATGGTCGCGCGCGTGGGCGTGCACCTCGAACTGCGTTTGATGCACAAGCAGGTTCTCGCGCAGAACCGGCAACTGCTCGCGGAAGTGGTCGTGCGCAAGGAAACCGAGGCTGCGCTATCGCAAGCGCGCGACGATCTCGAGCGGCGTGTCGCATTGCGCACCGAAGAACTGGCGCGCGCCAACGCTAACCTGCAGGCGCAGATCGACGAGCGGCGGCGCGCGGACGAGCGCCTGCAGGCAAGCGAGGCTCTCTTTCGCGCGATTGTCGAAACGAGTCCGGTGCCGCTATGCATCACGACGATGCCGGATGGGCACATCCTGTACACGAACCAGCCGCTGCGCGAACTGTTCGGCATGGACGAGGGATCGTCCGCGAATATCGCGGATTTCTACGCCGAGCCGGGCGAGCGCGAGCGACTGATCGAGCATCTGCGGACCAAGGGCAGCTTCCGCAATACGGAGGTGCAGTTCCGGCGCCCGGACGGTATCCGGTTCTGGGCGATGGCGACGGCGCGCGTCGCGACTTACGACGATTCTCCCGCGATCTATGTCGGCCTGAACGACATCACGGGGCGCAAACAGATGGAGCAGGAGCTCGTCGAATCGCGCGAGCAGCAGCGCGAACTGTCCGCCTACATGGAGGCGATCCGCGAGGAGGAGAGAAAGCGTATTGCGATGGAGATTCACGACGAACTGGGGCAATTGCTGACGGCGCTCAAGATGGACGTGTCTCTGCTCAAAATGCGCATCGCGCACGACCCGGAAGCGACAAAAAAGACCGACGATATGCGTCAACTGGTCGAAAGCACGATCTCGATGGTGCGCAATGTCGCGAGCCACCTGCGGCCCGCCGCGCTTAACTTCGGAATCGTGTCCGCGCTCGAATGGCTTGTCGACGAGTTCAACCGTCGCAATGCCATTGAATGTGAATTGCGCATCGAAGGCGGCGAACCGGCGCTGTCCGACGCCCACGCGACGGCCCTGTTCCGCATCGCGCAGGCTTCGCTGACGAACGTCGCGCGTCATGCCGACGCCACGCGTGTCGAGGTGACGCTCGTTTCGACGGCGGCGAAGCTCTCGCTGCATGTGCGTGACGACGGCCGCGGCTTCGACCAGCAAGTGGTGAGGCGTGACTACTCATATGGTCTGCTCGGCATGAACGAACGCGCGCGGCTGATTGGCGGATCGCTTTCAATCGACAGCTCTCCGTGCGCGGGCACCACGGTTTCGATTCATATTCCGCTCGATGGCGGACCTGGAACATGATCAGAATACTGATTGCGGACGATCACGCGATAGTCCGTGGCGGACTCAGACAGATCATCGCGACCACGCACGATATCGTCGTTGCAGCGGAGGCGGCGCAAGGAGCGGAAGTGCTCGACAAACTGCGCTCGGGCGCCGTCGATCTTCTATTGCTCGACATGACGATGCCCGGCATCAGCGGCGTCGCTCTGATCCGCAGAGTACGGGCGGAATATCCTTCGCTGCCGGTGCTGGTGCTGAGCATTCACGACGAGGCTCAGGTTGCTTCGCGCGCGCTGCGTGCGGGTGCAACGGGATATCTGACCAAGGACAGTGACCCGGAGGTGCTGCTCGCGGCGATCCGCAAGATCGCGGACGGCGGACGTTTCATCGATCCGAAGCTCGTCGATGCATTAGTGTTCGATGCACCGCGCGGCGACGTGCCGCCGCATGAAGTACTGTCGGACCGCGAATTCCAGGTGCTGCAGATGCTCGCGGCAGGCAGGAGCATCAATGAAATCGCCCAGGCGTGTTCGCTCAGCGCGAAAACGATCAGTACTCACAAGATGCGGCTGATGCAGAAACTCGGGCTTTCCAACAACGCTGAGGTGATCCGGTACGCGATCCGCCACGGAATGATCGTCGAGTAGAAGGAAATCATCGGATGAGCCGCCTTTCCAGATATCGCTCGACGAAGCTGAGGATTGCCTTGGACCGATAAGCCTTCGCCAACCGGCAAAGGCGGTCCGCGAAAGGTCGATAGCGCTCGTCAAGCTCGGTCAGGTGCTGGGCGTGTTGCACGATGGCACGCATGTCGCCGAGTCGCGCCAGGTAGTGCAGCGTTTCGATCTCCTCCGGCGGCGGCGCCATCAAGGGCCCGGTGAAAGCAGCGGTAGCGGGTACAGCCGTTTGGCCCGCTCCAGTGACTGGTGCCTCTGTAGCTTCGTCGATCCACTCGACATTCAGCAGGGCCGCGACATGGGACAACAGC
Organism: Burkholderia sp. H160; assembly: GCA_000173575.1. Taxonomy (GTDB): domain Bacteria; phylum Pseudomonadota; class Gammaproteobacteria; order Burkholderiales; family Burkholderiaceae; genus Paraburkholderia. The sequence goes on along the minus strand of ABYL01000033.1, from coordinate 2,036 downwards.
CGGCCGAAGTCGATCGGTTTGGCAAGAAAGGCGTTTGCGCCGGCCGCGAGACTTTGCGCCGCATCGGTTCCCGAGGCGCTGGCGGAGACTGCCACGATGGGCAGATCCCGGAACTCGGGCATCTGGCGCAGGCGACGCGTGGCTTCGAGCCCGTCCATACCGGGCATGACGACATCCATCAGGACGAGCGCAGGATGCAGGGATGCGGTCTTCTCCAGCGCTTCAGATCCATCAGCAGCCTCCTCCATGTCGAATCCGAGCGGACCGAGCATATCGACCATCACGGCACGGTTCTCCGCCACGTCATCCACGACCAGGATAGCCTTGCGCGGCCCCTTGTAGCCGCTCACGATCCGTTCGGACACGGCGACAGCCGCGGGGGGCGCCACCACCTCGACGTCCAGCACAATCGAGAAGGTGCTGCCGATATCGCGGCGGCTCTCGACATGGATCTCGCCTCCCATCAGGCGCACGAGTTGCCGGCTGATGGCGAGCCCGAGCCCCGTACCGCCAAAGCGGTGGCGCTCGTCGCTGACTTGCTCGAAAGGCCGGAAGATTTCCTCCAGACGCCCTTCATCGATGCCGATGCCGGTGTCCTGCACTTCGAAACATAGTCGGGTGGGCGGCGTGAAAGCGACACTCAGACGCACGCTGCCCTGCTCGGTAAATCTGATCGCATTGGAGAGCAGGTTGAGCAGCGCCTGGCGCAACCGTATTTCGTCCACCCGCACACCCGCGGGCAGATCGGGCGGCATCTCGCAAGCGAAGGCCAGGCCTTTTTCCGTCGCCTTCACCCGTATCGACTCGGCGATGAAGTGAACGAGCTGTTCCAGCGAAACGTCGGAAAGATTGAGCTCCATTCTTCCGGCCTCGATTTTGGCGATATCGAGGATGTCGTTGATGAGCATGAGCAGGTGTTCGCCGCTGCGCTGGATTACCGTGAGTCCGTTGATCTGACGTTGATCGAGGGTCGTGTCAAGTTTGAGGATTTGCGCGTAACCAAGAATCGCGTTCAGCGGTGTGCGCAGTTCGTGGCTCATGTGCGCCAGAAAGTCACTCTTTGCCTGGTTGGCCGCATCGGCATGTTCCTTGGCAACGGCCAGTTCCGCTGTCCGTTCGCGGATCATGTCTTCGAGGTGCTCGCGATAGCGCCGCAACTCCGCTTCGGCCAGCTTGTGCTCCGTGATGTCACGTGAGATTCCGAGCAGGAATTGCGGCACGCCGCGCACATCGGCGATCGGTATCTTCATCGTGTGCAGCAGGCGCAGTCCATGACGTGTATGAACCGGCTCCTCCGGTACGTCGATCATTTGTCGCGATTCCAGCACGGCCCGATCCTTGTGCACGAAGAATTCAGCCTCCTCTGCGGGAAACAGGTCCTGGTCGGACCGGCCGAGGAGTTCCTCGCGCCGGTAGCCGAGAACTTGCTCCGCCGCCTTGTTGAAGCGCACGTAGCGCAAGGTCGCGGCCTCCTTGACGAAAACCATGTCCGGGATGTTTTCGACGATGCTGTTAAGAAAGGTCTCGCTGTCCCGGACGGCGTCTTCGGCGCGCTGACGTTCGGCGATCTCGGCCGCCTGACCCGCAAGCGCTTTACTGAGTTCGGCCGTGCGCTGTGCGACGCGCGCCTCGAGGCCAACGTTGAGCTCCTTCAACGCGTCCTCGGCCTGGCGGCGCTGGCGCCGGTCTTCAAGGAACTGCTCGACGGCACGCGCCATATCGGCAATCTCGTCGCCGCCGTGCACGGGGACTCCGGCTTGCGTGCTCCCGACATCGCCGTGCCGCAGAAAGTGGCTGACACGGCGCAGGCGCGCCACCACATGGCGTCCCAGGAATTCACGGGCGATCAGCCAGGCGAGCAGCAGGCTCACCGCGACTTCAGCTCCCACCCATTTGCGGGTGCGATCTGCATGAGCGGCCAGATTCTGGACTGCTTCGCGGTAGTCGCGCGTCAAATAATCCGACTGCCGGTGCGCCGCGACGGCGAGCGCTTCGGCCGCGCCGCGCAGATCCGTGTCGAGGCTGGCCAGCGACGC
>ABYL01000034.1 GCA_000173575.1 Burkholderia sp. H160 | reverse complement strand
GACATACAACGCGTTCTCCATTGTGCCAGCTCATATCGAGCCGTATCTTGTCAAAGTGATGATGTGGGCCCGCAAGGAGCTCAACTCTCCTGACACCGAACTGCACGTTGAGATGGGCGTATTCATCCGACAGGAAACCCAGCATTGCAAGCAGCACGTCGACTTCAACAAGTTTATGCATAACGGCGGCTACGGCGGCATGCTGCCAATAGAGGCGCAGTATAAGGCTGATTATCACCGTTACCTGACCGAGAAATCACTCAAGTTCAATCTCGCCTACTGCGAAGGTTTCGAAGCAATGGGCTGCGCGGCAGCGGAAGTCTGGTTTAGCGGCGCACTTGACGAGTTGCTCGAGGGCGCGGACCCATATGCGGTGCAATTGTGGAAATGGCACCTAGCAGAGGAATTTGAGCATCGTACTGTCTGTTTCGACGCTTTCAAGGCGCTCTGCGGACAAGGTTTCTGGAAGTCCGTGATCAACGGCTACTTCTATCGGCTCTACGGCTTCATCTGTGCAGTACGGCACATTGGAGCCTATACGGACCGATGTACGGCCTATCTGCTGGAGACAGACCGCGCGGGACTCAGCGAACGCGAAGTACTGGAATCAAAGCGGCGTGAGAAGGCGATGAAGAAAACGATCAGCAAGGCAACGCTGCCAATCCTGCTTAAAGTGCTGTCGCCGTTCTATAACCCGCGTCATAAGCGCATGCCTCAGGAAATGAGCGAACTGCTGGCACATTATGCGCAACCGTCGAGCTGACGAGTGCGTCGAACATTTGATACGACCATGACGAGATCCATCGAAGAAAGATTACAGGTCATTGAGGACCGCGAGGAAATCGCGCAACTACAGGCGCGCTATGTGAACTACAACGACGGGGGTTGGGAAGGCCCAACGCACCAGCATCCCGACGCGGTCGCGAACCTCTTCGTTGAAGATGGCATCTGGGAAGGGCCCGAAAGCAGCGGTCGTGCCCGAGGGCGCGCAGCCATCGCGGCTTTGTTTCGCGAGTTTGCCGCCATACCGTTCATCGTCCACTACGTCATGAATCCGTTGATCGAGATCGAGGGCGACACCGCGAAGGGTGAATGGCATGCGATCGTCACGGCAACGATGCCAGGTGGCCATGCGCTATGGACGCTTGGCAAGTACGTGAACGACTACGTGCGCACGTCCGACGGATGGAAGTACCAGAAATTGTGCTTCGTCCCGGCAGCGATCAGCCCTTACGAGCTGGGTTGGGGCAAGCAGCAATTTGTTGGTGGCCCGTCCGCCGGTTCTCGCTAGGCCATAACGGGAAACGCAGATGAAGCTGTATCGGTTGAAAGAGTTCATCGGCGCCGATGGACTAGCCCGTGGCGACGCACCAGTCCCGGAGCCTGGCGACAAGCAAGTGCTCGTGCGCGTACGCGCCAGCGCGGTGAATGCGCGCGATCTGTTGATTGCCGCGGGCGCTTTCGGCCCCGCGGTTAATGCGGGCGTCGTGCCGCTGTCAGATGGCGCCGGGGATGTGGTCGCCATTGGCGCGGGCGTGTCACGCGTGGCGGTTGGCGATCGGGTGTGTGCGACCTACACCGATGCCTGGATCTCCGGTGAACGCCTCGACGTGGGCTTCGGCCGGGGAGGCGACGGTGACGGGATGCTCGCCGAATATGTGATTCGCGACGAAGATTCTGTGGTACGCCTGCCTAGGCATTTGACCTATGAAGAAGGCGCGACGCTGCCCTGCGCGGCACTGACCGCATGGAACGCACTTTGCGTGTACGGCGCACTGCTGCCCGGCCAAACCGTCGTGACTCAGGGCACCGGCGGGGTGTCACTCTTCGCGTTGCAGTTTGCGAAGCGCTTTGGCGCGCGTGTGATCGCCACGACTTCCAGTGATGACAAGGCTGCGCGGCTGCAAGCCTTGGGCGCCGACGAAGTGGTCAACTACCGGACACATTCGGACTGGAGCAACGAAGTGCTCCGGCTAACCGATGGTCTCGGCGCCGACCTCGTGGTCGACATCGGCGGCGCCACCACGATGCCTAAATCCATTCTATCGCTCAGGCGCGGCGGACGGATCAGTGTCGTCGGGCTAATGACGGGTGTAGCGGACCAGGGGTTCGCACCCGCATTCTTCGGACGCTTCGTGCAGTTTCATCACATCCATGTCGGAAGCCGCGACAGCTTCGAGGCAATGAACCTGGCCATTAGCTATCACGGCGTGAAGCCGGTGATAAGCCGCTTCTTTGGCTTTGGAGAAGCACGCTCAGCCTACAACAGCATGAAGGATTCGGGCCATTTTGGAAAGGTAGTAATACGGCACGACTGAGCCGGTCACCAGGTTGAGCCATCTACACAGAATGAATATGAGAAACCGCCCTCGCATTCAGGATTTCGAAGCCCCTTTTCGACCCGTTTGTCGCCGACGAGCTTTGCTTTGGCGACTCGCTCGATCCGGGCCAGAAAGTACACGAGTTGCGCGGAAAGGGCACCGTGATCGCATCATGCGCGTGCCCAAGCATATCTTTGAGCGCTTCGGATAAAGGGGAAATACGATGACGGAGTGGATGTGCCTGCAATGCGGCTGGCTCTATAACGAGGCAACATCGACGCAGCTAGCGGCTTGGCACCCGGCGCACCGCCTGGGCCGATGTACCCGACAAGTGGGTCTGCCCTGACTGTGGCGCGGCGAAGGCCGATTTCGAAATGGTGGAAATCTAGTCGCTTACCGTGCGCGCAAAGCCGCCTAGGTAAAGCGCGGGTGCTGAACTTCACGGTTTCAAGGAGCGGAAATGAAGCGGCGTAAGTGGTTGGTCATCACGCTCGGCGTTCTCATTGGGCTCAGCGCGGCAGGTGGATGGTTCGCCTCCGGAACGTCCCAGGAACCGTTGCCCCTGGCTCAGTGCTACTACGACCATGGCTTCTGTATGCGGGCGGGGAGCTACCCCTTACCGGCGACGTTCGCGCTGCATCCCTGAACCTGGCCCCTAGCTGCAGGCTTCGGCGCGCAGACATGAAACATCCTTACCGCGGTCCGCTTTCGTACGAACGGCGGCCGCCGTGCAGAATGCTCCCTCCACCCCTACGCGGCGTGACACCGCGTCTTCGTCGAATCTTCCACGACAGATCGACTTGATCCGCACATAACGACTTACAAGCCGGATCGCGCCTGCGCGTGACTGGATGCATACCCGTTCTCATCAGTACATGCTCTTGCACGCAAGGTCCAAGGCGGGTATTCTGTAAAACATGACGATGTGTTAGTTTTTATCGCCAGGCAGCGCCCGCGCCGCGACACCACATGCAACCTGTGTTGCATGAGTTATCCGCACGACAGTCGCGCCAGCACAATATGATCTTCATGGGAGTTTCTGCCTTATGGGTGACGTACGTATAGACGTTTCCGCGCACATTGCCACCGTGACGCTCGATCGCACACCGGTCAATGCGCTGACTGGCGACATGTTCCGCGAAATAACCGAAGTGTTTCGCAACCTTGGCAAGACGCGCGACGTCAGCGCAGCGATCCTTACCGCGCCAGGAGATCGGGTCTTCTGCGCCGGGGTGGATTTCGACGATTCAGCGCGCCGGCATGCGCGCGATCTCAACCAGAACGAAACAATCGCAGACATGCTAGATGCGGGCCTCGCGCCACGCGAGTGCTTCAGCGCGATCATGGATTGTCCGATACCGGTGATCGGTGCAATCAACGGCGCGGCAGTCGGGGCAGGCGTTGTCCTCGCAGCATGCTGCGATATCCTGATTGCCTCCGAGACCGCACGATTTTGCGTGCCGGAGATCAAGGCCGGCGTGCTGGGCGGCGCGCGTCATCTGCAGAGACTCGTCGGCCCCTACAAGGCGCGCAAGATGTTCTTCACGGGCGAGTTTGTGTCGGCGCAGGAGTTCTATCGGATCGGCGCGGTGGAGGCTGTGGTATCCCCTACCGAACTTGCCAGCGCGGCGCGCGCGCTGGGCACGCAGATCGCCGCAATGAGCCCCATCGGACTGCGACTGGGCAAGGAATCGTTGAATCGCGTCGAGGACCTGCCGGTCCGCGACGGCTACCGGATCGAACAGAGTTACACCGCGCAGGTCACGCGCTTTAACGATTCGGCGGAGGCGCGCCGGGCTCAGCAGGAAAAGCGGCAACCGCAATGGACGTGGAGTTGAGCTAGCCAGGTAATACGAATCGACGAACGCCAATCGGGCGATACGCCAGAAAAGTCCAGCACGATGGATCCGAAAGCGCTCTTGGTCGGTTAAGGCGACCATTGTCTTCTAGCGGCGGCGCTCATCAAAAAAACTGACAATGTATATTTTATGGCAAACCCTCCAGCAGGAGGCTGGCATGACGAGACAAGGCCAATGAAACTAAAGCTCGATCCGGCAGACGAAGCGTTTCGCGCAGAGGTGCGCGCCTTCTTGCACGATACGCTGCCCAATGAAGTGCGGAGGCGCTCGCAGATCGGGATGCATCCACCTCACGACGACGATCGGCGCTGGTGGAATCGCATACTCAACGACAAGGGATGGGCTGCACCGCATTGGCCAACGGAATACGGCGGTCCGGGCTGGTCTCATCTGCAGGCCCATCTGTTTGAATACGAATGCCGGATTGCCGGCGCGCCCGAGTTGCGCTGGCAGGGCCTACGTCTGATCGGTCCAGTGCTGTACAAATTTGGGACCGAGGAGCAAAAGGCACGCTTCCTCCCGGGCATCCTTAGCGGCCAGACGATGTGGGCACAGGGTTTTTCGGAACCCGGCGCCGGCTCAGATCTCGCGTTGCTCCGCACTAGCGCTGTGCTCGACGGCGATCACTACGTGATCAACGGTCAGAAGATCTGGACCACCGAGGCCAACTATTCGGACTGGGGCTTCTTTCTCGTGCGCACCGACAACACGGTCAAACCTCAACGCGGGATCTCGATGATCGTGCTGGATCTGAAGTCGCCCGGCGTCACAGTGCGCGGCATCCCGACGATTAACGGCGAGTGCTCGACATGGGAAGTGTTTCTCGACAACGTGCGCGTGCCGAAAGACCAGTTGATCGGTACACCGGGTAGCGGCTGGGATCAAGGCAAGTTCCTGCTCGGCAATGAACGCACCGCGAGCGCCGACATCGAGAAATCATGGAGTGACCTCAGAAGGATTCGGAGAATCGCCGCGCAGCAACGGCGCAACGGGCGACCGGTGCTCGACGACCCGCTATTCGCCGCGCGCTTGAATGAAGCAGAGCTGATGGTGCAAGCGCTCGAATGGTCGGTGCTGCGTGTGCTCTGCAACGCCCCGAGCGAGCATCCGGTCGCCGCGCGCGCGTCGGTACTCAAGGTGCGCGGCTCCGAGTTACAGCAGCGCCTGAACGAGCTGATGGTTCAGGCGCTCGGCGCTCACAGTCTGCGCGTCTACCGAAGCGAAGAAGCGTTCAGCCCGGATGGGGCCGATCCGCTTTGGCCCGACCACGTGCCGGGCGTCACCGTCGATCTGTTGTATCAGCGTGCCCTGACGATTTACGGCGGTGCACGTGAGGTGCAAAAGAACATTATCGCCAAACTGGCCTTCGATTTCTGACTATGGACTTCGATCTCTCCGACGAACAGCAAATGCTGGCAGACAGCGCGCGACGTTACGTCCGCGAAAATCTGGGACCCGAAGCGCGCCGTGCGGCCTCGGTTTGTGAGGACGGTCATTCGCGTCGGCACTGGAGCGCTTTCGCCGAAATGGGATGGCTCGCGCTTGGGGTGCCCGAAGACGCGGGCGGCCTTGGCTGCGGCGACGTCGAAATCGCGTTGCTCATGGAAGAACTGGGCCGCGGACTCGCCGTGGAGCCGTATTCTGACACCGCAGTGCTAGGCGCCACGCTGGTTTCAGCGGCGGACGATTCGGCGCTGCGAGACGTATTGCTCGGCGCGATCGTCTCCGGCGAATGCATCACTGCTTTGGCCCATGTGGAAACGAACGGCCGCAGCGAATATGACACGCCTATTGCGTGCCGTGCACTGCGTACGCCTCAAGGTTGGCGGATCAGTGGTGTGAAGGCTCGCGTCGCGTACGGCGCCGCCGCGAGCCATTGGCTCGTCAGCGCGTGCATCGACGATGCCTCGGACCCGAGCCTCTTTATCGTCGAACGCAACGCGCCTGGCACGACTTCGAACGGTTACGAACTCGTGGATGGTACACGCGCGGCCGACCTGGCTTTCGCCGATGCACCCGCCCAAGTGCTGGTCGCCGACCCCACCCGTGCGGCCGAAATCCTCGAATTCGCGATTGACCGTGCGATCGTAGCGCTCACTGCGGCAACCGTCGGTTCGATGGAATCCGTAATGGCGCTCACCGCTGACTATCTAAAGCAGCGCACCCAGTTCGGTCAGCCATTGGCGAAGTTTCAGGCGTTGCAGCATCGAATGGCGGAAATGTTCATCGAAACCGACCAGGCGCGCTCGATGCTGCTGCGGGCGCTCGCAGCGCTCGAAAGCGGCGACCCAGTGCGCCGCAGCCGCGCCGTGTCCGGCGCCAAGGCGCTAGTGACACAGGCCGCTTATTTCGTCACTGGACAAGGCATCCAGCTACACGGCGGGATGGGCATCACCGACGAATACGCAGTCGGTCACCACTATAAATCAACGTTAGCTTTCGACCTGCGCTTCGGCGATCGCGACTTTCACGTGGCCCGCTCTGCCGGTCTCGCCGCCGGGCTGGTCTGAGGAGAACCCCCAAACATGCATCGCTATCTGCCCCTCTCGTTCGCCGACGATCTCGAGACGAATGCTCGCTGGTACGCAAACGATCCCGCCTACGTCCACGACGGGCGGCGCATTACACATGGCGAGCTGCTGAAGCGGGCCAAGCGCCTCGGCTCCGCGCTTTATCAGGCCGGAGCTCGCCACCAGGACCGGATCGGTGTGCTTTCGATGAACTCGATCGAATTCGGCGAGGTAATGGCTGCCACGCAATGGAGCGGCTATATCCTCGCCACTGTCAATTTCCGCCTCGCGCCGTCGGAGATCGCCTACGTCATCCAGGACGGAGCACCGAAGATCCTGATCTTCGAGGCCCAGTATCTGCCCGTCATCGAAAAGTTGCGAGCGGAACTCACGTCAGTCGAGACCTATGTCTGTATCGGCGGTGACTCGCCGTGGGCGCTGAACTATGAGACCTTCGTGGCGAGCGGCACGCCAGATGGGCCGCCGATGCGTGCGCGCGAGGAAGACATATGGTGCCTGATCTACACGAGTGGCACGACGGGCCGCCCGAAGGGTTGCGTATGGGGCCACCGTGAGATGCGTCAACTCGTCCAGGTCGATACGTGGCTATGCGATATGCAGCACCCCGACCGAACCCTGATCGTGATGCCGATGTTCCACCTTGGCGGCCTTGTCATCAGCTTGTCGCAGCATGTGCGCGGAGGTTGCGCGTATTTGTACCGGCAGTTCGACCCGGTCGCGATGATGCAGGCGATCGAGCGCGACGGGCTCACGATCCTGCTGCTCGCGCCGACGATGGTGCAAATGCTCCTCGAAGCGCCGGGCATTGAGCACGCCGATCTCTCCAATGTACGCACGATCGTCTACTCGGCAGCGCCCATGCCGTCGCCGGTGCTCAAGAAGGCAATCGAGCTATTCGATGGCTGCAATTTCGTCAATCTGTTTGGACAGACCGAGATCTGCATGTTTTGTCTTTCACCAATGCAACACCGGCCCGATGGAACGCCACGCGAACAAAAATGGCTGACGTCGGTCGGCAAACCTTATCCGAATCTGCAAGCGCGCATCCTCGACGACGACGGCAACGAGTGTCCGCCCAACGTCGCTGGAGAGATCGTGGCACGCAGCGGCGCAATGTTCCGTGGATACTGGAACAACAGCGTCGCCACGCTTGAGACGCTGCGCGACGGCTGGTGCCATACGGGAGACATGGGCCGCATCGACGAGGACGGTTTTCTGTTCCTGGTCGATCGCAAGAAGGACATGATCATCACGGGCGGGGAAAACGTGTATTCGCGAGAAGTTGAAGAGGCGGTACTGCAGCACCCAGCCATTGCTGAATGCGCGGTGATTGGTCTGCCCGACCCAAAGTGGGGCGAAAACGTCTGCGCAGTCGTGACGCTTCGCAATAACCTCTCTGTGACCGAGGCTGAAATCATTGAACACACCCGAGCCCTGATTGCCAGCTACAAGAAGCCCAAAACGGTCATCGTTGCAGACGCCCTCCCGAAGCTTGTGACGGGTAAGGTCAACAAGGTCGAACTGCGTCGTCTCTACGGATCGGCAACCCAATGAACCTTCAACTGAACGAAGACCGCCGGGTATTGCGCGACACAGCAGCGAAGCTCTTCGGCAGCGAATCTACGCCCGCTCATGTGCGTGCAGCCGAATCCAGCGGATTTGACCTGGCCTTGTGGTCGAAAATCGTCGAAACGGGCATGCACCTGATACGCATCCCCGAATCCGCACACGGCCTGGGTCTTGGCCTGTTCGATGCGGTTTTACTAGCCGAGCAGGCAGGTCGTCATCTCGCCTCCGTACCGTTCGCTGAAGCTCTGGCGGCGGGCGCGCTGCTAGGTGGACTCGCAGGAAAAGCGGCAGAAGACGTGCGTGCTCGGTTAGTAAGTGGCGAACTATTCGTTTTACTGCCCCAACCGCTTCGTGACGACGCAGTGCAGGTCGTACGCGGCGTGACCGGCGCTGCTGGTGTACTCGCGCTCGATGATGACGACGTCGTGCTGATTGAAGGGCTTGCTGGGACAACGGAATCGAATCTCGGCTCCGCCGACCTGCAGTGTCATGTGCTGAAAGGAGCATCGGTTGCGGGGAGGCGTACAGTGCTAGCCACCGGTGCCGCGGCACGCGACGGGTTTCTGGCCGCCATCGAGGAATGGAAGCTCATCCAGGCCGCAATGATCGTTGGCCTGTCGCATCGCGCACTGGAGATCGCTGCCGAATACTCATCCGAGCGTCAGCAGTTCGGAAAGGCCATTGGCAGCTTTCAGGGAATTGCCCATCCGCTCGCCGACTCGCTTGCCGATGTGGACGGCGCACAACTGCTCGTGTGGCGTTCGGTCTGGGCCATCGCGACACAACGCCCTGAGGCCGGCGCCAATATTGCCATGGCGTTCTGGTGGGCTTCGCAAGCAGCCGCGCGCGCTGTGGGCCGCGCGTTGCACACGTTTGGCGGTTACGGGGTATCACTCGAGTACGATATCCAGCTCTACTACAGGCGGGGCAAGGCGTGGGCGTTGCTCGCGGGCGATCCGAACAACTCGCTTCAACATATCGCTGACCGCATCTGGCTGGGCGTCACCTCCCCATTGCCAGACGCCGGCACGATCGATATCGAATTCGGCGCCGGCGCAAAGGCCGAGGCCTTTGCCGACGAAGTGCGTACTTTCTTTCGTGAGCACCTCACCGACGAGATCAAGGCAATCCGCCATCATTCGGTGGCGGGCTACCACGCCGGGTTCGCTGAGAAGCTTGCCGACGCAGGATTGTTGTTTCCGCATTGGCCAAAAGAATACGGTGGGCTCGAACGGGATGCGTTCGATAATGCGGCAATGGCCGAGGTCTTCGAAGAATTCGGCATGCAGCGCATTACGGGTCCAGTGACGAACCAGGTTGCGCAGATCGTGATGCGCCTCGGGCAACCCGAGTGCAAAGCCGAAGCGATGCCTCGTTTCGCGACGGGCAATGCATTGGGCTGCCTGGGCTTCAGCGAGCCCTCGTCGGGTTCTGACGTGTTCGCCGCAAAGACGCGCGCAACACGCGATGGCGATGACTGGATCATCAACGGGCAGAAAATGTTTACCACCGCCGGCAACCTGGCGCACTACTGCTTTCTGTTGACGCGCACGAAGCACGACGTTCCGAAGCACCAGGGCCTCACGGTGTTTCTGGTGCCCATGCATCTTCCGGGCATCGAGGTGCAGGCGGTGCACACGATACAAGACGAGCGCACCAATATCACTTACTTCACCGACGTCCGCGTGCCGGACAAGTACCGCATCGGTGACGTTGACGGTGGCCTCGCGGTGATGGCCGCGACCCTCGAACTTGAACATAGCGGTGGCGACCAGTATCGAATCAGCTACGAAAAGATGTTCCGGCATGCCGTGGCGTACGCGACAAACACGCCAGCCGACGACGGTGCGCCATTAATCGCACAGCCTGATGTTAAGGCGCGTCTTGCGCGCGTTGCGGTGCACACGGAGGTGGCGAAGCTGCTCTGCTATCGCGGCATTTGGGCGGTCACCAATCAGGTGTCTGGGCGGGCCGCGTTCGGCCCGATGTCAAAGCTGTTCTCAACCGAGATGTACCAGAAAGATGCCTGCGATCTGATGGATCTGTTCGCACCGCGTTCGCTGTTCCGTGATGACGAAGACCTTGCCGAGGTCGAACTCGGATATCGTCAATCCATCGGCATGACGATCTACGGCGGAACCAGCGAGGTTCACCGGAGCCTGATCGCAGAGCAAGGACTCGGGATGCCGCGTTCGCGCACCTGAGCCGCTAGGAGGTCGAACAACACAACTCGAGATCCACATCCGCTCATGATACGTCACCTCTCGATGAAGCCCACCGGCTGGTTCCAGATAGGCTGGAGCGCCGAAATCGCCCCCGGCGCGGTAAGACCGCTCAAGTACTTCGGCCACGAACTCGTTGCCTTTCGCACAGCAAGCGGGGAACTCAGTGTGCTTGATGCGCACTGTCCTCATATGGGAGCGCATCTGGGATACGGCGGGCGAGTCGTCGACGATTGCATCCAATGCCCTTATCACGGCTGGCGCTTTGACGGATGCGGATCGAACACACTGATTCCGTATCAAGAAGGCACGATCCGCAAGCGCCTGCGTCAGTGGCATGTGCTTGAACAGCATGAAATCATCTTTCTGTGGCATGACCCCGCGGGCGGTCCGCCGCGCGAAGGCTGGCTACCTCACCTGTTCGATTTTCCGGACGCGCCGGCAAGTCTGGAAGACTTCTATCCAAGCTACGTGAATCAGGCGTTCGTGTATTCGCCCGGTGAACGGCTTCATCCTCAGGTAGTCGTCGAAAACTCGGCCGACACCATGCACTTCCGGTACTCGCACGGCGCACCGGAAGATCCCGAGCTGTTGTGGTTCAACGCCGACGAACCGATCTGGCGCTCGTCAATGGGTTTCAAGTCGCCAAAGAACGGCGAGATCGCCATGCGCATGGTATCGCACGTGTCGGGGGTTGGTCTGTCCTTCACGGTTTTCGATCACCACCGCTTCGGACGCAGACTCGTGCTCTCCTGCACCCCCGTCGACGATCAGCACAGCGATCTGCGCGTGACCTATTTTTTCCCTCGCGACCCAGTCTCACCCGACGTGATGCCTGAGCAGCTGCGCGCCGCTGCACGCGAGACCGTGCTCTTTTTCGAACAGGACGCGCTGATCTGGCGACACCAGAAGTTTGTGCAGCAGCCTATCTTCGCGAAGCAAGACGTCAAGGCCTACACTGCGCTGCGCAAGTGGAGCGATCAGTTCTATGAAGTCACCGGCGCCGCCACCGGTCCGATGCCGATTGCCGACGAGGGCGAACATGGTCGATGACACTTCCAGACCCGTGGCGGGCGACACATTGTGGGGCCTGCTCGAATCACGCGCGCTGCAAAGCCCAAGAGATACAATGCTTGTGGATGCCCTCACGGGACGCGAGATCAGTTTTGCCGAATTTCACGCCAGTGCGCTCGAGTGCGCATCCTGGCTGCATCACCACGGGGTCCAAGCCGGTAGCGTCGTGGCCTGGCAGTTACCGACCCGTATCGACAGCGCAGTCGTGTGCTGGGCGCTCGCACGTCTAGGCGCGACGCAGGTCCCGGTGATTCACGCCTATCGAGAGCGAGAAATTCGCGAGGTGACGCGGCAAAGCCGTCCCGCGTTCTTCATCACGCCCTCGGCAGACGCGAGCGAAGACTACACGGCACGCGTGGCACGCGCCGTCGAGGGTGAATCGGAGCTGGCCATTCTGGTCGTCCCGGAAAGATGGGCTCCGATCGCTTCATCCTTGCCCCCCGCGCCAGGTGCAATCGACGGTACAGTCGTGCGCTGGCACTATTACACCTCGGGAACATCGTCACGCCCTAAGGCTGTTTTGCACACCGACCACAGCCTCATGGCAGCGGGACGTGGAATGGCGACGCTGCTCGGCATGCGCAGCGATGACATCGGCAGCGTAGGCTATCCGTTTGCGCACGTCGGCGGCGTCGCCTATCTGGCTGCATCGCTCGGGGTGGGCGCATCCGTCGTTCTGCTCGAACGTTTCATTCCATCCGAAGCGGTGAGCGCGTACCGCCGTTATGGTGTGACCTTCGGCGGAGGAAGCACGGCGCACTATCAGGCGCTGCTGGCTGAACAGCGCCGCCGACCCGGTATTACGGTTATGCCTGCGCTCAAGGTGCTCGCGGGCGGCGGCGCGAGTAAGCCAGCTACGCTGTTCCATCAGGTCAAGCAGGAGCTCGGCTGCGCCATCGTGCATGCGTATGGCCTCACCGAGGCCCCAATCAGTACATTCAACTCGCCTGACGATAGTGACGAGCAATTGGCGAACAGCGATGGAATACCGATACCTGGCGTTGAACTTCGCATCGCACGCACCGACGGCAGTGTCGCCGAACCCGGTGAAAGCGGTGAAATCCTCGTGCGCGGTCCAAATGTCTGTCGCGGCTATCTCGATGAAACGCTGACGCGAGATCTTTTCGACGAACACGGCTTTCTGCGTACCGGTGACGTTGGATACATCAGGCCCGATGGCCGCCTCCGCGTAACGGGACGAATCAAAGACGTGATTATCCGCAAGGGTGAAAACATTACGGCCCTCGAAATCGAGGAACTGCTCCTCACCCACCCGAAGGTGCGCGACGTGGCGGTGATCGGTTTGCCAGATGACGAACGCGGCGAACGCGTATGCGCCGTTGTGGTCCCACACAACGCGAGCGACGCGCTCAGTTTCGGCGAAATGCAGACCTTTCTGGCGGAACGCCGGTTGATGAAGCAAAAATTTCCGGAACAGCTTGAGATCATGGCTTCGCTTCCAAGAAACGAAGCGCTCCAGAAAGTCATGAAGAGCGAACTGCGCAAGATGCTGATGGCACAATCAACGGCGCGTACCTGAATCACGTCCTGGACGACGCCTTGGGCAGGTGAGACGGCAGGTCGATATGTCCCTCGCGTCGCAGGAATTTCCAGTTGCGCGCTTGGCGGATCAGCACGTCTCGGTGATGTCCCAGCATAGTGAGGGACGGCGCATCCTGCGGATTACGTACAATCACCGCCCAGGTGACGATGCTCGTCGCCTGATCATGATAATCCTGTGTCCCCAGCGTGATCACAGGATTGGCGATCAGATGGTATGAAAGGCCCGACGTACCACCAAGGCGCGATTCCATAAGTTGCTGTATCGCCCGAGGTCCCCGCGCCCTCCCCATCGGTCCCAACAGCAGTTCACCTTCCTCAGCGAACAGCGCGGCATAGCTGCTGAAATCACCCCGATCCAGATGGAAGCCATAGTCGACGAATAACTGGCGAATGGCATCAAGGTCTTCAAGGCGTCGCAGGCGCGCGCTCAGTTGATCAATATTGTTGCTCATCCGACAAACGGACAGATCCGTCCTCGCCATAATAGTATGCGCCTTACGGTCCACCGCACTTTTCGAATTGCGCATGGACCGGTCGTATTCACACAACTGACTATCTTTCATTTTATCGAATGCCATGCGGGATGTACATCCTCTGAGTAACCGGCACAATATCCGATCACAACGCCCGAAGCTACGTCGCGCGGGAATGCGAACCTTATCGTAGCCGTCGTTCGTTGCTTCAGGATGATGCGGTTTGGGGGCACGTATCGACATCACTGACGTCGAAAACTGGGCCCGCTTCGTCAGTTCCGCGCCATGGGTTGTGGATCATTAATATGCCGCGACATCGAGCAAGGCTTCCCGTAGTTCGACGATATCCGAAACTCAAATCTGCCGACCTGCGCATCGACATCATCAAGATCGAGATGCGAAATTTCTCTGAAGACAAAGCCGCCTTCTAGCGGCAACGGAGCATAGGGCGCCTCATGATGCGGCTAAGGGGGCACGTCAGCTGACGTAGTCGCGCGATCTTCGGGTTTTACCAGCCTCCTAATCCGATCGACGCACGATGGCCTGCAGACTGATCGCCAACCGCGTCAGTTGGATTGCGACGACACCGTGGCCACCCATTCCGCCCAGTTCTGGATACGCTGCCATAACAGTTCCCGAGTGCTCGCGAAATTGTGCATGTGTCCCATGCGCGGACAAATGTATAAATCGAATGAAGTCGTCGACAGGAAAGCGCGCTGTTCGCCACGGGGATCGCCGATGACATCGCGCTCGCCCAGGGCGCAGAGCACGGGGACGCGCACTGCAGCGGCCTCTGGAGCGACGGCACCTGGGCAAACAGCCATCTGCGCCATATCGTCAGGGAAGGTCGTGGACCCATATGGAGGACATTCTGAGCGTTCCGAAGCCGGCTCGAAGCGCGACAGGTCCGCCTTCTGGATGTCCTCCGGCACATCATCCCAGTGGAAGACCCGCCATGCGCTGACCGTGCTCTTGTAGATCCATGTTGGCATCAACCACTGCTTGATTCACCACCCCCCGTCGGCTGCCAGATTAGCAGCGACGACTTGGGTAACGCCGAGCTTTTCACCAGCATGTAGGCTGCTTTCGCCCACGCCGAGATGATCAACCGCGACGAAGATCCAGCCGCGCTCCGCGTGCCAACTGGCCTGCGCTCCTTCGCCGGGGCCCGGTAGGGCTTCCGAATAGTAGCCCTTGGAATAACCGCCGCCGGGCTTGGCAAAGCATACTACCGGCCGCTCGCCGAGCAGCGTGGGATCGGGCAGAACGACCGTCACGGCGACGTGAGCTGTCTCGTCCAGTTGCGCTGCTTCCGTGACGTCGATCTTCAGATCAATCCGTCTCATCACGGCTACCCTTTTTGCTGGGTTATGGAAACGCGAGAGTCCATGCTTTCATGGTCTACCAGCACATGCTGCCGCTTTCCGCTTCACACGAGGACGCAGAGGTGATCCAGACACACATGGAGCGTATTTTGCACAGAAACGTATCCGAATTGCCTTCGTCAGACGGAACTTGACTATTCAAAATCATCGTCAAGATAGGCCGGATTGCGTTGCATCCCGCAATACTAGATCGCTCTGTGCCGCGACACGCGGGGAATTCGACAGGCATAGCGCCCGGCCACTTGACGTTGCTCTCCGGTTCCGAAGACGTGGATCAGTCCGCAAGCGCCTGCTCGTTGCTTACTACTGGACGGCTATCGCGCGTCGCCCTCAAAACCCTATCTGGCTGACCAGGATCGATAATTTCGATGTGGTCCTCGTGCACCGCGACGATCTGGGCGACAAATGGCCAATCCTCCAGTCTCGGCACGCGGTAGCTGACGGTGTCACCGACCTTAAATGTTGATGGGTCAAAGTTGAACTCGAACGGACACTTTTCAGCCTGCATTCCCATCATCTGAGCCTCCTTCTATCCAAGTATGAAGCCGATCTTCCTCGAACTGGATACGCCCCGCCTGCAATGCGGGCATCACCAAGAAAACTAATAATATATCCGTTTTTTGTTCTGCGGCAAGACGGGGCGTTACGGAGATCAATCAATGAATTTGTAACTAGTCGCGAATCCCGGCATCCCTCACATTCGCGCCGCTATCGTCCTCTTGACGCTGGCTCCGGTGATCGAGGAACGCCTTGAGCACAAACCGGAAACCATTCGTGCGCTGCCGCACTCACTCAATCAATGGGTCGCTGAGGAATACGGTTTTGGCAATGGCCGGTAGTTTCCCACCGGCGCGATGCACCGAGTCTCGATTGCTTAAGCCGGTGCGCGCTACGTACCGATCCGCCGCGCGCCGGTGGCGGGCTTGCGTGATAGCCGCTTGCACCGCTTTAAGGAATTCGACAAGTTCCGGGCACGAGTCAATGAGTCGCGCATATTCGTGATCTACCTTGTCTCGGACTCCGGCTACGACCGCATCTACCGACGGTGGACGGCGGGCGGCCATGGCGAATTCCGACCTTTCGAAAAGGACTCGCTCAACGAATTGCTCGACTTGGTGGGGCGGAACATTTCCGATTCGCTTTCCGCACTGGTCTGCCACGGCGTATTCGATCGCTTTTTCAGACGTGCGTATTGCCGAGCTCGAGAGCCGTTCGTCATGGCTCGAACCGCTACTCTAACGCTTCGAGCCAACGTTCAAAAGATGCCGAACGCCTTCAGGCCCGACCCGGTGGAAAGCTTCAAGAAACACCTCTTTACCGCTCCATTCTATGAAGATCCGGTTGACAAGGTCGCCGAGCTAATGGGCGCGGATCGCGTGCTGTTTGGTAGCGATTGGCCGCAGCCTGAAGGCCTCAAGCATCCACTGGATTTCTTTGAGGATACCGAAGACCTAAACGACGCCGACACAAAGCTGATCATGCAAAGCAACCTGACAGACCACATAGAAGGCAAACGCTGAGCCGAGCTCGATGCAGGGAGTAAAATCCCGCATAGCCATACGATGAGCGTGCATTCAGGCGCGCGGTCACGCTCACGCCTTCAAGAGAATCTGTCAATTCAGGACGTCGAAATGACACTTCCCAGTCGCTACAATTCGGCTAACCGGTTGGCAAGGCCCGGCTGCGAGAGAGCAGCCTGCAGGGGTCCACTGAGCGCGTCGTGCATGGTCTGCGCAGTCCAGCCTTGTTGCGCGATTCGCAGCGGATGAATGAAAGGGTGGCCGATGGCACTGAGTTCGCTGCCATTGAAGCGCAGAATCTGGCCGGTAACCTTCGCCGACATGTCGGCGAGCAGATAGACGAAGAGCGGTGTTAGCGTCTCAGGGTCGGGTACCTCGACGGCGGGTGCACGAGCGACACCCGTTGCGCTCGCTGTGGACCCAAAGCCCGGCAATCCTTCGGTCATTCTGGTTTTTGCGAGGGGCGCGATAGCATTGACACGTACACCGTGAGGCATACAGTCGAGCGCCCACCCGTAAGTCATCGAAGCAACTGCACCCTTCGTGGCAGCGTAGCTTGCCTGCGCCTCCACGCCGAGGTGAGCACCCGAACAGAGATTGACGAACGAACCCCGCCTTTGAGTTACGAATGCTTTTAACGCATGGATACCGCAGTAAAGTGACCCCTTTACATTCACTTCGACGAGCCGTTGTACGCGTTCTGGAGTCTCATTCCATGGAAGGCACGCATGATGCAGCCCTGCGTTATTGACGAATCCATCAAGGCCACCGAACTGGCGTTTCGCCTCCACGACCACTTTTTCTGCGATCGACCAGTCCGCTATAGAGCCGACTACACTCGCTGCCGTTCCACCGAGCTCGCGAATATCGCGGACCACCGCATCCGTCAACCCATCATCGAGATCATTCACGAGTACGCTAGCACCCTGCCGGCTGAGCTCCAACGCGACGGCGCGACCGATTCCGCGCCCGGCCCCCGTAACCACGATGCTTTTGCCTTGTAGGTGTTTCATCTGCGGTCCATCCTTAGATACGTATTCGTCACCCAGTGGTACGAATGTCAATCGGGCAGGTACTCGCCGTCAAAGACAGAACCAGCGTGGGGGGAGCCTCGCTGACGAAAGTCAGGGGTTTCCGAGAATTGGCCAAACACGGAAACGACAAGATGCAATGCCATTTTACGTGCGGGCTACACCTCGCCGAAACGCGGCGGACGCTTCTCGATGAAAGCCATCACCGCTTCCGTGTGGTGAGGCGTCTTGTGCGCGAGCGCCTGATATCCGGCGGACAGTTCCAGTAGAGAGTCCAGATGCAAATGCTCTCCCTCCCGCAGCAGACGCTTCGTGAGACGCAGCGTCGGACCGGGATTTGCTGCGATCTTCTCGGCAATTTTGCGTGCTTCGCCCAGCAACTCGTCGGCGGGCACGACTCTGCTCACGAGACCGCATTCGAGCGCCCGTTGCGCATCAAGCATCTCGCCAGTGAACGACAGCTCCGCCGCCTTCGATCGGCCGATCGCGCGCGGCAGCAACCACGCGCCGCCGTCGCCCGGCACGATTCCCACCTTGATAAAACTTTCGGCGAACTTCGCGTGTTCCGATGCAATCCGAATGTCGCACATGCAGGCGAGGTCGCACCCCGCCCCAATTGCGGCGCCATTAACCGCTGCAATCGTCGGTACTTCCAGGTAGTAGAGAGCAAGAGGCAGACGCTGGATACCACGGCGGTACTCGTCGCGAATGCTGATGGGCGTAACGCCATCGGCAGCGTATTTTTGCATGTCCTTCACATTGCCACCCGCGCAGAAAGCACTACCTGCACCGGTGACGATCACCGCGCGAACGCTCATATCCGCACTGATCGCCTCGCACGCAGCAACGAACTCAGGCACTGCACTGTTTCCGGTCAGCGGATTGCGTGTCTCCGGCTGGTTCATCGTCAGGGTGACGATTGGGCCATCACGATCTATCTTCAGAAAATCTGCCATCGCTATAGTCTCGTTTTGTGATGTCGCTCAAGCGGCTGGCGCAACCTGGCAGCGCACAAATTCGAGCGGCGTCGCAGCCCCATCGAGCAACGCACCGCCGAGCAGGCCGTTCCACCAGGTCTCACTGCCATAGTCACGGCGCCAGTCATGCACTCGCCGCGTGAATAGTTGCAGATCGTACTCTTCCGTGATGCCGATGGCTCCGTGCACCCCATGGCTTACGGCTGCCACTGTGACAGCGCTCTCGCCGGCACGGCTCTTGGCCGTCGCAGCGCGAAACGCATCAATCCGGCGATCCGTCGACGAAAGCCCGATCAGTGCGGCCATCCGGGCAGCATACATCTGTTCGCACAATAGGCTTAGCTGCTGCTGAATCGCCTGAAGCTTGCCGATTGGTCTGCCGAACTGCACGCGTTCGTTTGCATAACTGATCGTCAGTTCGCCTGCCCGCTCCATCGCTCCTGCCATTAACGCAGCGGTCAATGCGGCACCCGCCGCACGCAGGTCGACGCCGCTCGCCAGCGGCACGGCCTCGCGAGGTCGATTCGCCCAGCGCAGATCAGCGTTCAGGCTGCCATGTCCTCCGCTACGTTCGCGCTCAGCCTGCGCAACCGGCATCAGCCACTCAGAACCATCCGCAACAAGCCATACCCACTCCGCCGTCAAACCGAATGGCACGTTGCTCGCCACCACGGCGCCTCCGGCCTCCACACGAACCTTGTCGGCTACCGTAATCGAACCAGTGGGAACTGTGGAGTGGTGTCGGGCCAACTCGGCGCGAGCGAGTAGTGTCTGCCCGAATGGCAACGGCAATGCGTGACGCCCGCACGACAATACGAGCTCCGCGACGTCGCGCCAACACAGACCCGCACCCTCTGATTCGACAGGTACCAAAGCATCAGCGAAACCCGATTCGTGTATTTGCAGCCACAGCTCCGCCGCCGACTCGCCCGCCTCCACACGCCGTATTAGCGCGGGCGGACAATGTCCGGTCAGAAGTTGTTCAAAGGCGTCCCCCAGCATCTGATCCATGTTCGTTCCCTATCGTAAGCCTAGACCGCGTGCGATCATTCCGCGCAGGATTTCGCGCGTGCCGCCGCGCAGCGAGTACGACGGAGCAACCTGCTGCACGTAAGCGACCGTACGAAGGAGTGCGGGGTCCACCACTGCATCTGGACAAGTTGCGAGTGCATCGCCGATCAACGCTGGAATCGCCTGTTCGAACTCGGTACCCAGATCCTTGACGAGCGCCGCTTCCACAACAGGACTCTCTCCCCCTGCGAGTTTGTGCGTCACCGCGATTGACATTTCACGCAGCACGGCGAGGTGGGCGACGAAACGTCCAAGCAACGTCACGGGCGTCGCATGTCGTTCTACACTTCGACGCAGATAATCTACCCACGCCTCCAGCAATACCATGCTGGAATAGATCCGCTCGGGCCCGCTGCGCTCGAATGCCAATTCCGCAGTCACCTGCTCCCAGCCCTGTCCCTCGACGCCAATCAAGGCATCCTCGGCGAGGTGAACGTCGTCGAAGAAGATTTCCGAAAAGTGGGAGTCTCCGGCAAGATCGCAAATCGGACGCACCGTAATGCCCGGCAACGACAGATCGACAATAAACTGCGAGAGGCCTTTATGTCGGTCGGCAGCGGTGCCCGATGTGCGCACGAGCGCAATGATGTAGTGCGAGCGCGGGGCGTTGGTTGTCCAGATCTTGCGTCCCGAGAGTGTCCAGCCCGACTCCAACCGTTGCGCGCGCGAGCCCACGCTCGCGAGGTCGGACCCGGCGTTCGGCTCGCTCATGCCGATACAGAAAAAAGCCTCGGCCGCGCAGATCTTTGGTAAGTAAAAACGCTTTTGCGCTTCGGTGCCGTATTTGGCGATCAACGGGCCACTTTGCCGGTCGGCAATCCAGTGGGCCGACACCGGTGCGCCGGCCGCGAGCAGCTCCTCGACGACGACAAAGCGGGCAAAGTGATCCTCGCCACCACCGCCGTATTCCTTCGGCAGCGTCATGCCAACCCATCCGCGCTCGGCCAGTTGCCGGCTGAATGCTGCGTCGAACCCCATCCAGGATCGCGCGCGCACGTCGGGCGGCACATCGCGCAATGCTTCTCGCACAAACGCAGCAACCTCTGTGCGCCTCTCCTCATATTTCGGCGGAATCGCAGCCAATGGCAATGGACTGATCACTCAATGGTCCCCAGTGAAAGTTCGTGCTGCAACGTGGTCTGATCCGCGGGATGCGCAACCGCGATTAGCGCCTCGGCGCGCTGGATCGGCGAAAGCCCGCGCAAGGATGCCACGCCAAACTCGGTAGCAACGTAGTCGACCGCGTCCGCTTCGAGGCTGATGGGCGCATTGCCGTCAAGCCGCGCAACGAAGTTGCTGTGTTCCTTGAAGCGCGCACGCACCGCGAGAATGCTCCGTCCCCGCGGTGCACGGACAGCCCCATGTGCAAAGTCTGGCAGGCCACCGGGTGCCGCAACGATTCGTCCGCCAACCGCTTCCGCGTTTACGTTTCCCGACAGGTCAATCTGCAACGCACTATTCACGGCCGTTAACCGTTCGATATGCGACAGAACGCTAGCGCTGTGTGTCAGCGAACAGGGATGAAACTCGACGGCAGCGTTGCCGTCGAGAAAGTCATAGAACGCCTGTGTCCCGGCGACCATCGTCGTCACGCTCACGCCGCGGAAAGCACCCTTTGTGCTGTTGTCGATCACGCCCGATTCGATCAACGGACGCACCGCCTCCGTGATAATGCCGCTGTGTAATCCGAGGTGTCGGCGGTCACCGAGGCGACCCAACACCCGGTCGGGCAACGAACCGATCCCTATCTGAAGCACGCTGCCGTCGTCAATCAAGGCGGCAATATTTGCCGCGATGCGCGCATCGATTTCATCGCCGGTTGATGGGGCAACCGATTGCGGCAAACCGTCGGCATCGACGTAATAGTCGATTTCGCTCACATCAATCAACGTGTGACCGCAGGTGCGCGGCAAAGCCGGGTTGATCTCCGCAACGACCAGCGGCTTCTGGCGCAACACCGCATGCATGTAGTCGACAGAGAGGCCTAACGAGACCTTTCCATTTGCATCCGGCGGCGAAACTTGAAGCAGTACCAGATCAGCCCGAATTTCATCGCGGTCGAAAAATGCCGGAATCGCGGATAGTGGGTGCCTTAAGGTTTTCGCGCGCCCCGCTGTCACAGCGGCGCGCAGTCCCTTGCCGGGAAAAAATGTGGTAACCGACAGGTGCGTGGCTGCGGGCACGTTGCCGTATGGGGACTCGCCCATCGGCATTAGACTTAGAACTTCGGCACCCTTGAAGCACGCGGCTTCCTCAGCGAGCATCGTGGCGAGCTTGACCGGTTCCGCACAGGCAGAGTGGAGTACAAGCGTCGGACGCTCGCGCAGTCGGCCGCGCACCTCGGAAAGGCGATGGATTAACCTCATCGGAAATTCAGACCTCGCGACGAATCACCATCGCCACCGTCACACCGCCACCACCACAAATGGCGGCGACCCCGAGTTCCTTGTCGCGAAGTCGTAAAATCGTGCTGAGGGTAATCGGCAAGCGTGCCCCCGAAAAACCGGTGGGATGCCCGAGCGCAATCGCCCCCCCGAGGACATTGAGCTTGTCGCGATTCCAGGCTAGTGCGCGCTCGTTAGCCAGCACCTGGGCCGCGAACGCTTCATTGACCTCGATGAAATCCATGTCGGCGAGCGTCAAACCGGCCCGCTCGAGAGCAAGCGGTATCGACCGACCTGGACCGTCGCCCATGAGGGCGGGTTCGACCGCCGTCTCCGCAAATGAAAGGATCGAGAAAAGGGGCGTCAAGCCGTCGGCCTGCGCACGCGCACGCGTTGTCAACACGAGTGCGCACGCGGCGTCGCCCATGGTGCAAGCGTTTCCCGCGGTGACGCTGCCATCGCGCTTGAATACGGGCTTTAGCCGCGCAAGTTTCTCTTGCGTGGTGTCCGGTCGCCCCCCTTCGTCGACGGCAACAACAACGCCACCGGGAAACTTTTTCGTCGGCTCCAGTTTCACGGGTACGATTTCGTCAACGAACGCGCCGGCCTCTTGCGCAGCTGCCGCGCGCTGCTGTGATTGCGCCGCAAAGACGTCCTGCTCTTCCCGCGTGATGTGGTATTTCTCCGCCTGGTTTTCTGCTGTAACGCCCATTCCGTAGCCGCAGAGCGGATCAACCGTGTCGCTCCACGAATCCTGCAACACCTTGTCGCCCGACTTAAAGCCTTCCCAACGCGCATTGCGGAGCAGATAGGGCATCGAGCTCATCGACTCCATGCCGCCAGCGACCACATATTTAGTCTCATTAAGCGCGAGTTCTTGCGCGGCGAGCATCAGCGATTTCATGCCTGACGGGCACGCCATGTTGACGGTGAAAACGGGCGATGACACCGGAATTCCACCCCGAACCGCAGCCGTGCGTGCAGGATTGGGTCCATTGCCAGCCTGACGGCAATTGGCGTAAATCACCTTGTCGATGCGCGATGCTCCAATCCCTGCACGTTCCACGGCAGTACGGATTGCCAACGCGCCGAGATCGTAGACCGGCACGTCACGCAGACTTCCGCCAAAGCTGCCAATCGGCGTACGCACACCGCTCACGACAACGATATCATTCGGGTTACTCATCAAAATCTCCGGATCTTGGTGTAGCGCCTCACCAAACACGCTCGCGTTGTCACGTTAAATCTGATTTTGGGACAAAGATAACACATTATCAGTTTTTCAGCCAGCTATAACCTGTGGGACCTGTCCAGTTCAAGCGCGCCCTGAAAACCACCGTGGACGAGAGGTTGCACGAACTGCAGATAGTCATGAGGATAGACGCGCGGCGGTAAACTCTGTTCGTCCAGTTGCGCCATTGTTTGTGCATCCAGTTCGAAACCGAGACAACCAAGGTTGTCCTCCAACTGCGCGAGCGTTCGAGCGCCGATAATCGGCATGATGCAACCCTTTCCGCGCACCCAGTTCAGTGCCACCTGCGCGGCACTGTGCCCGATCCGTTCCCCCACCGTAACTACGGCGGTCGCTAGAGAATTACTGCGCTCGTCGAGACTGCGCAGCTTGAGTGTGTCGAGGCGATGCGGTTCATTAGGCGCTGCACGCCCATATTTCCCGCTAAGAATGCCGCTTGCCAGCGGTGACCACGCCATGACGCCAAGGTCCAGCGCGCGGGCCATTGGGAACAGTTCGTATTCTGCAGAACGCTGGATCAGGCTGTACTCGACCTGCAGTCCCGCAAAGCTCGTCAGACCCCGGCAGTCCGCCAGCGTATTACCCTGCGCCACCACCCACGCCGGCACATTGGAGGCGCCGAGATAAAGCAGTTTGCCGATGGACACCGCGTCATCCAGCGCGCGCATAATCTCGTCAATCGGTGTTATGCCGTCCCATGCGTGTATCCACATCATGTCGACGTGGTCGGTACCGAGACGCTTGAGACTCCTTTCGAGAGAGCGCATCAGGCTCTTGCGATGGTTACCCGCGCGGTTTACGTCACGCGCACCAGGTAGCGCGAGACTGTACTTGGTCGCGATCACGACCTCGTCCCGATGCCCGGAGACTAGACGCCCCAGAATTTCCTCTGAGCGGCCCTCTGCATAGATCTCGTTAGCCGTGTCGAAGAAATTTCCTCCGGCCTCGCGAAAACACGAGTAGATCGCAGACGCGTCCGATTCGGACGTTCCCCATTCACCGGCGCCAAAGGTCATTGTGCCGAGACACAACTCCGACACACGCAGACCTGATCGGCCCAATAGCTGATAACGCATCATTGCGTTCCCTGTGATGGCAAAGGTGAGTGAACGAGTGTGCGCCCAGGCGGCAAGCGCGCTTAGGGAATCAATCCGTACAGACCGAAAATTCCCAGTAGCCCACACCAGGCGAGCGCGCCGATGCGCCGGTCGGGATGGCGCCAAAGTGACAGCGCACCAAACGCACCAAACGCGCCACATGCGGGGATAATCAACCCCAAAAGGCCCGCCCAGCCCGCGATTCCGAGCCGGCGCCACGCGCCGCCCGGGTAGTCTTGAGGCACGGGCCGCCACAGTGCCAGCAGGCCAAGGAGGCCCGCAG
The DNA here is from genome assembly GCA_000173575.1 of Burkholderia sp. H160. Lineage (GTDB taxonomy): Bacteria > Pseudomonadota > Gammaproteobacteria > Burkholderiales > Burkholderiaceae > Paraburkholderia. Next base: position 35,652 of record ABYL01000034.1, on the reverse strand, counting down.
AGCCGGCGAAACCGAGATGGTTGATTAACGAGTGCACACTTTCCTCTTGCCCGGCTGCGTACGCCGCACACATGCGTGACCGGTGTCGATGCTCACTAGCAAACTTCGAAAAGACCGGCTGCGCCCATACCACCCCCCACGCACATGGAGACGACCACATACTTGACGCCCCGGAGCCGTCCCTCGATTAATGCGTGGCCCACGAGGCGCGAGCCCGTCATCCCATAAGGATGTCCGAGTGCAATTGCCCCGCCATTCACGTTGAAAATGGCTGGATCGATATCGAGCCGATCCCTGCAATAGAGCGCCTGGCATGCGAAGGCTTCGTTCAGTTCCCACAAGCCGATGTCCGAAACCTTCAGGCCATTCTTCTGCAACAGCTTCGGGATGGCGAACACCGGGCCGATTCCCATTTCCTCTGGCGCGCACCCCACCGAGACAAAACCCCGGTAGATGCCAAGCGGCCGCAAGCCGCGCTGCGATGCCAGCTTGCCCTCCATCAGAACACAGGCCGAAGCGCCATCGGACAGCTGGCTTGCATTGCCGGCAGTGACCGTCCCGCCTTCGATCACAGGCTTGAGCCCACTCAGACCTTCTATAGTGGTATCGGGCCGCGGACCCTCGTCACAAGCAAGGCGTTGAGCCTCGTAGCTGATATCTCCAGTAGCCTTGTCCGTGCGTTTCACCGTCACGTCAATCGGCACAATCTCGTCGTCAAAGTGTCCCGCGGCAAGCGCTGCGGCCACTCGCCGTTGAGATTCCAGCGCGAAAACGTCCTGCATCTCGCGGGTGATACCGTATCTGCGCACGACGAATTCGGCCGTGTCGAGCATCTGCATGTATGCGTGCGGCACGCGTTCGATCAACGCGGGGTCCTTCTCTCGCAATGACCATTCGCCATACGCGGGTGCAGTCGCACTGACATTTTCCGACCCGCCGCCAATCACGATGTCAAGGCCGTCCGCAACAATTTCTTTCGCCGCGATCGCAATTGCCATCAGGCCCGACGCGCACTGGCGGTCAACAGTACTGCCCGCCGTTACGTTATCCAGACCGGCAGTGAGCGCCGCAGCGCGCGCCAGATTTCGGCCCTGCGTGCCCCCCGTCTGTGCGCAGCCGATAATTACATCCTCGACTTCTCCCGGCGAAAGTCCAGCGCGTTCCGCCGCGTATCGGATCGCATGGGCGGTCAGCGTGGGCGATTTGATGTTATTGAGTGCCCCGCGATGCGCCTTGCCAATCGGCGTTCGCGCAGTAGAAACAATGACAGCTTCACGCATAAGCCAATTCCTCAGTTTGTCGTTTCGGGCAGGCGCAAAACCGCCTTCGCCAAGATGTCGCGTTGAACTTCGTTACAGCCCGCAAAGATCGTTACGGGGCGCGCCATCATCAGTTGCCAGTGCAGATCCGCGACGGTCTCACCGATTGTCACGTCGCCCACCACGGCACCGAACTCGCCCGCAACTTCGGCGCTAAATTCCGTAATGCGCTGTTGCAACTCGGAGATGTACACCTTGAGCATTGATACTTCGGCCCCAGGCTGAGATTCCGTCTCGGCGATCTGGTCACAGATCTCCTTGTATAGCAGGCGGTAATCGTGAAGATCCGTCGTCAGTTGCGCGAACCGGTCCATTACGCCCGCATCGTTCTGCTGACCCGTCTCGAGCACAAGGCGCTGTGCCAGCCTCAGCGCCTGAGCCGCCATCGCCGTGCTGCCGAGCCACACGCGCTCGTGCCCGAGCAGCGCCTTCGCCACATCCCAGCCACGGTCGATTTCACCGATGATATTGGCGACAGGAACGCTAACATGGTCAAAAAACACTTCGCACAGTTCGTCTTCGCCCGCGATGGTGTGAATCGGACGCACGGTAATCCCGGGTGACTTCAGATCGATTAGCAGGAAGCTGATGCCCTGCTGTTTTTTCGCGTACTGGCCTGGCGCACCTGTGCGCACGAGTGTGAATATATGGGTGCACTCCTGCGCATGGGTTGTCCAGATCTTCTGTCCATTGACTATGAAGTGGTCACCTTCGCGCTCGGCGCGGGTACGCAGACTGGCTAGGTCTGAACCTGCATTGGGTTCGGAATAGCCCTGCGCCCACACCTGCTCGCCACGCAGAATTTTGGGCAAATACTCGCGCTTCTGCGTTTCAGTGCCACAATGGATCAAAGTTGGACCAAGCTGCGTCTCCCCGTTGTCGATCATACGCGCGGCACCAACTCGCTCCATCTCCTGTTGGTAGATCACCTGTTTGCGAAAGCTCAAGCCCATTCCGCCGGCTTCGCGCGGCCACGCGGGCGCGCGCCATCCGGCGTCGTGCAGCAGACCGACCCAACGTCGATGATCGCTGCCGCGCAGGCGACGAAAGGGCCGCCGATGGTCCTGACGATATTCCTCCGGATAATGCGTTGCGAGCCAGTTGCGCAGCAGTTGGCGAAATGTTTCGTCCGGCAGCGCATTGCGATCCTGGTGAAGCAAGACTTCAGACATGGAGTGCCTCTCGCGTTGCGGCGTCCAGCGCGATAAAACGGCGGCGCTGCTCGGCCGGCGTGCCGAGCCATGCGCGACCATGGAGCGCGGCGCGCAGGTACACACCCACGCCCCCTTCTTCGATAAAGCCCATTGCACCGTGCATCTGCACCGCCCTGAGACCCGTCTGTACGGCGACGTCACCACAGCGCGCCTTGGCGGCGCTGACGGCGGCCGCGGTCTCAGGTGCATCGGGTGCCGCTTCTAGCGCGCGTAGCGCATGCTGCCAGCTCGCAGATGCAAGGCGCGAGTCGATGTGCAGATCAACGCAACGATGCCGAATAGCCTGAAAGCTCGAGATCGGCCTCCCAAACTGCACGCGCGTGCTCACGTAGGCGAGGGTTTTGTCGAGCACGCTCGCCGCAAGCCCAGCGAGTTGCGCTGCAATCGCAACGCGCCCGGCCTGCAATGCGATACTCAGCGCGCGTTGAGCGTCAGTGCCCGATGCCAGCGGGGCTTCGAACAGCGTGGGCGCACGGTCGAACCGTATCGTCGCGTCGCTACCCAGGCCCGCTGCATACGGCTCTTGCGTAACACCCGGAGCGTTTGCGTCGACCGCTACGAGCACCGGGGCCGCCCCGTTTTGTGCCGTCAGCAACAGGACGCCGTCATGGCCCCCGCCGGCCACGAAGCGCTTGGTGCCGCACACGCGCCCCTCGATGTACTTCGTCAAGGGAATCGCCTTGTCAGCTTGACCGGCCGAATCCTGCCAGGCGAGTGCGAACGGACGCGCGCCACTCACCAGTTGTTCAGCCAGTTCGCACGACGTCGGCCCGTGTGGGCAGGCGGCTAACAGTAGGCTTGGCAGCAAACTCGCAGCCAAATAAGGCATCGGGGACGCTACCCGGCCGAATTCCTCGCACAGCACCGCGGCCTCGCGCAACCCGAGTCCCGGGCCGCCGAGCGCTTCCGGCAATCCCACGCCCAGCCAGCCAAGTCCCGCCAGTTCTCGCCAACCCGCTGCATCAAAGGCCGGCACGGAACCCGGTTCCTGTTTCTGGGCCGGACGCGCCCCTAGATAGTCAATCGCGCTCTGCCGCAGGAGCGCCCTGATATCGTTGTTATCGTCCATGCTCAGACCGCGATGGTGTATCCGCCGTTGACAGACACGATCTGGCCTGTAATGTACGACGCACCCGACGACAGCAGGAAGAGCACCGGCATCGAGACCTCCTCCGGCGAAGCAAAGCGATTCAATGGAATCTGTTGAAGGTACTGATCGCGGAAGCGCTCATCGTTGCGAATCGTTTCGGTCATCTGCGTTTCGACCGCGCCAAAGCACACCGCATTCACGCGGATGTTGTATTTCGCCCATTCGCGTGCCGCGCTCATCGTCATGCCGAACATCGCCGACTTCGCCGCCGAGTAATTGATCTGGCCAATGCTGCCCCGCCGAGCCGAGTCCGACGAAATATTGACGATCGCGCCCGGCGCCGCTTCGCCAGCCTTCGCACGCGCGATGAGGTGGCGGCCAACAGCCTGCGTGAAATAGAACGAGCCAGTGGCATGTACTTCGACAACTTGCTGCCATTGTTGCGGTGTCATCTTTTCGATCATTGCCGGCCGAATAATGCCGGCATTATTGACCAGACCGTGGATGGCGCCGTAACGCTCAGCCAGTTTTCCGACCGCCTCTTGCGCGAACGCATCGTCGGCCACGCTGCCGATCAGCGGCATAAACGCGCTGCCCAAATCATGCGCGGCCGTGCTCAAACCATCGGCGTTTAGATCCACGCCACCGACGTTGGCGCCCAGTTCGATTGCGAGCTTGCTCAGTGCGAGACCGATGCCCTGACCTGCTCCAGTAATAAGAATCGTGCGTCCTTCGAGCGACAGTAGTTTTTTCATGAGTGTGTCCGATAGTTGGCTGCATCGCACAGCGAAAAGGCTGACATACGAAATTCAGTCCACATTAAAACTGACTTGTTATCATTTTTCAAGTGGCTGTGAATTACAGCCACTAGCAGGCAAGTTGGGACTGTTTGGCGCTCGTGCTGGTCGTGGTCCCGCAACGCGCGACGACAGCTGCGTATGCGTCGTGCACTGCATCGCCAATCCTGCCACCTCGTCGTGCGTCGCCGATGACCTCGAATGGAATACCGGCTGCTTCGAGCTGGGCAGTCAAGGTTGGATCCGGGCGACGCCCCTGCGCGATCAGTACGCGACTCACCGACAGTTGGCTAGGTGTACCGTCCGCCGCCTGGAGTGTGACGTCGGTCTCGTGAATCGCGAGCAGGTGAGTTAGATCAACCACACGGATGCGAGGATTTGCGCCGATGCGGTGCAGCAACACACTGCGATAGATCATTTCGGCCGAGCGCGCCAGGTCCTTGCTAGCAGAACGGGTGACCAGAACGACTTCGAATCCACGCTCGGCAACATACTCCGCCGCCTCGCAGCCGGTTTCGCCACCGCCGTAGACCAGCACCGGCGCGCTGCCCGCCGGCGGCAACCAATCTGCGTCGCCCATTAGCACCTCGTACGCGTCGTAGACGATTGGCGAGGCGATACCTTCGATCGGCATTGCCAGCGCTCTTGAGCCCGCAGCCAGGATGACGAGATCCGGCCGGCTTTGTGTCAGGTATTCGATATCAACGGCGCTGTTCAACTGCACGCCGACGCCGCTCGTGGCCAGACAGCGCTCCAGATAGGCCTGGTACCAACCCAGCTTGTCCTTGAACGGCGGTGCCGCCGATGCGATTAGCCCACCACCCAGCATTGGCCGCGCTTCGTGGAGCGTTGTGGCAAAACCCGCCTGGTCAAGCATCAGGGCCGCGGCCATCCCCCCCGGGCCGGCGCCGATTACGACCGCACGTTGTTCGCGCTTGCCGCCGACAGTCGGCAGCGCGTCGAGCTCTCGCCCGGTTCTGGGATTCTCCGCGCACCCAATCACGCCATACTCTCCAGCGCTCAGCGCGACGCAGTAATTGCACGACGTACACGGGCGAATCTGGTCGGTCGCACCACGTTTTGCCTTGCTAGCCCACTCCGGGTCCGCCAGCAATGGACGCCCGAGCGCAACGAGATCGGCGTCGCCGTCACGGATCGCCACTTCGGCCGTCTCCGGCCAACGGATCTGTCCCACCGCTATCACCGGCACCCCGGCCGCGGCGCGCACCCGCCGGGCGTAAGGTAAGCGCCAGCCCTCCGGCATCGACATCGGCTCGACGATCTTGTCGAAGCTGGTGGAGCCGTGGCCAAGCGACACATGAAGCGCGTCGACGCCCGCCGCCACTAAGTGCGGTGCTATGCGTTCCATATCCTCGAGTGCGATGCCATCGGGCGAGAATTCGTCGGCAGATACGCGGTAAATCAGCGGGCGCTCGCCGATTGCCCGCTTGACCCGCTCGATCACGCGGGTCGGAAAACGCAGCCGGCGTGCCTCGTCACCGCCCCATGCATCGTCGCGGTGGTTGGTCATCGGCGACAGAAAGGTTGTCAGAAGATAGCCGTGCGCGGCATGCAACTCGAATGCTTGATACCCTGCCTGCACTCCCAGTTCGGCGGTGCGGCCAAAGCATTCAATCAGTTCTTCGAGTTCGTCGTTAGTGAGCGCGCGGCATGTCAAGCGGTCCGGATCGCGACGCGAACGTACATCGCTCGGCCCTGTTGCGATGCCGTCCTTGACTAGCCCACGCTTCGCGCCGGGGCCGCCGTGTTGCAGTTGAATGCAGGCCACTGAGCCGGCCTCACGAATGGTTTCGACGAGTCGGCGATGCGCGTCAACCTGCTTCGCCGTCTCCAGAATCAACTGGCGGTGCTCGGAGCGTCCGGTCGCGCCATGCACGCAGCAAAACTCGACGATGATCATGCCGGTACCGCCTCGCGCGCGTTCCCGGTAGAACGCGATCTGTCGCTCAGTCACACTGCCCTCGGCGTCGGCCAGCTGCGTCGACATCGGCGCCATCACGACGCGGTTCGGAATTGTCAGGTTCCCGAGCCGGAAGGGACTGAAAAGATGGGGATAGTTGGCGCGCTGTGACTCGAGGCTCTGCATATCTGTCTCCGTGTATTCCTATCCGTCGGCCGGTGCAGCCGGGGCGGGTTAATTCGTATCAAAAAATCACTTGCGTGGTCGCTCTATGAAAACTGATAAAATCACAGTTAATTTCCAAGTGCATGTTCGCTGGAATGTCGCGCAATTGAATCGTTAGGAGCGAAAAATGAAAACTACCGCAGATACTATTGTTGCCCCAGCTGGCAAAAAATCGGCTTCAAGCAGATCGGTTCGCATCAACAAACACGGACAGACCCTCGGCCGAAAGGGAAATGAAACCCGCTACCGCCTGATGGAGGCGACTCGGCGCCTCCTCAGGCATCAGTCCCCCGTGGAGTTGACCGCCGTATCGATCGCGAAGGAAGCCGAAACCTCGTCCGCGACCTTCTATATTTATTTCGACGACGTCCGCGACATCATTTACTCGCTGAGCGAGGCGGCCAGCTTGGAACTGGCGGAGATCCACCGGTTCCTCCAAGCAGAATGGGATCCGGCCGCCATTGACATCAGCCACACGCAGCGCGTCGTCGACGCCTACAACGATGTCTGGAACCGGCATCGCGACATCCTCCGCTTTCGGAACCTCGAAGCTGACCGCGGCGATCGCGCGTTCGCCGATCTGCGCGTAAGCTCGGCAATTCGCATCATTGATCGTTTCGTCGAACGCATCATGGCTGCCTATCCCGAGAACGCGCGACCCACGCGCGGACAGGCCTACGCTGAAGCCACCGTTTTGTTTGCAGCAATGGAAGGGATCGCCGAAACGGACCCAGCCCTGGTCAAGGAGTGGCAGATCGGCGCCGCGCGCCTGTCCTCCGCCACGGCCTGGCTGCTCGCCCGCAGCTTTGGTGCACGAAATTCGTTGATTCCTCCAGCGGACATTGAACCCGAGAGCCAACCCACCGCAACCAAGAAGCCGGCAAGGGCCGCCGTCAAGCAAGCAACTGCGGCGCCCCGCACCGGCGCAAAAACGCCTCGGACCCGCAAGGCAGCCTGACACACATCGCCTGCAGCGATGCGCTGCAGGCCACCTGCGGGCCATACCGGCACCAATACCCGACAGCAGACCTCGTGGGCTCATTTTTGCGAACCTTCGCAACATCCATATTGATGTAACTAACAATGCGCCATTTTTTGCGAGCCATCAACGCTCGCGCGGCGTAGCCCGGTGTCCCGGCGCCGCGCGTTGGCCGTTATTGCGATACGCCGGCGCGCTCCTCGACAACCAATATCGCCTCCTCGAGCAGCGATGCCGTCATCGACCGGGAAAAGCGCCGCACGCTGGGACTCTCCATCGCACCTTGAGCCAGTTGGCGCACTTCAGCCGTGCTCGGTGCAGTAAGCCCGAAATCGGCGAGTCGTCGAGGCAGACCTAGTTCCACGTAGGTTGCGACGATGTCGTCGACAAAGCTCGGCGCGCGCTCCTCCAGCACCAGTTGCACCAGCAATCCGTACGCTACGTGCGCGCCGTGCAAGCTGCCCGCCGCACGTTCAAGCATCGGAAAGCCGCGCGCAATCGCATGCGCGATGGACAGGCCACCGTTTTCGAATGCAAGGGTGCTGAGTAGCACCGTCGCCTCGATCAGAGATTCGACATCCTCGGTCACTTCATTTCGCTCGGCCGCGCGCAACGCTGCGGCACCGTGCTGGCGGATGATCCGGAAGCACGCGTCCGCTACCGTGATACCAGTATGTGAAGGCTGGCCACCAAACAAGGTTGCCGCGCCGGCGGCCACACAGGCATCCGCTTCGAATTTTTTCGAGATCGCGTCGCCAATCCCAGCGCGAAGAAAGCGCAGTGGCGCGCCGATGATGGCCCGCGAATCGACCAATACAAGATCGGGGTTGCGCCTGAGTTGCTGAACTTCCACCATCGCATGGTGATCGTCGTACACCGCAATGGACGCGCTCGCCGGACCGTCGTTCGACGCGATTGTCGGCACGCTGACAAATCGTGTGCAGAGCAGGCGTGCGATACCCTTCGCGGTATCGATAGACTTACCGCCGCCCACGCCGACCACGACGTCAGCGCAAAGGCTTTGCGCTCGTTCTGCCAGCACGGCGATTGCGGCTTTCGTCACTTCGTTTGGACAGACCAGCATCTGAGCTCTAGCCCCTTGCGAGGCAAAACTCTGCGCGATGCGTCTCCCGAAGAGGCGATCGACATCCGCGTCCGCGACGACGACGGCATTGCGTCCAAGTTCGAGTGCGTGTCGACCGACATCGTCAATCACGCCCGGGCCTTGGATATAGCGCGATGTAGCTGCGAAGATTCGCATTGGACGCTCCTCCGGCGAGGAAAAGCCTCGCCCACATAAACTGATGATGTGTTAGTTTATCACCGGAAGTGCAGATCTTCACGTCCAGCGTAACAAAATAGTTTCAGGGCATTGTTGTCGCGAGGAGGACGGCGGGCGACTCTGGGATCGCTTAGACGGTCGCGGTACCACTTACCGGCGTGCGATTCCAGAGGCTAACTTTGACGATCTGCCGGACCTTAGAGGATCGACCAATGGTTCGAACGCGGACAGTGCTGCTGCCTGGCTCCACCGTCAAGGGGGCACGTCACAAACCAATCTGATACTCACGGCAAGGTGATTTCATTAATCGGTGTTTCCCCTCTCCATCAGATACTTGAACAACGTTCTGTCAAACCTTACTATTGCTCAGCATCCCCAATTGACCGGTTTCACTCTGTCGATGTGGGGTGCCAAGAAACCACTTAGATGGCGTTGGGTTTGGATATCCGACATGGGAGGAGAAAATCATGGTAAGACGTAGGCCGCAAAAAATATTTGGCGCCGCGGCGATTACGCTGGCACTGGGTGTCATGTGGATCGCGCAACAGGCACCGAATGAGCAAACCGCCCTGATGCCCTGCGTTTATTATCACGGAACCTGCATCCCAACGACCGCGTTGTCGACCTTGATGGGGCCAGGTGTCCGCATGGTCCCGTGAGCTCTGAGAGGAAGGCGGTAGAACCTCAGTCTACCGGCACATGAGCGTCGCGGCTGGACCCGACAGCCCGCTGGGGCGACCGAATCAAAGCCACGAGCGGAATCGCCAACAGCGTCGCGATATATAACATTTTGAAATCGTCCAAGTAAGCGATCATCGCCGCCTGATGCGTCACTTGCTCATTGAGCAATGCGAGTGCGAGCGGCGAACTCGGGTCCAGCTTGTCCCGCACCGTGGCATCGAATACCGAGAGATGCGCTGCGAGCGATGCGTGTGCAATCTGGGTATTGCGCGTGATATATGTTTGTGCGACTGAAATGCCAATGCTGCTTCCAATATTTCTCATCAGACTGTAGATCGCGGTGCCGTCGCCACGCAAGTCATTGCGTAATGTTGAAAACGTCAACGTACTGAGCGGAACGAACACGAGACCGAGCCCGAAGCCTTGAATCACGCCGGGCCAGACGATGTCCGCGCGAGACAACACGGGCGAATAGCAGCTCATCTCCCATAGTGCGAAAGCCGAGATTGCGAAGCCCGTTACTAGCAAGATTCGAATATCGAAACGGCCGATCAACCGGCTCACCAGCAACATCGAAACCATGGTGCCGATCCCGCTTGGAGCACTCACCAAACCCGCACTCAACGCGTTGTAGTTCATCAACGACTGCAGCATCGGCGGCAATAGCACGCGCGTCGCGAACATCACCGCGCCGACAACAAAAATGAACAACAATCCCGTCCCGAAGTTTCGGTCAGTGAGCAGTTCACGGCGCAGAAATGAACGCCGGCCGACTGTCATCGTGTGCACGACAAAGAACGCCGTACTAATTAGCACGATCACCGCCTCGACACGAATTTCGATCGAGCTGAACCAGTCTAGTTGCTCGCCACGATCGAGCAGCGTTTGCAATCCACCCACGGCGAGACTCAACGTAACAAAACCAAAGAAGTCGAGGCTTTGACCTGGGCTCCGCTCGTTCTGGTTCAGATACGTGAGCGTGCCAAGCAGCGCGAGCGCGCCTATCGGCACGTTGATAAAGAATACCCAGCGCCAGTTCAGACTGTCGGTGAGCCAGCCGCCCAGTGTGGGGCCGAGGATTGGCCCAACCATCACGCCGACGCCCCACAACGCCATCGCCTGGCCTTGTTTGTTCCTTGGCGTAATGCCGAGCAAGATAGTCTGTGAGAGCGGCACCAACGACGCGCCGAACACTCCCTGCAGCACGCGCGCGACAATGATCTGCAGTAAGGAGTCGGCGAGTCCGCATAGTCCTGACGCGATGGTGAATCCGGAAATCGCGGCAGCGAGCAGGTACTTGACGCCGAAGCGGGTGGCAAGCCAGCCTGTCAGCGGTGTCGCGATCGCGGCTGACACGATGTACGAGGTCAATACCCACGTGATCTCGTCCTGCGACGCCGACAGTGCGCCCTGCATGTTCGGCAGCGCGACGTTTGCTATGGTGCCGTCGAGCGTCTGCATCAACGTCGCCAACATGATCGACAATGCGATCATCCGGCGATTTGGGACGAGTGCAGAAAGTGGCGGCGCGAGAACCTCTGCAACATTTGACAGGTCGTCTTCGGCCATCAGTGCGTAGTTCCGATCACCGATCAACCCCGGACCCGAGCGCTCGCGCGAACGCCCACGATGCCGCTGTGTCCACGTCTTGCCCGCCGTGCCGTAGCATCAGCCGACTGGTGTACCGAGGACGTTCGAGTTGATTCACCGTGCTCAAAAAGCGTGTGCGAAAGGCGCGCTTGAACGTGGTCAGTTTCGCCCAACCAGACAACGCAGCGACGCGTTCGATCGGCAAATCGGTGGTCAACAACAAGATAAGTGCGTGCATCAGCCGTTGCGCGTTGATGATGTCGCGCGCGGCCGCGTTTTCCACGAACAGTCGCGAGCCGAGCTCGGCAGGGGAAAGCGCGAATTGACTGGCCAAGAGAGCCAGCGTCCATGGTTCTGCAGGCGCTGCGAATACGCATTGCGCAGCATCGTGCGCCAGAGGCCGTCGGTCGCCATAACAACGACATCCAGACTGGGGCCGCTCAAGGACTAACCGCCCTCGCCCGTCGCCTCCGGTGGCGACTGTCGGCAGCAACAGCACGTCGAAACGGACATGCTCCGGAACCAACGCGTTAGACCCGACAGCGAACTGCCTTGACGATGCCTGCGAGGTCGCGATGGCGAACCGGCCCCCAAGCACTTCGACGCGCGTTCGATACGCAAACTGCAGTCCGCTCAGCAACAGTCCACGCGTCGTGCGTAATGGCAGTATGTGGCGCTCAACGGCGTCAAGGGCCGCATCATCGCACCGGTCACTGCGCAGCAGCGTTCGGCTGCTTTGCTCGGACGTGTCTGCCACCTGGATATTCATCGCGATGAGCCGAAACCAAAACCTACGTTCAGACCCGCTCGAAGATGGCCGCGATCCCTTGGCCACCGCCGATGCACATTGTCACCAGCGCATACCGTCCGCCGGTCCGCTGCAATTCATATAGCGCCTTGACCGTGTTGATCGCGCCGGTCGCGCCAATCGGATGCCCTAGCGAGATGCCGGATCCGTTCGGATTGACACGCGACGCGTCGAACCCTAGCTCCCTCGCGACCGCGCACGCCTGCGCAGCGAAGGCTTCGTTTGCCTCGATAACGTCAATATCTGTGATCGACAAGCCTGCACGTTGAAGTACGTTGCGCGTCGCCTGGACCGGACCGATGCCCATATACGCAGGATCCACCCCCGAGTGCGCATAGGCGACCAACCGCGCGAGCGGCGCGAGTCCGCGTCGCTCGGCGCTGGCGCGGTCCATCAGCATGACGGCAGCCGCACCATCGTTCAGGCTTGATGCGTTGCCTGGCGTCACTGTGCCTTCCTTCTGAAACGCCGGTTTCAGCTTGGCAAGTTGCTCGGCCGTGGTGCCACCGCGCACATGCTCGTCTAACTCGACGACGGTTTCCTCCTTTTTCGTCCGCACGGTGACCGGAACAATCTGCGATTTGAAATAGCCCCGCTCGATCGCCTGCGCCGCACGGCGGTGGGATTCGGCCGCCAGCGCGTCCTGGTCGACCCGGCTGACCTCGTAGCGCGCGGCAACATTCTCGGCAGTCACGCCCATGTGGTACTGATTAAACGGGTCCGTCAGTGCGCCGACCATCATATCGACAAGCCTGATCTCGCCCATCCGCGTGCCCCAGCGCACTGCCGTCGCGGCATAAGCGGAACGGCTCATACTCTCCGCACCGCCGGCCACCGCGATGTCCGTATCGCCTAGTGCAATTGACTGCGCAGCCGACACGATCGCTTGGAGCCCCGATCCGCACAGACGATTGACGGTTAGAGCGGGCGCCGACTCAGCGACCCCCCCATCAAGCGCGACCACGCGCGCCAAATACATATCCTTCGCCTCCGTGTGGATCACATGCCCAAAACAGACCTGACCGACATCCGACCCGCTGACTTCCGTGCGTCGCAACGTTTCCCGAACCACGATGGCACCGAGTTCGGTCGGTGGTACGGTGGAAAGACCACCACCGAATTCGCCGATGGCAGTGCGCACGCCGCTTACAACCATCACATCTCTAATCTGCTGCATGACGCTTCCCCTTAATTTGCAAGCACGGTATCCATGTCGTCAAAACGCACGGCTGCCCCCGGCCGGATTGACTGAGGACGGCACTCACCAATCGCGCCGCGACACTCGCGTAACGCGACACGCCGGCAGTTGCTATCGCTCTTCGTCATTCACGCACAGCGGGCAACGCGTCCCGTCTCAACAACGATGGTTGACGGGAATCAGTGCGCCGGTCACCGCACGCGCCGCTGGCGATGCAAGGAACCGAATCACCTCGGCAATCGACGCGGGCTGCACCCAGCGCGAAAAGTCCGCATCCGGCATATCTTTGCGGTTCTGCGGTGTATCGATGATCGCAGGCAGGATCGCATTGACAGTGATATTGCTATCCTTGAGTTCGTCGGCAAGCGACTCCGTCAGGCGTGCCACGCCGGACTTCGAAGCCGCGTAGGCGCCCATTCCGAAGCCTGCCCTGTTCGCCGCTCCGGCGCCGATGTTGACGATGCGTCCGCCATCGCCTGCGAGCAGCAGCGGCAGCGCTGCCTTGCACGCGCTCACCGCTGTCTTGAGATTCATTGCGTACAGCGCGTCCCACGTATCGAGGCTGCCCGCTTCGAGCGTTTCCCAACGAAACCCGCCGGCAATATTGATCAGCGCATCAAGTCCCCCCCAGCGCGCTGCGACGCTTCTGAGCGCTGCATCCGCTGCATCGGAGCGAGTGAGATCGACACCACCGAGGAGAAGTTGCCCCGCGAACTCGTGCGCGAGTTCATCAGCCGGCTCAGCAGCAAAGTCAATTAGCGCGACGTTCGCGCCAGCGGCGCGGAACGCTCGTCCCACGGCCGAGCCCAAGCTGCCGAACCCTCCGGTAATCGCTACGGTCAGTGCCATATCCCTGATCCTTTAGCCAAGTGCTGCAGTCAATTTCGGAACCGCTTCGAATAGATCGTCGACAAGGCCGTAGTCGGCCACCTGAAAGATCGGCGCCTCGGGATCCTTGTTGATCGCCACAATCACCTTCGAGTCTTTCATGCCGGCGAGATGTTGAATCGCACCTGAAATGCCGACCGCGATGTAGAGCTGCGGCGCGACGATCTTTCCGGTCTGTCCCACCTGGTAGTCGTTCGGCACAAAACCGGCGTCAACGGCAGCACGGCTCGCGCCGAGCCCGGCACCAAGTTTGTCGGCAAGCGGCTCGAGCACCACACGGAAGTTCTCGCCGTTGCCGAGGCCACGGCCGCCCGACACAATGGTCTTCGCCGCAGCCAGTTCGGGACGCTCCGACTTCGACAGCGCTCGCGACACAAACCGGCTCAGACCCGCGTCGGCGACCGCCTCAACCGGCTCGATCGTCGCTTCGCCGCCCTCGGTTGCGGCAGCATCAAACCCGGTCGTACGGACGGTGATGACCTTGACCGCGTCCTCGCTTTGCACGGTGGCAATTGCATTGCCGGCGTACACAGGCCGCTCGAAGACGTCAGGCGCAACAACCCGTACAACCTCGGAGATCTGCGCAACGCCAAGTTGCGCGGCTACGCGCGGCAGCACGTTCTTGCCGTTGGCGGTGGCAGGCGCGAGTATGTGGCTGTAGTCGCGCGCCAGAGCAAGAACCTGTTGCGCGACGTTCTCCGCCAGCGCGTCGGCCAGATGAACGGCGTCGGTCACCAGCACCTTCGCCACCCCCTGGACCGTGGCCGCTGCCTGGGCAGGCGGAGCACATTGGTGACCCGCGACGAGCACATGTACTTCGGTGCCGCATTGGCGCGCCGCAGTCACAGCGTTGAGGGTGCTCGCCTTGAGGCTCGCATTGTCATGTTCGGCAATCACGAGCACAGTCATGGCAGCCTCCGCCCTGCGCGCAGAAACACGGCGCCTGAGGCACGCATCGAACTTGTCATCATTAGATCACCTTGGCTTCATTTTTAAGTTTGTCAAGCAGCGTGGCGACGTCGGCTACCAGCGTGCCGGACTTGCGCGCGGCCGGCTCCTCGACTTTAAGGGTCTTCAGCCGGGGCGCGATGTCCACGCCGAGGTCTTCCGGCTTGAGCACCGTCAAGGGCTTTTTCTTCGCCTTCATGATGTTGGGTAGCGTCGTGTAGCGCGGCTCATTCAGCCGCAGGTCCGTCGTGACAACGGCCGGCAATTTCAGTGCAATTGTCTCGAGGCCGCCATCGACTTCGCGCGTGACCATGGCCTCGCCTCCATCGATCAGAAGCTTTGAAGCAAACGTCCCCTGCGGCCAGCCGAGCAGACTCGCGGCCATCTGTCCGGTCTGATTGGCATCGTCGTCGATCGCTTGTTTGCCGCAAATGACGAGATTTGGCTGTTCGCGCAAAACCAACGCGCTGATCAGTCTGGCTACTGAAAGCGGCTGGAGATGCTCATTGGTTTCAACGAGAACCGCGCGATCGGCGCCGAGCGCAAGTGCTGTACGTAGCGTCTCCTGGCAGGCCGAAGTGCCGCACGATAACGCGACGACCTCGCTAGCGATACCCTGCTCCTTCAACCGCACGGCCTCTTCCACCGCAATCTCGTCGAACGGGTTCATCGCCATCTTGACGTTCGAGAGATCGACGCCGCTGCCGTCGCCCTTGGCCCGAACTTTGACGTTGGCGTCGACCACTCGCTTGACAGCCACCACAATCTTCATACTCGTTGACTCCCTGATTCACCTGTCGGCGCGGCCGGTCGCCGCCCGCGCTGATTGACAAAACTACGGCGCATCCTGCGCTGCGCGAGCCTACTGCCCGGGTTCCGGACGATTGCGGCGCGGGGCGCAAATGTCCTTGCGGTCATTCCAAGCTCACGAAGTCCAGATTACCATATAACTGAATATGTGTCAGTTTTTTAGTGGCGCCGGTCGGGCTTTTCGATCGTAGCGAAATTGGCCTCGCACGCGATTCTTCGAGGCAATGCTATTGGAATGAGACCGGCTCAATAAGTACACCGCGTGCTCGTACTTCTTGCACCGAGCATCGTCCCCGCGGCCACGAAAAGTAGTAGTAGTGGGGGACGTGCCGACCTTAGCAACAACGTGAAGAAGACCGGGACGGCACTGCCGGAATGTTTGTGCGAAGCCTGTTGCAGCGACGCTCCCGTTTACTGCGTCGAGCGCTCAGTTCTGTTCGGCTTGCTCGATGCTTGTGACGTTTAGCGCTTCCTTGAGGGGTCTAGACTCGTCCGTCAGCTGTGCCGCGTTCACCTTCACGCGGTCCCCGACGAGACGCTTCGCGACCATGAACTCCTGCGGCCGGTTCACCGCGTCCGCGGAAATGACCACTCCCTGCTTGAGGTAGAAGACGACAAAACTGTCTTTCTCCAAAGCGCCGCGCACGACGAATTGATCGAAGCCTTCAGAGAGACCGACCATCTGCAGTTTCAGTTCGAATTGATCCGACCAGAACCATGGCACGGCGCGGTAAAGCGTGGGCGTCCCGATCAGGTTAGCAGCGGCCACGCGCGCCTGCTCGAGCGCGTTGGGCACCGATTCGAGCCGCATCCGCCGCTGATAGAAGACGTTTTCGTGCAGCGTGCAATCACCACACGCGACGACGTCCGGGTCGGAGGTCTGCGTGCAGGCGTCAACGACGATCCCGTTCGACACGGCGAGCCCCGCCGCCTCGGCTAATTCGGTATTCGGGATCAGGCCGATGCCGACCACTACCAGATCCGCAGGAACACGATGGCCGTCGGCCAGCACGACCGCCTCGACTCGCTGCTCGCCTTCGAGCGCCTTCACGCCCACACCCGTGCGTATCTCGACACCGCGCAAGCGGTGTACGCTCTCGTAATACGCCGAGATTTCCGGCACGGTCACTCGCGCGAGCACCCGTGGCATCGCCTCGATCACGCAGACTTTCAAGCCTTTCTTGATGCCGATCGACGCGGCCTCCAGCCCGATATATCCGCCACCGATAATGACGAGGCGTCGTCCAATCTCGAACTGCTGTTGCAGACGCTGAATGTCGCCGATATTACGGACGTAGTGGACGTTCGAATGGTCGGCACCGGGCAACGGTAATTTGCGCGCCCGACCGCCGGTCGCCAGCGCCAGCTTGTCATACTCGAGAGTGGTTCCGTCGGTCAGTCGCACCTGATGCGCAGCCCGGTCGATACGCTCGACCGTCAAGCCTAGTCGGCACTCGATTCCTTGCTTTTCGTAGGCGTCGAGTGTTTTCAAATAGAGCGATTCCTGGCTGACTTCGCCCGCCAGAAACGCCTTGGACAGCGCCGGACGCCGATAGGGTGGATGAGGCTCATCGCCGACCAGTGTGATGCGGCCGGCGAAACCTTGCTGACGAAGCGCGCCGGCCAGTTCTGCACCGGCCTGGCCCGCCCCAACGATTACAACGCGCCCGCTGGAAAGATCAAGTGACATGATTACCCGCGTAGTTCTATCCGACCGTTATTGATGGCTACTATGTTCCGTTCGACGGCCCGGACACGGAACGCAATCGCGTTCGGTTCGAGCCACATTTCCGTGCGCAGCGTTTCGCCCGGATAGACCGGTGCGGTGAAGCGGCCAAAGATCGACGTTACGCGCTCGGAGCGATAGTCCAACGCCGCCCGCAACACCGCATGTCCGGCGACGCCCCAAGTGGCAAGTCCATGCAGGATAGGACGCTCAAAACCCGCCTTGCGCGCCACGGCGGGATCGGCATGCAGCGAATTCCAGTCGCCGTTCAGGCGATACAGCAGCGCCATATGCGGCGCGGTCGGCAACTCGCACACACGATCGGGTAATCGCTCTGGAATCGTCGGAGGCGGAGCCGCCGTTTCTGTTGGGCCGCCAAAGCCACCGTCTCCGCGGGCAAGCATGACTTGCGTGATCGTGCAGAGCGGCTCGCCGCTGTCGCGCTCCAGGATGCGCCGTTCGTAGGTGATTAGCGCCCCCTTTTCCACCCCCTTGTCGATGACGCTGACCACCCGTGATTGACCTATCACGTCCGCCTGCGCCGGCAACGGCTTATGAAGCACCAAACCTTGCTCGGCATGGACGATGCGGACCCAGTCGAGCCCGGTATCGAGCAGACGCGGCCAGAAGCCCGGGTGCGCGAGCACGACGCCCATCGTCGGCACAGCGAGCAGATTTTCCTCGTAGGCAAAACGCAATTGCGCTGGGTCGAGGGGGTCCGCGCCATAGCCGAGGCTCAGCGCGTAGAGCAGCGTATCTTTTTGACTGTAGCTCTGGGCGGTGTCGGGAATAGCGAGGGCGAGCAGTCGGTCACGGTCGATTGCCATGGTGTCCCCTCAAAGACCTTGAAACAGCGGTGCGCGCTTTTCAGCAAACGCGGCGACCGCCTCGCGATGATCGTTCGTCAGATAAAGCGCCGCCTGGTTGTCCATTTCATACGCCAAAGCGTCCTCAAGCGTCGTGATGCCTCGCGCGTATGCGGCTTTGAGCAGCGCCACCGACAGTGGCGCGTTGGCCGTCAATTCACGGGCAACGGCGAGCGCCGCCGAAATCACCTCGCCTGGTTCGGCGAGCCGGTCGGTGATGCCCAAAAATTGCGCCTCTTCGGCGGCCACGATTCGCGATGACATCAAAAGGCGCTTGGCCTGCGCCAGCCCGACGCGCTGCGGCAGCGTGTACATTAGCCCCAGATCGGGCAGTAGCCCGACCTTCGAAAACGAGGACACGAATTTTGCAGTAAAGGATGCGACGAGATAATCGCAGGCACTCGCAAGCGAAAATCCCGCGCCAGCGGCGTAGCCTTCGACGGCGCCTACCACAGGCTTACCCATCTGCGTCAGCGTGCGCACCACGCGATGCGCGATGACCATGCGTTCACGCCCGACCGGTAACGGTCGCTCAGCGGACATGCCTGACACGTCCCCGCCCGAGCAGAAATGCCCGTTGGCGCCCGTCAGTACGATCGCGCGGCAACCGTCGTCCATGCGCAGGGTTTCTAGCTGGTCGGCTAGCACCATCAGCAGATCGCGCGACAGTGCGTTGCGGGTCTTGGGATTATTGAGCGTTACGATCGCGACGCCATCCTGCATTTCCACCAGAACCAGTTCACTCATGAGCCTTCCGTCTGTTGTTGGGGTTTCAGGCCAGCAGCGCACGCAACGTGGTGATCAGTGCGATCGGCTGGTCTATCATCAGGTGGTGGTAACCGCCTGGTATACCGATGGGACCGTGTCCCTGTGGCAGAAAATCGACGATACGACGCGCGAGATCAGGCGAAACTATCGCGCTCGATTCGCCGTAGATGTAGTGCACAGGTCGCTCCACACTGCGCAACAGGACTTCGCCATTATCTTCGTGCTGGATGCCATTGGGGATCGCCGGATCGAACTTCCACCGCCAACCTCCGTCGACCTCGCGCAGCGAATGTCGGGCGATGTGTTCGAACGCCCACGGGTTCGCCTTCGGCTGATCCGGTAACAGCCGATAGCGTCCCATTGCAGTGGCAAGATCCGGATAAAGCCGGTCGCCACGCATATTCGGTGGCGGGCGCGGGTGATCTCCGCCCTCAAACACCACATAGCTGTCGACAGCAATGAGGCGCGTGAACAAGTCGGGCCTTTCCGAACAGGCGCGCAACAGTCGTAAGCCACCGTTGCTGTGACCTACGGCAATCACTGGCCCCAGGTCGAGCGCCTCGATAAGCTCATTGATGTCGCGCGCGCTAGTGCCCGGCGGGTACTTTGCACGGTGATCACTGTCGCCCATACCGGACAGATCTAGTGCGATCACCCGGTGGTTACCTGTCAGAAACGGTGCTACGAAATCCCACCAGCGCGCGTGGGCCCCGTGTCCATGCACAAGCAACAGCGCCGGCTTATGTGTGTCGTGCAGCGCCCATGCGCGGTAATGTAACTGTACGCCGCCCACCTCGACTCGCGAGGACTCGACGGTCTGCGACAGCGCCCATGCGAACCACTCGGGCACCGCCTGTTCAACCGCTGTCGGTCCAACAGAGGTCAGCATCTTTGACTCAGCGACCAGCGAATTTCGGTTTGCGCTTTTCGCGGAAAGCATTGATGGCTTCCTGGTGATCCTCAGTAAGCGAGGACACGTTCTCGTAGGCCATGCCGACATCCATCATACTGGCTGCCATCTGCCGCAGCGGTACGTTAATGGTGGATTTGCTCCAGCGCAGCGACTGCACCGGCATCGCCGCGAGGCGGTCGGCGTACGCGTCGACATAGGCATCCAGTTCGGCAGCGGGCAGCACGCCGTTGATCAGCCCCATATCACATGCCTGGCGCGCCGATAGTTTTTCGCCGGTGAACAGGTAATGCTTGGCGCGCGCGTAGCCGATCAGGTACGGCCACATGATCTGGCCGCCATCGCCACTCATCAGGCCCACGTTGTTGTGCGGATCACCAAAGCGGGCCTGCTCCGCGGCAAAGATCACGTCGCAGAACACTGCCACCGTCGAACCCAGTCCAATTGCATCACCGTTGACCTTCGCGATAATCGGCTTGTCGCACTCGAGCATGCTGGTGACGATGCGCTTGGCCTCGCGCACTGCCTGATAAAAGGCAGGCGGATTGTCACGCAGCCACTGCATGTGCTCGATGTCGCCGCCGGCACTAAAGGCACGTCCGGCGCCGGTGAGCACGATGATGTCGCTGTCGGCATCCTCAACCACGTCGGAGAACACACGCGAGAGTTCAGTATGCGCACGCCCGGCGAAACTATTGAGCTTTTCGGGCTGGTTGAAGGTGATCGTCAGAATGCGGCCGCGACGCTCGAACTTCATCGTTTGATAGTCGGAAAAGTTCATCGATATGCTCAAGAGTTTTGGTTAGAGGAGCTACGACAACCGGTGTCGAAGAAACATCCTAATAACTGATACATCGTTAGTTTCATTCAACTCTAACCCACTTTGCTGGCGTTGCCAAGTATTCCCGCGAGTACCAGCCGGTTATATTGGGACCAAGGCGGTCCGGCCACATAACTGACACACTGACAGTTATATGGTAGATTTCATCGAGACCGGGATTTCTCGCGCAGGGTCGCGCATCCCGCGATTACGGTGATCAAAAATTTTTCCCGACAACCCCCGTCAACCACCGAGGACGGGATCGGGAGCCGATTCGAGGAAACCATGCTGAACATCACCTTCGTTCAACCGAACGGCAGCCGCAATACCGTCACCACAGACCCCGGGGTGTCGGTCATGCAGGTCGCTGTCAGTAACGGAATCGCTGGACTGATCGGCGATTGCGGCGGCGCATGCAGTTGCGCGACCTGTCACGTCTTTGTCGACGACGACTGGGTGTCGGACCTGCCGTCCCCCAATGATATGGAAGAGTCGATGCTCGAATGCACCGCCGAAGAGCGCCGGCCCACCAGCCGCCTCTCTTGCGAGATCAAGCTCGACGTGAAACTCGATGGGCTCGTGGTCCACGTCCCTTCGCGGCAATTCTGATCGCGGCTAAGCGCCTGCCGCATGCGTGGGCGCGGGCGCGCACCAATCGCATGCTGTGGCGCCTCAATGAAATGTGCTGAACCGCTTGCGTCGTGAATTCTCCAACTCGAAACGGCCCCCCTTAACGGGGGTCGGCCGCTTCGCGGATGGGGATTGAGAACTGACTGCCCATTGAAGCTCAGCGCTTGCCTTCCAGCAGTTCCTTCAGGTTGGTGCTCATGATGCGTTGAACCGTAGCCGCATCGATATCACCGACATCCTTGAAAAAGTCCAACGGTTCGCCTAGCCCCTCCGGATGGGGCCAATCGCTTCCGAACAGCACACGGTCGGCACCCAGGAGCTCGGCCAGGCGGCCGATCGGATCCTCGTAGAACGGCGACACGTAAACGTGCCTGCGGAAGGTCTCGATCGGGTCGCCATTGAAGCATTGCGGCATCTTGTGATAAGTGCTGGCGAGTCGTTTCAGCAGTGGCTCGAGCCACGCGGACCCATTCTCGAGCGACGCGACGCGAACATTGGGGAATCGGTCGAACACCCCGTGGCTAATCAACGCAGAGAGCGAGTCAGAGATTGCACGGCCCATCGCATCAAGTAGTTCGGCGAACGCATCCTTCTCGAAGGGGCGCCATTCACCCTTGCCACCTGCCGTCCACCAGCGGTTCACCTTGTCGTAGCCCGAGTCGGATACGTGTAGCACGACGAAGATCTTCGACTCGTTGACGCGCGCCCAGAACGGGTCGAATTCCGTACTGCCAATTGAGCGACCGCCTTTGATACCTGGCACGGGAGCTGGACGGACACCGACGACGCGTGCACCATTCGCGAGCAGGTAGTCCAGTTCCTTAACTGCGGCGTCGACATCGCCAAGATGAACCATCGAGACGGGGAACAATCTGTTTGCATGCGCAAGGCCGACTTCTTCGACCGTCCACTGGTTCATCGCGTGAAACAGCGCACTGACCACTTCAGCGCGGTCACCTAGCCGCTCCTCGATCACCGACGCCAAGGTCGGCAGGACCAAGCCTGCATGAATGCCTTGCTGATCCATTACGGCCAAATGAGCGTCGCCATTGTGAAAGGCCGCTTGCGAAGCGATCGGCGCACCGCCGTATTCACGCAACGACTTGCCGTCCGGATTCTGCCCCCTGTACCACCCCTCGTGCGAACCTGGCGCCGCAACCACCTCGAAGGTCGGATTGGGAATATAGTCGCTCAGCACCCCGCCCACTGCGAGCTTGGTGCGGCCGTTGATCTTCACGTACTGGAATTCGGAACGGAATTGCTTGGGCAGATGGCGCAGGAATGCATCTGGCGGCTCATAAAAATGACGATCACAGTCGTAGATCGGGTAGTTAGGTTGACTCATTGTTGAACTCCTGGAAAATAGCTGCACCAATCAATGCCTAGAAATGACAGTATGTTAGTTTTTTGCGCAAGTCAAGCCCGTTCAGGCTCTACGCTTACTCAGGCGCCCACCTCGCGCTCGCGGTTCGCCAGTCGCTCTAAGTGCGAAGCTGTGCTGCCCAAGGCGTTGTCGATCAGGGTCATGCGCTTGAAGTAATGACCGATCACGTAGTCATCGGTCACGCCAATGCCGCCGTGAAGCTGGATCGCCTGCCCACAGACGAAACGTCCGCTTCGCCCGATGTGAACTTTTGTTGCCGAAAGCGCCCCGTTGCGCGTGGTCGAGTCGCTCTCCATGCGCGAGATACAACGGAACACCATGCTGCGCGACAACTCAAGCTCGATCAGCATCTCGCTCATCCGGTGCTGCAATACCTGGAAACTACTTAAGGTCGATCCAAACTGCTTGCGCAGCTTCAGGTAGTCACGGGTGCTCCAAAGCGCCCTTTCCATCAGGCCCACCGCTTCTGCGCACAACGCGAGCGCGCCATGTGCGAGCGCCTGGTCAATTGCCGGATAGGCCGCCCCGACTGGGCCAAGCAGATCTGCTTCGGTCACTTCGACGTCGGTCAGTCGGACATGCGCGCACCACCGATTGTCGATCAGCCGAATATCTCGCCGCTCAACGCCCGCGTGAGCCGGGTCGATCAGAAACAAACTGATGCCGTCCGCATCGCAGGTTGCACCGCTTGTGCGTGCCGAAACGATCAGCCGATCCGCAATATTGCCGGCGACCACGAGACTTTTCTCCCCGTTGATCACCCAGCGTCCAGGGGCGGTCTGGGAGGCGCGGGTGCCAACGTGGGCCACTTCGCCGCGCGCGTGTGCTTCGCCGTGGGCAAGGACCGGCCGGCCGTCGCCCGCAATCAATTGGCGCAATAGCTCATCGCCAAGCGGTGAAGCACCGAGCGCGACTAGTAGTTGGGCTGCCACGATACCAACGGCCCAGACGGGCTCGACGCACAATGCGCGTCCAATTGCCTCCATCAGAATGCACTGCTCGACAGCACCCGCGCCCACGCCGCCACGCGATTCCGGCACCGCTAGCCCAAGCCATCCCATCTCGGCATACGTCTGCCAGCGTCGTGCGTCGAAGCCCCCCCCGTCCACCAGCGCC
Organism: Burkholderia sp. H160; assembly: GCA_000173575.1. GTDB lineage: Bacteria > Pseudomonadota > Gammaproteobacteria > Burkholderiales > Burkholderiaceae > Paraburkholderia. The sequence continues at coordinate 11,682 of ABYL01000034.1, read as the reverse complement.
TTGCGCTTGTCGAACCTGCACTGCTCATCGAGCAGGCGTCGGCAACTTTCCTGAAGCAGTCGTTGCTCTTCGTTGAGTCCGAAATCCATGTCACAGCTCCAGATAAGACTTCGCGATAATTCCACGCTGCACTTCGTTCGCACCGCCATAGATCGTCGTCGCTCGACGATACAGAAAGTCTGTCAGTACCCCTGGCGCATGATCCGGACCTGGCGGCCAGGCAGCCTTTCCAAGAGGATGTTGGTGCGGATCCGGATAAACGTAGGCTGCGTAATCTCCCAACGCTTCAACCTGCATCTCGCCGATTTTCTGCAGCAGCTCCGAGCCGCGGATTTTCAACATCGACCCCATCGGCAACGGGCTACCGCGCTTGTCAGTTAGCGCCCGCAGCGAAAGATATTCCAGCGCCTGCAGGTCCACTTCGAGCTGTGCGATGCGCGCCGCAAAGCCCGGGGTATCGATCAGCCGCGAGCCATTGCTCCGTTCAAGCCGCGCCATCTCCCGCAGTTGTTCCAAATTGCGGCGATTGCGCGGCCACTCGGCGCTGAACGCACGCTCCAGTTCGAGCAGAAATTTGGCATAGGTCCAGCCCTTGCCTTCCTCTCCTACCAGGTTGCTCACCGGTGTGCGGACGTTCTCGAAAAAGACCTCGTTTAGACTATGGGTCTCTCCGATATCGATGATCGGCCGCACCGTCACGCCGGGGGCTTTCGCATCGACCAGCAGCATGGAGATGCCTCGGCGCCCGGCCGACGGGTCGGTCTTGACGAGCATGAAGATCACGTCCGCGGTATCGACATACGAGGTCCAGATTTTTTGCCCGTTGATCACATAGTCGTCACCGTCGCGCTCAGCACGGGTGGTAAGCGATCCAAGATCCGAGCCGGCATTCGGCTCGGAGAAACCCTGCCCCCAGAACACTTCACCGCGCAGGATAAGCGGTGCATAGCGTGCTTTGAGCGCCTCGCTGCCAAACGTCATCAGCACCGGACCGATCATCCGAAAACCGCCGGTATCGATCGGCGGCGCGCCGGCCATGAAGCACTCTTCTTCAAAGATGAACTGGCGAAGATGTGACCAACCAGTGCCGCCCCACTCGCGCGGCCAGTTAGGCCCGGACCAGCCTTTGTCGTACAGCAGCCGTGTCCAGACGCGCATCTCGTCGCGTCGAAAGTGATATCCCCGCGCATTTTGTTCGGCCATCTGCGGCGGCAGGTGATCGCGAAGAAACGCGCGGACCTCCTGCCGAAAGGCCTCGTCGGCCGGATCCAGTTTGAAATTCACCGCCTCTCCCCTGTCGGCTGCACCGCTTCGATAGTTGCATTCAGCATGCATGCAACCACTCAAAATCCCATAACTGATCCATTGTAAGTTTTTTGCGTGTAATAGCAACATCAATTTGACATGTCGTTGCGGTCCACCCAACGAGTGACCCAACCGAACAACACAAGCATGCGCGTTGGAATTGTCTGCGTGCTTGAGTGCAAACACGACGCCCACGTGCCTCATATGCTGCCGAAGAGTATCGCCATCCCGCCCCGCACGAAGAACGCAGCGGTACCAGCGCCGAACAGAGTGCAAATTCAGGCGTTGGATTGGCTCGAACCGAGTATTGATCGATTCTCCTCGTCGAATAATGCAAACAGACGCGTAGGAACCGAATTGACGTATTACTATTTTTGCTGGAATCCTAATCATCAGAAAAATATGTGTTCCGCGTGACTTCGCACTTCGAGTTGAACGCGTCGCGGATTTCGGTCGTGAGCATACCGCTGAACACAACGATCCACACTGGAACGGTTTCGGTATGGGAGCCGCGAAGCCAACGCCAACGCTCGATCGAATAACCCGATTCGTCAGGGGTGCGCGACGTATGCCAGCTATATGCGGGAGAATGCCACGCTGGACGGCCAGCCGAAGTTGATGCACGCGTCTGCGCGAATCGATATGCATCGGAGGCTGTGCCGTACGACGCGAAATCTCCTTTTGTCACAAGGTCGCGCACGCCATCGACACACGGCGATCGCCCATCGGACCACTGGACCGCGGCTGTTGCAGAATCGAACCGCGATGAACGTGGAGAGAACCAGTACGCCCACATGGCTTAGACCCTTGCGACTGCTGCCGCTGAGGCGACATCCTTACCGATGTGTATTTGGAACGTTGCTGGGATTCGGACGCCGAGTGGATACCCGTGACGTGCTTCAGCCCAGCTCGTCGCGCGCTTGCTTAAGAGCCCATTTCGACTACCGCGACCTGTGCGTCTTCGAACACCTCGATAAGCCCGCCCTGCTCCATCAGCTCATACGTCATGGTGGGTTCTTCGCGAAACAGCAAGGTGAAAGCGGTGACCGCGCTGATGCCCTTGTCGGCCGTCAGCCTGACGACTCGACCACCTGCCGGACATTGTCACCATCGGACGGATAGGTGCGCTTGCCGTGCAAACGCTTGTTCATGAGATTGGCTGCATGGGGTTTCCCGCGGCCGAGCGGCCGGAGAGCAATCCGACCCGGGCCTGATGCCTGCCGAAGCGCGCACGGGGACGCCTGATTGACTTCTAGTACCTGCCAGTGGATATTGGTCCCGTGGCGCGGTACGTCCGACAGCCGGTCGTTCAGAACGGAACTGCCAGTATTGCGACTCCGGTCATGGGTCGACGGCGATATTGCGATCTGGGTCGAGTTCGACCACGCCGATGTCATTAACCCCGAGCGTCGGACCATGTTTTGGGGGATCGTCGCAGCTTCTCAACAAGCGCATCCACGCGATGGCGCCTTTGAACCAGTCTGCACGGCAAGCGCGTCAGCAGATGACATTCGCAGTTGCGCCAACTGCCGCGCCCGGCGGTTCAACCTAGAGTACCGGAAACGCGCCAGCACACAGAAAATTCCTCGTCACGACAGTACCCTCAGCGAGGCGCTGGTGTATGTCCGCTTCATAGGAACTCTGGCTCTCGCGCCACGCCAGGCGTGGAGGTTTGGCGCTGAATATGGCGTGGCGTGCGTCTCTTCTCTCAGTCTGCCTCAGACGATCTCACCGAGCACCGTCCCCACCTCGTAGCTCTCACCAGCACTTGCCTGAATCTTGAGCAATCCTGAGGCCGGGGCCTCGATGTCATTAATGGCCTTTTCGCTTTCCAGTGCGTATATCGGATCACCCTGCTTTACCACGGCGCCATCGGTGACCAACCATTCGACAAGCGTCCCCTCATTCATCGAAAAGCCGATCTTTGGCAGTAGGATAGGAATGCTCATTTATAAATAGCCCGATAAATAAAGAATTTAAATTTTGAGATTTTCAACCGATGATCTTCCGCAACGCCGCTTCGATCTGAGCGGCTCCCGGAATAAACGCCTGCTCCAGTGGTTTGGAATAGGGCACGGGGCAATGCGGCGCACCCACGCGCTGCACCGGCGCACGCAACTGGCCGAACAGTTCTTCGTGAATCACCGATGAGATTTCAGCACCCACGCCGTATGGCTTTACCGCTTCGTGCGTCACCACTGCGCAGCGTGTCTTCGCGACCGAGTCAAGCACCGTCGTGCGGTCCCAAGGTGCAATCGTCCGCAGATCTATGACTTCGACGGAAATGCCCTCATCCGCGAACTTCGCCGCAGCGCTGAGCGCTGGAGCAACCTGCGGCCCGTAGCAAATCACACTGGCATCTGTTCCCTTGCGCACGACGTTCGCCACGCCAAGTGGAATGCGCAAACCTGTTTCCGGGGCATCGCCGGGCGTGAAATAACTGGGCAGGTGCTCGATAAAAATGCAGGGATCGTCGTCGAAAATGCACGACAGCAGCAGCCCCTTCGCCTCGGCCGGCGAAGAATACGTCACAACCTTCAACCCGGCAGTATGCGCAAACCATGCCTCGAGATAGTCCGCATGTTGTCCCGCCGTGGAAAAGCCGGCTCCCGTCGTGGTGCGGATCGTAATCGGCACTTGCGTCTGACCGCCCGACATAAAGCGCAGTTTTGCCGCGTGATTGACAATCATGTCCATCGCGACAGTCGTAAAGTTCATCAGCATGATCTCGGCGACGGGTCGCATACCAACCATCGAAGCGCCGATTGACGCGCCGATAATCGCCTGCTCCGAGATCGGGGTGGAGCGCACACGCGCGTCGCCGTACCGCGTCGACAAACCCTTCGTCACGCCCATCACACCACCGTCTTCCGGGTCGGCCACGTCTTCGCCCAGCAAAATCACACCTGGATCGGCCGCCATCGCCTCGTCGAGCGCCATGTTGAGCGCCTGGATAGTCGTCACCCGCTTGTTGCCCGTGCTCATCAACGGCTCTCCTTTGCCGCAACTTCGGCCCACACGTCCTTGTTCAGTTCCGATAGGTCAGGGAACGGGGCAGCGATTGCGAGGTCGATCGCCTCCCGAATCTCGCTTGCGTACAGTTCATCAATTTTGGACAGGTCGGCCTCGCTCGCGTGACCCTGCTCAATTAGCCAGGTCCTGAAACGCGGCACAGGATCAGCCTCCATTGCCGCGGCCTTTTCCGCCTTGTCCATATACGCGTCCGCGTCACCGAACACATGGCCGTAGAAACGGAACGTCATTGCCTCGATTAGTGTCGGTCCGTGGCCGGCGCGTGCGCGGTCGATCGCCTCCCGCGCGACTGCATACATTGCCAGCGGATCGTTACCATCGACGGTCACGCCAGGCATCTGATAGCCAGCAGCACGATCGGAAATGCGCGCCGCGGCGGTAGCCTTCTCGTAACGAGTATGTTCGCCATAGCGGTTATTCTGGCAAACGAATACGACGGGTAGTTTCCAGACGGCCGCCATATTCAACGACTCGTGGAAAGCGCCAATGTTGGATGCGGCGTCGCCGAAGTAGGCAACGGTCACACGTCGATCGTTACGGATCTGAGAGGCAAGTGCAAGCCCGTTGGCGATGGGCATGCTGGAGCCGACAATCCCGGTGGTGACCATCGCACCCGAAGCGGGATGTGTAATGTGCATGGGGCCGCCTTTGCCCTTGCAAGTACCGTCAGCCTTGCCGGCGAGTTCGGCCCATAGTTCCTTCAGGGGCACACCTTTGGCGAGCATGTCGTGAATGCCGCGATAGATCGTGCAGATGTAATCTTCCGGGCCAAGATTGACCGATACGGCAGCAGGGATCACTTCCTGACCACGAGGCGAGTAGTAAATCATCGGTACGCGCCCCGACAAGATTGCTGCCCGAGCCTGCTCGTCGTTTTGCTTGAGCAGACTCATCTTCCGGTACATCTCGATTAGAGTCTGCCGATCTGGCTGAATCGTGATGTGATTCATCAAGTACCTCCAGCAATGCCTGAACTTGTTGTTCGCCTCCGCTGACTGACGTTTGTCAGCCAACGCCGAGCGGTGCTCTGACACCGCCAATAACTAACATCATATCACTTTTTATTGCGTTGGAAAGCGTCGGATTCGCACCAATGCGGAGCGGAATCGATCGCCCCTCTGTCAGCTCGCGCTAGGGATTTCCGAGTATTGATAGATCTCCAGCACGTCTCGATAATGGACTGAACTAACTATACGTTATTTTTTCATGCCCGTCGGCGGCTAGTGATTCGGGAAAACCCACAGATCAGTCGAATCGATGCGCTCCCGACATGCTCTCTGACCGCTGGTCTTGTAGAGACCTGGCGTGATACGACGGGCTAGGCCACCGACCTAAATGCCTGCACCATGAGACACACACGTCAACAAGCGCTCGAGACCCGCTCGAAGATTCTCGACGCTGCGGAACTGGTCTTTTTTAAGCACGGTGCGGCGCACGCGTCGCTTGACGACATTGCACGTGCCGCCGGTGTAACACGCGGCGCGATCTATGGCCACTTCTCCAATAAGGCGGCGGTATTTCACGCAATTTTCGAACGAGCAGCGCTTCCGCTGGACCCGTTTTTCGTGCCTTTGCATCAAGAAGAAACCGATCCGCTCGGGCGACTTCGCGCCGACCTGCACCGACAGTTGCGCAGCACCCTACGCGCGGACAAGGTTCGCCACCTGTATAGCATCGCCCTCACCCGCTGCGAGAATTCGATGGATTCGGCAGCGTTCGATGAACGGGTTCGGACAGCGACCCAGCAAGCGCAGGTGCACATTGAAGCCGCGTTGTCTAGGGCGGTGGCGCGTGGCCAACTACACTCAGATCTCAATGTGCGGCAGGCCGCAAGCTTCGTCCATGCGATCCTGACCGGCTTCTTTCGTCGGAGCTTGCTAGCAAGTGGATCAAACCACACTGAAATAGACGTCGACGAAATTATCGAGATCACCTTCCGCTTTCTCGCGGGGCAGGCCGAAGCTTGCGTCGATTCGTGATCAACTCGACTCTAGGCTTCACGCGAATTGCCCGCGGATGCACGTTTTGCGCCGGGCCATGGCTCATCCGGCTAGATTTTCAGCACTTCGAAGACGGGGCGACCGAGCGCCGCAACTGCGTCGATCATCAAATTTGCACCGGTGCCCCATCTAGTCGCTATCAGTTGTAAAAATGGACGGGACATCGCCCCTCGCGCCCGGTCATTGAGAGTGGGGCATGGCGGAAATCGGGTTTTAGAAAGTTCTAACAAAATGACGTTTTTGGGCTGTTTACTATCAATCGTTCCAGTAGCCTTCTCGTTGTTTCGACGGCGAAAAGGACATGGTCAGAGCCATGCTCGATGACGACCTCTGGGCAATCATCGAACCGTTGCTGCTACCGCCCAAACCTCGGCGCTCAAGGTATCCCGGGTGCATGCCGCTCGCCAATCGAGCAGTCGTGACGGGCATCCTGTTCATTCTCCGGACTGGTCTATGCGGGGACCTTCTGCCACGCGAGATGGACCGCGGCAGTGGCATGAGCTGCTGGCGTCGCCTTTGCGACTGGCAGGCGGCCGGCGTGTGGGACGAACCGCACGAAGTTCTGCTTGCGCGGTTACGTGCGGCCGATCAGATCGACCGGTCCCGGGTCATCGTCGACTCCTCTTCAATCCGTGCTGTAGGCGCAGGTCAAAACGAGACCCAATCCCACTGAGCGCGCGAGACCCGGTTCAAAGCACCACCTCATCACCGAAGCGCTGGGCATTCCGCTCGCGGTCATCCTAACGGGCGCCAACCGCAACGATGTCACCCAGCTTCATGCTGTAGTCGATACCGTCTCGCCGATCGGCGGCAAACGCGAAAGGCCCCTATGGAAACCTCGTCTCATTCAGGATGACGGTGGCTACGACCAAGACAAATACCGCCGCCCGTTACCTGCTGCCCGCATTGCAACTGAAATAGCATGACGGGGCCAGCCTCACGGCAGCGGTTTAGGTAAAACCCGCTGGGTCGTCGAGCGCATCATCTCCTGGCTTCTCAACTTCCGGCGACTACGCATCCGCTGCGAGCGTCGGGTTATCATTCACTCAGCTTTCCTGACGCTGGCCTGCTGCATCATCTGTCGGCGACAGCCGCGAAACCCATTTTGTTAGCGCCTCGTAATCCGTTTAAGTATTTGTACCGCGCCGTGCGCAACAGCGGAAGCTCCGTCGATTTCCTGCGAAGGACTCCTTGTTGCTAGGCGCCGCCCGAGGGTCCTCCCCGGAGATCGACCTCTTGAGACGTAAAATCTTCGTTCGGTGCTCCCACGGGGTTGTGGCGACTTCCTGTGTTGACGGCGTACAGGCCATGAGACTGTTAGCTATATCATTGACCTCGTCGCACCTTAGTTGGTGAAATTACAGTCGTCACACAGCGAAAGACCAAGGGAAGGGCGCGCCCCCTCTCGCACCATCAGCTTTGCATCGATTGACCGTTTGCCCTTCCTGTTGGCGCGAAGCGTAACGGCGCGCTTGGCATTTCGTCGTCTGATTGGAACTTGAGTGCACCTGTGTTTCATGGGGCCCATGGTGGGCCGGGCGACGCCCAATACGCTTGCATTCACCCTAGCTCGGTCGAGATTCGAAAAGTCGCCGACACCGCGCGAAATTCAAAGGAATGCGCATTATTGCCACCGTTACCGCGGTCTCCAATAGTGCCACTGCCACGCATGGGCGGCGGGCGGAGTTTAAAAATCCGTCCCGCAATACTAAGTAGTATATTTACTAACACTATAAATCCGATCTTATTGATTTCTATAACGCGCCTTAAATATAATCTCAGCCTCGTCTTGAAAACGACCTATATTAATATCGTTGATCGCAGTCACTCAAGGTCAAGGTAGGAGGCGGGCGATGAAGACGAAACTCTGGCCCATATTTTTAGCTTTCGGTGGTTTAACGGCGGTGTGCGAAGCGTCATTGGCCGCCCCCTCAAACACGAGCGTCAGTATTCCTCTGATCGCTACTACGTACAATGCTGGCAGAATCGGACAGGCGACGCTGGTGCAAACGGGCAACTCGACCGAAATTATTTTGACTGTTAGCAACATACCATCAGAAGTAGCCTTATCGCCTCATTTGTATGCTTACGTTTACTCAGGCAAGTGTGGAAACGTCGGAGCAAATCCAGTGTACGCACTGAACCAACGTGTAAAGCTGGAAAGCTATAACCCCATGCAAATGTTCAAAAGCGTGCCAATCTCACTTCAGGCTCTACGCTCAAGCGACTATGCGATCGTGATCCGCACGAGTACTGCTGACGGGTATCGGGATATTTTCTGCGGGAATCTGCATCAAGTGACTTGAATTCGACCGGCCATGACCGGATCGCGTACGCTGCGTACGTCCCGATAAATCGTTACTCCGCGCCTCCACTATCTCGGGGGCGCCGTTCCGCGTTCAGCCTCGGAAAACCATGCCGACGACACACCGGGTACCCGTGCATGAAGCTGGCAATGGAAAGACACTGAAAGGCTGTCTCTGGACGTACGTCCGGGATGACCGGCTCGTCGGTTCAAGTGACCCGCCGGCAGTCTGGCTGGCCTACAGTCCGACGCGTGCCGGTGAATACCCGCAGGATCACCTGAAAGAGTTCAAAGGAACGCTTCAAGATAACGCGTTCGCCCGGGTACAACGCGATCTACGATGACGCCCGCATGCGTGAGGCTGGATGCATGGCCCACCGACGTCGCAAATTCCACGCACTGTTCGTCGCACGCAGAAATGAGGTCGATTCCGAAGCGTTGCATCGGATCGGCGAGCTGTATGCAATTGAGGCCGCGATCCGCGGCAAGCCACCCGACATGCGAAGACGTGTCAGGCAAGAACAGACGCGTCTGCTGCTCGATGCCATCGAGATCTAGCTGCGCTCGCCATTGAACACGGTATCGCAGAAAAGTGATACCGCCAAAGCTATCAACTACGCGCTGAACCAGTGGGCCGCGCTCACAATGTCCGTCGAAGAGGGGCCATTGAGATCGACAACAATGCGACCAAACGTGCCCTGAGAGTGGTAGAGCTGAGACGGAATAATTTTCTGCACTTCGGCGCGGGCACTGGCGGTGAAAGCCGCAATCAACTTGAATTGCGCACGGGATAAACCTACTTCCTGCTTCAAGGCCCGGTACGGACCGAAGGATCGTTCGTGAACGCGGAGTGGCGCTTCGCCGGCTGTAGTGGCGGGCTTTCTTTTCATTTCATCAGCGTCTCGGACCATTGCAATCCATTGACGAAGCACGGGTTCCCTGCGAAAACTTCTTTCCAAAACCGCCAATCTAGTCGACCCATAATCCTACCTATTCTTCATCGCCTGAACTGACACAATATCAGTTTACTAGTGAAGCTCATTCAGCTACCATCGTCGACAGTATCTGAGTGCTCAAATCCTGAGAACTGCATGAAGCCAATATACGAGAAGTCGGTGATTGATGCACACAGAGTGCCCACGGAATTTGCGCGTCCTCTCAATGTCCCATCGCCAAAGCTTTGCGAGCAAGTGCGGTCGCCCGACGAAAAGGCTGGGCATACAGTTTTCAAGGCAAACGTAACTCCGACGACAGGCCGCGGGCCGTTACCCCGCTGTCTGACCCGCAACGCGAGGCGCACCTAACATCCGGACTACCTATGCATACCGCTGTTATATATTCCGTAAAAGGCAATGTTGCAGAAGTAGAACTTAATCGGCGTGAATGCAAAAACGCAATCAACGCTTCGATGTACCGGCTTCTGGCAGATACGTTAAAGCGTGCGGAGCTGGATTCCGAGGTTCGAGTCATATTATTGCGCGGCCAAGAGGACGTCTTCTGCGCTGGGAATGATCTCAATGACTTCGCGAACGACGCTACACCAAACACGAACTCGGCCCTCGTCCTAATGGACGCCATTCAGGGGATTACAAAACCGATTATTGCAGCGGTGGCGGGAGCTGCAGTTGGCATTGGTACCACTCTTCTTTATCACTGTGATGTCGTCTACGCAGCTGAGAATGCAAAATTCGCAATGCCGTTTGTCGCCCTCGGCGTGTGCCCGGAGTTTGGCAGCAGCCGACTCGCGCCTCACTCCGGTGGTTATCGAGCTGCCGCAGAGGCCATTCTGTTCGCTGAGCCATTCGATGCGGAATACGCCCTGCGAGCCGGTCTCATCAGCCGCATTGTTCCGCTACAAAGCTTATTTCAGTATGCGCGTGAACGAGCAGAGGCCCTTGCCAAAATGCCTTTTTCGGCGATGCAAGAAAGCAAACGCTTGATGAAGGCACATGTCTTTGGCGACATGACTTCCCTTTTCCGAGAGGAACTCGCAGTATTTGACGCTCTCCTGCTCAAAGATGACGCTCGACGCGCCATTGCCGGCTTTCTTTCCCTAAAGAGGTCTTAAAACAGCGCGTATCGCCAGGGCCGTCCGGACGGTACAATCTCCTCCCCGAGCGACAGGACGCGAGTGCCTTCTCGCAGTGGCAGCACGCATCCGCCTTGTCGAGGCGGGCGCCGCAGGACGTAATAAATCTCACCGGCCCTCGGCAGTAACCGCGGGCCAAACCGCGCCCGTGTTGACACTAATGGGATGGTCCCTCCCGCCTCGCCGAGTGCGTTACGCTTGCGGCGTTAATTCTGATCTGGAGACCATCGTGCAGGACGTGAAGCTGGTTGGAATTGATCTGGGGAAACACACCTTTCACGTGCACGGACAGGACAAGAAAGGAAAGGAAGTCTTTCGCAAGAAGTTCAACCGGAAGCAGTTGATCGAGTTCTTTGCTACGTTTCACGCTTGCACCGTTGTGATGGAGGCTTCTGCCGGTGCTCATCATATGGCCCGCAAGTTAAATGCGTTGGGGCATCAGGTTAAGCTGATCTCGCCGCAGTTTGTACGCTCTTTCGTGAAGAGTAACAAGAATGACTTCGTGGATGCCGAGGCAATCTGTGAAGCGGCCTCCCGACCGGCCATGCGGTTTGTAACTCCAAAGACCAAATCGCCACAGTCACTTTCGGCGCTGCATCGTATACGCGAATCTTTCGTACGTGATCGGACCAAAACCATCAACCAGATACATGGCGTTCTGCTGGAGTTTGGCATCAGCTTGCCGGTTGGCAAGGCTACCATTGCGCGAGGCAGTGATCGAACGGCTTCACGCGCACTTCTGGAGTTGACCCGGTTTCGTGGACACCTATCCTTTTGCTCAGGAGGTGCCCATCATGGGAAAGCACCGCAACCCATACCCACCCGAATTTCGGACGCGGATCGTCGAGCTGGTAAAGGCCGGGCGAACGCCAGAGGACCTGGCGCACGAGTTCGAACCCACCGCACAGACCATCTACAACTGGGTGGCACAGGCTGATCGTGACGTAGGC
>ABYL01000035.1 GCA_000173575.1 Burkholderia sp. H160 | reverse complement strand
CACTCCGTCAATACCCTTCTCACAATTTATTTTCAAAAAGTTGAAGAGCTTAAAAATTGAGCAGCGTCGCGCGAGAACTTCAATTAGTTAGTTCTGCAATTGAATTCGCCCGCTCGTCGAGCCAATAAGAAGCTCGACACCTTTTCCACAGAAAATGTTTGCAAGCCTGTGGATAACCGCTCCACAACCGCGCCAAGTGATTGACGCAAAACCGTTCTTGCGCGTTGCGCGCGAAGCGCGACCGCTTGCGCGGCCGCGCATCAACGTCATATTCAGGCAGACTTCATCGCCACTCGCGGATTCGTACGCATCAACGCGCTGCGCTCGACGATCGCGCCGAACAGCAGCCCGATCGTCGTCCACATGACCGCCTGCATGCCGAGCGCCGCGACGCGGAACTTCCACAGCACGACGGCCGGGAACGTCGCCGGCACTTCATTGATGATCGGCATCGACAGTTGCACGGCTGCGATGATCACGACGAACACGAGCGCCGCAACGATCGATCCATTCCACGCGCCCAGCTTCGCCACCGCGCGACGACGCACTTTCAGCGAAAACACCATCGTCGCAATCGAAATCGCGATCATCAGAAAGAACAGGCCCGTACGCATGCCGATCGTCTCCGGATCACCGACCGACGGCGGATTGGCCGGATACTTGAGATTCGGCACGATCACGAGCGAAATGAATGCGCCGAGCGCGAGCCACGCGGACAATGCGCGCACGCTCAATGTTCCCGAGCGTCCATACGCATAGGCAAACACCAGTGAGAACAGGCCGCCAAATGCCGCGCCGTAGGTGACCACACCGGTCAGCAGGCCGAAGCCCGCTTGCGTCTCACGGCTCACGATTTCTGGCTCGGGAGCCTCGCCGCGCGCGGCGGCGGCCTTTTCTTCGAATGAAATGGCCTGATCGACCTGCGGTTCGCCGGCGATTCGCGCGAACGTGAACGTGAGCAAGCCCGCGACGATGCCCACGAGCATCCCGCGCACCAACAATTTACCTACCATGTCGAACTCCGTTAGTGGCAGGGAAAACCGAGCAGATGGCGGCCGTCGTGCACGAACTCATGCACGTACATGCCGGGCACGAGCGACGTCGCGCCCTCTTCCGCACCAACGAAGTAAAGCGCGAACAACATCAGCAAACCGCCGAACACGACCCACGGCAGCAGTTCGCGCAAAGGAATGGGAGTAGGCTGGGCCGCAGGTTGCGCGGCGTGATCAAAGACAGCTTCGGTCATGATGGACATCTCCTGGGGTAACGCGCCCCGAAAGTCGATTGCAAAGGATTGATGCGAAGCTCAGGTCTGGCTTTCGGCTCTCGTGGATTGCAAGGCCGATTACAGTGGCGCGACCGCGCCGGGCTCTCACCGGCTTCCGTGCTTCGCAGCGCCACTATTCTACGCGCTAAACTGCGGCTTCCGTGATGGCGAAAACTGCATCGCACCGCGTGCCGCAAGCCGATGGAGCCATGCAGACAAGCGCGAATGCGGCGCAGAGGCAAGAAATGGATACGCGACTATTACTAGTGAGCCATGCGGCAACGGCAGCGCAGCGCGCGGGCCGCTTCCCCGCCGACGATCCGCTCGACGCGCGCGGCCGCGCCGAAGCCGAAGCGGTCCGCACACGCCTCGCGCTTCCCACCGACGCCGTCGTGTTCACCAGCCCCGCCGCCAGCGCGCGCGATACCGCGGCGGCGCTCGGTCTGAGCGCAACGCCTGCCGAGGCCTTGGCGGATATCGACTACGGCAAATGGCACGGCCAGCGTCTCGCGGATGTTGCCGACGCAGCGCCCCACGAACTCGCCGCCTGGACACGCGAGCCCGACGCCGCGCCGCCCGGAGGCGAATCGTTTGGTCAACTCGTGCGGCGGCTGGGAGAATGGCTCGATGCGCAGCAGGCGGACGTGCGTTCATGCAATGCCGTCAACGAAGCAGGCTTCGCAGCCACGGCGCACGGTCGAACCATCGTCGCAATCACCCACGCGCCGCTTCTGCGAGCAGCAATCGTGCATGCCCTCGGCGCATCGCCGGACGTGTTCTGTCGTATCGAGATCGCGCCGCTGTCGCTCGTCGAATTACGCCACTCGCGACGCGGCTGGAGTTGGTGGCCGGCCGCCATCATCTGAAGGCAAACGCCTCTTACCCGCCCGACACCACGAGCCGCAGCCTGTTGGAGCCGTCGGGTGTCAGCGTGATCTCGGTGCGCCGATCCTTTGCGCCGAGATAAAAGTGCTGACGTCCCGGCGAATTCTGATCGTGCGTCGCCTCGGGCAGGCACGAAGCGATGTCGGCCGCGACCGCTTCCAATGCATCCGCGTTCGAACCCGCTGCCTGATGCGGCGCCCACGTGCAGTGGAAACTGCGATGCGCAACTGAACATTGCGCGTCATCGCCATATGGTTGCGCGACACCTTTGCCGTCGTCGGGCGTGAGTGAGGCGAACCCATCCGGCGCCGCGGCCACGATCCGTTTGAGTGCGGCGCAGGGTCTCGGGCTATCGTCGGCGGATGCGCTGCACGGCAGCAGCGCAACGAGCGATGCCGCGGCCAGCACGATAGCGGACAGTCGATCGGTTTTCATGTTGTGCGTGAAGCTCCCCAGGATCTGCTGAAAAAGGCTCACAGCGAGCCCCTTTTCAGCAGCACACTTCATGCCCATGCGCGATCTGGCACGCACGATGCAGATCGGTCGCGCAAATCAAGTGAATCACATGCATCAAAACACTCAATAGAATTCGGCGCGCCGCACACCCGACGAATCTGTAAGCCCGGCTCCTCGCCGCCGATTTAACGTCACTGTCGCATTCGCGCCGCAGACTGCTCCGGTTCGGCAAGAATTTCCAATTCAATAGGTTGCTAACGAATGTTTTGGAAATACAATACCCGCCATGTCGAATCTGGATGCCCTGCGCCGCACCGTCAGCAGCACGCTGGTCGTCGCCGCCAGAAAATGGCGGCGCACGAGTCATGACGTGCTCGCGGCCTTCAACGTCTCCGAAGCGTGCGCAACGCCGCTTCTAACCGCGAGCCGGCTCGGCTCGGCGGTGCGCCAGGTTACGCTCGCCGATCACATCGGCATCGAAGGGCCATCGCTCGTGCGCCTGCTGGACCAGTTGTGCGCCGCCGGCCTGATGCGCCGCGACGAAGATCCTGAAGACCGCCGCGCCAAGACCGTCGCGCTCACCGACGAAGGCCGCGCCGTCACCGCGAAGATGGAAGAGGAACTGGTCGCGCTGCGCGCGCAGGCGCTCAAAGGCGTATCGCGCGACGATCTCGAAGCGGCGCTCCGGGTACTCGACGCATTCACGACCGATGCCGCCGCACGCACCGAACCCGGCAGCGGCGAGCGCGATACGCAGAGCGGACGCGCGCAGCCGGTGCGCGCGGAACTGGCGAAGCACAAGCTCGCCAAGCACACGGCGCATGTAAGCAAAGCCAAACAGACGAGCGGCAAACCCGCCGCAAAAACGGCCAGCAAAGCGCGTGGCACTGGCAAGGCGCGCAAGTCCACCAAACGCGGCGCGCGAGGCCCCGCCTCGCACAACGCCGATTCCGCGTAACGGCTTATGGTCTATCCCACTCTTCGCGACTGGCTGTTCTCGGTCAAGACTTTCACCGCGGCCATGATCGCGCTCTACATCGGCCTGGCGGCCAGCCTGCAGCGGCCGTACTGGGCGATGGCCACCGTCTACATCGTGTCGAACCCGTTCGTCGGCGCGACCCGTTCGAAGGCGATCTATCGTGCGCTGGGTACCGTGCTCGGCGCGTCGGGCGCAGTGCTGCTGGTGCCGCCGTTCGTCGAATCGCCTTACCTGTTCAGCGTGATCGTCGCGACCTGGACCGGCACGATGCTCTACCTCGCGGTGTCGGACCGCACCGCGCGCAGCTATGTGTTCATGCTGGCCGCCTATACGATGCCGATCATCGCGCTGCCGTCGGTGACGAATCCGACCGGCGTCTTCGATCTCGCCGTGAGCCGGACCGAGGAGATCATTCTCGGCATCGTCTGTGCGAGCGCCGTCGGCAGCGCGGTGTTTCCGAGCCGGCTCGCGCCGACGATCATCGAGCGCACCGACGCATGGTTTCACGACGCCGCGTTCTATGCGACCGAAACGCTGTCGGGCCGCATCGCGAGCTCGGCGATCTCGGGCGCGCGGCAACGGCTCGCGAGCACGATCAACGGTCTCGAACTGCTGCTGAGCCAGCTTGCCTACGATCACACGCGGCCCGACGTGCTCGCGCGCGCGCATGAACTACGTGGCCGCATGCAGTTGCTGCTGCCGATCATGTCATCGCTCGCCGATCCGCTGCTCGCGCTCTACAACAATGGCCCGCAACACTGGCCCGAAGGACTCCAGACGCTGATCGACGACGTGATCAAGTGGTTCAATCAGCCGCTGCCCGCGCCGCGCGAGGGCTACCACGCGGACGAAACCGCCAACGGGCTGCGCGAGCGCATCGCCGCGATGCGTCCACCCGCCGCCGCGCTCGCGCATTGGGACGGCGCGCTGCTGTCGAATGCGCTGTGGCGGTTGGGGCAAGTGATCGACGTCTGGCAGGACTGCCGCTCGCTGCGCATCATCATCACGCGCGAAGAGGGTTCGTGGCGGCCGCATTTTCGTCACTGGCGGCTCGGCGGCACCGAGCGCTTCTACGATCGCGGCATGATGCTGTTCGCGACCGTGTCGGCGGGCGCGGCCGTGGTGCTCGCGTGCGCGCTGTGGATCAGCTCGGGATGGAACGACGGCGCGAGCGCAGTCACGCTGGCGGCGGTCGCCTGCTGCTTCTTCGCCGCGCTCGACGAACCCGCGCCATTCGTGTTCCGCTTCTTCGTCGCGACTGGCGTCGCCGTCGTGGCCGCGGGCCTCTATTTGTTCGTCGTGCTGCCGCAGGTGCACGACTTTCCGATGCTGGTGATCCTGTTCTCCGGGCCGTTCATTCTGGTCGGCACGCTGATTCCGCGCCCGCAGTTCAACATGGTGACGGTGCTGGTCGCGGTGAACACGGCCACCTTCATCAGCATTCAGGATGCGTACGACGCGAACTTCCTGACGTTCCTGAACGCCAATCTCGCGGGCCTCTCCGGCCTGCTGTACGCGTACCTGTGGACCCGGGTGACGCGCCCGTTCGGCGCCGAGCTTGCCGTGGCGCGCCTGTTGCGTTCGAGCTGGGCCGACGTCGCGCTGACCGCCTCGACGCGGCCGATCGAAGATCCGCGCAATCTCGCCGCGCGCATGCTCGACCGGCTGATGCAGCTCATCCCGCGCCTTGCCGCCACCGACGATCACCGTCATCCGTCGATCGAGAGCTTCCGCGATCTGCGCATCGCGTTCAACGCGCTCGATCTGCGCCGGCTCACGCGCAAGCTTGGCGGCGAACTGCCGGCCGCGATCGACCACGTTCTCGATGGAGTGCGTACATACTACGAAAGCTGTGTCGATCGCCGCCGCCGCGAGCCGGTGCCGGACAGCCTGATGTCGTCGATCGACATTGCGGTCGCACGCATCACCGCGCAGGGCCTCGCGAACGCCGCGGCACCGACCGAGACCTCCCCGACCTCGGCGCGCCAGTTGCGCGACGCACTGCACGCGCTGGTCGGCTTGCGTCTTTCGCTGTTTCCGGCGACCCTCACGAAACCAACGCCGACCGAACCGGAGGCCGCCGCTTGATGAACCTGTCCGTGCGCCCCTTCTTGCGCCCGCTTGCGCAACCCGTTCCCCCCCTCTCCCAGTTCCCGCGATGATCGGTGAAATCGATATCTTCGGCGTTTTCGTGCCGTCCGTGCTGGTGCTGATGTTGATCGCGTATCTGATCAACCTCGGCATTCGCACTGTGTTCGACCTCGTCGGCTTCTACCGCTTCGTCTGGCACCGCTCCATCTTCGATCTCGGCATCTATGTGCTGGTGCTGGGCTTTGTCGTCGTCGTTTCGCACAAGCTAATAACGTGAAAAGAACCTGGTTCTCCGTCGGTCAGATCCTGCTGACCCTGGTCGTCGTGGTGGTCGCGGCATACGTGCTGTGGCAACTCGTCAACTACTACATGTTCGCGCCGTGGACCCGCGACGGGCACGTGCGAGCCGACGTGATCCAGGTCGCGCCCGACGTGTCGGGACTGATTTCGTCGGTCGAGGTCGTGGACAACCAGCAGGTCAAGCAGGGCCAGGTGCTGTTCAAGATCGATCAGGCGCGCTACACGCTCGCATTGCGTCAGGCCGAGGCAACGGCGCAGCAGCGCCGCGCGACGCTCGACCAGGCGCGCCGCGAATACGCGCGCAACCGTCAGCTCGGCAACCTCGTCGCTGTCGAAGTGCTCGAAGAAAGCCGCTCGCGTGTCGACACAGGCGAAGCCGCGCTCGCCGACGCGATCGTCGCGATCGACACCGCGAAGCTGAACCTCGAACGCTCGACGATCAAGAGCCCCGTCGACGGCTATCTGAACGACCGCGCGCCGCGCACCGGCGAATATGTCGCGGCGGGCCGCGCGGTGGTCGCGGTGGTCGACATGCATTCGTTCCGCGTCGACGGCTACTTCGAGGAAACCAAGCTGCGCGGCATCGACATCGGGCAGCCGGTCGACATCGTCGTGATGGGTGAGCCGAAGCCGCTGCGCGGGCACGTGCAGAGCATCGTCGCCGGTATCGAAGACCGCGACCGTACGCAAAGCGCGAATCTGCTGCCGAACGTGAACCCGGCGTTCAGCTGGGTGCGGCTCGCGCAGCGTATTCCGGTGCGCGTCGCGCTCGATGAAGTGCCTGCTGATTTCCGCCTGATCGCGGGGCGCACCGCGACGGTGTCGGTGCGTGACCTGTCGCCGGTCAGGACCCGAGCCGTGTCGGGCAGGGGCGGAGCGCCGGGCTCGGTTGCCGCATCGGCGGCGCCGGTGGCGCCGGGTTCGTCCGTGGCTTCGGCTACCGCACCCGCGGGCGCGTCGCAATGAAGTTCGTGCGTACCTTGTCTTCGCTGGGGCCGCGCTTGCCGCTGCTGCCACTGCTGCCGTTATTGCCGCTCACCGTCGCGCTGAACGGCTGCATCAACGTCGGCCCGAACTACACCCTGCCGAAACAGGCGCTCGTCAATGCGCCGCACGCGAATGGACCGATCGAGGGCGCCGATCCCAGGCTGACGTCGACCCTCAATGTGCCGACCGTCTGGTGGAAGCTGTACGACGATCCGGTGCTGAATGGTCTGGTCGACCAGGCACTGAAATCGAATACCGACCTGCGCGTCGCGGCCGCGAATCTTGCGCGCTCGCGCGAAGCACTCAGCATTGCGCAGGCACAGGGCGGCTTCTCGGGCGACGCGTCGGTGTCGATCGAGCGCGCGCAGGAATCGGCCGAGCAATTCCTGCTCACCGAGAAACTGCCGGTCGCCAACCTGGGCGACATGGGCATCAACGTCTCGTACGAAATCGATCTGTTCGGCAAGCTGCGCCGCGGCGTAGAAGCGGCAGCGGCGGACACCGAGGCCGTTGAAGCCGCGGGCGACCTTGCGCGCATCACCGTCGTGGCGGATGTGGTGCGCTCGTACGTCGAGCAATGCTCGGCAGCCGAGGAGCTGCGCATCGCGGAGCAATCGCTCGCGTTGCAGAAGGAGCGCGTGGACCTGTCGCGTCGTCTGCGCGACGCGGGCCGCGGCAACCAGACCGCCGTCACGAGCGGCCAGACCCAGATCGAGAATCTGCGGGCCGACATTCCACGCTACACCGCGCGCCGCAAGATCGCGCAATACCGCCTCGCGATGCTGCTCGCGCAGTCGCCGTCTCAACTGCCCCCGGCCGTGCTCGCGTGCGACCGGCTGCCGCAAATCCGCCAGCCGATTCCGATCGGTGACGGCGCCGCGCTGCTCCGGCGCCGCCCGGACGTGCACGAAGCCGAGCGTCAGCTCGCGGCGTCGACGGCGCGCATCGGCGTCGCGACCGGGGCGCTCTATCCGAGCATCAGCATCGGCGCGTCAGCGGGCTTCACCGGCATTCTCGAGGACATTCCCACCTCGCCGACGGCGCGTTGGGCCTTCGGTCCGCTGATCAGCTGGACCTTCCCGACCAACGGCGCGCGCCAGCGGGTGCACGAAGCCGAAGCGTCGAGCCAGGTCGCGCTCGCGCACTTCGACGGCGTGGTGCTGACCGCGCTGCGCGAAACCGAGACCAGCCTCGCGACCTACACGTACGACTACGCGCGCGCGGAATCGCTGCGCGCGGCGCTGCAATCAGCGGCGAAATCGGCGGATGAAACGCACCGGCTGTATCGCGCCGGGCGCGAGTCGTTCATCTCCGATCTCGACGCGACGCGCACGCTGACGGCCGCGAAGTCGCAGCTTGCGGCGGCGGAGGGCCAGGTGGCGGTCGATCAGGTCAATCTGTTCCTGTCGCTTGGCGGCGGGTGGGAGGTCGGTGGTCAGAGCACGCCGGGCGAAACGCCGCCGCAGCTGAAGGCCACCCCTGTCGCGGCCAGGACGTCAGCGAAGGCGGGAGCGTCGACAGCCGCGAAGGCCAAATCGCCCTGACTACTCGAGCGTTGACTAGCCCTTGCGCCCCTTCGCCGCCGCCAGATGGATCGCCGCCCGCACCCGCGGGTACGTGCCACAGCGGCACACCACCAGCGACATCGCCGCATCGATGTCGGCATCGGTCGGATCAGGCTTGCGCTTCAGCAATGCGCAAGCCGCCATCAATTGCGCGCTCTGGCAATAGCCACACTGCACCACGTCGAGTTCGATCCACGCGGCCTTCAGCGCCTGCGCTTCGCGTCCCTGCAAACCCTCGATCGTCGTGATCTTCTGCGTATGCAGGCTCGACATCGGCGTCTGACACGCGAAGCACGCGACGTCATCGAGATTGATCGTGCACGCGCCGCAGATGCCGACTCCACAGCCGAACTTCGTGCCGGTCATGCCGAGATCGCAGCGCAGCACCCAGAGCAGTGGCATGTCCGGATCGGCATCGACCTGAACCTTGCTTCCGTTGATATTCAGTACTGCCATGCTTGCCTCCTGAGTCGCCGATCACCCAAGCCGCAACGGCAGCGTGCGCAATCGCTGCCCCGTCAGTGTGAACACCGCATTGCCCACCGCCGGCGCGACCGGCGGCACGCCCGGTTCGCCGACACCTTGCGGATGTAGCTGGCTCGGCATGATGTCGACTTCGATCGCCGGGCACATGTTCATCCGCACGACTGGAAAGTTCACGAAGTTCTTCTGCTGCACCTGGCCGTTGACGATCGTGATCTCGTTCTGCAAAGCGCTCGACAGCCCAAACACGATGCCGCCTTCCATCTGCTGACGGATCAGATTCGGATTCACCGGCAAGCCGCAATCGATCACGCACACCACGCGATGCACGCGAATCTGCCGGTCCGCCCCGATCGACACCTCCGCCACCTGTGCGACGACGCTGCCGAACGCCTCGTGTAACGCAACGCCACGCGCGCAGCGCGCGCCATCGGGCGCCGGCTTGAGCGGACGGCCCCAATCCGACATTGCCTCGACACGCTTGAGAACCGCCAAATGACGCGGATGCTGCGCGAGCAGCATCGCGCGAAACGCGATCGGGTCCTGACCGGCCGCAGCCGCGGCTTCATCGGTGAAGCTCTCGGTGAAGAACGCCTGATGCGAATGGCCGACCGAGCGCCAGAAGCCGACCGGCACCGGCAACTCGACGATCTTGTGGGACACGCGCGCGGCCGGCCACTCGTACGGTTGATCGTACGCGCCTTCGCAGGTGGTCTTGTCGATCGGGATGTGCGGCACGCCGTAGTAACGCGCGAGCGCTTCCGGCACGATCGCCTGCCCCGCCGACTTCGCGTGCCACGCGACCAGCTTGCCGTGCTCGTCGAAGCCGGCCTGAAGCCACGCCACGCACGCAGGCCGGTAGAAATCGTGCGTGAAGTCCTGCGCGCGCGACCAGATCGTTTGCACCGGACGGCCGTCGGCCTCGCGCGCGATCGCCGCGGCCTGCGCGACGAAATCAAGTTCGAGGCGCCGCCCGAACGCCCCGCCCACCAACTGCGTCTGGACATCGACGAGATCGGCGTCGATGCCGAGCGCGTTCGCCGCATGCTGCCGGGCCAGCCCCGGCATTTGCGTCGACACCCACACGGTCGCCGCGCCGTCCGCGAACTGCACCGTGCAGTTCAACGGCTCGACCGCGCCATGCGCGAGATACGGCACGTGATACTCCGCACTGATCGTGCGTGCCGCGCGACTCATCGCGTTGTCGACGTTGCCGATGCGGTAATACTCGTGCCCGTCGCTATCGTCGAGCGCCTCGACGAGATGGCGGTCCACCTCCACGCTCGACAGCTTCGCGGCCGCGCCGTCGTGCCAGGTGACGTCGATCGCCTCAACCGCGTTGATCGCGCGAAACGCGTTGTCCGCGATCACGGCCACTCCGCCAGTGCCGCCCGCAAACGGCGGCACGGCAAGCGCCTTGATGAAGCCCGGCATTTTCTGCGCGGGCGTCGCGTCGAAATGCGCAACCCTGCCGCCGAGCGTCGGACACATCACGACGCTCGCGTACAGTAGACCGTTGGGTAGCACGTCGATCCCAAAGCGCGCCACGCCGTCGATTTTCGACGCGGCTTCGATCCGCCGAACGGGCTGGCCGATCAGCTTGAA
The DNA here is from genome assembly GCA_000173575.1 of Burkholderia sp. H160. GTDB lineage: Bacteria > Pseudomonadota > Gammaproteobacteria > Burkholderiales > Burkholderiaceae > Paraburkholderia. The sequence goes on along the minus strand of ABYL01000035.1, from coordinate 48,937 downwards.
GTCAGCGGGCTGCTTCAGGACGACGCTGCGCGGCAACGGCTGTCGCGCGGCCATCGCCGACAGCTCGCCAAACGTTGCCTTGTGCCCCCATGGATGCAGCACATAGCCCTTTTCCGCGCGGCATTCGCCGACCGGCACATCCCAGTGTTCGGCCGCCGCATTGATCAGCATCACGCGCGCCGATGCGCCGGCCTCGCGCATCGGCGTCCACAGATCGTTCATGCTCGACGAGCCGCCCGTCATCATCGTACCGACCTCACGCACCACCTTGCGCGTGATCCACACGGTGCCTTGCCTGACATAGCTGTCGTCGTCGGGGCGAAACGGCAGATCGTCGACGATGGCCTGCACCGCGTTGTAGATCCGGTCGATCGGCGCCTCTTCGACCCGCACCTGCGCCCAGTCGGCGTCGAGCTCCTCGGCGAGCAGCATCGCCAGTCCCGTATGGATGCCCTGGCCCATTTCGGCCCTCGGCATCATGATCGTCACGCGGTTGTCGGCGTCGATCTTGACCCAGCCGTTCAGCGCGACCTGCGAGCCTTGCGTCGGCAGCGGCGTCGAGGTTGTGAGGCGTTGCCGCGGCGGCAGCACGGCCCAGCCGACCAGTAGCCCGCCCAGCGCGCTTGCGCCGCCAAGCAGGAAGGTTCTGCGCGTCAACATGGCATGGCTCGCCCGGCTGGCTCGATGGTAGGAATACGGCGACAGCTCCGATGCACCCGTCTTTTTCTGCGAATAGTAATAAGACGGATCGGCCAGCGTGAGACTTAAATGCGCGCGCGCAGCCCAAGGGGCCGCGCGGCATGGAAAGGCGGGGATCGAAAGCGGCGGGGAAAAGTCGTGGGGCGCTTCATTAACTGCAATCGCGCGAATAGCGGTGTGCCGGCGCAAGCCACCGCCGGCACACCGCGAACCTTGCGCCTGAATCGATCAGGCGATCGGATCAACGGCGGTTCGAACCCGACACCACATCGATCCACACGGCCAGCACGAGGATGCCGCCCTTCACGATCATCTGCCAGTAGGCGTCGACGTCGAGCATCGACATACCGTTGTCGAGACTCGCCATCACGAGCGCGCCAATGAGCGCGCCGTACACGGTGCCCGAGCCGCCACGCATCGACGTGCCGCCGATAAAGCACGCGGCGATCGCGTCGAGTTCGCCCATCGAGCCCGCCGACGGCGAGCCGGCCGCGAGCCGCGCGGTGTTGACGATGCCGGCGAACGCGCACATCAGCCCCATCAGCGCGAAGATCGCGAGCTTCACGCGGTCGGTGTTGACGCCCGACAGCCGTGTCGCTTCGAGGTTCGAACCGACTGCGTAGATGCGGCGTCCGAACACGGTCTGCGTCGCGATCCACGTAAAGATGCCGAGCAGCGCGAGCAGCAGCAACACCGGCACCGGAATGCCGCCGTAGTTGTCGAGCATCGCGACGAAGCCGGCGAGAATCGCGCCCGCGCCGATCACCTTCGCGACGTCCTGCCAGAGCGACACGACGCGCAGCTGATAACGCTGCCGGTTCGCGCGCTGGCGGATCGTCAGGAAGGCCAGCAGCAGGAACAGCACGACGGCGAGCGTGTCACCGGCGAGCCGCGGCAGATAACCCTGGCCGACGAACACGAAGCTGTCCGACACCGGCGCGATCGTCGATCCACCTGTAATGCCGAGCAGAATGCCGCGATACGCGAGCATGCCGCCGAGCCCGACGATGAACGAAGGCACACGCCGATACGTCGACCACCAGCCGTTGAACACGCCGAACGCGATGCCGAGCAGCAACACGACCGCTATCGTTGCGCCAATCGGCCAGTGCCGGTTCACGTCGAGAATCGCCGCGACGCCGCCGAGCAATCCAAGCAGCGAACCGACCGACAGATCGATTTCACCGGCGATGATCACGAACACCATGCCGCACGCGAGCATGCCGGTAATCGACATCTGGCGCAGCAGATTCGACAGATTGCGCGGCGTGACGAACGCGCCGTGCGTGAGCGCTGAAAAGAAAATCCAAATCACGGCGACGGCGATCAGCAGCGCGAGAATCTTGTAGCGCGCAAACAGTTGCTGGATCCGTTGCGTGCCGCCGAATGCGCCTCGCGGCGCGGTATTGTCGGTGCGTTGGGAAGTTACTTCGGGAGTCATGCGGCACTCGCTACGGTTGGGTTCGAAGATAGATGCACAGGGCGGATCGCCGCGCCGAGGATGTCTTCCTGCGTGAGACCGTCGTTGACGAAGTCGCCGCGCAACTCGCCCTCGCCGATCACGAGCACACGGTCGCTGATACCGAGCACTTCCGGCAATTCGGACGACACCATCACGATCGACATGCCGCGCTGCGCCAGCTGAAAGATCAGCTTGTAGATTTCGTATTTCGCGCCGACGTCGACGCCGCGCGTCGGTTCGTCGAGGATCAGCACCGTCGGATTGGTCAGCAGCATGCGCGTGAGCACGGCCTTCTGCTGATTGCCGCCCGACAGACTGGCAATCGATAGCATCGGATTCGCGGCGCGCACCGAGAGCCGCTTCATTTCCGTATGAATCGTGTCGAGCTCCGCTGCGGAATCGATACGTCCGCCCGACGCGAAGCGCTGCAAGACAGCAAGCGTGATGTTATGGCCGACGCTCAGGCCCGGCACGATGCCGTGGCGTTTGCGGTCCTCGGGCACCATCGCGATACCGACGCGAATCGCGTCGATCGGCGCGCGAATCTTCAGCGGCTTGCCGTCGAGCACGACGCTCGCCTCGCTGATGCCCGGATACGCGCCGAAGATCGCCTGCATCAGCTCGGTGCGGCCTGCGCCGACGAGCCCCGCGACGCCGAGAATTTCGCCCCGTCGCAACGAGAACGACACGTCGTCCACACGTTTGCGGCGCGGATTCGTCACGTCGAAACAGGTGACGTTGCGGGCTTCGAAGATCACGTCGCCGATCGGATGCGGCTCGCGCGGAAACAGATTCTTGATCTCACGGCCGACCATCAGCGAGATGATGCGGTCGGTGGTCAGCGCGCGCATCGGTTCGGTCGCGACATGGCGGCCGTCGCGAATCACGCTGATCGTGTCGCAAACGGCCGCGACTTCGTCGAGCTTATGCGAGATGTACACGCACGCAATGCCGCGCCGCTTCAGATCGCGCACGATGTCGAGCAGAATCGCGATTTCGGAGGCGGTCAGCGACGACGACGGTTCGTCCAGAATCAGCAGCTTCGCGCGCTTGTTCAGCGCCTTCGCGATTTCGATCAGTTGCTGATGGCCGCCGCCATAGTTCATCACCGGCTGCGCCGCGTTGATGCCGCTGATGCCGAGTTCGCGCAGCAGTTCGTCGGCGCGCTGATACATCGCCGCGTAATTCATGCGGCCGCCCGGCAGCGTGATTTCGTTGCCGAGAAAGATGTTTTCCGCGACCGACAGCTCCGGCACGAGCATCAGTTCCTGGTGGATGATGATGATGCCCGCGCGTTCGGTGTCGCGTACGCTCGCGGCCTTCAGCGTCTCGCCTTCCCAGGTTATTTCGCCATCCCAGGTACCGTGCGGATACACGCCGGACAGTACCTTCATCAGCGTCGATTTGCCCGCGCCGTTCTCGCCGCACAGGCCCACGCATTCGCCCGGCGATACGCTCAGATCGATGCCGTCGAGCGCCTTCACGCCCGAAAAAGCTTTGACGATGCCGCGCATCGTCAGAAGAGGTTGCGTCATTCGCTATGCCTCGCTGCAAGTTGGGCCGATGGTCGAGCACGCTCCCGGGCGCGATGACCCGGGAGCGTGACGTTCACATCACACCCGTCTCAGTGTTATTTGCTCGCGAGTTGCTCTTGCGTGTAGAAGCCGTCCTTCACGACGGTGTCGAGGTTCGCCTTCGTCAGCTTGGTCGGCTGCAGCAGCACCGTATCGACCTTCTTCTTGCCGTTGTCGTACTGCGCGTTGAACGCCGGCTTGTCACCCTTCGCCAGCGCGACCGACAGCTTCGCCGCTTCGCCCGCGATCAGCTTCAGCGGTTTGTAGACGGTCATCGTCTGCGTGCCGGCAGCCACGCGCTTCACAGCCGCGAGGTCGGCATCCTGACCCGAGATAGGTACCTTGCCCGCGAGGCCTTGCGCCGCGAGCGCCTGGATCGCGCCGCCAGCGGTGCCGTCGTTCGACGCGACGACTGCGTCGATCTTGTTGTTGTTCGCGGTCAGTGCGTCTTCCATGATGCGCAGCGCGGTCGATGCGCTCCACTCCGGCACCCACTGCTGGCCGACGACCTTGATGTCACCCTTGTCGATCGCCGGTTGCAGCACCTTCAGCTGACCCTGGCGCAGCATCTTCGCGTTGTTGTCGGTCGGCGCGCCGCCGAGCAGGAAGTAGTTGCCCTTCGGCCGCACGTCGTAGACGCCCTGCGCCTGCATTTCGCCGACCTTTTCATTGTCGAACGAGATATAGGCGTCGACATCGGCGTCGAGAATCAGGCGGTCATACGACACGACCTTGATGCCCGCCTTTCTCGCTTCGGCGACCACGTTGCCAAGCGTCTTCGAGTTGAACGGCACGATCACGATCACATCGACGCCGCGCGAGATCAGGTTTTCGATCTGCGAGATCTGGCGCTCTTCGCTCGCGTCGGCCGACTGCACCGACACCTTCGCACCGAGTTTTTCCGCCGCCGCGACGAAATAGTCGCGATCGCGCGACCAGCGCTCGACGCGCAGATCGTCAATACAGAAGCCGATTTCCGGATGATCCTTGCTGGCGTGCGCGAGCGGCGCGGCGAGCGACAGGCTGGCGAGTACCGCTCCGCACAGCAGCGAACCCAGTACGTTACGACGCATTGCGAACTTCATTTTTGTCTCCTTGTGTAGTGATATCCGGAATACCGGGTGTATCGGTCTGCGCTGCGAGCCGCAGACTCGGACAAGCGAAAACCCACAGCTTGCTGGTGCGCGCGGTCAACGTGGCCGCGCGATCTTTATTCAAAGTCCGCTATAAATCGCCTGATTCACGATGTTTTCCAGGTGCTCCTGCTGTCCGCTCACATGCCGCGGATTCAGATCGCGCGCCAGCGTCTCCGACGCGAGCGTCGAGAGCGAAAAGTCGCCGGACAGGATCTTGCGGCCGAACTCGCCATCCCAGCCCGCGTAACGCTGCTGCTTGAACTGATCGAGACGCTCGTTTTCGACCAGCACCGCCGCGCGTTCGAGTCCGAGTGCGAGGTTGTCGATGGCGCCAATGTGGCCGTAAAACAGGTCTTCCGCATCGACACTCTGGCGCCGCACTTTCGCGTCGAAGTTCATGCCGCCGCTCGTGAAGCCGCCGTGGCGCAGAATCTCATAGAAGGCCAGCGTCAGTTCCTCGACGCTATTGGGAAATTGATCGGTATCCCAACCATTTTGCGGATCGCCGCGATTCGCATCGACGCTGCCGAAAATGCCAAGGGCAAACGCGGTTGCAATCTCGTGATGGAACGAGTGGCCCGCGAGCGTCGCGTGATTTGCCTCGATGTTGACGCGAATCTCCTTGTCGAGACCGTGTTGCAGCAGGAAGCCGTGCACGGTCGCGACGTCGTAATCGTATTGATGCTTGGTGGGCTCCTGCGGCTTCGGCTCGATCAGCAGCGCACCCTTGAAGCCGATCTGGTGCTTGTGCTCGACCACCATGTGCAGGAAACGCGCGAACTGCTCGCGCTCGCGCACGAGGTCGGTGTTGAGCAGCGTGTCGTAGCCTTCGCGGCCGCCCCACAACACATAGTTCTCGCCGCCGAGGCGCAGCGTCGCGTCGAGCGCATGGCGCACCTGGGTCGCGGCAAAGGCGAAAACCTCCGGATTCGGATTGGTCGCAGCGCCGGCAGCGTAACGCGGATGCGAAAACAGATTCGCGGTGCCCCACAACAATTTGACACCGGTGTCCTGCTGCTTGCGCGCGAGGTAGTCGGACACGCGCAGGAAGTTCTCGCTGTACTCCTTCACGCTCGCGCCTTCGGGCGCGACATCGGTATCGTGGAACGTGTAGTACGGCGTGCCGAGCTTCGAGAAGAATTCGAACGCGGCGTCGGCCTTTTGCAGCGCCCGTTCCATCGCGTCGCCGGGTTGCTGCCACGGCCGCCGGAATGTGCCCTGACCGAAGATATCGACGCCGGGCCACACGAAGGTATGCCAGTAGCACACGGCAATTCGCAGATGTTCCTCTAGCGTCTTGCCGAGGACCTTCCTGCTCTTGTCGTAGTGACGGTACGCAAGCGGGTTGTCCGATTGCGGGCCTTCATAACGGATCTCGGGAATGTGTTCGAAGTAGGACATCGGCGTCTCCTATGTATGCTGCATTGCAACCGGCGCGATGACGCCGCGCCGCCCGACAAAGTGACGCCATGCTGCCGCTTGCACGATGTGTCGGCAATTGCGAAATTGCGCAGCGCGCTTGATGTTTCTTACCGCCCGCGCGTTTGTTTACTGCCGTCGCACGATTCGGCGCCTAGAATAACCAGACGCTTAAATACAGGGTTGCTCCCAGGCCCCCGACACGATGGAGACAAAGGCGCGTAGTCCCTTGACCCGCACGCCGCTTACCGCCATGACCCGTCCACAAGCACCTCAGACAACCCATCGGATCGCGCTGCTGTTCAACGCGAACAAGGTCTACGATCGCGAGATCATCACCGGCATCGGCAACTACCTGCTGTCGACGCGGGTCGCCTGGGACCTCTTCCTCGAAGAAGACTTTCGCTGCCGGCTCGCCGGTATCCAGCGCTTCGACGGCGACGGCATCATCGCTGACTTCGACGACCCCGCCGTCGACGAAGCGCTGCGCGACTGCCCGCTGCCGGTCGTCGCCGTCGGTTCGTCATACGAGGATCCGACGCAGTACCCTACGGATTTACCCTATATCGCGACCGACAACAGCAAGCTCGTGTCGCTCGCCTACACGCATCTGATCGGCGCGGGCCTCGAAAACTTCGCGCTGTACAGCCTGCCGCAGGCACAGGAAAACCGCTGGGCGCAACAGCGCGAACTCGCATTCGGGCATCTGCGCAGCGCGGACGGACGCAGTGCAGCGCAGATCGATAGCGAGATCTATCGCGGTCTGTCGACGAGCGCGCCGTCCTGGAACCAGGCGATCGAACAGCTCACCGCATGGCTGCGACAACTGCCGAAGCCGGTCGGCATCATCGCGGTAACCGACGCGCGGGCGCGGCACCTGTTGCAGGCGTGTCTGATCGCGGGGATTCCGGTGCCCGAGGAAGTCGCGATCATCGGCATCGACAACGATCCGCTCACGCGTACGCTGACGCGCATTCCGCTGTCGTCGGTGATTCAGGGCACCGAGGAAATGGGCCGCACGGCCGCGCACATCCTGCATCAGATGCTGCACGGCGCACGCTTTCCGGGGCGTCGCATCCTCGTGCCGCCGGTTGGCATCAACGTGCTCGAATCGACTCGGCATCAGCCGCTCGCGAGTCCCTACGTGATGCGCGCACGGCATTTCATTCGCCAGTACGCATGCCAGGGCATCCGCACCGAGCAGGTGGCCGACTATGTGGGCGTGTCGCGCTCGTCGCTCGAAGAGTATTTCCGGCGCGAGCTTCAGTGCACGGTGCATCAGGAGATCCTGCGCCACAAGCTCGACGTCGCCAAGACGTTGCTCGCGAAACGCGACGCATCGAGCGCGGAAGTCGCGATTCGTTGCGGCTTCACGTCATTGCAATACATGTACGCGGTATTTCGCCGCGAACTTGGCTGCACGCCGCGCGAATACCAGGAGCGCGTGGGCGCAAAAGCGAAAACCGCGGGCTGAGCATGCATTACTATTTTTTCTTCGCACTGACCACATGATCAGCATTGCACAACTCTCTTCCGAGCCCTGGGGCACGCTACAGGGCGGCGATCGCGTGCGGCTCTACACGCTACGCAACGCGCACGGCATGAAAGTCGCCATCAGCGACCTCGGCGCGACACTGGTTTCGTGGCATGCGCCGGATCGCGCGGGTCGTCTCGGCGATATTCTGCTCGGCCACGACACGCCCGCCGAATACGTGGCGGCCACGACCTACATGGGCGGACTGATCGGCCGCTGGGCGAATCGCATCGCGGGCGCACGCTTTTCGCTCGACGGCATCGAGTACACGCTCGATCGCAACGAAGGTCCGAACCTGCTGCATGGCGGCACGATCGGCTTTCATCGCGCGTTGTGGGACGTCAGCGAAGACGACGGCGCGTTGCTGATGCGGCTCGAGTCGCCCGAAGGCGATGCTGGCTTTCCGGGCAACGTGACCGTGCAGGTGCGCTATTCGCTCGACGACGACGGCACGCTGACGATCGCGTACGAAGCGATCACCGACGCGCCGACGCCGCTCAATCTGACGAGTCATCCGTACTTCAATCTGACCGGGCGCGCGGACACCGACATACGCGGCCACGTGCTGTCGATCGACGCCGAGCGCTTTTTCGAAGTCGACGCGACGATGATTCCGTGCAAGCTCGCCGACGTCGCGGGCAACGCCTTCGACTTCCGGCAGAGCGCGCCGATCGGCGGCCGGCTCGACTGGCCGCATGCGCAACTCGCGCGAGCCGGCGGCTTCGATCATTGCTACGTGCTGCGCGAGGCGCCTGATGCGGGCATCAACGACGTCGCGCCGCCACTGCGCGAAGTCGCCTGCGCATACGATCCGGGCAGCGGACGCGAGTTGACGGTTGCGACCGATCAACGTGGCCTGCAGTTTTACACGGGCAACGCGCTGAACGGCAACCCGGGACGCGGCGGCGTTCGCTATCAACGGCACGCCGGTTTGTGCCTCGAGGCGGGCGGTTTTCCGAACGAAGTCAATATGACCGGACAGCATGAAGTGATCGTGCGACCCGGTGATACTTACCGGCAAATCACGACTTATCGCGTCGATGTGCGCAAAGGTGTGTGACTGGATCGACACGCGCTTTTCCGCTGTTTTACGAAAACCGCGAAAGTGGGATTACAGCTCGCCGACTGCCTGTTCTCCGCAATACTGAATTAGTCGCCTAGTGGTTTTCCCCGAATGCGCTCACTCCTAGACTGCGTCTATGGCACCCACATTGCTGCGGTGCTGGATACACAACTACGGAGGGAAACGCCATGAAATCGCTAATCCAGGCAGTTGCGCTGGCGGCGGTGATCGCCGCGCCGGCCGCAGCGTTCGCACAATCGGAACAGCCGGTCACGCGCGCCCAGGTCAAGGCAGAGGTGCAGCAACTCGAACAGACGGGCTATAACCCGGCCACCGCGTACGATGCCCAGTACCCCGCGGACATTCAGGCAGCCGAGGCGCGCGTCTCCGCGATGAAAGCGAATGGCCAGGGCGACACGTCGGGATATGGGTCGCCGATGGGCGGAACGTCGCAATCCGGCCACCACCCGATGTGGGTCAATCCGGACGGTCAGTGAGGACTGGCGAACGTATAGCCGGCAGCAAGTGCCTCTTTCGCTTTTGTGATTTTCGCCGTTTCGATCTGAGATGAAGCGAGCCATGCTTTTGAAGCATGCGCTCGCTTTTTGCGTTTATACGGCGATCGGGAACGTGCCGCTACCGCCGATTCAGCCAGACCGCGCCTGCGGGCATCCTGCCCGATGAAAGTTGCCGCCAGTATCATCAACCATGCAGTTGATACAGACATAGACTTTCACGAGGGAGCCGCGCTCCCTTACTCCAAGGAGATATGCGATGCCCCGCACTGCCGCTGAAAAACGCGCCGCTTTCCGCGCGCTGCACTCGTCTGGCTGTTTCGTGCTGCCCAATCCGTGGGACGCAGGCAGCGCCCGCTTTCTGCGGACGCTCGGCTTCAAGGCGCTCGCCACCACGAGTTCCGGCTTTGCGTGGTCGACCGGGCACGCGGACAACACGCTGCCGCGCGAAGTGGTCCTCGCGCATCTGCGGACGATCGTTGATGCGACCGATCTGCCGGTCAATGCCGACTTCGAAAGCGGCTTCGGCCGCGATCCGGAAGAAGTCGCCGAAAGCGTGACGCTCGCGGTGGCAACGGGCGTCGCGGGTCTCTCGATCGAAGACTCGACCGGCAACCCAGGCGCGCCGCTCTTCCCAGTCGACGTTGCCGTGCAGCGGCTCAGCGCGGCGCGCCGTGCGATCGATCAGAACGGCGGCGACACGCTGCTGGTCGGCCGCGCGGAGAACTTCATTGCCGGCAAGCCCGATCTCGACGATGCGATCGCGCGTCTGAAGGCCTATGCGGCGGCGGGCGCCGATTGCCTGTACGCGCCCGGCATTCAGACGCGCGAGCAGATCGAAGCGGTGGTCGCGGCCGTCGCGCCGAAGCCCGTCAATCTGCTGATCGGCTCGACATCGAATCTGACCTTGCAGGATGTGGCCGCGCTCGGCGTACGGCGTATCAGCGTCGGCGGCGCGCTCGCGCGCGCGGCGTGGGGTGGTTTCATGCAGGCCGCTCAGGCGCTGGCCGATGGCCGCTTCGACTTCGCCGGCGCGACCACGGGTACGCAACTCAACGCGCTTTTCAGCCGCGACGCATAAGTCTGCGGACACCTCTCTAGCAGGAGATCGCCATGCCTCGCGAGACCATTCGCGTCGAACCGTTGTCCACGTACCTCGAAAAATTGAAAGCGCCGGCCTGCGCCGTCACGCGTCACGGTGACACGGTCTACGTGTCGGGCCTTCCGCCGTTCGATCCCAAAACCGGAGAAGTGGTCGACGCGCCAATCGAACGGCAGACCCAGCTCGTGCTCGAGCAGCTGAAGCTGTGTGTGGAGACGGCCGGCTCGTCGCTCGATCAGGTGCTCAAATGCAACGTCTATTGCACGTCGGTCGAGAAATTCGCCGCGGTCAACGCGGTCTACCAGCTCTATTTTCCGGTCGATCCGCCGGCGCGCATTTTCGTCAACGTGCCCGCATGGCCGGGGCATTTCGACATCGAGATCGATTGCGTGGCGGCCGTCAGATAGGCGGCTCGCAGGCTGCGCACCGAGGCGTTCGCACGCCGGGTCGAGTTCGCCGGAATCCCCGGCGTTTCCGATGAGAAAAGCGTGTGAACGTCTGAACGGGCGCACAAAGGCTTCCGTCGCGTCAAATGTTATGATCGGAAACATCATTCGCTCCGATCAAGCGCGTACCCGAACAGCGGCAAGCCTAATGGACACCCATCTCACCAAATCCGCCGACACCTCCTCCACCGATCTCGGCCGGCGCGTGCGCGCCGCCCGTCAGGCGCAGGATCTGACGCTCGAAACCGCGAGCCGCCTATGCGGTGTCTCTCGTTCGACGCTGTCGAAAGTCGAAAACGGCCTGATGTCCCCCACTTTCGACGTGCTGCAAAAAATCGTGCTTGGCCTGAAGATCGAAATCGGCGAACTGTTCGGCTCCACGCCGAAAGTCAGCGCGAGTGGCCGGCGCGCATTGACACGCAAGAACGAAGGCCAGCGCCACGCGTATCGCGGCTATCAGATGGAACTGCTCGCCACCGACCTCGCGCACAAGGCGATGCTGCCGTTTCGCATCCGCATCTCGGCGCACACGCTCGACGCCTTCGACGACTGGGGCCGCCACGAGGGCGAGGAGTTTCTCTACGTGATCAGTGGCAGCGTGTGCCTCTATTCGGAGCTGTACGCCCCGACACATCTGAACGCGGGCGACAGCCTCTACTTCGACAGCCGAACGGGTCACGCGGCCGTGTCGACCAGCGAGGAAGACGCCGAAGTGTTGTGGATGGCGACCAATGCGGACCTTTCGCACACGCCGCCGGCCGCGAACGATTCGACGAAGAAATAGCGCGCATTCAGCGCGCCGCCAGCGCCCGTTGTGCGAGTTGGGCGATATGCAGTGCGTGTTGCCCCGTGCCGTGCTCGATCTGCTCGCGGCAACTGAAGCCGTTGGTCAGCACGATCGTGTCCGCATTCGCCGCCGTGGCGTCGCGCACGGCATCAAAGATGTCCTCGCCGATCTTCTCCGACAACGCGTGATGCTCGACGTTGAAGCCAAACGAGCCCGCCATCCCGCAGCAGCCGGTATCGAGCAGCCTCCATTTGACGCCGAGCTTGTTCAGCAAGGCCGTATCGCCCTGCATGCCGAACAGCGCCTTCTGATGGCAATGGCCGTGCACGATCACATCGGCTGCGAGCGTCGGCCATTCGAACGGTTGACGCGCGACGAAATCGGCAAACAGATACGTTTGCGCGGACAGCTTCTTCGCCAACGCATGATCGGGAAGTTGCTTCAGCAACTCGTCCTTGAAGACCGATAGACAACCGGGCTCCAGACCGACCAGCGGCACGCCGGCGGCGATGTCGTCCGCGAGGTCGTCGACGATATGCGTGAGCAGTTCGCGCGCGCGTTCGAGCAGGCCGAAGTCGTACAGCGGACGTCCGCAACACAAACGCTTCCTCGGCAGCACGACGTGCCAGCCGAGTTGCTTCAGTACATCAGCGGCGGCCTGCGCGATCTCGGGCGTGAAGTGGTCGTTGAACGTGTCGATCCAAAGGATCACTTTCTTTGCGTCGTCGCCGCGCGCTTGAATCGCAGATGGTTGCGACAACGCACTCTGTCTATAAGTTGTCGCGGCAAACCGCGGCAACGCACGGGTCTGCGCCACACCCGCCATCCATTTGCCGAGCGCGGACAAACCCGGCGCCGTGGTCAGAAAGTTCGTCACGCGTGGAAAACACGCGGCCCACGGCGCCCATTCGCCGATCCGCCCCATGAACAGCGCCTGACGCGGCCGACGCCGGTTCTCATAGTAGTGAGAAAGGAACTCCGCCTTGTACGACGCCATGTCCGTATGCGTCGGGCAATCGGACTTGCAGCCCTTGCACGCGAGGCACGTATCGAGCGCTTCTTTCACTTCGCGGCTGTTCCAGCCGTCGGCGATCACGTCGCCCTGCAGCATTTCCCAGAACAGATGCGCACGTCCGCGCGTCGAGTACTTTTCCTCGCGCGTGGCACGATAGCTCGGACACATCGTGCCGCCTTCAAGCGAGCGGCATTTGCCCATGCCGATACAGCGTTCGATCGCACGCTGAAAACCGTTGCCTTCCTGGCTCGCGAACGCGAGCTTCGTGTGCAGCGTCACCGGCTTGTACGCGGGCCCCATGCGCAGGTTTTCGTCGGCGCGATAGGCGTACACGACCTTGCCCGGATTCAAGCGATTCGCCGGGTCCCAGATCGCCTTGAACTGCTCCATCGCCTGCATCAGCTCGGGACCGTACATGATCGGCAGAAACTCGGCCTTCGCCTGGCCATCGCCGTGTTCGCCCGACAGCGAGCCGCCGAATTCGACCACCAGTTCCGCTGCTTCGCGCAAGAATCGGCGCCACGCCGCGATACCTTCCGCGCTGCGCAGATCGAACGTAATGCGCGCGTGCACGCAGCCGTCGCCGAAATGGCCGTACAGGCTCGTCTCGTAGCCATAGCGATCGACGAGCGCCTGAAACGCGCGCAGATAATCGCCGAGCCGCAGCGGATCGACCGCAGCGTCTTCCCAACCGACCACCGGATCGGGCTTGTCGCGGTCCACCGACAACGCGACCGCCGACGCGCCCGTCTCGCGAATCGACCACACCTTCGCCTGCAATGCGCGATCTTCCACGAGCATCGTCGAGATATCCGGTCCCGCTGCGCCCGACCGAAAATACGTGGCGGCAGCCCGTGCCTGTTGCAGCGCCTCATCCTGGGTATCCGCGCCGAACTCGAGCACGACCCACGCATCGCCTTCGGGCAGCAGTGCGATCTCATCCTTCTTCAGGCCACGCGCCTGCAGGCCGCGAATGATCGCGCGGTCGAGTCCCTCGACCGCAATCGGCCCGCAGCGCATGAAATGCGGCACGGCGTCCGCCGCCTTGTAGATATCCGCAAATCCGACCACGACGATCACGCGCTGCGCCGGACTCTTCACGAGACGCACTTTCGCCTGCAACGTCACCGCGCAAGTGCCTTCGCTGCCGACCAGCGCACGCGCGACGTTGAAGCCGTTTTCCGGCAGCAGTTGATCGAGATTAAAGCCCGACACGCGCCGTTTGATCTGCGGAAACTTCGCGCGAATCTGCTCCGCGTACGTGTCGCGCAATCGCTTGAGCGCCGCGTAGATTTCGCCTTGACGGCCACCCGCCGCGATGATGCGTTCGAGTTCTTCCCCGGAAGTCGGGCCGACCCAGAAACGCGCGCCGTCGAAGGTCGCGATTTCGAGCGCCTCGATGTTCTCGACCGTCTTGCCGGCCATCACCGAATGCGCGCCGCACGAGTTGTTGGCGATCATGCCGCCGAGCGTGCAGCGGCTGTGCGTGGCCGGATCGGGTGCGAACGTGAGGCCGTGCTGTTCTGCGGCATCACGCAAGCTATCGCAAACGACGCCCGGTTCGACGATCGCGACGCGAGCCAGTGGATCGATGGAGACGACGCGGTTCAGATACTTGCTCGCGTCGGCCACGACCGCGACGTTCACGCACTGGCCGTTCTGCGACGTGCCGCCGCCGCGCGCGAGAAACGGCACGTCGTTGCGCCGGCATGCGGCGAGCGTCATGAGCAGATCGTCGATATCGGCGGGCACCACGACACCGAGCGGGACTTGCCGATAGTTCGACGCATCCGACGCATACAATGCCTTGGAGCCCTGATCAAATCGCACTTCGCCGCGCACATGCTTGCGCAGATCGTTTTCGAGTGCCTGCAACACCGTAGCGCTGCCCGCGAAAGGCGTGGCGACACGCGGCTCATTCAATGCGCGAGGCTCGCCCGCAGCGCCCCGCTGCGTGCCCGCACGCCGCTCTTCATCCAATGACAATGACGTCCCCACTGCGCCCCTCGTCTGCGATGCCGGCACCCGCGCCGCCGTATGCGCTCAGGCCGCCTGGCTTGCGGTCATCCGGAAGATGCCCTGTGCGTTGCCCGCGTCGAACCGCAGGTCCGTTTCCCAGCGGCGCGCGTCCTGATCGAAACTGCGCTTGCGCGTGATGAATTCGTAGAACGAGCCGGGCACGTCGCGCGTGACGACGCTGCCATCGGCCGCGCGGAATTCGCGCCGCACAATATCCGCTCGGTACGCGGTCTGGAACACGCGCCCGGAACGCGAATGCTCGACTTCAGGCTTCATCGGACGACCCTTCGCTTTCTCGTCGTCCGACAGCTTGAAGACGTCCGCGACGCGATCGGTCGCGTGATTGAACGCGTTACCTTCGGTGGCGATCCACGCCATTTCTGCCGATTCCGTCAACAATACTTCGTAGTCGGCTTCGCGTGGCATCTCGTGCTGACGCGCGAACGCGCCGACGATCACCGGCAACAACTCATGCGCCGCATCGAGCGGCAGCACGCCGTCGCGTTCGAGCTCCCACAAGAGGCCGTTGGCGCGCGGCGTCAACGGATCGCGCGATGCACCGATCACGTTGGTCACCGCCTGCTGGAATGCCGCTGAGAAACGCTCAGGATGCAGTTCGCTGACGAAGAACTGCGCGATCTCGTCGGGCGCGTCGTCATGCGCCCATGCGCGGCCGGTCATGCCGAGACGATCGAGCGGATAGCGGCCGTTGATGCGAAATCCGAGCGGCCGCAGGATCCGTGCGAACGCCGCCTCTCCAGGTGGCAGCGCGCCGCTGTGCGGCCAGCGCACGGTGCGCAGCGCGCCATGATCGAAGTAAACGCTGCCGCCGGCCGCGACCGTTTCCTCCGTGTAGCGGCGGCCATTCTCCGAGCGCGCGATCAGATCGTCAAACAGCGCCATGTTCATCGCCTGAGCGAGTTCGGCGCGCGTGACGCTGCCGCTCTCCCACTCGTCGAGCACATGCGGATGATTGAGCGTCGCAAAGAGCCGCGCGGTCTTCTCCGCGCCCAGCAGCTTCAGCAGCAGTTGTTCGATATTCGCATTCTTCAGGTTTCGCATCCGGCTCTCCACGCTATCCGTCGAGCGCCCGCCCGGGCGCCTCCTAACGGGCGAGATTATTCAGAACGCGCCCGCTCCCCGTAAAGCGAGATAAACTGGCCACTTGATGCGTTTTTGGAATTAACGTGCGAAAGTTCAAGATTCCCAACATGGGCGCGCTGCTCGCGTTCGAAGCCGCCGCGCGGCACGAGAGCTTCACGCATGCGGCGCGCGAGCTGTTCCTGACCGAAAGCGCGGTGTCGCGACAGATCAATACGCTCGAAGGCAATCTCGGCGTGCGGCTGTTCGTGCGCGTCAAGCAACGCGTGGTGCTGACGCGCGCGGGCAAGGTCTACAGTGCGCAGGTGCGACGCTCGCTCGAACAGCTCGATCGCGACACGCTGTCGATCATCGCGCACGGCAGTGGCGGCGGTTATCTGGAGCTGGCGGTGTTGCCGACTTTCGCATCGCAATGGCTGATCCCACGCATGGCCGCATTCAACGAGCAATACCCGGACGTGCGCGTGAACATGGGCGTGCGCACCGCGACGTTCCCGTTCGCCGACACGCATTTCGAAGCGGCGATTCACTACGGCAAGCCGACGTGGCCGGGCACGTCGGCGGATTTTCTGTTCTGCGAGGAAGTGGTGCCGGTGTGCGCGGCAAGTCTGCTGAAGCGGCCGATCCGCAACAGCGCCGAACTGCTCGACTATCCGCTGCTGCATTCGACGACGCGACCCGACGGCTGGGCAAGCTGGTTCGCGAATCTCGGCGTCGACGACAACCGCACGATGCAGGGCGTGCGCTACGAACTGCACACGATGCTGATCAGCGCGGCCGCGACCGGACTCGGCATTGCGCTGGTGCCGCGCTTTTTCGTTGATACGCAGTTACAGCAGTTCGGTCTCGTGATTCCGTTCGACACGCCCGCCGTCGCCGACGCCGCGTATTACCTCGTGTATCCGACCGAGTTGAGTCACGGCAAACCGCTCGCGAGTTTCCGCGAGTGGCTGCTGCGCGAGGCGTCCGCGTACGGCGCGATTTATCCGGAGTTGGCGGAGCGGCCCGAGGGGGCGTGAGATTCAGCCGCCCGTGCGCGCCTGTGCCAGGGCGGCGAGATTGCCTTCGCCGAAACCATGATGCCCCTGGCGTTGCACGATCTCGAAGAAGATCTCGCCGGCGCGGCGGCGCACGAAGGTCTGGAAAAACAGCAGCGGCACACCGTCCGCGCCGATCTCGCCATCCACGAGCACATGCGTGCGCCGCAGTCGCTCGACATCGAGTCCGTGGCCCGGCAAACGCGCATCGAGCTGATCGTAGTAGCGCGGCGGCGGCTCGACGAATTCGACACCGTTCGCGAGCAGACGCTCGACGCACGCGAAGATGTCGTCGGTGGCGAGCGCGATGTGCTGCACGCCTTCGCCCGGATGATCGGGCAGGTACTCGTGCATCAGGTTGGTCCGGCGCGTGCCTTCCTCGTAGAGCGGCACGCGGATCGCGCCGCACGGCGACACCATCACGCGCGATTCCGCCGACACGTGCCAGTTCGCGTGCAGCTCGTGGATCTCGCGGAAATTCAGCAGATCGCGATAGAAGTCGATCCACTCCTGCATGCGGCCTTCACCAACGGTTTGCGTCAGATGGTCGACCGCGATCAGGCCGCTGCCCGTGTGATTCAGATCGGCTTCGGCCGTATCGATTTCGATGGGCCGGAAGTCGATGTCGAAGATCGAGATATCACCGAGACCGCCGCGCTGACCGCCGCGCCCGCGCCACCGATCGACGAAATAGATGTGCGAATCGCCGATGCCCTGAATCGCCGGAATCAGCAACTCGCCCGCGCCGAGGCGCTCGCCCTCGAACTCCCACGCACCGAGCTCCACCGCGCGGTCGAACGCACGTTGCGCGTCGGCGACGCGAATCCCGATCGCGCAGATGCCGACCCCGTATTCCTCCGCGTAGCGCGCCGCGAACGAATCCGGTTCCGCGTTGATCAGGAAATTCATCTCGCCCTGACGGTACAACGTCACATCCTTGCTGATATGACGCGCGATCGCCTTGAAGCCGAGCCGCGTGAAGGTCTCGCCGAGCGCCCGCGGGTCACTCGCGGCGAACTCGACGAACTCGAGGCCGGCCGTGCCGAGCGGATTGTGCTCAGGCGCCAGCACGGCGCGTTGCGCGGCCTCTGGAGTGGGCAAGTCGCTGGGCATGGCAATCTCCTTGTACGGTCGTTCGGTGCGGTGGCTTTCGCACCGTGTTTGTACACCGGGTCGCGGGGCATTCGCAACCGTCGTTTTGTACTGGTTGGTTCATCGATCGAACGGCACACCGGCCGGTGCCCGGCGCCATGCGTGCGGTGGGCCGCCGTATCAGTCGAGCGGCGCGTCGCCTAGGCTGACTTTGTGCGCCGTTTTGCCTGCGGATTTACCGGCGCTTTTGCCCGCCTCCTTCCCCGACACCGCCGCCATTCTGCCCTGCGCGACCTCGCGCACCGCCTCGATGAACGCGCGCCCCACCGCCGATGGCTGCGTATCCGAGCGACGAATCAACCCGACCGGCTCGCCGGTGCCCGCGAACGGCAACGGCAAACGCACCAGCAAGCCGTGCGCGAGTTCGTACTCGACTGCGCTTTGCGGCACGAACCACACCGCGCCGTTCTCGAGTGCCAGCGCGCGCCCGGTCGATACCGACAACACCTCGACGAACGCCGACAACGGCGGCACGCCCCACGCGTTGAGCAGGCTCTCGGCCGACTGGCGGATCAGCGTGCCGAACGGCGGCAGCACAATCGGAAATTCCTCCAGCGACGTGGCCGGCAAGGCCGTCCCTTGCGCAAGCGGATGCCCGGCCCGCACGACTGCGATCAGCGGCTCGGTGAAAAGCTGCTCGAAGCTCATGCCGACCATCCGTTCGGGGTCCGCGAGACGGCCGATCGCAAATTCGATCGAGCCCGCTTTCAGGCGTTCGAGCAATTCGGGATTCGCGCCGGTCGCGAGACGCACGATCACGCGCGGCCACTGCGTCGAGAACTGCCTGAGCACAGGCGGTACCACCACCGCGGCGACCGTCGGCAGCACGCCGACTTCAAGCGTCGCGGCGGCCGCGCCCCCGGCGTGCGCAAGCAGATCGACGCCCTGCCGCAGCGCGCTCACGCAAGCGCTCGCGTGCGGCATGAAAAGCTGTCCCTCGCGCGTCGGCACCGCCCCGTGACGGCCGCGCTCGAACAGCTTCACCCCGAGAATGGACTCCAGCTCGGCCACCGTCTTGGACACCGCCGGCTGCGTGATGGACAGACTGTCCGCCGCCCGCTGGACGCTGCCGAACTGGGCGACGGCCAGAAAGCACTGGAGATGACGAAATTTGACGCGGCTATCCGCGAGACTGCGTTGCATAACAGAAGGTTATATGAAACGGGCAAAAACGTCATTTTTCATAACCGCATGCTTTGTATAAAGTGCGTGTCACAACGTCGCATCCCACGATTCCTCCAACGGAGACACTTCATGGAAGATTCAATTCTCTCCCCGCGCGATTTCGCGTCGCATCCCCAGTACATCTATCCGCCGTACGGTTCGTCGGTCAAACGCGGTCCGACCCGTCCGCTGATTCCGCTGAAGGAACGGCTGCGCGACCAGCGCGTGCCGGTCTATGGCACCGACGACCTCGGCGCGCTCGACAACGACCTGACCCGCAACGCGGTGCGCAATGGCGAGCCGCTCGGCGAGCGCATCATCGTGACGGGCCGCGTGCTCGACGAAGGCGGCCGCCCGGTGCGCAACACGCTCGTGGAAATCTGGCAAGCCAACGCTGCCGGCCGCTATGTGCACAAGGCCGACCAGCACGACGCGCCGCTCGACCCGAACTTCCTTGGCGCGGGCCGCTGCATCACCGACAACGAAGGCCGTTACCGCTTCCTGACCATCAAGCCGGGCGCGTATCCGTGGGGCAACCATCCGAACGCATGGCGTCCGCAGCACATCCACTTCTCGCTGTTCGGTGATCACTTCGGCTCGCGTCTCGTCACGCAGATGTACTTCCCCGGCGACCCGCTGCTCGCGTTCGACCCGATCTACCAGGGCACGCCGGAGCAGGCCCGTGAGCGCATGATCTCGAAGTTCTCGCTCGACATTACGGAAGATTCCTATGCGCTCGGCTACGATTTCGACATCGTGCTGCGCGGCCCGAACGAAACCCCGATGGAGCGCTAAGCCATGACGACTCTCAAGCAAACGCCTTCGCAAACCGTTGGTCCGTACTTCGCCTACGGTCTTTGCCCGCAGCAATACGATTTCGACTACAAGAGCCTGTTCACGAACGTCCTGGCCGAGCTGGAAGCGGCCGGCGAGCACATCACGATCGTCGGTCAGGTGTTCGACGGTGACGGCAAGGTGGTCGGCGACGCGATGATCGAGATGTCGCAAGTCGACTCGAACGGCCACTATCCGGAATCGCGCGAGGAAATCCTGAAGACCGGCTTTCACGGCTTTGCGCGCGTCGGCACCGGTACGGATCCGCACAAGCGCTTCATCGTCGAAACGGTGAAGCCGGGGCGCGCGAATCCTGGTGACGCTCCGCACATCGACGTGATCCTGACGATGCGCGGCATGCTGCTGCACACGTTCACGCGCATCTACTTCGAGGACGAAGCTCAAGCGAACGAGCAGGACGCCGTGCTGGCGTCGGTGCCGGCCGAGCGCCGCGGCACGCTGATCGCACGTCGCGTTTCCGGCGCGGCCAATGTGTATCGCTTCGACATCCACATGCAGGGCGACAAGGAAACCGTGTTTTTCGACCTGTGATGCGCGATCCGTCGCGACACTCCGAGCAGTAAAGATCGAGCCCGCCTTGCGCGGGCCTTTTTTCGCGCGAACGCTTCGCGGCGCGCTCGCTTACGCTCAGCAGCGGAAATGATCGATGCTTTGTCCGGCGTGAATCGCGCGCGCGAGCCACGACGGTTTATCGCCGTGACCGTCCCACGTGTTACCGAACGCGTCGCGATACAGCACCGCGCGCACGGCGTTCGCATCGGCTTCGAGCGATTCGGCCAGCGCTTCCATCGTGATGTTGTAGTCGTCCATGCGGCGGCGGATCCACGCAATCATGCGCTCGCGCAGGTTTTCATCGCGTTCGAACAGTCGTTGCTGTGCTTCTCGTTGTTTCATAACGTATTGGTGGCGCAGCTCTTGATGGCATTAGACAAACAGGCATTTCGCAATACCAGGCGAAACCTGTGCGTAATTCAATTTAAACGGAAGCATTTCGACGAATTCATGCGATCCTTGCAAATGCGTGAAAACCCGCATTCACAAGTGATGCCTGTCAAATCCTGAATTTAAGCGCTGGGATCAAGCGAACCGGCTACTCGAAGAATCGACGTGGCTCGAATTGCGCCCGTGTTTCGCCTCGTGGGTCGCCTCGTTGTCGCGAGCGAGATTCGGCGTATGGAAAGTCATTCTAGCATTCGATGCATTTTGGCCGCAGCAAGGGACTTTTCCCAGTAGTGCTTATTGCGCGGCTTCCGAATTTCCGTATTCGTGGCTTCCGCCGCGCGATTGGCGGACAATGCGAAACTCGACGCCCGCGCATCAGGAGACACGACAATGCCCGCCTCAACCGCCATCCTCACGATCCTGGCCGCGCTACTTTTAGGCGCGATGAGCCCAGGGCCGAGCTTCGTCATCGTCGCGCGTAACGCGATCGGCCTGTCGCGCGGCGACGGTCTCGCGACGGCGCTCGGCATGGGCATCGGTGGCGTGTTTTTTAGCGGCATCGCGCTGCTTGGGCTCTATACGCTGCTCGCGACAGTCGAATGGCTCTATATCGGGCTGAAAGTGGCCGGCGGCGTCTACCTGGTTTATCTCGCGTCGAAAATCTGGCGCGGCGCCGCGAAGCCCCTCACTTTCAACGAGACAGAAACCGGCAGCGTCGGCAATCCGCGCAAATCGTTCTGGATCGGCTTGAGCACGCAGCTCAGCAATCCGAAAACGGCGGTCTATTACGGCAGTATCTTTGCCGCGCTGCTGCCGCAGCATGCGCCGGTGTGGTGCTATTTCGCGCTGCCACCGGCGATCTTCGCAATCGAAGCGGGCTGGTACACGATCGTCGCACTGTGCTTTTCGAGCAAACGGCCACGCGAAATCTATCTGCGCTGGAAGGCGTGGATCGATCGCATGGCCGCGGGCGCGGTGACCGCGCTGGGCTTGCGGCTGATTCTGAACGCGCACAAGGTTGGGATCTGACGACAACGCAAAACGGCGCGCACCGTCTTGATTCGATGCGCGCCGCTACTGACGCAGTGGTACTCGCGGCGCGTTAACCCTTTCCTTCCGCCTTGATCCGCGCTCGCAACTCGAACTTCTGGATCTTCCCGGTCGACGTCTTCGGCAACTCGCCAAAGCGCACCGCCTTCGGCAACTTGTAGCCGGCGAGAAACAGCCGGCAGTGCGCGATGATTTCCTCCTCGGTCACCTGCGCGCCTTCCTTCAGCTCGATGAACGCGCACGGCACCTCGCCCCATTTCGGATCGGGCATCGCGACCACCGCCGCCACCGATACCGCCGGATGCCGGTACAACGTGTCTTCCACCTCGATGCTCGAAATGTTCTCGCCGCCCGAAATGATGATGTCCTTGCTGCGGTCACGGATGCGGATATAGCCGTCGGCCGTGCGCACGCCCAGATCGCCGGTATGGAACCAGCCGCCTTTGAAGGCGGCTTCGGTCGCGCGTTCGTTCTTCAGATAGCCCTTCATGCAGATGTTGCCGCGGAACATGATCTCGCCGATCGTTTCGCCATCGTCCGGCACCGGCGCGAGCGTGTCCGCATCAAGCACCGCGACCGCTGCCTGCAGGTGATAGCGCACGCCCTGGCGCGCGGTCAGGTCGGCGCGGGTTTGATCGTCGAGCGCGTCCCATTCGTCCTGCTTTGCGCAGACGGCCGCCGGTCCGTAGGTTTCGGTGAGCCCGTAGACATGGGTCAGGTCGAAGCCGATCTGCTTCATCTTCGCGATCACTGCGGGCGGCGGCGCGGCGCCCGCGACCATCGTCGACACGCGATGCGTGATGCCCTCGCGCCATTCGGCCGGCGCATTCGCGAGCGAACTCTGCACGATCGGCGCTCCGCAGTAATGTGTAATGCGCTCGCGGCGAATCAGCTCGAACACGGTCTTCGCGTCGAACTTGCGCAGGCAGACGTTGACGCCGGCGCGCGCGGCCACGGTCCACGGGAAGCACCAGCCGTTGCAGTGAAACATCGGCAGCGTCCATAGATAGACCGCGTGCTTCGGCATGTCCCATTCGAGGATGTTGCTCAGCGCGTTCAGATACGCGCCGCGGTGATGGTAGACGACGCCCTTCGGGTCACCGGTCGTGCCCGACGTGTAGTTCAGCGCAATCGCATCCCATTCGTCGGCGGGCGGGGTCCACTCGAAGCAAGGGTCGCCCGTTTGCACGAACGCTTCGTAATCGGTCGCTCGGATGAACTGCGCGGCGTCGGCGGGTTGCGCGTCGGCCACGCTGATGACGCGCAAGTCCGGGAATTCAAGCGCAGCGCTGTGCGCGAACTCGCCGTATTCGGTATCGACGATCAGCGCCTTCGCCTCGCCGTGGCGCAGCATGAACAGCAGTGTCGCGACGTCGAGTCGCGTGTTCAGCGTGTTGAGCACGGCCCCTGCCATCGGCACGCCGAAGTGCGCTTCGACCATCGGCGGGATGTTCGGCAGCAACGCGGCGACCGTATCACCGCGGCCGATTCCGGCCTCTTGCAGCGCGCTCGCGAGCCGCCGCGCGCGCTCGTAGGTCTCGCGCCAGTTGCGGCGAATCTCTCCATGGACGATCGCGAGCCGCTCGCCATACACTTGCGCTGCTCGTACGAGAAAGTCGATCGGCGTCAACGGGACATAGTTGGCCTCGCGCCGCGCGAGACCTTCGTCGAACATGTGCTGTGTCATTGCATCGTCTCCTGAGGCGCCAGCCGCGCCACCGATTGTTGTGATCGTGTCTAACCTAGCAATTGTCGTCATGAACTGTCTGTCATTCAAATGACAGAGTGGCGCAGTTGGCGCCAGGGCGCGCGTGTGCCGCAGCCACATCACGCCGTTGAACACATGACGGATATTGCCTGGGTAGAAGTCAACTTTTGTCAGTCGGAATGGCGCAATCGTCAAAAATAGCAATAATCTATTGCGTCAAAGCGCTGATGGCGCGGCGCGGACCGTGGTCTATCATCGGCGCGCCCGGCGCCGCCCCCCCCTCGGCGTGCGCCGTGTCTGAACTAGAAGATCCCTCTCCACACGCAGGACATCCATTGAGACCCATCCGCTTTATCAAGACCGCCTCGCTCGTCGGCGCCGCGGCCCTTGCCGTGACGTCCGAACAGGCTTCGGCACAAAGCTCGATCACTCTGTACGGCGTCGCCGACGTGAGCGTGCGCTACCTGACGAACTCGAACGCCAAAAACGACAACCGTCTGTACATGACGAACGGTGCGATCACCAATAGCCGCTGGGGTTTGCGCGGCTCGGAAGACCTCGGCGGCGGTCTCAAGGCGATTTTCGATCTGGAAAGCGGTATCAACCTGCAGGACGGCTCGGCGTCGGACAGCCAGCGCATCTTCAACCGCAACGCCTACGTCGGTCTGTCGAGCTCGCAATTCGGCACGCTGACACTCGGTCGCCAGAAGACGCCGCTGTTCGACCTGCTCGGCGACACCTACGACCCGCTCACCGTCGGCAACTACAACGAGACCTCGTGGCTGCCGGGCGCGCTCGGCGCGGGGCTGTACGCCGATAACGCGGTCAAGTACACCGGCACGTTCAGCGGCCTGACCGTGGCCGCGATGTACTCGTTCGGCACGAACTCGGAATCGACCGGCGAGGGCGGCTTCTCGGGCCAGGTGCCGGGCCATCTCGGCGCGGGCAATATGTACGGCTTCACGCTGTCGTACATGGCGGGTCCGCTGTCGGTCGCGGCCGGCGTGCAGCAGAACAGCGACAACAGCAATCACAAGCAGACCATCTTCAACGCGAACGCGGTCTATGCGTTCAGCTCGACGAAGCTGTACGTCGGTTATCTGCACTCGAAGGACGACACAGGCTTCGTCGACAGCGCGCTCGCGCAACAGACGCTCGTGCCGGGCGTCGATATCGTCAAGGGCTCGGGCCGCATCGACAACGGGCCGTTTGCCGGCGTTACGTGGGAGGCCACGCGCGCGCTGACGCTGACGGGCGCCGCGTACTACGACCACATGTCGAATGCGGCGATCGGTGACGGTCAGCTCGGCAGCGGCTATCGCTACACGTTCGTCGCGCTGGCCGAGTACGCGCTGTCGAAGCGCACCGAGGTGTACGGCACCGTCGATTTCAACAAGGTGTCGGGCGCGGCCTCGGTCGAGCTGCCGGGCCGCAACAACCAGACCGGCGTTGCGCTCGGTCTGCGGACGATTTTCTAAATCGTTCGCGGTCGGCATGGCAAAACGGGCGTCCCCAGGGACGCCCGTTTTTTTTGCCTCGCATGCGGAAACCGGCTTACCGGTCTGCCGCGCGCATAAAAAAAGGTGCCGCGAACGGCACCTTTTCGTACTACAGGCAGCTTCTGCTGAAGCTTAGAAGCGGTGACGCAGACCGACCGTAGCAGCCGTCTGGTTCTTCGACGACGAGGTCGGAACCGTGTTGTCGCCGCTGTAGATCGAAGCCACGCCGCCGTCGCCCATTGCGTGCTGGTACACAGCCTGAGCGTAGACGTCGGTGCGACGCGACAGCGAGTAATCAGCCTGCAGGCCGATCTGGTGGTAACGGGTCTTCATGTCGTTACCGTCAGCGTTGATGCCGTAGCCGCGTGCGTCGGTGAACGTGTACGCGACGCCGAGAGCCATCGCCGGGGTTACGCTGTACTTGCCGTTGATTTCGTAGTTGTTGGTGTGGCCTTGACGCTGACCAGCTGCTGCACCAACGAGGTTGTCGACGCGCGATTGCGTCCAGGCCACGCCGACCAGCGCCGGGCCGAAGCCGTACGAAGCACCTGCGCCGAACTGACGCTGACGGAAGTTGCCCGTCAGGACGCCCGACGTGTTCGCCAGAACGCCGTCCGATGCGCCGCTGGTGTTAGCAGCCGGGTTGTTTTGCTGAGCGTAGGCAGCGCCGAGGTGCAGGCCTTGCCACTGGTATGCGGCGCCCAGGCTGTACTGACGGTTGTTTGCGAAGCCACCAGCCTGGTTCGAGAAGCCGTACGTGCCGCCGAACGTGAAGCCAGCGTAGTTAGCGCTCGAGTACTTGACCGAGTTGTTGACCGACAGACCACCGTTGGTGTTCAGGTTGTCGTTGTTGAACGGGTGCGCGAAGTACGTGCCGCCCCAGCTGCCCGTTGCGGTCAGCGGTGCGAGGTAGTCCTGCGCTGCGTCGTACTGGCGACCCAGCGTGACCGTACCGAATTGCGAACTCGACAGACCGACGAAGGCCTGACGGTTGAACATGCCGTTGTTGTTAGCGAACTTGCCGTTGTTGATGTTGAAGCCGCTTTCCAACGTGAAGATTGCCTTCAGACCGCCGCCCAGATCTTCCGAACCACGCAGGCCGAACATGCTCTGTTGGATGCCGCCGCTACCTGCCGCCCACTTGGAGTTATGGGCAACGTTGCTGGTGTAGGTCAGACCTGCGTCAAGCAGACCGTACAGGGTCACGCTGCTTTGTGCGTGAGCGACCGAAGCGAACGATGCGGCAGCCGCAACGACGATGAGACTCTTTTTCATGGAAACTCCAATTCGAAAAATTTATACGGGGAGCAGAATCTGCCTCAGCAGCCGATGCATTGCATCGGTCGCTGCCCGGATGGCCGAACCGGTAGGATCGACCGGGCACCCTTGAAGCGAAGCGTGAGTGTAGGGGGACACCCTGGTAGCGGCGCGGGCAATTCACGCAACAGGATTTTTCGAAATTCGCAACAATGTTGGAGCAGAGGGGGATAACTTCTTGTTTTTGAGACGTTTATTGCAAGATCAAGGTGCCGGATCAGCTGCTTCAGCCAAAACGAAATTGCAACGCTTCAATAACCTGAGTTGTGCGTTTGCAACACTCCTTTAATACGCATGACGTAATCGGGTCGGAACAAATTGATGGAAATGCCTTTGTGATTATTCGTAACCAGCCGGTTGAAGTGGCAGTTTTCCCCGTCATCTTTACTTTATTTTGTGATCGTGGGAACTTAATTAAGTTAATGCAGTCTTTTCGCGCAACCGACAATTAACCGGTTTCCGGTGCGGCGATTAATCTGCCAAACAATTGCGACGGCTTATTCACTTCATTTCTATTGGCCGACGTCTGCAATGGCGGCCACCCCTTGGCAGCACAACGGCCACAGCTTGCCGCGTCGAATCAGCATCACGATTAAAAAAGCCGCCTTTGCGGCGGCCTTCTGATTGCTCGCTTTAGCGAGAACCTCGCACGCGTTTTTACACGATGCGCACGCGACCCGAAGAAGCCTTCAGCACGGGCGTTGCCCGGAGGTGAATTGCGGCGCCGACCGCCGCGTGACAAAACCCTTGCTGAAAGCGGACGACGTGCATCGGCAAGCCTTCCGAATTCAATTAACGTCGGGGTCGCTCCGTTCTTCACACGGAGTTTCCCTGATTACGCGCGATCGCCGCTTATGGTTTCGAGCGCTTCGAACGCGAGTCCGCCGCATCATCGGGCGATGCCGTCAGGAACGGCTCCAGCCCGAATAGCCATGCGAAGCAGAAGGCAATCCGCGTCAGCACTCGCACCGGGGGCCGCGGCAGGACTTCGTGGGCGTCCAGGTTGAGCGACGCTTCCGGCAGGGCCTGAGGCTGGGCTGACTCAGCGGCGGTCTCGTCGGTTCGCATAGTAGTTCTCGTTATTAGATAGGGTGTGGAAGCCGGCCTCTCGCAAGCGACATGTCACTGCCGCAAAGCGATTCGGCCCGACTTGAAACGAGAGTACTGGCGCGTAGGCGCCCATTCTGTGCGCTGGGCCGCCAAGGGAAAGCAGCTTGACGATGGGCTAACGTCAGTAGAAAAAGCAGAAACCGGCGAGCGGCTTTTGGCGAGACGAGTTGATGAAGCGCCGTCAGATCCTTCTACGCTTCCCGCCAAAACAAAAAGGGTTCCGGAATTCGGAACCCTTCTCTTGATACTTTGGTGGGCCGGGTGGGGTTCGAACCCACGATGTCCTTTCGGAGGTGGATTATGAGTCCACTGCCTGCAACCAACACGGCGTCCAGCCCAAGAAAAAAGACCCGGTCGTAAAGGCCGGGCCCGTTTCGTCGATTGGCCGACATACTACACGAAAAAGGGGCCTCCGCAACCGCTTCGCTTCTGCAAAACGACCGGGAGGCCCCTTTGAACGCATCATTTTCAGCCAGCCGCGGCCGCCGCGATCAATTCCCTTCGAGGAACGACTTCAGCTTGTCCGAGCGGCTCGGATGACGCAGCTTGCGCAGCGCTTTCGCCTCGATCTGACGAATCCGCTCGCGCGTTACGTCGAACTGCTTGCCGACTTCTTCAAGCGTGTGATCCGTGCTCATCTCGATACCGAAACGCATGCGCAGCACTTTCGCTTCGCGCGGCGTCAGCGAGTCGAGCACGTCCTTCACGACGTCACGCATGCTCGCGTGCAACGCGGCATCCGCCGGGGCGACCGTGTTCGTATCTTCGATGAAATCGCCCAGATGGGAATCGTCGTCGTCGCCGATCGGCGTTTCCATCGAGATCGGCTCCTTCGCGATCTTCATGATCTTGCGGATCTTGTCTTCCGGCATTTCCATCTTCTCGGCCAGCGTTGCCGGATCCGGCTCGAGACCGGTTTCTTGCAGGATCTGACGCGAGATGCGGTTCATCTTGTTGATCGTTTCGATCATGTGAACCGGAATCCGGATCGTGCGCGCCTGGTCGGCGATCGAACGCGTGATGGCCTGGCGAATCCACCACGTCGCATACGTGGAGAACTTGTAGCCACGACGGTATTCGAACTTGTCCACCGCCTTCATCAGGCCGATGTTGCCTTCCTGAATCAGGTCGAGGAACTGCAGACCGCGGTTCGTGTACTTCTTCGCAATCGAGATCACGAGGCGCAGGTTCGCCTCGGTCATCTCGCGCTTCGCCTGGCGCGCCTTCAGCTCACCGGCCGCCATCTGACGGTTGGTTTCCTTCAGGTCCTTCAGCGGCAGCACCACGCGCGCCTGCAGATCGAGCAGACGCTGCTGCTGTTCGCGGATCGCCGGAATGTTGCGCGTGAGGATCGCGCTATACACATGCCCCTCGGCGACGATCTTGTCGGCCCATTCGAGGTCCGTCTCGCTACCCGGGAAACGCGCGATGAATTCCGCGCGCGGCATGCCGCACTTGTCGACAACCGTATGCAGAATCTGACGCTCGACCTGGCGCACCTCATCCACCTGCGCGCGCAGCGTGTCGCACAGACGCTCGACGGTACGCGCGGTGAAGCGGATGGTCATCAGCTCGTTCTGAATCGTTTCCTGCGCCTTCAGGTAGGACTTGGACTTGTAGCCTTCCTTCTCGAACGCGCGGCGCATCTTGTCGAACCATTCGCTGATCAGCGCGAATTTTTCGAGCGACGCGCGCCGCAGCGCTTCGAGCTGCGCGGCGTTGGCCGTGGCTTGCGCCGAGCCATCGTCCTCTTCCTCGTCCTCTTCGTCCTCTTCCTCGGCTTCCTCGTCTTCGTTCTCGATCGCTTCCGCTTCCTGCGCGGAGAAGCCGTCGGCGTCTTCCGCGTCGGCGTCGATCAGACCGTCGACGAGTTCGTCGATGCGCACTTCGTCATTGGCGACGCGCTCGGCCATCGCGAGGATGTCGGCGATCGTGGTCGGGCACGCGGAGATGGCCATCACCATGTGCTTCAGGCCGTCTTCGATGCGCTTCGCAATTTCGATTTCGCCTTCGCGCGTGAGCAGCTCGACCGTGCCCATTTCGCGCATGTACATACGCACGGGATCGGTGGTGCGGCCGAATTCGGAGTCGACGGTGGACAGCGCGACTTCGGCTTCCTCTTCGACTTCGTCATCCGACGAAGCCGCGGGCGCGTTGTCGTTGAGCAGCAGCGTTTCGGCGTCCGGGGCCTGTTCGTAGACCGCGACGCCCATGTCGTTGAACGTGCTGATGATGCCTTCGATCGCCTCGGTCTCGGTGAAGTTGTCCGGCAGATGATCGTTGATTTCAGCGTAAGTGAGGAAGCCGCGTTCCTTGCCGAGCTTGATCAGCGCGCGCAGCTTGGAGCGACGCTCTTCGAGTTCCTCCACCGTGCCTGGCTGCGACGACGCGAAGGCGTCTTTCAGCAGCGCTTTTTCCTTTGCACGACGGTCGCGAGCCTTGACCTTCTCCGTCTTGCCCGGTGCGGCGGCAGCGGTTTCTTCGGTCTGGGTTGCATCGTCTTCGACGGGTACTTCATTCAGCTTTTTCGTCATGGAGTTCGCCGTACCGGCTGTAGTCTCGACCCCCGGCTGTTGGACAACAGCCGGATGAACCGTGGATACTGGAGTCACGCGCGCTACCGCATCGACCTCAACGGCAGCCGCTTCCCTTGCGCTACTGACGCCCGACCGCTTGGCAGCCGGCGGTGCTACAGCTTTCGCCGCCCGAACCTGTGCCGCCTGCGCGGCTGCAGTGGTCGACGACTTCTTCCCGGCAGCGGGTGCAACGCTGACAGCAGACGTTCTTCTGGTGGACGCAGTCAGCTTGGCTTCGGTAACTTTTCCGGTGCGCTCTTTAGCGCGTGAGCCTGTTGTCTGATTTCCGCCTGTCGTCTTTGCCATCGCATCGCCTTTCGCCTTTGCTAGGAAAACCCTTGAAAAAACAAACCGCTAGAAACTTTTTATTGTACCACCCGAGGTTTCGACCGCTCCGTTACAGCCCGAGTTGACGCTTCATGTCGGCCCGCTTCCGGTTGAGCTCCGTGAACTCGGCAAATTCTTCCGGCGTATGCCGGGACTGTCGCGAAAGCTGATCGAGACGATCGCAATAAGCGTCGTATCGCATTTTCAGAATCGCGGCCTTCAACTCCTCGCCGACAATCCGTTCCTGCTCGCGGCGTTCCTCGATGACGGCCGCGTCGTGCGGGTCTTTCAGTAGCAAATCCCGGACGTTTTCATCATAGTCTAGAATTTTGCGAAAGATTTCCTCGAAAGTTGGGGCGTTCGCACCATTTCGCAAGAGATCGGACAACAACTGGAACGCCGCCGAATCGCCGAGCGCGCGCGCGTGCGTTGCCACTTCCGCGAACAGTTCCGCGTGCCGGGTCACGGTGAGCAGCGCCTCTTCGGCCTCTTCGTCGAGCATCGCAACCGTGCGCGGATACATGACCAGATTGCGCAGCGTCTTTTCCTCGATGCCGGTCACGCTGCGGCGGTCCTTGCGGGCCGGCGCCTCGCGCGCCGCGGCGGCGATCCGCGCGTCGACCTCGCAAAGCGCCGCAACTTCGCTGAACGGCACATCGAGCCGGTCCGCGAACATATGCATGATCTGCGCGCGCAGCGCGTTGGCCGGCAATGCCTGCAGCAGCGGTTTCGCGTCGAACAGCGCGCGGGCCTTGCCTTCGGGCTGATCGAGCTCCTTGCCGGTCAGCACCTCGTTGAGCATGAATTGCGACAACGGCATCGCCCGTTCGACCTGCTCGGCGAACGCCTCGGTGCCGAACTCGCGCACGTAGCTGTCGGGGTCGTGCTCGGTCGGCAGGAACAGGAAGCGGATCGTCCGGTTGTCGGCTGCATGCGGCAGACAGGCATCGAGCGCGCGACGCGCGGCGCGCCGTCCGGCCGCGTCGCCGTCGAAACTGAAGATGACCGTATCGGTCTGGCGCATCAGTTTCTGCACATGAATCGGCGTGCAAGCCGTGCCGAGCGTGGCGACCGCGTTCTGGAAGCCCAACTGGGCCAGCGCGACCACGTCCATATAACCTTCGACAACCAGCACGTAATGCTGCTCCCGAATCGCGAGACGCGCCTCGAACAGGCCGTATAGCTCGCTGCCCTTGTTAAATAGCGGCGTTTCGGGCGAATTCAAATACTTCGGCTCGCCGCCGTCGAGCACGCGCCCGCCGAAGCCGATCACCTGCCCTTTCACATTGCGGATCGGGAACATGATCCGCTCGCGGAAGCGGTCGTAGCGGCGGTTCTGGCCCTGCGCGTCGGACTTTTCGCTGACGATCACGAGACCCGCTTCGACCAGCGCGTCGTCGCGATAGTCCGGGAATGCCGCCTCGAGGTTCTGCCAGCCATCCGGTGCGTAACCGAGGCCGAAGCGCGCGGCGATTTCGCCGGTCAGGCCACGCTTTTTCAGATACTGAATGGCGCCCGGCGCGCCGCGCAGCTGCTTGCGGTAGTAGTCGCAGGCGGTCTGCATGAGGTCGGACAGCGCGGTGGTGACGGCCTTGGATGCCGCCGGCGCGTAGCTACCGGCGCTCGCGCCGCCGCCATATCCGGGCGAAGGCTCGTGCGGCACGGTGAGACCCACCGATTGCGCAAGCTCGTTGACCGCTTCGGGAAACGACGCGCCCACGTGTTCCATCAGGAAACCGATGGCCGTGCCATGCGCACCGCAGCCGAAGCAGTGATAAAACTGTTTAGTCGGACTAACCGTAAACGAGGGGCTCTTCTCGTTGTGAAACGGGCACAGCCCCATGAAGTTCGCGCCGCCCTTTTTCAGCTGCACATACCGGCCGACCACGTCGACGATATCGACGCGGTTGAGCAGGTCCTGCAGGAATGACGGTGGGATCACAGTAAATGACGCTGCCAGGAGAGCTTCAAAATCCAGACCCGGAGTCCGGGCTCGACACCGCGACCGGGCTCCGCGCCTCGCCTTCCACGAGGCGCGCGCGACCCGGAAAAACCCACGGAGTTACTTTGCGAGCGCGGCCTTGACCTGCGCCGAGACGGCGGTCATATCGGCCCGGCCAGCCAGCTTCGGCTTGAGCACGCCCATGACCTTGCCCATGTCCTGAGGGCCAGCCGCGCCGGTTTGTGCGACCGCCGCCTGCACTTCGGCAACGATTTCCGCTTCGGACATCTGCTCCGGCATGTACCCGGAAAGAATGGCCAGCTCGGCCTTTTCCTTGTCTGCGAGATCCGTGCGTCCCGCGGCCTCGAACTGGCTGATCGAATCCTTGCGCTGCTTGATCATCTTGTCGACGACGGCGGTTATGCCGGCGTCGTCGAGCGTGACCCGCTCATCGACTTCGCGCTGCTTGATCGCGGCGAGCAGCAGGCGGATCGTGCCGAGACGCTCGGTCTCGCGCGCCCGCATGGCAGCTTTCATATCGTCGTTGATCCGGTCCTTGAGACTCATCACTCACCTGAATTGCGTTGAAAAGTTAAAAAACCGGCCGGTCGACGGCGGCAATGCCGCCGCATCAGCACGAATACCCGCTTGGGACTTCTTCCTCAAGCGGGTTGGCGCAATATGCGTAGTGGATGCGACCCTGCCGGCTGGCCCGATGGGCCGGGTTTTCCGTGATGACACCTGTGGTGTCGCCATCGGCTTGGATGCTGCCGCGCTTCGTGCGAAGCGGAGCACGGCAACGCCAGAATCAGTAGAGCTTCTTCGGCAGCATCTGGCCACGCAGACGCTTGAAATGACGCTTCACCGCCGCCGCCTTCTTACGCTTGCGTTCGGCCGTGGGCTTTTCGTAAAACTCGCGAGCGCGAAGTTCCGTCAGTAAGCCGTTTTTCTCCATGGTGCGCTTGAAACGGCGCATGGCGACTTCGAACGGCTCATTGTCTTTTACGCGGATGGTCGTCATTTTTCAATAACGGAACTTTGTAAAGGTTCAGGAGTATAGCAGAGCTTTCTCACAAAGCCATTGCGCCGTCAAGCCCCTCGCGCGTATTCGGCGGCCGCCTCGCCCGCCGCTACACCCGACGCCCACGCCCATTGAAAGTTGTAGCCACCGAGCCAGCCGGTGACGTCGACCGCCTCGCCGATGAAGTAGAGGCCGGGTACCCGCGAGCTCATCATCGTCGTCGACGACAAGCCGCGCGTATCGACACCGCCGCGCGTCACTTCGGCCTTGCGATAGCCCTCGGTGCCGTTCGGGGTGATCGTCCAGCGCGACAGCGTCTCGCCGACACGGCGCAGCGTCTTGTCCGGCAGATCGGCCACGCGGGCCTCGGCGGGCACCTGGTGGGTGTCGAGCCACACGTGCGCGAGCCGCTGCGGCACCCATTCCGACAACAGATTGGCGATCTGCCGCTTCGTGCCGTTTTTCGCGTCGATGAGCGCGGCCGCGGTGTCCCGCTCTGGCAGCAGATTGATGTGGATCGGCTCGCCGGGCTGCCAGTAGCTCGAGATCTGCAGCACGCCCGGGCCCGACAGGCCACGATGCGTGAGCAGCAGATCTTCAGTGAACTCGGCACCGGTCTTTTTATCGCCCGTCGACAGTTGCACTTCGAGCGAGACGCCCGACAGCGCGACGAACGGCTCCCAATCGGCCGGCGCGAAGGTCAGCGGCACCAGTGCGGGGCGCATGTCGATCAGCTTGTGGCCGAACTGCTTGGCGATCCGGTAGGCGAAATCGGTCGCGCCGATCTTCGGGATCGACAGGCCGCCCGTCGCGATCACGAGCGCCCGGGCGGTAATCGTGCCCGCCGTCGAGCCGAGCAGGAACTGCCCGTCGCCGTCCTGGCGCACCTCTTCCACGGACAGCGGCGTACGCCACGCAATCCCACCCGCGTCGCACTCACGCTTCAGCACGTCGATGATCGCATCGCTCGACTGGTCGCAGAACAGCTGGCCCTTGTGCTTCTCGTGCCACGTCACGCGATGCTGCTTCAGCAAGGCCAAAAAATCGCGCGGCATATAGCGCGCGAGCGCCGAGCGGCAAAAATGCGGATTCGCCGACAGATAATTGGCCGGCCCGGCATACAGATTCGTGAAGTTGCAGCGCCCGCCGCCGGAAATGCGGATTTTCTCCGCGAGGCGCTGCGAGTGGTCGATTAGCGCCACGCGCCGGCCGAGTTGCCCGGCCACGGCCGCGCACATCATGCCGGCCGCGCCCGCGCCGATCACCGCGATATCGAAGGATTCCATGGGGCCGCATTGTACCTGCCGGGCTGGCACGTCCATCGCGGCAGTCTGCGGGCCGCCTGCGGCTGCTTGTCCGCGCTGCTATACTTTCAGGCTTACCTTTCACTTTCGGGCGCGCCTCGCGCGCGTCCATCTCAAGCGATTCATCATGCTCGTTCTCGGTATCGAAAGCTCCTGCGACGAAACCGGTCTCGCGCTCTACGACACAGAGCGCGGCCTGCTCGCGCACGCGCTGCATTCGCAGATTGCGATGCATCGCGAGTACGGCGGCGTCGTGCCTGAGCTTGCTTCGCGCGACCATATCCGCCGCGCGTTGCCGCTGCTCGAAGAGGTGATGGACCGCGCTGGGGTCGCGCGCGGCGACATCGACGCGATCGCTTATACGCAAGGGCCGGGACTCGCGGGCGCGCTGCTGGTTGGCGCGAGCGTCGCCAATTCGCTGGCGATGGCGTGGAACAAGCCGACTGTCGGCATTCATCATCTCGAAGGGCATCTGCTGTCGCCGCTGCTCGTCGATGAGCCGCCGCCGTTTCCGTTCGTCGCGCTGCTGGTTTCGGGCGGCCATACGCAACTGATGCGTGTGACCGACGTCGGCGTCTACGAGACGCTCGGCGAAACGCTCGACGACGCCGCCGGCGAAGCGTTCGACAAAACCGCCAAGCTGCTCGGCCTCGGCTATCCGGGAGGTCCGGAAGTTTCGCGCATGGCGGAGTTCGGCACGCCGGGCGCGGTCGTGCTGCCGCGCCCGATGCTGCATTCCGGCGACCTCGATTTCAGCTTCAGCGGCCTGAAGACCGCCGTGCTCACGCACGCGAACCGGCTCGGCGGCGCGAACATCTGCGAGCAGGCGAAGGCCGACCTCGCGCGCGGTTTCGTCGATGCGGCCGTGGAAGTGCTGGCTGCGAAATCGCTTGCGGCGCTCAAGCGCACGAAGCTGAACCGGCTGGTGGTGGCGGGTGGCGTCGGCGCGAACCGGCAGTTGCGCGAAGCGCTGTCGGCCGCCGCGCAGAAGCGCAATTTCTACGTGCACTACCCGGACCTGTCGTTGTGCACGGATAATGGCGCGATGATCGCGCTAGCCGGCGCGCTGCGCCTGCAACGCTGGCCCGAACAGGCCGGCAACGACTACGCGTTCACGGTGAAGCCGCGCTGGGATCTGACGTCGCTCGCGCACTGAGCCGCTTTCGCAAAACGACAAAAAAGCCGCTTCAAAGCGGCTTTTTTGCTTCGATTCTCCCGCAACGAAGCGGTGCGACCCGGCGCAGAACGTATCAAGCGAGACGCTTGTCCCGCTCGATCACCGCATAGGCGCTGTGATTGTGAATCGACTCGAAGTTCTCGGCTTCGAGCGCATACGCGACGATGCGCTCGTCGGCATTCAGACGCTGGGCGACATCGCGCACGAGGTCTTCGACGAACTTCGGGTTTTCATACGCGCGCTCCGTGACGAACTTCTCGTCCGGGCGCTTGAGCAGACCCCACAGTTCGCACGACGCTTCTTCCTCGGCGATACGGATCAACTCTTCGACAGCGACGTCGCCGTTCAGCTCGGCGTTGATCGTCACGTGCGAGCGCTGGTTGTGGGCGCCGTACTGCGAAATCTTCTTCGAGCACGGGCACAGGCTCGTGACCGGCACCAGCACCTTCAGGAACAGCCGCGTTGCGCCATTGCGGGTCTCGCCCGTCAGCGTGACTTCGTAGTCGAGCAGGCTCTGCACGCCCGACACCGGCGCGGTCTTGTTCACGAAGTACGGGAACGACACTTCGATGCGGCCCGCCTCGGCCTCGAGCTTTTCGAGCATTGCCGCGAGCATCGTGCGGAACGTGGCCGGCTCGAGCGGCGCCTTGTTCTCTTCGAGCAACGCGACGAAGCGCGACATGTGCGTGCCCTTCTGCTCGGCCGGCAGATGCACGTCGAGGTTCCACGTGCCGACCGTCGGCTGCACTTCGCCACCCGGCGTGCGAACCGTCAACGGATGACGCACGCCCTTCACGCCGACCCGCTGGATCGGAATCTGGCGCGTGTCGGGTGTGCTTTGCACGTCGGGCATCACGAAGGCGGGATTCATCTGATTCATTCTTTTGTCCTTTCTGGAAAGCGCCGGGCCGCGCCAAGGTTTCGCTGCATCGGGGACTGTTGCGCAGCGAGTTCGAGGCGCCCAGCGGCCGTGGGGATCAGCGCGCGCAACGGCGAACGCCGGCTGCCGCCGGCGTTGGGTGACGGGGCGCAACGCCCGTCGGTACAAACTGGAGATTGCAGAAGCCGCCGTCGCACTGACGGCGGCACAACAGGCGACAGCGCTTTACGCGACGCGCTTCACCGACGACTGACCGCCGACCGCGCCGCTCACGAGGAAGCGTTCGCGGATCGACCGGGCGATGCCCGCGGCGTCGAGACCGCACGCGGCGAGCAGCTTGGCCGGGTCCCCGTGATCGATGAACCGGTCGGGGAGGCCCAATTGTAGTACGGGGCGCATAACCCCACTTGCCAGCAGGGCTTCGACGCAGGCCGAACCCGCGCCGCCCATGATGGAGCCTTCCTCGACAGTGACGATTGCATCGTGCGTCTCGGCCAGCTTGCGCACGAGTTCGGTGTCGAGCGGCTTCACGAAGCGCATGTTCGCGACGGTGGCATCGAGTTGCTCGGCCGCTGCGAGCGACGGTGCGACCATCGTGCCGAACGCGAGAATCGCGATACGCTTGCCGGCTGGCGCCGAGGTCTCGCGACGCACTTCACCCTTGCCGAGCGGCACCGCAGTCATCTGCTTGACGGTGGCGACACCGGTGCCCGCGCCGCGCGGATAACGCACCGCGGTCGGATGCGACTGCTGCAATGCGGTGTACAGCATCTGCCGGCACTCGTTTTCATCGGACGGCGTCATCACGGTCATGTTCGGGATACAGCGCATGAACGCGAGGTCGTATGCGCCTGCGTGCGTCGCGCCGTCCGCGCCGACGAGACCCGCGCGATCGATTGCGAACACCACCGGCAGGTTTTGCAACGCGACGTCGTGAATCAGCTGGTCGTACGCGCGTTGCAGGAAGGTCGAATAGATCGCCACGACCGGCTTCATACCGTCAGCGGCGAGGCCGCCCGCGAACGTCACCGCATGCTGCTCAGCGATGCCGACGTCGAAGTAACGATCCGGGAAGCGCTTTTCGAACTCGACCATGCCCGAGCCTTCACGCATCGCCGGCGTAATGCCGACCACACGCGAGTCGAGTTCGGCCGCATCGCACAGCCATTCGCCGAACACCTGCGTGTAGGTCTTCTTCGACGGCGTCGCGGCCGGCTTGATGCCCTCGGCGGGGTTGAACTTGCCCGGGCCGTGATACAGCACCGGATCGGCCTCGGCCAGCTTGTAGCCCTGGCCCTTCTTCGTGACGACGTGCAGGAATTGCGGACCGCGCAGTTCCTTGATGTTTTGCAGCGTCGGGATCAGCGAATCGAGATCGTGACCGTCGATCGGCCCGATGTAGTTGAAGCCGAACTCCTCGAACAGCGTGGCCGGCACGATCATGCCCTTCGCGTGCTCTTCGAGCTTGCGCGCGAGGTCGAGCACCGGCGGCGCGACGCGCAGCACGCGTTCGACTCCCGCGCGCGCGGCCGCATAGAAGCGCCCCGACATCAGACGCGCGAGATGGCGATTCAGCGCGCCGACCGGCGGCGAGATCGACATGTCGTTGTCGTTGAGGATGACGAGCAGCGGCACGTCGTCTTCGACGCCGGCGTTGTTCATTGCCTCGAAGGCCATGCCGGCCGTCATCGCGCCATCGCCGATCACGGCGATGCCCATGCGGTTGTCGCCCTGCAGCTTGCTCGCGACCGCCATACCGAGCGCGGCCGAAATCGACGTGCTCGAGTGCGCGGTGCCGAAGGTGTCGTATTCCGATTCGTCGCGTTTCGGGAAGCCCGAGATGCCGCCCAACTGACGCAGCGTGTGCATCTGGTCCCGACGACCGGTCAGGATCTTGTGCGGATAGGTCTGATGGCCGACGTCCCAGACGATCCGGTCATGCGGCGTATCGAACACGTAATGCAGCGCGATGGTCAATTCGACCGTGCCGAGGTTGGACGAGAGATGGCCGCCCGTCTGCGATACGCTGTCGAGCACAAAGGCGCGCAACTCGTCGGCAAGCGGTTGCAATTGGCGGCGATCGAGGCGGCGCAAGGCCGCCGGGTCGTCGATGGTTTTCAGCAAGTCGTACATCGTCGTTCCATTGTAGGAAAACTTACGCGCCCGCACTTCGTTCGTGCACCCCGGGGATGGAGGGCGCGCGGCGGCGGGCTTTCGCGTTCAGCTGACCCGGTTCACCACCAGGTCGGCCAGTTCGGCAAGGCGCTGCGCGCGCGCGCCGAACGGCGCAAGCGCGGCGTGCGCGTCGCTGCGCAGTTGCGCCGCGAGCGAGCGCGACGCGTCGAGCCCGATAATCGACACGTAGGTCGGCTTGCCGTCCTTCGCGTCCTTGCCGGCGGTCTTGCCGAGCGTTGCGGAGTCGGTCGTGACGTCGAGAATGTCGTCGACGACCTGAAATGCGAGACCGACCGCGGCGGCGTAGGCGTCGAGCGAAGCCAAAGCCTTCGCGTCCGGCGCCTCGCCGGCCAGTGCGCCCATCCGTACGGCCGCACGCAGCAGCGCACCGGTCTTCATACGATGCATGGTCTCGAGTTGCGGGCGGGTCAGCGTGTGGCCGACGCTCGCGAGATCGATGGCCTGACCTCCGCACATGCCGATCGAGCCGCTTGCGAGTGCGAGTTCGCGCACGAGCGAGGCCTGTTGCGGCACGCCCAGCACGTCGGACGTGAGCACGACGAATGCCTGCGACTGCAGCGCGTCGCCCACCAGAAGCGCGGTTGCTTCGTCATACTTGACGTGGACCGTCGGCTTGCCGCGGCGCAGCGCGTCGTCGTCCATGCACGGCATGTCGTCGTGCACGAGCGAGTACACGTGGATCATTTCCAGCGCCGCCGCCGCCGCATCGAGGCACTCGGCGCGCGCGCCGGTCAGCTCACCGGCCGCGTGGCACAGGAGCGGCCGCACGCGCTTGCCGCCGCCGAGCACCGCATAACGCATCGCCCCGTGCAGCCCGGCGGGTTCGGTCGTCTCGGCCGGCAGATAGTGTTCCAGAGCCGTTTCGACGCGTTCGAGCACCGAGCGCGTCCATTGTTCGAATGTCATAGGTCGTCCCCGCTCTCAGTCGCGGCTGTGCCTGCGGTATTCATGGGCAGTGGCTTGAGTGTCTCGCCGTCAAGCACCCGCACCTGCTGCTCGACCTTTTCGAGCTGCTGTTGACAGAATGCGACAAGGGCCGCCCCGCGGCGGTACGCGGCCAGCGATTCCTCGAGGCTCAGGCTACCGCCTTCCATGCGCGCAACGAGTTCTTCCAGCTCCGCCTGCGCGGCCTCGTAGTTCTCCGGCAGCGGCGCGCGATCGCCGCTTTCGGCTGGCGCGGCGGCGGAGTCTTTCGATGCGGTCTTCGCCATGAATAGTCGCAAAATTAAAACAAGTCGAACATTCTACGGCAAAAGCGACATCTTCGATCCGCTCGCCCGCCTGCGCCCTGCCTTGTCGCCTCGCTTCGAGCCCGTCTGATGCCTGCCTTTGCCGCGCTTTGACCCTGAAGTCTCGCAGAAAAAAAGCTCGAGGTCTGCGGCGAAAATGCCGAACTTTCCTGACATTTTTAACCCAAATCAGGGACTTAAGTGTCCCTGTCACGGGTAAACGGGTATAATCGCGGGCTCCCTAAATCGAATCTTCGATGGTTGGGTTGTTCACTGCTTTCACGTCTTCATCGGGAGTGGGAATGTCCAATCTGAGCAATGCATTGCAGTTGCGGTCTGTTCACAGCCAGCTGCCAGTCACGGCTTACTTTGACGAAGCGCTTCTTACGCGCGAAATCGACACCCTTTTCAAGAAAGGTCCTCGCTACATCGGCCACGATCTCATGGTGCCCGAAGCGGGGGATTATTTTGCCTTGCCCAGCGAACGCGAGGGGCGGGTGCTCGTCCGTAACCAGCAGTCGCAAGTCGAGCTGCTGTCGAACGTGTGCCGCCACCGGCAAGCCATCATGCTCAACGGCCGCGGCCAGACGCAGAACATCGTCTGTCCGCTGCATCGCTGGACGTACGACCTGAAGGGCGAGCTGCTCGGCGCGCCCCATTTCGCCGACAACCCGTGCCTGAATCTCGGCGCCACGCCGCTGCAGAACTGGCAGGGGCTGCTGTTCGAGGCGCAGGGACGCGACGTCGCGAAAGATCTCGCACGTCTCGGCACCAGGCGCCACTTCGACTTCTCGGGCTTCATGTTCGATCACGTCGAAGTCCACGAGTGCAACTACAACTGGAAGACCTTCATCGAGGTCTATCTGGAGGACTATCACGTCGCGCCGTTCCATCCGGGCCTCGGCAGCTTCGTCAATTGCGACGATCTGACGTGGGAGTTCGGCGACTGGTACAGCGTGCAAACGGTCGGCGTGCACAAGGCGCTCGAGCAACCGGGCAGCCCGACGTACCGTAAGTGGCACGACGAAGTGCTGCGCTTTCGGGACGGCAATCCGCCCGAATTCGGCGCGATCTGGATGGTGTACTACCCGGGCATCATGATCGAGTGGTATCCGCACGTGCTGGTCGTATCGTGGCTGATTCCGCGCGGTCCGCAGAAGACCACTAACGTGGTGGAGTTCTATTACCCCGAGGAAATCGCGCTGTTCGAACGTGACTTCGTCGAAGCTGAGCGCGCCGCCTACATGGAGACGGCCCGCGAAGACGACGAGATCGCCGAGCGCATGGACGCCGGCCGCCTCGCGCTGATGGAGCGCGGCGAATCGCAGGTCGGTCCGTATCAGAGCCCGATGGAAGACGGCATGCAGCACTTCCACGAGTTTCTGCGGCGCGAACTCGGCACGATCTGATCCGCGCCGCCAGGCGCTTCGATCGACTCAAGGAAAGACGGGCTTCGACCCGTCTTTTTTTGTTTAGACTACCAACATAGACCGGCCATGCGCCCGCCGCGTAAATGACGCGGTCCGCAGCCGCCATCGCTCGTATCGAGGAGACACTCATGCCCCACACTCATTACACCACTCTGATCTCCGCGACCAATCTTGCCGAGCGGCTCGCGGCCGCGCCCGGCAGCGTGTTCGTGATCGACTGCCGGTTCGACCTCGCCGATACCGAAGCAGGCGAGAAGGCCTGGCTGGCTGGCCATCTGCCGGGCGCGCACTATCTGCATCTCGATCGCGACCTGTCGGGGCCAAAGAACGGCTCGAATGGCCGGCATCCGCTGCCCGATCGCGCGCGGCTCGTCGCGACGCTGGAGTCGCGTGGGCTCAAGCAAGGTCAACAGGTCGTCGCGTATGACGCGCAAGGCGGCATGTACGCGGCGCGCGTCTGGTGGCTGTTGCGCTGGCTCGGACACGACGCGGTCGCGCTGCTCGACGGCGGGCTGCAAGCGTGGGAAGCGGCCGGCCAACCGCTGACGCAGGACGTGCCCGCGCAGAACACCGGCGACTTCAAGGCGGCCGCGCCGCTTGCCGTGACCGTCGATGTCCAGGCGGTCGAGCGCAACCTCGGCTCGAAGGAGCGGGTCGTTGTCGATGCCCGCGCGGCCGATCGCTATCGCGGCGAAAACGAGACGCTGGATCGCGTCGGCGGCCATATCCCGGGAGCGCTGAACCGCTTCTTCAAGGACAACCTGACCGCCGACGGCCGCTTCAAGCCGGCGCACACACTACGCGAGGAATTCCAGGCGCTGCTCGGCGACACGCCGCCGGAGCATGTGATTCTGCAATGCGGCTCAGGCGTGACCGCCTGCGTCAATTCGCTCGCGATGGAGGTTGCCGGCCTGCATGGTTCAGCGTTGTACCCGGGCTCATGGAGTGAATGGAGTTCCGATCCGAAACGGCCGGTGGCGACGGGCGAGAAACCCTGAGCGCGATCCGCTGTTAGTCCTCACCAGACAGGAAGGCCGTTGCCGCTCGAAAGCGGCAACGGCCTTTTTTTCATCGGATGTATCGTGAGCAGTGCTTCAGGCCACGCCGTGCTGCTTGAACCACACGAGCGTGCGACGCCAGCCATCCTCGGCATCGGCTTTCCGGTAGCTCGGACGGTAGTCGGCAAAAAACGCGTGACCCGCGTCGTCATAAACGACGAACTGCGAGCCGCGTCCCGCTTGCGGCCCCTGCGCGATCGCCTGCTTCATCTGCTCGAGCGTGTCCTGCGGAATGCTTTGATCCTGGCGCCCATACAGGCCTAGCACCGGCGCATGAAGGTCAGCGACGAGATCGATCGGATTGGCCGGCGTCATCGCATTCTTCGCGCCGGTCACACGACCATACCAGGCGACGCCGGCCTTCACGCGTGGATTGTGCTCGGCATAGAGCCACGAGATGCGCCCGCCCCAGCAGAAACCGTTCACGCCGAGCCGGTTCAGGTCGCCGCCGTTTTCGCCGGCCCACGCGGCGGCCGCGTCGAGGTCGGCCATCGCCTGCTCGTCGGGTACCTTGCTCAGTATTTGCTCGCTCAGTTGCTGGATGCTCGGGTATGCCATCGGATCGCCCTCGCGCTCGAACAGGTTCGGCGCGATCGCCAGATA
The DNA here is from genome assembly GCA_000173575.1 of Burkholderia sp. H160. Classification (GTDB taxonomy): domain Bacteria; phylum Pseudomonadota; class Gammaproteobacteria; order Burkholderiales; family Burkholderiaceae; genus Paraburkholderia. The sequence goes on along the minus strand of ABYL01000035.1, from coordinate 5,488 downwards.
GCCCAGCTTCGCGAAGCGCCGGCAGACGTCGGCGATATGCTCATGCACGCCGAAGGCCTCATGCACGACGAGGATCACCGGCAGATGCGTCTTGCCCTTCGGCTGCGCGCGATAGGCCGGTATCAGCGTACCGCCCGAATGAAACGCCACTTCCCCGGCTTCGAGGCCGTCGCTGTCGGTATGAATGGTTTGCGCCGAGACGGGCAGCACCGCCGCCGCGAAACCGGTGCCCAGCGCCGCCTTGATGAAGGTGCGCCGATCGAAGGGAACGTGCGGGATCAGACAGTCGACTTCAGGCTTCAGCATGCGGCGCTCCTCGAAGAATTGTTAGAGGCAACAGGATACGCCTTGCGCGAATCCTGTTGCGAATTCAACTGGAGAGAACGTCCGCGCGCGTCAGTGCAGCTTGACGCGCGGCAGCGTGGTACGGCGCAGCCAGTGCGCGAAGGTGTCGAGCACCATGCGCGGATAGCCGTGCAGCGCCGCGATATGCAGCCGGTACAGCGACATGTACATGAAGCGCGCGAACAGCCCTTCGATCAGCATATTGCCGCCGATCACCCCGCCCATCAGATTGCCGACCGCGCTGAAGTGCCCGAGCGAGACGAGCGAGCCGAAGTCGCGATAGGTGAATTCCGGCAGCGGCTTGTTGTCGAGGCGCGCCGCCAGTGCCTTCATCATGAAGCTCGCCTGCTGATGCGCGGCCTGCGCGCGCGGCGGCACGTTGCGCTCGTTGCCGGGCCACTCGCAGGCGGCGCAGTCGCCGAGCGCGAAGACGTTGTCGTCGATTTCGGTTTGCAGCGTACGGCGCACGACCAGCTGGCCGAGCCGGTTGACCGGCAGCCCGTCGAGCTGAGCCAGCACCGCCGGTGCCTTGATGCCCGCCGCCCACACGGTCAGATCGGCGCGCACGGTGTGACCGCTCGCGGTGCGGATGTAGCCTGGCGCGACCTCGGCCACGGTCTCGCCGATCATCAGCTTCACGCCGAGCTTGGTCAGCAGTTCGGCAGTGGCCGTGGAAACGCGCTCCTGCAATGCAGGCAGAATGCGCGGCCCCGCCTCGATCAGCACGATGCCGACGTCATGCCGCGGATCGAGCTTGTGCAAGCCGTACGCGGACAACACCTGCGCGGTATTGCGCAACTCCGCCGACAACTCGACCCCCGTCGCGCCGCCGCCGACGATCGCCACCTGAATGCGCGGCTCGCTGGACGACCACGTGCCGGGCCCCGGTCGCGACTCGACGGGCTCGTGCGCCTGATGCTCGGCGCGCATGCACGCCGCGATCAGGCGCTTGCGGAAACGCTCGGCCTGGCCAACCGTATCGAGTGCAATGGAGAATTCGGCCGCGCCCTTGACGCCGAAGAAGGCCGTGGTACTGCCGATCGCTATGACCAGCGTGTCGTACTCGAGCTCGCGTTCGGGAAGCAGTTCGGCACCGTCGTCGTCGAGCACGGTGCCGAGCGTGATACGCCGGTTCGCGCGATCGAGCCCGGTCAGCTCGCCCTGCTGGAACTCGAAGCCATGCCAGCGCGCCTGTGCCGCGTATTCGAGCTCCTGCGTGAACGGGTCCATGCTGCCTGCCGCCACCTCATGCAGCAGCGGCTTCCAGATATGCGTCGGATAGCGGTCGACCAACGTGACCTGGGCCTGCGCGGCGCGTCCCTTCTTACCCGCGCCATAGCGATCGCCAAGGCGTGTCGCCAGTTCCAGCCCTCCCGCACCTCCGCCAACGACGATAAATCGATGCATTGCACTTCTCCGTGTAGCCGATGAATTATCTGTCGCGACGCTGCGCATGAATGCGCCGTCCTGCACCGATTGTCCTCGACCCGCACGGAAAGTCACAAGTCGCCAATACTCATGTGTGACATGCGCACGACGCTATCGTGCGCATGTCACAGGCATGTCAATGCGCCTCCTCCCAGTTCAGTCCCGTGCCGACCTCGGCGACGAGCGGCACCTTCAGCGCGGCGACGCCGCACATCAGTTCGGGCAAGCGTTTGCGGACTTCGGACAACTCAGCGTCGGGCACTTCTAGAATCAGTTCATCGTGCACTTGCATGATCATGCGCGTGCCGATCTTCGAGTCTTCGATCCAGTTCTGCACGGCGATCATCGACATCTTGATCAGGTCGGCGGCGGTGCCTTGCATCGGCGCGTTGATCGCGGCACGCTCGGCGGCCTGGCGGCGCGGTCCGTTGCCGCCGTTGATCTCGGGCAGCCACAGCCGGCGGCCGAACACGGTTTCGACGTAGCCCTTCGCCTTCGCGCTCAAACGCGTCTCGTCCATATAGCGTGCGACACCCGGATAGCGCGCGAAGTAGCGGTCGATATACATCTTCGCCGCATCGCGCGTAATGCCGAGGTTCGACGCGAGACCGAACGCGCTCATGCCGTAGATGAGCCCGAAGTTGATGACCTTCGCGACACGCCGCTGATCGCTCGACACTTCGAGCGGCGTCACGTTGAAGATTTCCGACGCGGTCGCGCGGTGAATGTCCTCGCCCTGCGAGAACGCGCGCATCAGCGATTCGTCGCCGGAGATGTGCGCCATGATGCGCAATTCGATCTGAGAATAATCGGCGGACACGAGTTTGTGCCCTGGCGGCGCGATGAACGCCTCGCGAATGCGGCGGCCCTCGCCGGTGCGCACCGGAATGTTCTGCAGGTTCGGATCGTTCGACGCGAGCCGCCCGGTCACCGCGACGGCTTGCGCGTAGTTGGTATGCACGCGGCCGGTTTGCCGATTGACCATGCGCGGCAGCTTGTCGGTATAGGTGGACTTCAGCTTCGACAGGCCGCGATGTTCGAGCAGGACCTTCGGCAGCGGATAGTCTTCGGCGAGCTTCTGCAACACTTCTTCATCGGTGGACGGCGCGCCGCTCGGCGTCTTCTTGATGACCGGCAGCCCGAGCTTCTCGAAGAAGATCTGGCCGATCTGCTTCGGCGAGCCAAGGTTGAATTCGCCGCCGGCCAGTTCGTACGCCTCTCCTTCGAGCTGGATCAGACGCGTGGCGATCTCGCTGCTCTGTTGACGCAGCTTCTCCGCGTCGATCAGCACGCCGGTGCGCTCCATCTTGCGCAGCACGCGCGAGGTCGGCACTTCGATCTCGCGATAGACGTGGTCGAGCGTCTTCTCCGCGGCAATCTGCGGATACAAGGCCTGATGCAAACGCAACGTGATATCGGCATCTTCGGCTGCGTATTCGGCGGCTTTGTCGAGCGCGACTTCGTCGAAGCCGATCTGCTGCGCGCCCTTGCCTGCGACATCTTCGTACTTGATCGTCTTCTCGCCGAGATGGCGCAGCGCGAGGCTGTCCATGTCGTGGGTGCGATGCGATTCGAGCACATACGATTCCAGCAGCGTGTCATGCTCGACGCCGCGCATTTCGATGCCGTAATTCGCCAGCACCTGTTCGTCGTACTTCAGATGCTGGCCGACCTTCTTGTGGTCCGCGCTTTCGAGCCAGGGTTTGAGCTTCGCGAGCACTTCGTCGCGAGGGAGCTGCACCGGTGCGTCGGGGCCGCGATGCGCGAGCGGCACATACGCGGCGCGGCCCGCTTCGACCGACAGCGACAGGCCGACGATCTGCGCGATCATCGGATCGAGCGAGGTGGTCTCCGTATCGAACGAGGTCAGTTCAGCCGCGTTGATCTTATCGAGCCACGCGTCGAGCTGCTCCCATGTCTGCACGGTCTCATAGTGGCGTTCGTGATCGACGGACAACGCGGGCGGCACGTCGGTCTCCGGACCTTCGACCACATCGGCAACTTCGATTTCACGCAGCCATGTCTTGAAGCCGTGACGCGTGAACAGATCGCGCAATTCTTCGCGAGACTCGGGCCGGCTCGACAAACTTTCCTCGATCGACACGAGATGCTCATTCAGATCGCAATGACGCTCGACGGTCACGAGCTTGCGCGCCATCGGCATGAAGTCGAGCGCGCGGCGCAGGTTCTCGCCGACCGCGCCCTTGATCTCGCTCGCATGCTCGACGATGCCGTCCAGCGAGTCATATTGCGTCAGCCATTTGACGGCGGTTTTCGGGCCGCATTTCTCGACGCCCGGCACGTTGTCGACGGTATCGCCGACCAGCGACAGATAATCGATGATGCGCTCCGGCGGCACGCCGAACTTCGCAACGACGCCGTCGCGGTCGAGCGTTTCGTTGGTCATCGTATTGACGAGCGTCACGCGGTCCGACACGAGTTGCGCGAGGTCCTTGTCACCGGTCGACACGACCACGTTCATGCCGAGCTTTTCCGCCTCGGTGCACAGCGTGCCGATCACGTCATCCGCTTCGACGCGCTCGATCATCAGCAGCGGCCAGCCGAGCGCACGCACCGCGACATGAATCGGCTCGATCTGACGGGCAAGATCTTCCGGCATCGACGGACGGTTCGCCTTGTACTCCGGATACCAGTCGTCGCGAAATGTTTTGCCCTTGGCGTCGAACACGCACGCGCTATACTCTGCTGTGACTTCCTTGCGCATGCGCCGAAGCATGTTGATCATCCCGTACAGCGCACCCGTCGGGCCACCCTCGGGACCGCGCAGATCAGGCATCGCATGGTAGGCCCGGTACAGATAACTCGAACCGTCGACCAACAGCAGGGTCTTACCTTCAAGGCTTCGTTCTTCAGGCATTATGACTAAGAGAAAAGTGATTCCGAGTCTGCGATCGCTCGCAGATCAAGAGCGCGCAACGGCCAAAAAAGCCCGCGCATCGTGGCAGATGTTCACGATTATGGCAGAGTTTATCGAGGCGACCGAGTACCTGTCGGAGATTCGCCCGGCGGTCAGCATCTACGGTTCGGCGCGCCTGAAACCGAACTCGCCGTACTACAAACTCGCCACGCAGATCGCCCGCAAATTGTCGGATGCGGGCTTCGCAGTGATCTCCGGCGGCGGCCCCGGCATCATGGAAGCGGCCAACAAGGGCGCGCATGCGGGCAAGGCACCGTCGGTCGGCCTGAACATCGAGTTGCCGCACGAGCAGTCGGGCAACCAGTGGCAGGACATCTCGCTGCGCTTCCGCCATTTCTTCACGCGCAAGGTTACGTTCGTGAAAAATTCGGATGCGGTGATCGTGATGCCCGGCGGCTTCGGCACACTCGACGAACTCGCCGAAGTCCTCACGCTGATCCAGACCAAGAAGTCGCGTCACGTACCGATCATCCTGGTGGGCGCTGAGTTCTGGGAGGGTCTGCTCGCGTGGTTCAGAAGCTCACTGATCCCGATGGGCCTGATCAATCCGACCGACATCGATCTGATGCAGGTGATCGACGATCCGGACCAGGTGCTCGAAGCGGTGCTCAAATTCTACGAAGACCGCGAGGAAGGCGAAGCACATCCGGTCAAGTCGGAAGAAGACCGCATGTTCTACCTGTGATGGCATGACGCCGCGCGCCTCGCATTACGCGTAGCACGATGCAAAGCATCGCGCACATGGCGGGCAGCCTTCGGGCTGCCCGCTTTCATTTT
>ABYL01000036.1 GCA_000173575.1 Burkholderia sp. H160 | reverse complement strand
CGATGCCGCCGATTTCGCGCTGTCGCGTCTCGCCGCGCTCGAGATGTCGTCGTCGGGCGAGTACACGCAAGTCATCGCGGGGGACATCCGCTCGACGATGCAGAAACATGCGGGCGTGTTCCGCACGCAGAAATTGATGGACGAAGGCGTCAGGCAGCTTGCGCAGCTGAAAGAACGTGTCGCCCGCGTCCATCTGAAGGACAAGTCCAAGGTGTTCAACACCGCGCGCGTGGAAGCGCTGGAGCTCGCGAACCTCATCGAAGTCGCGCGTGCCACGATGGTCTCGGCTTCCGCACGAAAGGAAAGCCGCGGCGCTCATGCACCGGGCGACCACAAGGAGCGGGACGACAAAAACTGGCTGCGCCATACGCTGTGGTTCAGCGAAGGCGATCGCCTCGAGTACAAGCCAGTTCACATGAAGCCGCTGACCGTCGACCCGGTTCCGCCGAAAGCGCGGACGTTCTAAGACACTAGTCGAGAGGAAATCTGAAATGGCCAAGCGTACATTTGAAATCTACCGCTACGACCCGGACAAGGACGCAGCCCCACGCGTGCAAACGTATGAGATCGAAATCGACTCACATGAGCGCATGCTGCTCGATGCGATCGTCAAGCTGAAGGCGCTGGATGAAACGTTGTCGTTCCGCCGCTCCTGCCGCGAAGGCGTGTGCGGCTCGGACGCGATGAACATCAACGGCAAGAACGGGCTGGCGTGCCTGACGAACCTGAACGATCTGCCGCAGAAGATCGTGCTGCGTCCCCTGCCGGGGTTGCCTGTGGTGCGCGATCTGATCGTCGACATGACGCACTTTTTCAACCAGTACAACTCGATCAAGCCGTATTTGATCAACGATACGCCGCCGCCGGAAAAGGAACGCCTGCAGTCGCCGGCAGAGCGCGATGAACTCGACGGCCTGTACGAGTGCATTCTCTGCGCAAGCTGCTCGACGTCATGCCCGAGCTTCTGGTGGAACCCGGACAAGTTCGTTGGTCCGGCGGGCCTGCTGCAGGCGTATCGGTTCATCGCGGACAGCCGCGACCAGGCGACCGGCGAACGGCTCGACAATCTGGAAGATCCGTACCGTCTGTTCCGTTGCCATACGATCATGAACTGCGTCGACGTGTGCCCGAAGGGCCTCAATCCGACGAAGGCGATCGGCAAGATCAAGGAGTTGATGGTTCGCCGTGCGGTCTAGGATGAACCACCTCCCGCACTCGCTACCATTCGCTGCCCCCTAAGGAGCGCCCGGCGCGTACTGACATGAACGAATCGCATCAATCCGACCCGCTGCGCCGCGCGCGCCTTCGATGGCGTGCCCGACGCGGGCTGCTGGAAAACGATCTGATTTTCGAACGCTTTCTTGGCAAATACGAGCATGAACTCAGCGACGCGGAGGTCGGCGCACTGACCCGCCTGCTCGATCTGAGCGATAACGACCTGATGGATCTGCTGCTCGCCCGCAAGGAACCGGAAAGCGACCTTGCGACTACTCCGCACCTTGTGCGAGTTGTGCGACTGCTGCGCTCCGCGTGAGTGCATGCGTGTCGCCCGCGACATGCACGGCCATGGGTACAGATGCTGTCGCACGCGTTGAATCTCATATTCGGTCGCCTGCCGAATTGCCTGGTGTACCTGGCGTAGGGTGAATGGCGACACATTCGATGAAAGGAAAGACACCATGGAAAACGTTCGCACGGAGGTCGATAGTCTCGGAGAGGTGAGTGTTCCCGCTGACCGTCTTTGGGGCGCACAGACCCAACGGTCCATTGAGCATTTCAGCATCGGCCGCGACCTGATGCCACGGGAAATGATCACGGCATATGCGCTCCTCAAGAAGGCAGCGGCTAATTCCAATCACGCCGGAAAACGTCTTGCCGACCAACCCCACGCGCTGATTACCCAGGTGTGCGATGAGATCCTCGCCGGCCAGCATCACGATATGTTTCCGTTACATGTGTGGATGACGGGCAGTGGAACGCAGTTCAACATGAACGTCAACGAGGTGATCTCCAATCGTTGCTGCCAGCTCGTCGGCGAGCCGCTTGGCAGCAAGGTGCCGGTTCACCCGAACGATCACGTCAACATGTCGCAATCGTCGAATGACTCGTTTCCTTCAGCGATGTACATTGCCGCTGCCGTCAACACCAAGCAGCGCCTGATGCCGGCGGTGCAGGCATTGCATGACGCGATCGCGGCAAAGGCCGTGGAGTGGGACGACATCGTCAAGATTGGCCGTACGCATATGCAGGATGCGACACCGCTTACGCTCGGTCAGGAGTGGTCGGGCTACGCCGGCATGCTGGCCGACAATCTTGTGCGCATTGATGATGCGCTGAAAGGCGTGTACTGCCTGGCGCTAGGCGGCACCGCCGTCGGAACGGGAATCAACGCAGCGCCCGGTTTTGCGGAGGACGTCGCAGCTGAAATCGCACGGCTGACGGAACTTCCGTTTGTGAGCGCGCCGAACAAGTTCACCGTGCAGGGCGCGCACGATGCATTGGTACAGCTTTCCGGCACGTTCCGTTCGCTCGCGGTTTCGCTGTACAAGATCGCCAATGATATTCGCCTGATGTCATGCGGTCCGCGCGCGGGATTCGCGGAGCTAAGGCTGCCGGAAAACGAGCCCGGCTCCTCGATCATGCCCGGCAAGGTGAACCCGACCCAGGTCGAGGCGCTGACGATGCTCGCCGTGCAGGTCATGGCGAACGACGTTGCAGTCGGTTTTGGCGGCGCCAGTGGCTATCTGGAGATGAACGTCTACAAGCCGCTGATCATCTTCAATCTGATGCAGTCGATCACGCTGATGACTGACGGCTGCACCAACTTCCGGCGATTCCTGGTCGAAGGGACCACGCCGAACCTGCGGAAGATCAAGGACGACGTCGACCGCTCACTGATGCTCGTCACGGCGCTGGTGCCGGTCATCGGCTATGACCGTGCGTCAGCCATCGCACACCATGCAATGCACCACGATTTGACCTTGAAGGCGGCGGCGCTCGAACTGGGCTTCGTTGATGAACCAACCTTCGATCGCATCGTGGATCCGGCCGAAATGGTCAGACCTTACGTTGCCAAGGCCGATTGATAGCGCGAGTCGTGCGACCGGCAGCGCATGAGACACCCGCTGTGGGTGCTTCTGACGCTGCTGGCGTAGCGCGCTGGCATCCTTTACTTACCACTTGCCGAGTTCACTCATGTCTCAGCCGGTTCGGATTGTCATCGCAGGGGGCGGGATCGCGGGTATCCTGCTTGCGACCAGGCTTGGCGATCAGTTAGGCCGCAGCGGCCGCGCCGCTGTCACGCTGATCGACAAAAGTCCCACGCACATCTGGAAGCCGATGCTGCACACGATCGCCGCGGGCACTCGCGACGTTCAACAGCAGCAGGTTATCCATGTCGCGCACGCCCGCGAACACGGGTTCACGTATCTGCCGGGCGAAGTACGAGGGCTGGACCGCGAGCGTCGTCGCGTCGAGCTTGGCGAGATCCGGACGCAGGAAGGCGCGGTCATTGTTGATTCGCGCACCGTCGAATACGACGTCCTCGTGATGTCGCTCGGCAGCCGGGCGAACGACTTCGGCGTGCCGGGTGTAAGGTCGCACTGCCATTTCATCGACAGCCAGCAACAGGCTGAAAACTTCAACTTAGTACTGCGCAACCACATCCTTCGCAGCGCTGCGAAGGACGAAGCGTTGCGCGTGGCGGTTGTCGGCGCGGGTGCGACGGGTGTGGAGCTTGCCGCGGAGCTGAGCCGGCTGCTAGAGGTAGCATCGCACTATGGAGATCCATCCATGCGCGGCCGGCTGAGCCTGACGTTGCTCGAAGCCGGTCCGCGAGTGCTACCGTCCTTCCCCCCGGAGATTTCCGCGTCGAGCCAGCAGCAGCTCGAACGCATCGGCTTTCGAGTGATGACCTCAACGCAAGTCACGTCGGCCGACGCTCGCGGTTTCTATCACAACGATTCGCTTCTCGAGGCGGACCTGATGGTTTGGGCAGCGGGCGTCAAGGCGGCAGATTTCATGGGCAACCTCGCGGGACTGGAGACGAATCGTTCGAACCAGCTGATCGTCGAGGCGACTTTGCAGACCACGCGTGACGAGCATGTGTTTGCCGTAGGGGATTGCGCGAGCCTGACGCCCGAAGGCCACGACCGTGCGCTGCCGCCGACGGCGCAGGTCGCGACACAACAGGCGGAACATCTCGCCCGTCATTTGCCGCGCTGGATTGAGGGAAAGGCGCTGCCGGAGTTCGTGTTCCGCGACTACGGCTCGCTGGTGTCGTTGAGCGATTACGCCGCATTTGGCACGTTAGGCCGCATCGGCCTATTCAAGGGCGGCGTTATCCGCGGACAGGCTGCGCATCTGGGTCACGCGTTGCTGTACCGCCGCCATCAGCGGGCGTTGCACGGCTTTGGTAAAACGACGCTGATGTGGGTCGCGGAGCAGGTCAACGGCCTGGTACAGCCGAAAATTCGCCTCGCCTGACCGGGTAACCCACGGCGCGGTTTTCCGCGGTGCCACTCATCCATACGATCACGCGCTTCGTTGTCGGCCTACCGGATCGTCAGATTCTAATGGACAGCCCGAAGGTCCCGGGCCGTCCCACATCTCCTCGAACAATTCCCCGCACCGGGCGCGCACATGCCTGCATGGCGCGCGCCGTTCAGGCCTACAGCGACAAAATGGCGCAGATTCGCATGCGCCGTGTTGACGCCGTTATTCACTGGAAGATATCGAAGAGGTCGCCGTCAATATATTGGAATGGGAGGCGCAACGAAACATACTGCTCCCAATGGTGCGAGCGGTAGCCATGCAGGCTCGATGACTCCCGCTTGTGGATCCCGGCGGTCCGACGAGCAGCGGCATGATCGGCCATCTACGGACATTGATCGGTGCCTTCGCCCAGGCATTCGAGCGTCTGCTGCCCCTTCCATGCCTGCCATGCGGCCTTGTCGAGTGATAGGCGATTGCGGGCGCTCAGCGGCATAGCCGAGCGACCGAACCGGATACTCCCGCTTTTCAGACAACGCCCCTTCCGCTAGCGGCGTCACTTGACGGTGATCGTCCCCTTCATCCCTGCCTCGAAGTGCCCGGGTTGCAGGCAGGCAAAATCGAAGACGCCAGCATGGGAAAATCGCCACACCAGATCACCGGTTTGCCCAGGTTCGACCGTCACGCTATTGGCGTCGTGATCCATCATGTCCGGCATCGCACGCATCATGTCGGCGTGCTCCTTCAGTTCCTGTTTCGAGCCGAGCGTCATCTCGTGACGTACCTTGCCGGCGTTCTTGACAACGAAGTGGATCGTCTCGTTTTTCTTGACAGCGATCGTCGGCGGCTCGAAGCGCATGGAGTCGAGCATGGTGACGGTGACCGTTCGCGTAGCGTCCTTCGCGTGGGCAGGTTTGCCGACGGATAAGGCTTCATCATTTCCGTGGGCCAGGACAGTGGTACTCACCAGGGGAAGCAACAGCCCGGCAGCAGCAAGCATTGACTTGAACATCATCGAATCCCCGTTTCCGGCTTACCCGCACGCGGAGGGAAGCCTGCCTCGCGCAGCGCAGAACCGATCTGTTCTTGCGGCGCCGAAGTTTGGATCTGCACGAACCCGGTTGGCGGATCCGCAGTGATGATCGCGCTCGGATCAATCGACTGAATCGCACGGCTCACGGCGCGTGCACAACCGCCGCAGGTCATGTTATCGAGGTAGAACTGCATGGAGAACTCCTGTTGAAACGGAGTTCCGAGCTTACACATTGCCATCGTTGGAAGGTCAAGCGACACGAACATCCAGGCCAGCGCGTTCAGGTGCCAATTCGGCATGAGGCCAGACGGTGATCTTTGGCAAGCCCGACGTCGGTTCGAGCGCGAGTTATGGCCCGCGCGTGGCACCCGCCGCGCGCGCGCCGGGTGCGCAAACTACTGTACGGGGACTATCATAAAATCCGTTCCCTTATTCTCACCTCCTTGCTGACGCCGGAATGAGGGGCGCCGCGACGCTATTAAGTAAATCTGCGAGCTTCGCGGCAGCGCCGAACTTGGATGCTGTGAAGGCAATGCGTGGAAGAGTGGATGCACGGTGCGACGTAAGAATTGGAGGATTGAAAATGAGCGACCAGGGTAGTAAGGACGCGGACTCCCACCAATGTTCCCATGATCACCACGCGAATCCGAATGCTTCTGCGCCAGAAAGCCATGCCGGGCACGAGCACAATAATGGCCATGCGACTCCCACCACCGCGACGCAATTGAAGGATCCGGTGTGCGGCATGACGATTACAGGAGGATCGCAATTCCATAGCGAACACGATGGAGTCCAGTACTTCTTTTGCAGTGAGTCGTGCCGGGGGAAGTTTCAGGCGGAGCCTCTGAGGTACGTCGCGCCCGCACCCGTGGAAGTGGCAGCCGCCCCAGAAGGCACCATTTACACGTGCCCGATGCACCCCGAAATTCGCCAGGACCACCCGGGCAATTGCCCAAAGTGCGGCATGGCTCTGGAGCCCGTCATTCCAGGGTTGGACGAGGAAGAGAATCCTGAGCTCGTTGACTTCCGCCATCGCTTCTGGTGGACGCTGCCACTGACGGCTGTGGTGTTCATTTTGGCCATGTTTGGGCATCTCCTTGGCTGGATGGAAGCGTCCACCCAGAGTTGGGTGGAATTGGTTCTCTCCACTCCCGTTGTCCTCTGGGCTGGCCTGCCCTTCTTTCAGCGCTGCGTGCAGTCATTCATCAATCGCAGCCCCAACATGTGGACGTTGATTGGACTGGGCACGGGCGCTGCCTATCTCTACAGCGTCACCGCAACGGTTGCGCCTAATGTCTTTCCGGCAACCTTCACAGCTCATGGGCGAATCGGGGTGTACTTCGAAGCTGCGGCGGTCATCATCTCGTTGACGCTGGTCGGACAGTTGCTGGAATTGAAAGCGCGCTCGCAGACTTCGGCTGCTATCAAGTCGCTGCTCGGCCTGGCACCGAAGACGGCCCGACGTATCAACCGGGACGGCAGCGAGGAAGATGTGCCACTCGCCCACGTACATGTTGGCGACATGCTTCGAGTCCGGCCTGGCGAAAAGGTGCCGGTCGACGGCGTTGTGACCGAAGGTTCGAGCGCCCTGGATGAGTCGATGATTACCGGCGAGCCGATTCCAGTGACCAAGCGTGTTGGCGACCACGTCATCGGCGCCACGATGAACACCTCGGGGAGCCTGGTCATCGAATCTGAGAAAGTCGGCTCTCAAACGGTCCTGTCCCAAATCGTTCAGATGGTCGCCCAGGCACAGCGCTCCAAGGCACCGATGCAGAGGATGGCCGACAAAGTAGCGGGAGTATTTGTTCTGGCGGTAGTTGGTATTTCACTACTCACCTTCTTCGTCTGGGGCTTCTTCGGCCCCGAGCCGAGCTGGGTGTATGGCCTTGTCAACGCGGTCGCCGTCCTCATCATTGCTTGTCCGTGTGCTCTTGGACTTGCAACCCCAATGTCCGTCATGGTGGCGAGTGGCAAAGGTGCATCAAACGGTGTCCTGTTTCGTGATGCTGCGGCCATTGAGCATCTGCGGAAAGTCGATACGCTAATTGTTGACAAGACTGGCACCCTGACTGAGGGGCGACCGACGTTCGAGCGCGGTCTCGGTACAAACGGTTTCGCGGAAGACGAAGTGCTACGGTTGGCGGCAAGCCTGGACCGGGGCAGCGAGCATCCTCTCGCGGCAACTATCGTCGAGGCGGCCGGTCAGCGAGGCCTTGCACTCGAGAAGGCGGAGCAGTTCGAGTCTGGAAGCGGCATTGGGGTGCGAGGCATTGTTGGAGGCAGGAAACTCGCACTCGGTAACACGGCTTTGATGCAAGCAGAGGGGATTGCGACGGCCTCTCTGGCCAGCGATGGTGACGCGTTACGCGCCGAGGGCGCCAGCGTAATGTATCTGGCCGTTGACGGAGAGCTCGCAGGGATTCTTGCGTTATCAGATCCAGTGAAGGCGACTACGCCGGAAGCGGTTGCCAAGCTTAAGGAAGAAGGCATCCACGTTGTGATGGCTACAGGCGACGGCGTCGCGACGGCGAAGGCTGTGGCAGCCAAACTGGGCATCGAGGAATTCCACGGCGAGGTAAAGCCGGCCGATAAGCTGGCTCTCGTGTCGAAGCTCCAACAGGACGGCAAGGTTGTCGCGATGGCCGGCGACGGAATCAATGATGCACCGGCGCTCGCCAAGGCCGATGTAGGCATTGCGATGGGGACAGGTACAGATGTCGCCATGAGCAGCGCTCAGGTTACCCTGGTGAAGGGCGACCTGCGCGGCATTGTCCGCGCACGGAAATTGTCCGAGGCAACAATCCGGAACATGAAGCAAAACCTCGGCTTTGCCTTCTTCTACAACGCGTTGGGCGTTCCCTTGGCCGCGGGGGTACTGTACGCACCCACGGGTATGTTGCTGTCGCCCATGGTTGCCGCACTAGCGATGAGCCTCAGTTCCGCATCGGTGGTCGCGAATGCATTGCGCCTCGGGAAGGTCCAGATTTGATGCTTCGCCCGGGAGGGGGATGACCGCCCCTGAACAACAGATCCCGGGGTCCGTACTCATCACTTCATCTGCAACGCTCCAGCTGCTCACGCAGCGTCGAATGTGTTGCAGCGACCGGTTGAATCCGCCACAGAAAGCGATCATTCCAACGCCGGGTTACTTTGGAATCTGGCAGATGCCCGCGCAGAAGTTAATGCGAGCGCCCGAACGGGTAGCATGCGACTCACCCAGTACAGCGACAGCAAATTCAGCAACCACAATACATGCGGATCGCGGTAATGCGCGGGCGCATCAGTACCGTGGATGTACATCGCCATCTTGACGGCGGCCAAATACCCCGCAGCGCACGCTGAAAACGCCAATCACGCCGATCAATCCAAAGAACGTGGCCGCCTTCCACACGTGACGCCAAAGCCCCACGCACACTACGCCGCGATCACCTTGCCGGGGTTCAGGATATTGTACGGATCGAGCGCGAGCTTGATCGCCTTCATCGCCGCAAGCTCGGCCGGCGAGCGTGACAGCCCGAGCACACTCAGCTTCTCCTCACCGATCCCATGCTCGGCCGACACCGAGCCGCCCATTTCACCCGTGAGTTCATAGACGACCCGCTTGACCTCGTCGACAGCGTCGTCGGTCCAGCCCGGCTCCTGCACGACCACGTGCAGATTGCCGTCACCGAGATGGCCGTACACGAGGATCGTCGCTTGCGGCCAGCGCGCACGCAGGCGCTCGTCGCAACGCTGCGCGGCATCGCCCGCCTGCGCGACCGCGAAGCTGATGTCGAACGAGATGCGCCCCGGTATCAGGCGCGGATATTCCGCTGGCGCATCGCGAATCGCCCAGAACGCCGCGGCGTCCGCATCCGATTGCGCGATCGCGGCATCGGCGATGACGCCGTCGTCGAGCATGTCGGCAAGGAACTCCTCGAAAGCCGCAGACTGCCGTTCCGGGTCCGCTCCGCAACTCTCGAGCAATACGTAGTACGCGTGATCGCTCCCGAGCGGTACACGCAACTCGGGCAGGCGTTGCCGCACGAAGTCGCAATAGCTCGGCCACATCACCTCGAACGCCGACACGCCGGCCGGCAGGCGCTCCTGCGCGCGGCCGAGCAGCGTGGTCACCGCCGCGTAGTCCGGCATCGCGCACCATGCAGTCGATATCGCGCGCGGTTTGGCGCGCAGGCGCAGCACCGCGCGCGTGATCACCGCGAGCGTCCCTTCGCTGCCTGTCAGCAGATTGCGCAGGTCGTAGCCGGTATTGTTCTTGATCATCTTGCGCTGACCGCCGATCACGCTGCCGTCGGCGAGCACCGCTTCGACGTCGAGCACCTGGTCGCGCATCATGCCGTAGCGGATCACGCGATTGCCGCCAGCATTGGTCGCGATGTTGCCGCCGATCGTGCAACTGCCGCGCGCACCGAGGTCGAGCGCGAACATGAAGCCGGCGTGATCGGCCGCTTCTTGCACGACCTGCAGCGGTGTACCCGCGAGCACGGTCATCGTCGCGCTGACCGGATCGATCTCGAGAACGCCGTTCATCCGCTCGACGCTCAGCGCGACTTCGCCGCCGAGCACGCAGGCGCCGCCCGCGTGCCCGGTCATGCCGCCTTGCGTGACGACAGGCTGGCGGAATTGATGGCAGATCCCGAGTGCGGTGGCGACCTGTTCCGTCGTGCGCGGACGGATCAGCGCCACCGGATCGGTCGATGGCGTGCCGCTCCAGTCCGCGAACTGCCGCCCGCCAAACTCGTCCGGCAGGTTCACGATGTCCGCGCCGAGCGCCGTGCGCAACGCGGCGACGGCTTCGTTAGCGCGGGTCGCCGCAGTCTGTTCGTGCTGCATCAGATATCTCCAGTTCGTCAGGCGGGCAGAGCCGCGGCCTGCGCCATTTGTGTTTGTGTTTGCGATTCGTTTCGCGCCCGCGACAGCGGTACTTCACGCCGCAGCCAGCGCAGATAACTGCGATCGAGCCCGGCAATATCGCTGCAGCCCAACAGCCCGAGCGTCCGGTCGATCTCGGTCTTCAGAATCTCAATGGCACGCTCGGCGCCCGGCTGACCGCCCGCGCTCAGGCCGTAGGTGGTCGCGCGTCCGAGCAGCACCGCGTCGGCGCCCAGTGCGACCGCCTTCAGAATCTCGGAGCCGCGGCGAAATCCACCGTCGAGCATCACGCAGAGTCTACCGCCGACCTGCTCGACGACCTCGGGCAGCACGTCCATCGCCGATACCGCGCTGTCGAGTTGCCGCCCGCCGTGGTTCGACAGCACGATGCCATCGACACCGGTCTCCAGCGCCCTCAGCGCATCCGGTGCACCGAGCACGCCTTTGACGATCAGCCGGTTCGGCCACAGATCGCGCAGCCAGCGGATATCGTCCCACGATAGCGACGGGTCCAGTTCCCGGCCCAGCGTGATCGTCGCGCCCTTCACGCTATCCTGCCCCGGCGGCAGCAGGTCGCCGAGATTCGCGAAGCGCGGCATGCCGTTCGGCCACAGCACGTTGGCCATCCAGCGTGGATGGCGCAGCACGTCGAACTTGTTGCGCCAGTCGAGTTTCAACGGCTCGATGTAGTTGCGCAGATCCCATTCGCGCTTGCCGAACACCGCGCTATCCGTCGTGACGACCAGCGCCTCGATGCCGGCAGCCTTCGCGCGCTGCGCCAGTTTCGCGAGAAATTCGCGCGTGCGGTACATATAGACCTGCATCCACACGCGACCGCCAGCGCGCCGCACGACATCCTCCAGCGCGACCGTCGATACGTTGCTCAGCACGAACGGAATGCCGGCCGCCGCCGCGGCACTGGCCAGCTTGACGTCGCCTTCGCGAAACATCAGTCCGCTATAGCCGGTCGGCCCGATCATGAACGGCGCCGCGCTGCGCTGGCCGAACAGCGTCACACTCTGGTTGCGATGCTCGACGTTCACCAGCGTGCGCGGCAAAAAAGCGATTTCACCGAATACGTCGCGATTGCGGCGCAGCGTCGCTTCGTCTTCGGCCCCGCCCTCGACATACTCGAAACAGAAATTCGGCAGACGCTTGCGCGCCATCGCGCGCAGATCGTCAATGCTGTGTGCGCGCTTCACGTCGCGGCCTGAATAAAGGCGGCGTTCCAATTGCAATCTCCTGGTTTTGTTATAGCAATGCACGATCTCAGGTCACCACACCGACCTGCCACGGCACGAATTCGCTTTGCCCATAGCCGTGCAGCTCGCTCTTCGTGCGCGTGCCGGACGCGCAGTCGAGCATCATCCGGAAGATCGCTTCGCCGAGGCCGTCGATGCTCGCGCTGCCGTCGATCACACCACCGCAATTGATATCGATGTCCTCCTCCTGGCGCTCCCACAACGCGGTGTTGGTCGCCAGCTTCAACGACGGCGACGGCGCGCAGCCGTAGGCGGAGCCACGTCCGGTCGTGAAGCAGATCAGGTTCGCGCCCGAGGCGACCTGACCCGTCGCCGACACCGGGTCGTAGCCGGGCGAATCCATGAACACGAAACCCTTCGCCACGATCGGCTGCGCGTATTCGTAGACGTCAACCAGATTCGTCGTGCCGCCCTTCGCGACCGCGCCGAGCGATTTTTCGAGGATCGTCGTCAGGCCGCCCACCTTGTTGCCCGCCGATGGGTTGTTGTCCATCGCGCCGCCATTGCGCGCGCAATAGTCCTGCCACCAAGCGATGCGCGCGAGCAGTTTCTCGCCGACCGCGGCGCTCGTCGCGCGGCGTGTCAGCAGATGCTCGGCGCCGTAGATCTCCGGCGTCTCCGATAGGATCGCCGTGCCGCCATGCCGCACGAGCCGATCGACCGCGGCGCCGAGCGCGGGATTCGCGGAGATGCCCGAGTAGCCGTCCGAGCCGCCGCACTGCAGACCGACGCATAGATGCGAGGCCGGCACCGGCGCACGCCGCGCGCGGTTCGCATCGGCGAGCATCTCACGCACCATCGCAATACCGCGCTCGATCGTCTTGCGCGTGCCGCCGCTGTCCTGGATCGTGAAGCTGCGCAACTTCATCGAACTGGCGTCGAGACCGCCCGCCGCGAGGACGCCGTCGATCTGGTTCGTCTCGCAGCCAAGCCCGACGAACAGCACCGACGCGAAGTTCGGATGCACCGCGTAACCGGCGAGCGTGCGGCGCAGGATCGAAATCCCCTCGCCCTGCATGTCGATGCCGCAGCCGAGTCCGTGCGTCAATGCAATCACGCCATCGACATTCGGATAGTCGGCGAGCGCGTCGGGATGCACGTCACGGCGGAAATGATCGGCGATCGCGCGCGCAACCGTGGCCGAGCAGTTCACGCTCGTCAGGATGCCGATGTAATTGCGCGTCGCGATCCGTCCATCGTCGCGACGAATGCCCATGAAATGCGCGGGCTCGTCGACGTAGACGGTCGGTTGCGCATCGACGCCGAACGCGTGCTCGCGCGCGAACTCGGACATGCCGAGATTGTGCGTGTGCACATGCTGGCCGCGCGCGATCGCCTCACGCGCCACGCCGATGATCTGGTTGTAGCGCTTGACCGGCTCGCCTTGCGCGATGTCGCGCGTCGCGATCTTGTGCCCCGGCGGGATCAGACCGGCGACGACCAGTTGTTCCGCGTCGATACGCGTGCCCGGCAACAACTGCCGTGTCGCGATGATGACGTCGTCGCCGGGATGCAGGCGGATGACCGCGGACGCGACGCTAGCTTGAGTCGACATGAAAAGCCTCGAAAGCAGGGTTATCCGTATGCGTTCAAACAGAATAGGTCAGATCGTGGAGCCCGCGCCCCTCGGCAGTTCGCGGCTGTCCGATTCCAGCGACAGCGGCTCGATGCGTCCCACGATGAAAAGATAGCTGAACGCGCCAAGAAAGCAGAAGCCGCCCGCGACAACCAGCGGAATCGTGAACGAGCCCTTCGACATCGCAACCATCACGCCGGTGAACGTCGTGATCACGATCCCCGCCAGATTCGACGCGAAGTTCTGGATGCCGCCGATCGACGCGACATGACGCGGCGTCGGCGCGACGTCGCCAGGCAACGACCAGATGCTCGCCGCGGCGAACGCGAGGCTGCCATAGGCGATGCCGAAGAACGCGAGCATCAGATACGTGTTCTCCGTGAACGCCGACAGCGTGATCACCGACGACAACAGCATGCCACCGACCATGCAGGTCTTGCGCGCGGCCGTCAGGCTCCAGCCGCGCCGGAACAGCGTGTCGGATACATAGCCGCCGAGCCAGCCGCCCGGAATCGCGATCAACGCTGGAATCATGCCGAGCGTGCCGAGCGATTTCAGCGAGAAGCCACGTGTCTCCACGAGGTAACTCGGGAACCACGTAATGAAGAAATAGATCACGAAGTTCAGGCAGAAGAAGCCGAGCATCATGCCCCACAGCGTGCGGTGGCGAAACAGCGACGCCCATGTCACCTTTTCTGCTCTCACCTGAGCCGCGGGAGTAGCCTCAAGTGCGGCGCTCATCTCGTCTCGCACAGGATTGCGATAGATCACGAACCAGCCGACGATCCAGACCGCGCCGAGCAAACCCGTGAGGATAAAAGCCGCCTTCCAGCCGAGAGTGCTGATGATCAGCGCAACCACGGGAATCGACAGCGCAGAGCCGACCCGCGAGCCGCTATCGAAGATGCTCGTCGCGATCGCACGTTCCTTGGGCTGGAACCATTGGCTCACGAGCTTCGTGCAGGACGGATACGCGCCCGCCTCGCCGACGCCGAGCAAGAGGCGGCAGCCGAACATCCCGGCGACGCTGGTCGTGACCGCGGTGGCCGCGGTAAACACCGACCACCAGCCAACCGCGAGCGGCAACGCGATGCGCGCGCCGACCCGATCGACGAACCAGCCGAACGGCATCTGCATGAACGCGTAGGTCCAGAAGAAGCCGCTCAGAATAAAGCCCATCTCGGCGGGACCGATGCCAAGCGCCTTTTCTATTTGCGGCGCGGCGACCGCGAGATTCGCACGATCGATGTAATTCACCGCGATCGCGAGAAAGCATAGAAGAATCACTACCCAACGCATCTTTTTCATCAAACTGTCTCCTTCTGGCCTAGCCTATATTTAGATTAACCGCGCGGCCTCGCGAGCCGCCGGTGTACTGCCGGGGTTTACTACCGATTTACTGCGGATTGGCGGCCCGCGCCGTTAGCCACTGTGCGCGCACGCGGCAAGCGCAGCGTTCAGACGCGGTTGCTCGACACGCACGCCACGCTCGCGTGCGAGCTCGATCACCGGCTTGAAACGCCGCTCTTTCTTTTGCTCGTGATTGCGCGCGATATCGGCGAGGCGATGATCGAGGAACGGGTTTTCGAAGCGTTCGCGCACGTCGTCGAGATAGACGCGCGCTTCGCTGCCCTGACCGAGCGCATCGAAAACCGGCAGCACCTCGTCGCGCCACAGCGATTCGAGATCGGCACGCAACAGCGGATCGCGCATCGCGTGCAGCACGTTCTCATCTGGATCGCGTGCGTCGGCCTGCCAGCGTTCGGCAAGCCACGTATGACCGAGATTGAGCAGCAGCAGCTTCAGGCGCTCGTAGTGCAACAGGTCGTCGGTGACGATCATCGCTTCGTGCTCGCACGGCAACACCATGCCGGCACGCCGCTCGATCGCCCACAACGCGTAGGGTTCGGCAACCGCGCCGACCGGCCGGATCGGCTCGGACACGATGCGGTCCACCAGCGAATTGACCCAGATGCACGTGTGCTCGATGTAGTGTACGAACTCGGACCCGGCGCCCCAGCCGCGCGCGATCCCGGCAACGAGGCCACGCAGCGTGTCGCCGTTGCCCGACACGAGTTCGCATGGCAACAGCGTCAGCGGCGCGGCGCCTGCTTTGAAGCGCGCATGCAGCAGCACCACGAGCTTCGCCGCGAAGCCGCGCGGCACGCTTGCCTCGTTGTGCAATAGCTCGGCGGTGTCGTCGGTGAAACACTCGTAGCCTCGATCGCCGGTGTTCGAGATCACGACTCGCGCGTCGCGTGCGAAGCGCTCGACCACGATCGGCCAATCGGTATTCGCGTTCAATGCCTCGCTGATCGCGTGACATCGCGTGGTCGTATCGATGACCGCTTCGCGACGCACGCCGCGAATGCGCACGTCGTACTGCCCGTGCGTGCGCAATGCCTCGATGCGCGCGAGGCTCTCCGGATTGGCCGTCGTCTGTACGACGGTCACGTGCCCCAGCGCGCGGCCTGCATCGAGTGCCTCCGACACGAACAGATCCGCGTGCGCCTGCAGAAAGCGGCTCGTGCCGAATTGAAGAATCGGATTGCCCATCGTGCGTTGTCCTCGCGCTCAACAGGCAACCAGCGCCTTGATGACGCCGGCATCGGGTTTCAGCAGCCTGGGAAATTCGTCGGGAAGGTTGCCGAGTTCAACCACGTGCGTATTGAGCGCGGCCGTCGGAATCTTGCCCGCGCGCATCGCGTCGAGCACCGTTTCGAAGTCGGCGACGGTCGCATTGCGGCTCGCGAGCAAGGTCGTCTCGCGCTTGTGAAACTCGGGATCGGCAAACGAAATGCGCTCGCTGACGATCGACACCAGCACGTACTTGCCGCCATGCGCGACGAACTGCAGCCCGCGCTCCATCGCCTTGATGTTGCCGGTGGCGTCGAACACCACGTCGAAGAACTCGTTGTCGGTCAGCGCGGCGAGTTCGGCGGCATCGGTTGCGGCGTCGCTCGTGTCGAGCAGCACCGTGTGATCCGCCTGCAACGCACCGGCGCACACGGACAAGCGGTCCGCGCGGCCATCGAGCACGCTGACCTCGGCGCCGCGCAGCTTCGCGAAGACAGTCACGGCCATGCCGATCGGCCCGGCCCCGACGACCAGCACTCGCTGCGCGGCCTGCACATCGGCGCGCGCGACCGCGTGGGCGCCGATCGCAAGAAACTCGAGCATCGCGGCTTCGTCGAGCGTCACGCCGTCAGCCTTGAAGACGAACGCCTGCGGCACCGCGAGGTATTCGGTCATGCCGCCGTCGGTATGGACGCCGAGCACACGGATGTTCACGCAGCAGTTGCCCTTTCCCGCGCGGCAGGCCACGCAGCGCCCGCAAGACAGATACGGCATCACGTACACCTGGTCGCCTGCCTGGACGCGCGCGCCGACCGGCGCCGATTCGACGATACCGGCAAGCTCGTGCCCCATCACACGGGGATACGACAGATACGGCTGATTGCCGGTAAAGATATGGAAGTCGGTACCGCAGATGCCGACTCGCCGGATGCGGATCAGCACATCGTCAGGGCCGGGGTTGGGCATCGCACGTTCGGCGAGCGCGAGCTGGCCGGGTTGTTCGCAAATGACTGTCTTCATCGTCAGGGAGGAATTGATCGGGTATCGGGTTGCGAAGCGAAACGGAAGGCGACTCGTCTGGCGCCACCCGGCCTTACCAATTTGCAAAAATAACGGCATATGCGATACTGGTCAAGCCAATCTACGTGAAGTTGGGGGAAACCCCGAACGCTGCCTGAGCGCTACGGTTTGCGCGCCGGGCCCTTCGATCTACAATCGGCGCTCGCCTTATCGGGCCTGAACTAAGCTCCATCGCCGGGAAACGTTTCGTGACCGCCAAACCTGCCGACACTCGCCGTCTCTATCTCCAGATCGCGGAAAAACTGCGCGTTCTGATCGCCCAGCCGGATTTCGCGCCGAACGGCCGCCTGCCGCCCGAGCGCGCGCTGGCGGAGACACTCGGCGTGTCGCGGCCGTCAGTGCGCGAAGCACTGGTCGCGCTCGAACTGGAAGGGCTCGTCGAGATTCGCATGGGCTCGGGCGTCTATCTGAGCGCGGCGCCGTCCGTGCAGAACGGTGCGTCGCTGTCGCAGGCGGAACTCGGTGACAGCCTGCTCGACATCATCGGCGCGCGCAGCCTGATCGAAGGCTCGATCGTCGCGAGCGTCGCACCGTTCTGCAAACCGAAAGACCTGAAGATGCTGCGCGCCATCTACAACGAGATGGAGCGCGAAGTGAAAGCCGGCAGAATTCCGGTCGCGTCCGATCGCGCGTTCCATCTCGCGATCGCGCAGATGTCTGGCAACGAAGTGCTCGTGCGCACCGTCAGTTCGCTTTTCGATGCGCGACATAGTCCGCTGTCGGAAAAGCTGCGCGGCCACTTCGAAAACGAAACGACGTGGGGCGCCGTGCCCGACGAACATCGCGTGATTCTGGAAGCGCTGGAAGCGCATGATGCGATTCAGGCGCAGGCGGCGATGCAGCGACATTTGAAGCAGTCGTTGGAGCGGGTGATTGTGGGGGGGCAGCGGACGACTTAGGCTATCGCTTTCGCGCGCCAGGCCAGTTGGCGCTCGAGGACGGATTCGGCAGTCTCGCCGACCAGTTCCTGATAGGTTGCGGGCGCGGTCGCGCCTTCAGTATTGACAAGCAATACGCGGGAAGAGCCATCGAGGCACACTTTCCTGGCCAGCTGCGGATCCTGCAGCAATACGATGAGACCAGCCAGACCCGCTACTCCCGACTCGCCAGCAACGATCGGTGCGTCGGTAGCGCTGCCAGCCGCCAGGATACGCATGGCGTTCACTGCATCGTCATCGCTGATCGTCATGAAATCATCGACGCCGGGCTGCAGAAACTTCCAGGCGAGCGGTGAGGTCTCGCCGCAAGCGAGCCCGGCCATCACGGAGTCGATCGAACCCGTCGCGCGTGAGGCTCGTCCAGCCAATGCGCTCTGATACAGACAGTCTGCCTGCTGCGGTTCGACGACGACGAATCGCGGACGATGTTCGCCATGGAATTCCCACAGGTAACTAATCAAACCTGCTGCAAGGCCACCGACACCGCCCTGAAAGAACACATGCGTGTAGGCCGGCCGATCGGGCCAGCTATCGCTCTGCTCGACAACCTCCGCTGCAATCGTGCCGTAGCCTTGCATCACATCACGCGGGATGTCTTCGTAACCGTCGTATGACGTATCGGAAACGACGTGCCAGCCGTTCAACGAAGCGAGGCGCGCCGCCTCTTCGACCGACTCATCGTAGTTGCCGCTGATCCGGACAATCTCGGCACCGTACGTCGCAATGGCCTTCTCGCGCTCGACACTGACATTCGCGTGCAGCACGATCACGCAACGGCAACCAAGCGTTTGCGCGGCGGCAGCCAGTCCCTTTCCGTGGTTGCCGTCCGTGGCGCTAACCACCGTGAAATGCGTCAGCATGTCCCGATAGCGTCCTTCGAAAAGGCCACGGGCATCAAGATCATGATCCGGCCACAGGCGCTGAATCAGGCGTACCAGTGCAATAGGCGCACCCAATGCCTTGAAGCTACCCAGTACGGACCGCGCTGACTCGTCCTTGATGCTGACGCTGCCGACCTTGAGTCTGGCGGCCAACCCGGGCAACTCACGCAACGGCGTTTCCCCGGGCGAAATCTTGTCCCACCAGGAAAGCCATGCACGGCTTTCCTCTGCTTTCCCGATACTGAGAATCTCTTTCAGTTCGGCGGGATATAAGGTGCGCGTTGCGCCTGGATTTACTACCAACATAAGCGTGACACTCCTGCAATGGATGATGTGGATTCGCGAGCGGGAGCCGGGCTCACGTCTGTGCGAGGCGCTTGAGCACGACATCGAGCAGGACGTTTGCGCCGTCGATGAGCTGATCGTCGTCCGTGTGTTCGCGCGGGTTATGGCTGACGCCGCCGCGGCTCGGCACGAATATCATTGCGGCCGGCGCGATGCGCGCGATCATCTGGGCGTCGTGGCCGGCGCCGGACGTCATCCGGCGATGCGTGAAGCCCATGCGCTCTGCTGAAGCTTCGATCGCATCGGCCAGTCCTGCATCGAATACGACAGGCTCGAAACGGACCAGGCGTTCAGTCGTGATCGTCACGCCTTCCTTCCCGGCGACCTCCGTGAGGAATTCGGCAAGGCGCCTCTCGGCGTCCTGCAGGCGTTGCTCATCCGGGTCGCGCAGATCCACTGTGAACACCGCCTTGCGCGGAATCACGTTGATGACGTTCGGCTCGATGCGCAGCATGCCGATCGTCGCCAGGGTGGTGCCGGTGGTAACGGCCAGCTCACGCAGGAACGTCGAGACAGCCGCGGCCACCCAGCCCGCATCATGACGAAGCCGCGTTGGCGTGGTACCCGCGTGATTGGCATTACCCTGAACGGTAATCTGCTGCCATGAGATGCCCTGAAGATTCTCAACCACGCCGATGCGGATGTTCTCTGCTTCGAGAATCGGGCCCTGCTCGATGTGCAATTCCAGGTATTCGTGCGGAACCAGCGCGCCGGGCTCCATCTCCCCCGCATAACCGATGCGCGCGAGTTCGTCGCCGAGGCGGGTACCGTCGATGCCAACCGTATCCAGCGCTGCTTCAACTGAAAGGCCGCCGGCGCACACCAGCGAGCCCATCATGTCCGGCTGATACCGGACGCCTTCCTCGTTGGTGAACGCGCCGATGGTGATGGAACGCTGCGGCCTGATGCCTGCCTGACGAAATGCTCTTGCGACCGCGAGCGCGGCCAGTACGCCGTAACAGCCATCCAGCGCCCCGGCATTTTTCACGGTGTCGATGTGTGAACCCATCATCAGTGGACGCTGGCTGCCATCATCCGAATCGGAACGCAACGTGCCGAAAATGTTGCCGATGCGATCAACACAGACATCGAGATCCAACTCGCGCATCCATTTGACGACGAGTTCACGACCGGCTCGCTCATCGTCAGTCAGCGCGATGCGGGTTCGTCCACCGACTTCACGATCGGCGCCCAGTTCTCCAAGCTGGCGTAGTTGCTCAAGCAGGAGTGCGCCGTCGAGTGTCAGCGATGAAGGTACAGACGTATTCATTTGTTTCCTTTCAATCGTTAGCCAATCGGCAACTCGAGACGCGCGATCTCGGCAAAATATCGCGCTCCCGTCAAAAGGATCTCGTCATTGAAATCGTACGTGGCGTTGTGCAACGGCGTGCCTCCTTTTCCAGCCGACTCGCCGTTGCCGATGAAGATGAAGTTGCCAGGAACGATCTGCAGGAACGCACCAAAGTCTTCCGAAATCATCATGGGCTGGATGTTGTCATCGACGCCATCGCTGCCCGCCACATTGCGCGCCGCCGTTACCGCGACACCGACGAACCGCTCCGAATTCACCGTCGGAGCGAACTCGTGTGTGTACTCGAACGTGCAATCGGCACCGTGCGCGCGGCATATGCCTTCGCATACCTCGCGCATGCGAGTCTCGAGCAGCGTCTGCACTTCGCGCGAATAGCTTCGCGTATCGCCCTTGATGATGACATTCGACGGAATGACGTTCCTCAGGCCGTCAGTCATGAACTCCGTACAGGAAATCACTGCCTGCAGACTCGGGTCGAGATTGCGCGAAACGACGGTCTGCAATGCCATCACGATCTGTGACGCGATGACGATCGGGTCCACCCCCATGTGCGGACGTGCAGCGTGTGTGCCCTGCCCCTTGATGTGAATGACGAAGTTATCTTCACTCGCCATGATGCCGCCCGGACGCGTTGCAAACGTTCCCGCACGCATGCCCGGCATGTTGTGCGCGCCGAAGATGGCATCGACCGGGAATCGTTCGAACAGGCCGTCGGCCATCATCGCCTTCGCGCCACGGCCATGCTCTTCCGCAGGCTGAAAGATGAAGCGGACAGTGCCATTGAAATCGCGCCGCTCCGCAAGGAGTCGAGCCGCTCCCAGAATCATCGACATATGCCCGTCGTGCCCGCACGCGTGCATTTTTCCGGCGGTGCACGAAGCATGCTCCCGGTCGGGTACCTGCTCCGCGATGTTCAGCGCATCCATATCGGCGCGCAGGCCGATGGCCCGTTTCCCGTCTCCGACTGTCAGGTTGGCAACAAGCCCGGTCCCGCCGATGTCGCGGTGAACCTCCAGTCCAAGCGTCCTGAGAATGTTCGCCACGTAGTCGGACGTATTGACTTCCTCGAAGCCGGTTTCGGGATGTTGATGCAAATACTGACGCCAGCTCTTCAGTTGGCCCTGCAGCGTGCTTTCCATGGTCGGACGTCCTTGCTCATGAAGTTCGGAGACTGCTCATGTCGGTTAGGGAAATAATATTGTTTGCGGAGCTAGAAAAAATCTCTAAATCGATGGTCCTCATGCAAAAATATCTCTGTTTCGACTTTTCCGTCGCAAAACCATGACATCCAGCCTGGACGATTTCGATCTCAAGCTATTGATGGAAGTCCAACGCGACGCGCAGATTCCTCAGAACGAACTCGGCGCGCGCGTCAACCTGTCGACGGCTGCCGTCAATCGCAGATTGCGGCGTATGGCGGACGAAGGCGTCATTCGCAACTACGCCGCCATCGTCGCGCCCGAGAAGGTCGGCTATCCGCTCACGATCATCGCAACGGTCGAGGTCGAGAGCGAGCAGATCGATCTACTCGACTCGATGAAGCGCACCTTTGCGCGGTGCCCGGAAATCCAGCAGTGCTACTACGTCGCGGGTGAATGGGACTTCGTGCTGATACTGACGGTTCGCAACATGGAGGAGTACACGGCCCTCACGCGGCAACTGTTCTTCTCGAACAACAACGTCAAGCGCTTCAAGACGCTGGTGAGCATGAGCAGCGTGAAGGTGGGGCTCGGTGTACCCGTCGCTCCCGAGGGCGGCTGATGCCGTCAGCGCACAACTGATTTGTCGGTCCAGTTACCCTGGTCGAACTGCCGAACGGTAATCGCGCCGTTGCGGATATCCCCCTTCCCGTCAAACTGGATGACGCCCGTCACTCCGTCCAGCTTCGAAGCGCGCAGCTTCGGGAGGTACACCTTCGGGTCTGTCGACCCGGCAGCCTGCATCGCCTCCGCCATCGCGAGCACCGCGTCGTAGGCATACGGAGCATACAGTTGCACGGGAACGCCGAAGCGCTGCTGATAGCGCTTGAAGAATTCCGGTCCCTGCGGCATTTTTGCGGGCGGCACGCCCGCCAGCGTGCAATAGGTATCGTTGTTCATCGAGGAACCGGCCAGCTTGATGAGCTGCGGGGTACACGCTTCATCGCCGGCAATGAACTTGACCTTCAATCCAAGCTCTTGCGCCTGCTGCACGAATGCCGCTGCTTGCGTGTCGCCACCCGTGTAAGCGATACCTTCTGGCTGACGACTCTTGATGGTCGTGAGAATTGCCTTCCAGTTCGTGGTCTTGTCGGTGCCGTATTCACGGGCGACCACGTTGCCACCGGAAGCCTTGACTGACTTTTCGATCTCATCGGCAAGACCCTGGCCGTAAGCCGTACGATCATCGACGATGGCGACCTTGCGCGCGCCAAGATCGCGGACCAGGTACGTGCCGATGACCGAGCCCTGTCTCACGTCATTCGCAACCATACGGAACACATTCGTGAATCCTTGCTGTGTGAGCTTCGGATTGGTTGCCGATTCGGTAATCATCGGGACACCTGCATCCGAGTAGATTCTGGAAGCGGGTATCGATGTCCCGGAGTTCGCATGGCCAACGACACCCGCCACACCGTCGTCCACCAGTTTCTGGGCAACGGTCACCGCCGTCCTGGGATCGGCCGCATCGTCCTGGGAGTCGAGGACAAACATAACGTTCTGCCCGCCAATGCGAATCTTTTTGCTATTCAGATCTTCGATCGCCAGTCGCACACCGTTTTCATCGTCCTTTCCAATATGGGACAGCTCGCCGGTAAGCGGGGAAACCTGCCCGATCTTTACCGTCAAATCCGCGTGAGCCGCGAGAGGTTGCAGGGCGAGCGTCAAAGACGCGAGGCATATCAATGGCCGGGATGATTGCATGGTCATAGTCTCGATAGGTTGGCTGGGAATCGGATCGACAGAACCGACGACCCGTTGGGGCTCGGCATTACTGCGCTCGCCTTGCAACCATCCTATTGAGGCGAGACAGTAGCCAAAATCAACCGCGAGGACCTTTCTGCAAATTTCGATCGAAAAGCGGGCGATTTTCGATAATTTTTCTCGACGCCTGAATAGCAGCGTTTGATAAGAAGAATTGGAGGCAGTCTTTATCGTTGGGATACCTACCGATCAAATGCGCGAATCCACATTACGCTGGGCTCTGACCAATGCAGGTGGGATGCAAATGGAGATCCTCGGCACTGCTATTCAGCGGCGGCATAAAAGAGACGCTGGTTGGAACGGCAATTCGACGAAAAGAAGCCAGAAAAAAGGCCTGTTCGCGATGTAAACGCGCGCGCGTGACCGATAGAATTTCCTCACGCGTCCGATACCTGTCGGATCGCTTTCCTACAGTAGATTTCCGGTTAATTCAGCATGACACGGCTTGCACGGCACTACGTCCCAGAACAACCGCAGCACGTTATCTTGCAGGGGCTCAAGGGGCCCGCATTCCTGGACGAAGGAGACTACCTGTACTTCCTCGCCTGCCTGGCAGACGCAGCGCGCGTCGCCGATCTGGCAGTCCACGCGTGGGTACTCATGCCTGACGCGGTCCAGTTCCTCGTCACGCCTTCATACGAGTCGAGCGTAGCCATGGCGATGCAGGCGGTCGGCCGTCGCTATGTCGAGACCTTCAACCGCCGTCATGGACGCCGCGGTACGGTGTGGCGTGGCGAGTACCTGGCAACGGTGATTGAGCCCGCCGTGTATTTCCTGCTCGCGAGCCAGGTCATCGATCATGCGCCGGTGCGCAACCGCCTTGTGGCCGAGCCCGGAAACTACCAGTGGTCGAGTTATACGCACCACATCAGGGTGCGTGTCGATAGTTTCATCAAGGACCATCCACTCTACTGCGCGCTCGGCAATACGCCGCTCGAGCGCCAGCAGGCTTACCGCGATCTGGGCGCACAGCCTCTCGACGAGGGCGAGGTCAATAACCTGATGCAGTCGACGCTCAACGGCTGGGTGCTCGGCAGCGCCGCGTATTGCGAGTGGGCCGCGCAGGCAGCCAACCGGCGTTTGATGCCTCTGCTGCTGCGCGACCGACCGCCCAAGGTTCGCCCGACACGCGACCTCGGCCACGAGGGCTAACCAAAAGAAGTCCAGGGTACCCGCGAAGGTCAGTTTGGTGCGTCGCTTACCAGGCGAAATACCTGCACGGCATCTTCGAGTGTGCACGCCTGTTCCTGCATGCTGGCTGCTGCGGCTGCCACCTGCTCGACCAGGGCAACGTTTTGCTGGAGCCTTTCGTCCATCTGCCCGATCGCGCGGTTGACTTCGCCGATGCCGGTGCTTTGCTGGTTGCTCGCGTGGGTAATCTCGCCCATCAGGGTGACGACACGATCGACGGCCGTGACGATTTCGGTCATGCCCCGGCCAGCCTGGTCGACCAGTTCGCCGCCTGCATTGACGTTGCCGACCGAGTCGGTGATCAGCGCCTTGATTTCCTTGGCGGCCATGGCGCTGCGTTGGGCCAGGCTGCGCACCTCGGCGGCGACTACCGCAAAGCCGCGTCCCTGGTCGCCGGCGCGCGCCGCCTCGACGGCCGCGTTCAAAGCCAGGATATTGGTTTGAAAGGCAATTGAGTCGATCATGCTAATGATGTCGACAATCTTGTGTGAACTGCCGCGGATCAACGACATGGTGGTGACCACATGGCCCACCACGTTGCCGCCTTTGACTGCGAGATCGGAGGCCGAGGCGATGTGTTTGTTGGCGTCTGTCGCGCGATCAGCATTGGCGCGGACCATCGCGGTCAATTGATCCATCGTCGACGCGGTTTCCTCGAGCGAGCCGGCCTGCGCCTCGGTGCGGGAGGAAAGCTCCGCATTGCCGGCTGCAATTTCGCGCGCGCCCAGCGCGATCATATCGGAGGCACGTCGCACGTTACCGACTACCGAGGCCAGACCGACACTGATGCCGTTCATTGCCTGCATCAACTGGCCCAGTTCGTCGCGCCGGCTGACATGCACCTGGGCGGTCAAGTCGCCGGCCGCCAGTTTTTCCGCGGCGGCCTTGGCTTCGAGCAGTTGCATGCCGAGACCGCGCCGGGTCGTCACGAAGACCAGCGCGCTGACCAGCAGCGCGCCGAATAGCCCGAAGCCGATCACCCCGGTTTGCAGGAAAGTGGGCAACGCGGCCGCCGGGCTCGGTCGGTCGGCGGGGATCACTGCCTGCAGCAGCCGGCCATAGCCGAGCAGGAGTACGGTATTTGCGGCCAAGGTCAGTAGCGCGAGTCTGGCTCCGATCGACAGGTTCCACACTTCACTGACATCGAGGCCGACGTACATGGCGCCGATGACCTCGCCGGCACTATCCCGGATCGGCTCGTACCGCGTCATGTATTGCTTGCCGAATAGCGTGGCGTAACCGGTATAGGGCTGCCCGCTGCGCAGCATCCGATAGCCGGGGTGCGTGCGGTCGAGTACCGTGCCCACGGCTCGCTCGCCAGTTTGCGTTTTGACCGAAGTGGCGACGCGCACGAAGTCTCCGCCAATTGCGACGAATAGTGTGCCCGTCGCGCGGGTGTTGACGGTAAAGCGGTCCACTTCGCCGTAGTTGAGATTCAGCAGCGTGTTGCCGTTCAGCAGCCTGGGGGTCATGACACCAAGGATGTCGACACCGTTTGATTCGTCGCGTGTAAATGGAGCTGGAAAATACCCGGCGAGCGTTCGCGCATGACGGCGCACCTGGGCCTTAAGTGGCAGCAGAGAGTGCATTGAGTGAACCCCTGTCGACTGTGTCAGCGAGCCAAAATAAACCGGACTTTTTAGTTTGAAAGCATTAGACAGAATATTGCACAAGATGGCAATAGAATATCGTTGCTAATTTCAACGCATTGAAAGGAGGCTCCAGGCAAAGTCCAGGAATATCGGCATCGGATAAACACCACCCGCTCTTGAGAATCGGCGGCAAGCATTCAAAGTTCAGGCCGTTGCCATTCGCTGCCGACCAGTTTCACCGGTCGCAGGACTTGAACTTGTCGATAGCCGCGGATGGGTTCTCACAGAGATTGGTCGAGCCGATTTCTTTCTCGCGAGTCTGCAGTCGTTTTTAGTGCTGTTGCCCAAGACTGGCGTAGCAACGCAAGACGAGGCGCAAACGTTTGTTGCGCGACAGTTGCGAGCGAGCGAAGAAGGCACGTTTTTCGCGGGATATAACTTCTACGCGATGATCGCCCGACGTCCGGCTTAGTCCGATCTGCAATGGGACGGACAGGAGTTTGACAACGACGCGCGTCGGTCGCGCGTCGATAAGCGTCCTGGTTCGTCGAAGCGGTAATCTGCTGATCTCGACGCCAACGCGCGCCAGGCACCCGCAGAACCACCGTCCCACAGGTCAGTTGCTCGGGCGCAACGTCCAGACTGTCGCCGTATTCGTGTTGTCATTGACCGCCGCGAACTGTGACTGACCACTGCTGCTGAGTCCGAACGCAAGGCCGAATGCGGCGCCGGCCGTGGGATCGACCTGCATCTGAGCGACGAAGCTTCCGCCGGGCGTGAACTCGACGATTTCGCTCGCGTGCTGTGCATCTGGCGGATTAACGGCATCGCCGTTCGCTGTCACGAGATCTCCATTCGGCGCAAGCGCCAATGCCAGTGGCCCATGAAGGTGGGTATTGTCCTGATAGCGAAGACTAGCCACATACATAAGCGAACAATCTCCTGACTTATTCCATTTTTGTGTGTGCTGGCGTCGCGAACTTGACCTGCAGGCTAGCGCTGGGTCGACAGCAAACTGGGAAGGCGCCGCACCTGGAATAAAGTGCCCACCTTATCGTTTATACGATAGAGAGACGCGGTCCGCCACTGGTGCCGCACCTTGTCGTGCAGGCGATCGCGATGCCTGATGCACTGTGTATTCGCTGGACTGGCGTTCGCGCATCGCCGCCTCTGTACAAGGACGGAAACCATGATCAGGATCATGCTGTCCGCGATTGCCTGCGCTATGCCTGTGGCCACCCTCGCCGAGCCACCGAAGATCTCAAACGGCATGGTGGTCGACGACGATGGGATGACGCTTTACATTTTCGACGAGGACACGTGGCACGTCGCCAAGGCTTGATGGCGACCCGCAAGTTGCCCGCCGGGTCGCGCTGGGCACCACGAAACAATGGCGCACTGCGGTCGGCCCGTTACGTTCAGGTGATATTGGCCCCTGCGCGGCACATGCGACCATCCTGCACGACTACGTGACTACACGCGGCCGAGCGCCAGACGATCGCCTCATGCCGATCCCCTTAAGCATCGCGTCCTGTGTTGATCATTGGTCGACCGGAGCTGCCAGGTGATTCCCAGGATCACGGTGCAACGATAAGTGATGTATGCATACCCATCGCATAGTGACCAGGCTTGTTACAGAGAAGCACGTAGTGACCGGGCGCCAGTTTGAGGACCAACTTCTTGCTCTTGCCTGGGGCGACGTCCTCGACCTCGCCGATTTTTCTGAGCTTCTCCTCGGGTACCCGTCCTTTGCGAACGGGTAGCGCGCCATCGGCGAGATCCGTTTTCAGCACGACGAGTTCGTGAGTCAGCTTGTCATCTGAATCATTATTGACGTCGAACGCCACTGGCCCCGGTTTCAGGTTGTGCGTGTCGAGTTGAATATCGCTCGATAGCAGAGTCGCCTTGATTGTTTGTGGCACGTCGCTCGCACTCGCTGCGAACCCAAGCAACGCAAGGCCGCCGAACGCTGCGATTTGGCAAATGGGACTCATAGCTGCTCCTTGTAAAAAGGGTAGCTCTACTAGTGATCTGGCTGCTGCTGTTTGCAGTGCAATTCTGCCGCTGCGTTATGTTTAAACGTGCGCGTAGGTCTGACTATTCCAGGGGCACGATTCCCATGAAATCGTCATTTCAGGCGCCATCGGGGGGAGTGAAGTTGGATTTGCTGATACTGCTTCCGCAATGCTTTGCGCTGCGGCGTGCCCGTCGAAACTACACATGCGGGCTCGCCTTGCGAACAGATGCGCTTACTTCTCGTAGTCCATGCAGTTTGCGAGTCCGCGGTTGAATCTGCCATTCACGCAGCGAAGTCCGTCGACGCCGATAGCGACTTCCACGCGTCCGTTTCCTGCGTCACGTAGGCGTTTTTCGCGGCGATGGCGGCCAGCGTGTCCGTGCCAAGCGGAAGGCGCAACGGTGGGTTCGGCGCGTCGACCAGCGTGATCATCGCGGCCGCGAGCTTCGCCGGGTCGCCAGGCTGGTTGTGATTGATCTGCACGGCCTTGCGGCGAACCGCACCCGAGGTTTCGTCGTAGTCGTCGATCACGTCGGGCGCCACGACCAGCGAGGACGCATCCAGAAAGTCCGTACGGAAATATCCCGGCTCGACGACGGTCGCGTGAATGCCCAGCGGTTTCAACTCGGCATGCAACGCTTCCGTAATGCCCTCGACGGCAAACTTCGTCGACGAGTACACGCCGAAGCTCGCTGCGGCCCGATAGCCGCCAACCGAAGAAATGTTGATCACGTGGCCCGAACGGTTCGCGCGCATCGCCGGCAGCACAGCGCGCGTGACGTTCAGCAGGCCGAATACGTTCGTGTCATACATGCGACGCACGTCCTTGTCGGCGGATTCTTCCACCGCACCGAGCAGACCGAAGCCGGCGTTGTTGACGAGCACATCGATGCGGCCGAATTTTTCAACCGCCGCCTGCACGGCCGCCTTTGCCTGGGCCTCGCTAGTCACGTCCAGCGCAACCGGCAGCAACGCGGCCGATTCGCCAAGACGCTCGGCGATGGCCGCGACATTGCGTCCGGCGGCCACGACCGCGTTGCCGTCCGCGAGCGCGGCTTGCGCAATCAATGCGCCGATACCTCGCGACGCGCCGGTGATGAACCATACGCGCTTGAAACCATCTTGTTGGACGTTAGCCATGATGTCTCTCCTACGTGTGTGATGAAGTGATGCCATCGTAGGCGCGACGATTGACACAAACTAGCCGGACATTGTTTGGTTCATAATCAACTTTTATTTGCGAATCCGGGGCGCCAGAAATGAACGGGATGCGTGCGATCACCATTTTCGTGCGCGCCGCGACGCTCGGAAGCCTGCGCAGCGCGGCCGTCGATCAAGGCATCTCGCCGCAGGCAGCGAGCCATGCGGTGATGCAGCTGGAGAAGGATCTGGGTGTGCGGCTCTTTCATCGGACCACGCGCAAGCTGAGCGTGACGGAGGAAGGCCAACGGCTTCTCGACAGCGTGAAGCCGGCGCTCGCGACCCTGTCGTCCGCGCTCGACGAGGCCCGGCGCTCGAAGGAAGAAGTGGGCGGCGTGCTGCGCGTGAGCGCGGCGCGCGCGCTCGGGCTCCCGGTCCTGTGGCCGTACTTCGAGGAATTCCAGAAGCTCTATCCGAACGTGCAATTCGAGGTGCAACTCGATGATCAGTTCACGGATCTCGTGACCGACCGCTCCGATGTGGGATTTCGCGGTGGCCCGCCGCCATCGGGCGGCTCGATCGCACGCCGACTGGTGCCAATACAGCTGATCGTGTGCGCATCGCCGGAATACATCGAGCGCAACGGCGCGCCGCGGACCATCGAGGAACTGGCTCAACATCGATGCACCGGGTACCGGCGGGCAAACACGGGAAAGCTCGCGCAGTGGCAGTTCCGGATCGGCGATGAAGTCGTCTATCGCGACGTGCCCGCTGCCCTCTGCGTGAACGACACGGAAATGGAAACGCAGGCGGTGCTATCGGGCCTCGGCATCGGGCAGTTGGGTAGCTTCAACGCAACGCCTCACATCAGAAGCGGCCGGCTGATTCCGTTGCTGACGCGGCACGTCACCGAGCACGGCATGATCTATATCTACTATGGGCATCGAACCGAGCAGTCGCTACGCGTGAAGACCTTCATCGACTTCATGGTTGAGCGCATGGCCGGCAACCGAAATTTTTTCCTCGATCCACACGAGCTTCGCGCTGGGCAGCCGCCGCAGCGGTTTCGCGCCGCGAGTTCGAACAAACGGTCGCGAGCGGTTCAGCCGTAGCGATACGGCACTCGCCCAACTACACCTGCACGAGCCCCACTCGCACCGGCTTACCGAGCGTCCTCGCCACCGGGGACGCGAGCATCGCCGACACCGTTCTTGCTGGTATCCGAATACAGGTGGACACGGCCATTGGTCACCACCGTGCAATAACGTTCGCCGTGTCGTGTCGCGCTGACCATGGCGCCCTCCGTTGATGGAAAACGCCAGCGTATCGACGAACCGAACGCAGCAAAAGATGAGCGTCTATTCCGGTATCGACGCTCCCATGCCGCGTCATCGCGCGTCCTATTGACGCGGATCAACGAGAGGATCGAAACGCACCCGCCGCAGGGTTTCCCCTCCTTCGCTGCACCAGAAAATGTCCTAGTATCAAAGCGTTAAAACTAACTAACTCATCAATTAGTCTAGTGACCATGGCCCAGGCCGCGCGTTCCAGAATGGGTCGTCGTCCTCATCCTCAGGACTTCGACGCACGCGAGCATCTGCTCGATATCGCGGTGGCGCTGTTCGCCGAGCGCGGCATCGCCAACACGACGCTTGCCCAGATCGCGGCGGCGAGCGGCGTGACATCCGCGATGGTGCACTACTGGTTCCAGACCCGCGAAAAGCTGCTCGACGCACTGTTCGAGGAAAAGCTCTTCCCCGCGTTCGGTGCGATCTGGGACCCGGTCGATCCCGAACACGACGAACCGCTCGCGCTGACACATGGCATCGTCAGGCGCATGTTCGACGTCACCGAAGCCATGCCTTGGCTACCTTCGTTATGGCTGCGCGAAATCGTCAACGAAGGCGGTCTGCTGCGCGAGCGCGCTTTCGCGCACATCCCCGTGCAAAAGCTCGCCGCGTTCGGTCAGAACATCGCGCGTGGCTGTGCATCGGGCCAGTTGAATGCGCAGCTCGAACCGTTGCTGCTGTTCAACTCGGTGTTGGCGCTCGTGATGCTGCCGCAGGCTGCCGCAAAGATCTGGCAGCGCGTGAATCCAGGCACCTTATTCGATCGCGCGACGCTCGAACGCCATGTCGTCGCTTTACTCACGCAGGGCATGAGCGCAACCGCGGCGCCCAAGGTCAGGACCAGAGCGACGCCGACCGCACGCCGCGCGAAAGGGAAGCCGTCATGATTTCGTCTGTTAGCTCATCCATGCGTGTCGCGTTGCTTGCACTCTGCATCGCGGCGTGCGCGAGCTGTTCGCAACAACCGGCGAACACGTGGCAAGGTTATGTGGAAGGCGAGTTCCTGTACCTCGCGTCTTCACAGGCGGGGCAGTTGACCGAGCTCGCAGTCTCACGCGGGCAGACCGTTGCGCAGAACACGCCGCTGTTCGCGCTCGAAGCGCAGAACGAAACCGAAGCCGTGGCACAGGCCAACGAGCAACTGCGCGCGGCCCGCTCCCAGCTTGCCGACCTTGGGACCGGCAAGCGCCCGCCCGAAGTCGACGTGACGCGCGCGCAACTCGTGCAGGCCGAAGCCGACGCGTCGCGCGCCGCGACCCAGTTCCGTCGCGACGAACAGCAATTCGGCGCGGGCGGTGTCCCGCAAAGCCAGCTCGACGACTCGCGCGCGAGCGCGCTGTCGAGCGCCGCACACGTGCGCGAGCTGCAGAGCCAGCTTGTCGTCGCCCGGCTGCCGGGGCGGATCGAACAGATCCGCGCGCAGCAGGCACAGGTCGATGCGGCGCAGGCCCAGCTCGGCCAGGCCCAATGGAAGCTCGATCAGAAGAGCGTGCACGCGCCGCACGCGGGCCTCGTGTTCGACACGATGTATCGCAGCGGCGAATGGGTGCCGGCGGGCAGCCCCGTCGTGCGCATGCTGCCGCCCGAGAACGTCAAGGTGCGCTTTTTCGTGCCCCAGGGGGTGGTCGGTTCGCTCGCACCGGGCCGTCGCGTCGTGATTCATTGCGACGGTTGCGCCGCCGACGTGCCAGCCGTGCTCAGCTTCATTTCGGACCAGGCGGAGTACACGCCGCCGGTGATCTTCAGCAACGAAAGCCGCGCGAAGCTCGTGTTCATGGTCGAAGCCAAACCCCAAACCGCCGATGCGCCGAAGCTGCGGCCCGGTCAGCCCGTCACGGTGACGCTGCAATGAGTTCACCCGCAACCCCCGACAACACGAACCACCCCGTGTACGCGATCGACGTGCACGGGCTCAATAAGCATTTCGGCACGAAGCACGTGGTCAACGATGTAACGATGCGCGTGCAGCGTGGCGAAATTTTCGGCTTCCTCGGCCCGAACGGTAGCGGCAAAACCACCTGCATCCGTATGATGTGCGGCCTGCTGACGCCCGACTCCGGCAGCGGCACGTGTCTCGGCTACGACATCGTGCACGACAGCGCGCAGATCAAGCGACGCACCGGCTATATGACCCAGCGCTTCTCCTATTGGGAAGATCTGACGATCCGCGAAAACCTCGACTTCGTCGCGCGCCTCTACGAGATGAAGAACCGCCGCGAGGCGGTCGATCGCGCGCTCGAACAGCTTGGACTTCAAAGCCGTGCGAAGCAACCAGCCGGTGCGTTGTCGGGCGGATGGAAGCAGCGCCTC
This sequence comes from Burkholderia sp. H160, assembly GCA_000173575.1. GTDB lineage: Bacteria > Pseudomonadota > Gammaproteobacteria > Burkholderiales > Burkholderiaceae > Paraburkholderia. The sequence continues at coordinate 25,410 of ABYL01000036.1, read as the reverse complement.
GCGCTGGCCGCGTGCATGCTGCATGAGCCGGAACTGCTGCTGCTCGACGAACCGACGGCGGGTGTCGACCCGAGCGCGCGCCGCGACTTCTGGGAAGAGTTGCACCGCCTCGCGGCACGCGGCATCTCGGTGCTCGTCAGCACGCACTATATGGACGAAGCGGAACGCTGTCACAAGCTCGCTTATATCGCGTACGGCAAGCTGCTCGCGCAGGGCACGGCGAAACAGGTCATCGATTCGCAAGGGCTCGTGACGTGGGCCGTGTACGGCCAGAATCTCGTCGAACTCGGCGATCGGCTGCGCCGCTCACCCGGCGTCGAGCAGACAGTGGCATTCGGTTCGTCGCTGCACGTGAGCGGTCCGGACACGCCCGAACTGCACGCGACGATCGACCAGCTCGCTCACTCGGACCCGGCGCTGCGGATCGAAAGACAAGAAACCGGCCTCGAGGACGTGTTCATCTTCATGATGAACCGCTCGACCGACAATTACGCAACCCCTTCCGCGGGCAAGGCATCGTGAACACCCCGCGCCGCCTTCCCCGCTTTTCGCTGATGCGCTGGTGGAGCATCGTGCGCAAGGAGTTTCTGCAACTGAAGCGCGACCGCATCACGTTTGCGATGATGATCGTGCTGCCGATCATGCAGATGGCGCTATTCGGCTTCGCGATCAATACCGACCCGAAGCATCTGCCGACCGCCGTCATCGCCGCCGATCACAGCGAGTTCACGCGCAGTTTCCTGATGGCGATGCGCAATTCCGATTACTTCGACATCGTCTCGACGCTGCCCGACGAAGAGTCCGGCCGCCGCGCGCTCGCGCAGGGCAAGGTGCTGTTCGTGCTGAATATCCCCGTCGGTTTCACGCGCGAGCTGGCCAAGGGCGCGCGGCCATCGCTGCTCGTCGAAGCCGACGCGACGGACCCCATGGCGGTGGGCACTGCGCTTGGCGCGTTGCCGTCGATCACGCAGTCGGTATTGCAGAAGGACCTCACGGGTCCGTTATCGTCGCTCGCGGTCGGCCCCACAGCTTTCGATGTTCAGTTGCATCGGCTCTACAACCCCGAAAGCATCACCCAGTACAACGTGGTGCCCGGCCTGATGGGCGTGATCCTGACGATGACGATGGTCATGATGACGGGCCTCGCAATCACGCGCGAACGCGAGCGCGGCACGATGGAAAACCTGCTCGCCACGCCGGTGCTGCCGCTCGAAGTCATGACCGGCAAGATCGTGCCTTACGTGGCAATCGGGCTGGTGCAGGTCAGCATCATTCTCGCGGCCGCGCGCTACGTGTTCAATGTGCCGTTCGAAGGCAGTCTGATCGCGCTGTATCTGTCCGCTCTATTGTTCGTCGCGGCCAATCTGACGATCGGCATTACGCTCTCGTCGCTCGCGCAGAATCAGTTGCAGGCCATGCAACTGACGATGTTCTATTTTCTGCCCAACATCCTGCTGTCGGGTTTCATGTTCCCGTTCGCGGGCATGCCCATGTGGGCGCAGTACATCGGCAATCTGTTGCCGCTCACCTATTTCAACCGGCTCGTGCGCGGCATTCTGCTCAAGGGCGTCGGTTGGGCCGACATGTGGCCGCATGTGTGGCCGCTGCTTATTTTTCTGGTCGTCGTGATGGGCGTCGCCGTGAAGTTCTATCGACGCACGCTCGATTGAGGAAGGCCTGCAATGTATTCCGCTCCTGCCGTTCGTGCCTTTCGTACCGTGGTTTTTCATAGTGCGGCCTGTCGGTCCGCTGCGCTTTGGCTCGCAGCCTTCGGCGCTAGCGCGACATTGTGCGCGTGTGCGGTCGGCCCGGATTTCCATCGTCCCGACGTGACCAGCGTGTCGAGCTATACCGCCGCACCGCTTGCGGCAAGTACCGTCGCCTCCGACGGTCCAGGCGGCGCCGCACAACACTTCGTGCCGACGGATCTGCCCGGGGACGGCTGGTGGCGCGCGTTCGGCTCGCCAGCGCTGAACGCGCTCGTGCAACAGGCGCTCGACGAAAGCCCGACCCTCGCGCAAGCCCGCGCGAAACTCGACGAAGCGCAGCAGGACTATCGCGCGCAGGCAGGTGGCACGCTCTGGCCGAAAGCCGATGCCAACCTGTCGGCCACGCGCGAGAAAATCGATCCTGAGGCGCTCGGCTTCGGACAGCTGGCGCAGGGGCGCTCGTTTGCGCCGTTCACGCTGTATAGCGCGCAGGTCACGGTGTCGTACACGCTCGATCTGTTCGGCGCGAATCGTCGCGCGCTCGAAGCGGTGGCCGCGCAGGTCGACTATCAGCAATACGAACTCGAGGCCGCGCGTTTGACGGTCGCCGGCAATGTCGTGACGGCTGCGATCCGGCGCGCGTCGCTGGCGCGGCAGATTGCACTGACCGAAGCGCTGCTCGCGAACCAGATGCAGCAACTCGACATCGCCGAACACCGCTATCGGGCTGGCGGCATCTCCGAGGTCGATCTGCTGAGCCAGCGCACGCTCGTGCAGCAAACTCGCGCGACGTTACCGCCGTTGCGCACGCAACTCGCACAGACCGATCATCAACTCGCGATCTATCTCGGACGTGCGCCGGCGGATTTGCCCGCCACGACCGAGCTTGCCGCACTCGACCTCGATACGCTCGTGCTGCCGGCCGACCTGCCGCTGACGTTGCCGTCAACGCTTGCGCAGCAGCGGCCCGACATCCGCGCGTCCGAGGCGCTGTTGCATCAGGCGAGCGCGAACGTCGGCGTCGCGACCGCGAACCTGTATCCACGCATCACGCTGTCGGGCAGCGCGGCGACCGAACGCGTCAATGTGTCCGACCTGCTGACGGGTTTTAACGTGTGGAATTTCGGCGCGGGTCTCACGCAGCCGCTGTTTCACGGCGGTGAACTGCTGGCGCGCAAGCGTTCGTCCGAAGCGGCCTACGAGGCAGCGCTCGCTGTGTACAAGCAAACCGTGCTGCAGGGACTGCAACAGGTCGCCGACGCGCTGCGCGCGCTCGATCAGGACGCCATCGCGTTGCAGGCGCTCGACGCCGCGCAGCGCAGCGCGCAACGTAGCGCCGATATTGCCAGTCAGCGTTATGCGGCGGGCGGCATCAGTCAATTGACGTTGCTCGATACGCAGCGGCAGGAATTGCAGACCGGACTCGATCGCACAAAAGCCGCCGCGCAACGTTATGCCGATACCGCCGCGCTCTATCAGGCGCTTGGGGCGCGGCCTTGAGTCACCGGTTCGTCATCGGTTCGCCGTCTCGCGCCGCACCCTGTTCAGCACGAGGTGCGCGAACGAGCCGATCACGATGCCCCAGAACGCGGAACCGAGTCCGAGAAACGTCATACCGGATGCGGTCGCCAGAAACGTGATGACCGAGGCCTCGCGATGGTCCTCGTCCTGGATCGCGCCCATCACGTTCGAGGTGATCGCACCGATCAACGCGAGGCCCGCCAGAATCGCGACGAACTCCTTCGGCAGCATCGTGAACAGCGCGACGATCGCCCCGGCGAACGTGCCGCCGATCAGATAGAACACGCCGTTCGCGATGCCGGCGATATAGCGCCTGTCCGGGTCGTCGTGCGCATCCTTGCCGGTGCACAGCGCCGCGGTGATCGCGGCAATCACGATCGTGATGCCACCGAAAAACGCCACGCCGATCGACGCGATGCTCGTCGCGGTGATGATCGGCCGGGCCGGCGTCTGATAGCCGGATACGCGCAGAATCGCCATCCCCGGCAGGAACTGCCCGGTCAGACTGACGACGACGAGCGGCAACGCAAGACTCAGCGTCGAACTGAGGGTCCATTCGGGTTTGATGAAGATCGGCCGCGTGACCTGCAGCGGCAGTGCGCCCAGATGCGCGGCGCCAAGCGCGATGGCGAGCGCCGTGCCCGTCAGCAGCACCAGCACGATGCAATAGCGCGGCAGCAGCCGTCTGAACACGATGTACGCGCCGATCATGCCGAACGCCAACGCGGGCATCGACGCCGCCGCCTTGAACGCGTGCGTGCCGAACTGCAGCAGGATGCCGGCCATCATCCCGCAGGCCATGCCCTTCGGAATGCTGCGCACCATCCGGTCGAAGTAGCCCGAGACGCCGATCAGCAGAATGATCACGGCCGCGGTCAGGTACGCGCCCACTGCCTGATGCAGCGTCAACGCGGGAAACAGCCCGACGAGCAGCGCGGTGCCGGGCGCAGACCATGCGGTCACGACCGGCACTTTCAGCTTCCAGCTTGCGAAGATGCCGGAGATGGCCGCGCCGATCGAGATGCCCCATACCCATGACGCGACCATCTCGTTGGGCATGTGGACCGCTTGCGCCGCCTGGAAAAAGATCACGAGCGGGCCCGCGTACGAAATCAGCACGGCCAGGAAGCCGGCCACGATGGCGGACACGGACAAGTCGGCCGCAACGGCGCGCGTAGCCGGCGCCTGGCTAGGAGTGGGATTCATCATCGATGTGGGTCGAGGCGGCCCGCCGGTCGTTAGCCCTGATCGCCGCCGCCGACCGGAAGCACAGTACCAGTGATATACGACGCTTCATCGGAAGCGAGGAACAGGATCGCGCCGACCTGCTCGTCGATCGTGCCGTAGCGATGCATCAGACTCGACGCGATCGTCTGATCGACGATGCCCTGATACCACGTCGCTTCCTGCTCGCTTTGCGGTGCCGTATTGCGCGGTACGCGGCGTGGCGGCGCTTCGGTGCCGCCGGTCGCGACCGCGTTGATGCGGATACCGTGTTCAGCGTGCTCGAACGCGAGGCTCGCGGTCAGCGCGTTGACGCCGCCCTTCGAGGCCGCATACGGCACGCGATAAATACTGCGCGTCGCAATCGACGACACGTTGACGATCGCCCCGCTCGCGCGCTTCAGCATCGCGGGCAACACCGCGTGGCAGCACCACAGCGTCGGGAACAGCGAACGCCGCACCTCGGCCTCGATCTGCTCTGCTTCATATTCCTCGTACGGCTTCGCCCAAATCGTGCCGCCGACGTTGTTGACGAGCGCGTCGATGCGGCCGAACGCTTCGATTGCGAAGGCCGTCATCGCGCTCGCGCCCGCATAGGTTTCGAGATCGGCGATAAACGCGCGCGCGTCGCCACCTTCGCGCGCAATCTCTTCGGCCACCTCGTGCACGATCGGCGACCGATCGACGAGCACCACCGCCGCGCCCTCACGCGCCGCGCGCAACGCGACGCCACGGCCGATGCCCTGGCCCGCGCCGGTCACGACGAGCACCTTGCCCTTGAAGCGATCGATAAAGGTCGAAGTCATGCTACGTTGCTCGCCGAGAATTTTTCGTAGTAGAAGTTCGCGGGCTCGACGCTGCTGTCGCGAAGCCAGCCCTGCACCGCTTCGACCATCGCAACGGGGCCGCACAGGTAGACATCGACGTCGCCGCTATTCAGCCATTCGCTGTCGACGTGCGCGGTCACATAGCCTTTGCGCTCGTGGCTACTCGCGGCATCCACGACACAGGTGCGATAGCTGAAATTCGGCAGCGTGCGCTGCGCTTCTTCGAGTTGTTCGAGCGCGACCAGATCGATGTCGTGGGTCACGCCGTACACGAGCCGCACCGGCTGCGTGTTGCCGCTCGCCTTCAGCACGTCGAGCATCGACAGGAACGGCGCGATACCGGTGCCGCCCGCGAGGAACAGCACCGGACGCCGCGGATCGCGCAGATAGAAGCTGCCATACGGACCCGAGAAGCCGATGCGCTGCCCCGCTTGCGCGTCGCGGCTCAAAAAGCCGCTCATCTTGCCGTCCGGCACGTTGCGCACGACGAACGCCGCGCGCGTCGCGCCCGGCGCCGAGCTGAACGAATACGACCGGCTCTCGCCGCTCGTGCCCGGAATCTCGACGTTCACGTATTGCCCCGCGAGAAAGCTCGGCGCGCTCGCGCCGTCGATATCGATCGAGAAATGGATCGTCGAATCCGACAGCCGTTCAACCGCCGCAAGCGTGCCTTCGAAACGCGACACACCGGTCTTGCACGCCGCCGACGATGCCTGCACGCGAATCACGAGATCCGAGCGCGGCCGCGTCTGACACGCGAGGATATAGCCCTGGCTCGCTTCCTCGGGGGTCAACGCATCTTCGACATAGCTCTCCTCGGGCATGTCGTACGCGCCCGATTCGCACAGCCCGCGACACGTGCCGCACGCGCCTTCACGGCAATCGAGCGGAATGTTGATCTTCTGCCGATACGCGGCATCCGACAGCGTTTCGTTCTCGCGGCAGCTAATGAAGCGCGTGACGCCGTCTTCGAACTGAAGTGCAATAGTGTGTTCCATGCTCTGTCTCCTGCAACCGCACCGACTAGATGTGGTAGATATCGATGACCTGATTGATGTAGTCGTTCTTCAGCACGACGTACTTGCTCAGGATTTGCGGCTGCGCGCCGTTGAAGTCGATCACGTAGCGCGACATGCCGAAGTAGCTGTAGTTCGTCCTGTAGCGATGGCTCAGCGTGTGCCAGTTGAAGCGCACCGTGTAGACGCCGTTGTCCTCGCTCTCCACTTCGACGTTGGCGACGTTGTGGCTCGTGCGCGTATCGGGCATCGTCGCGCTCGAACGCTCGGTCTTGATACGGAACACGCGGTCTTCGAGACCCTGGCGGTTCGGGTAGTAGATCAGCGAGATCTCGCGCTGCGGATTGGTGATGAGCTTGTCCTCGTCGTCCCACGACGGCATCCAGAACGATGCGTCCGGGTGATAGCAGGTCAGCCACTCGTCCCATTGCTCGTCGTCGAGCAGGCGGCTTTCGCGGAACAGGAAAGCCTGAATATCGGTGATGGCGATGTTGCTCATGCGCGGCTCCCCGGCGCGTTGAGCGCCTTTTTCATCGTGTCGATCCAGTAGCGGTGCTGCACCGTGTAAAGGCCTTCGTCCTCGGTCTTCACGCCGCTCATCACGGGCTTGAGGCCGATCTTTTGCGCGGCTTCGTCGGCGCCGTCGATCCAGTGCTTCGAACCGCGGCACATGTCGTTCCATTCGACCGCGCGGGCTGCGTAGCCCTGCTGGCAGGCGCGGAATTCCTCGAGGTCGTCGGGCGTGGCCATCCCGCTCACGTTGAAGAAGTCCTCGTATTGACGGATGCGGCGCGAGCGCGCTTCGTCGGACTCGCCCTTCGGCGCGATGCAGTAGATCGTCACCTCGGTCTTGTTGACCGACAGCGGACGCAGCACGCGAATCTGCGAGCCGAACTGGTCCATCAGATACACGTTCGGATAGAGGCAGAGGTTGCGCGAGTTCTGGATCATCCAATCGGCGCGCTCGGCGCCGCAGCGCGCGGCGAATTCGTCGCGGCGGCTGAAGTTCGGACGGTCTTCCGGATTCGCCCAGCGCGTCCACAGCAGCATGTGGCCGTGCTCGAACGCGTAGAAGCCGCCGCCCTGACGGCCCCAGCTACCGGCATCCATCGCGCGGATCTTGTCTTCGCGCGCGTTCTCTTCCTTGCGATGATTGGTCGTCGCCGCGTAGTTCCAGTGCACGGCCGACACGTGATAGCCGTCCGCGCCGTTTTCGGCGGTCAGCTTCCAGTTGCCTTCGTAGGTATAGGTCGACGAGCCGCGCAGCACTTCGAGGCCGTCTTCCGACTGGTCGACGATCATGTCGATGATGCGCGCGGCCTCGCCGAGGAAGGTCTCGAGCGGCGGCACGTCATCGCTCAAGCTGCCGAACAGGAAGCCGCGATAGTTACCGAAGCGCGCGAGCTTCTTCAGGTCGTGCGAGCCTTCCTTGTTGAAGCAGTCGGGATAGCCCGCGTCCGCGGGGTCTTTGACCTTCAGCAGCTTGCCGCTGTTGTTGAAGGTCCAACCGTGGAACGGGCATGTATACGTCGCCTTGTTGCCGCGCTTGTGGCGGCACAGCATCGCGCCGCGGTGCGTGCACGAGTTGATGAACGCGTTCAGCTCGCCCTGACGGTTACGCGCGATCACGACCGGCTGACGGCCCATGTAGGTCGTGAAGTAGTCGTTGTTGTTCGGAATCTGGCTTTCGTGCGCGAGGTAAATCCAGTTACCCTCGAAAATATGCTGCATTTCGAGTTCGAACAGACGCTCGTCGGTAAACGCGCTGCGATGCAGGCGGTAGTCGCCGCGCTCGCGGTCTTCCACGAGAAAGTCGTCGATGTTCTTCAGTTGTGGAGTGTGATCCGGATAGATCGGAATCATGCTTGTCTCCTGATTCGGACAGTCGGTATGCGTGCGATGCACGCGTGTAGGGAGCGGCCTGCCTGCCGGGAGGCCGGTGGCCGGTTGGTCTTTTACGTCGGGGAGCGGAGGCGGTGCGCCTCCGGTGTTGCGTCAGGTCGCGGCGCGCAGGGGCTCGACCTTCGGCACGGGAGGGGGGATATCGGTGGACAACCCTTTCGACAGGGTTTCGATTTCAGCGTGATTCATTGCTGCTCCTGAACTCTTTTTAGGTCTTGGATCCCATGCGTGATGGATATCAACGCAGTCTCCGTGGGGCCGACCGACGCTTCAGACCGGGCCGAGTTGTCAATGCTCGGGAGGTATAATTTGCGGGGCGTCTACGGTAGCTGAAGCATAGTTCTACGCCATTTGCATCGTCCAACACTGATTTGGTATCGCGACGATACTTAAAAGGTATTTCCATGGAATTGCGCCATCTGCGCTACTTTGTCGCCGTCGCCGAAGAGTGCAATGTCACCAAGGCCGCCAAACGTCTGCATATTGCGCAGCCGCCGCTGAGCCGGCAGATCCAGCAGCTCGAGGACACGCTCGGCGTGCAGCTGTTCGAGCGCAACTCGCGGCCGCTGAAGCTGACCGAGGCCGGCCGCTTCTTCTATTCGCACGCGGTCCAGCTGCTCGCGCAAACGTCGGAAATCGAGGCGATGACGCGGCGCGTCGGCAAGATCGAGCGCAGTCTGTCGCTGGGCTTCGTCGGTTCGACGCTCTACGGCATGCTGCCGAAAATCATTCGCCGCTTTCGCACCGAGAACAGCACGGTCGAGCTGAGCCTGCACGAGATGTCGACGATGGATCAGATCAAGGCGCTCAAGGAAGGCCGCATCGACGTCGGCTTCGGCCGCATTCGTTACGAAGACCCGAGCATCCGGCGCGTCGTGCTGCGCGAGGAACGGATGATCGTCGCGCTGCCGCTCGGCCATCCGCTGATCGACGCAAAGCCGGTGCTGTCACTGCACGACCTGACGAGCGAAACGCTGATCATCTTCCCGAAGGCGCCGCGGCCGAGTTACGCCGACCAGGTGCTCGCCGCATTTCACGATCGCGGCCTGAAACCGCAACGGCTGTATGAGACGCGCGAATTGCAGATTGCGCTCGGTCTCGTCGCCGCGGGCGAAGGTATTTCGATCGTGCCGGCGAGTGTGTACGGCATGCAGCGCGGCGATGTCGCGTACAAGGATCTCGACGATCAGAACCTCGTGTCGCCGATCATCATGAGCACGCGCATGCTCGACGAATCGGCCGATATCCAGCGCATGCTCGAACTCATCTATGCGTTGTACGACGAAGAGCACATGACGTATCAGCCGCCTGCGCATCAATAGCGCGGGGCGTCCGGTTCACGGCCGGACGCTCGGGCGGGCATCGCCGTAACGAAGTTGTATGGACAAGATAAGCGTCACGGTATAGACCGCGGGTATACGCGAAAATCCCGACCATACCCGGACTCTTTCAATCGCCCTGTAAAGCACGTCCATAAAGACCTTTAGGCCCATTTCCAGCTTTACGCCACCACCCCCGTAAGCACTAACCCTGATTGCCGCTCGCTACTCGTCCGGGATAATTTGTCTATACAACATCGCACATCGGAGCATCGCCCGGCCGACGTTGCCCTGGATTTCACGTCAGACATCCACCCCGGAGACTTTATGAAAAAACTCGCCTTGTCCCTCGCCCTCGCGCTCGCTGCCACCGGCGCCTTTGCCAAAGATTGGTCCACGGTCCGCTTCGGCGTGGATGCGAGCTACGCGCCGTTCGAATCGAAAGCAACGGATGGCAAGCTGGTCGGCTTCGACATCGACCTCGGCAACGAAATCTGCAAGCGTGTCGGTGCGAAGTGCGTGTGGGTCGAGCAGGACTTCGACAGCATGATCCCGGCACTGAAGGCCAAGAAGTTCGACGGCGTGCTGTCGTCGATGTCGATGACGCCGCAACGCGCCGAACAGATCGCCTTCTCGTCGAAGCTGTTCAACACCCCGACACGTCTGGTTGCGAAGAAGGGCTCGGGCATCCTGCCGAGCGCCGACTCGCTGAAGGGCAAGACGGTGGGCGTCGAACAGGGCACGATCCAGGAAACCTACGCGAAGACCTACTGGGAGCCGAAGGGCGTGAAGGTCGTGCCGTACCAGAACCAGGACCTCGTCTATACCGACCTGCTGTCGGGCCGCCTGGACGCAGCGCTGCAGGACGCAGTGCAGGCTGACCAGGGCTTCCTGAAGACGCCGCGTGGCACGGGCTTCGCGTTCGTCGGCAAGGACATCGACGATCCGAAGATCCTCGGTAACGGCGCCGGCATCGGCATGCGCAAGGAAGACGCCGATCTGAAGACGAAGGTCGACAAGGCGATCGCCGACATGATCAAGGACGGCACCTACAAGAAGATCGAGCAGAAGTACTTCGACTTCGACGTGTACGGCAGCTAAGCCCTCCCCCACGAGCCCGTTCCACCCGATCGACAGGCCCCGCGCGCATGCGCGCGGTTCGCTCCTTCATCAAGGACACTCCCATGCTGTTTCAAGGCTTCGGTCCGCTGCTCCTCGCGGGCACGTGGGTAACCATCAAGCTCGCGGTGCTGTCGCTCGCGGCGTCTTTTGCGCTGGGCCTCGTCGGCGCCGCCGCGAAGCTGTCGACCAACCGCGTGGTCGCGCGCATCGGCACGTTGTACACCACGCTGATCCGCGCCGTGCCCGATCTCGTGCTGATGCTGCTGCTGTTCTATAGCATCCAGATCTGGCTCAATCAGCTGACCGACATGTTCAGCATGGAGCAGATCGATATCGATCCGTTTCTGGCCGGTGTCATCACGCTGGGCTTCATTTACGGCGCGTACTTCACTGAAACTTTCCGCGGCGCGTTTCTCGCCGTGCCGCGCGGGCAAATCGAAGCGGGCTTCGCGTACGGCATGAGCGCGCGGCGCGTATTCACCCGCATCCTGTTCCCGCAGATGATGCGTTTCGCGCTGCCCGGCATCGGCAACAACTGGCAGGTGCTCGTGAAGGCGACCGCGCTCGTGTCGATCATCGGTCTCGCGGACGTGGTCAAGGCATCGCAGGACGCGGGCAAGAGCACGCAGTCGTTCTTTTTCTTCACGCTGGCGACCGGGGCCATCTACCTCGCCATCACGACCATTTCGAATCTGGTATTGAACCGCCTCGAGAAGCGCTACTCGATCGGCGTACGGAGGGCCGCGCTGTGATCGAACTGATTCGTCAATACTGGCAGAACTACCTGTTCACGGACGGCTTCAACTACACCGGCCTCGTCATCACGCTGTGGCTGCTGGTTGCGTCGATCGTGCTGGGTTTCGTGCTGGCCGTGCCGCTCGCAATCGCGCGCGCGTCGCGCAACCGCTACATTTCCGGGCCCGTCTGGCTTTACACCTACATTTTCCGCGGCACGCCGTTGTACGTTCAGCTGCTGCTGATCTACACGGGGCTCTACAGTCTGCATTTCGTCCATTCGCACGCGATGCTCGACAGCTTCTTTCGCAATGCGATGAACTGCACGCTGCTCGCGTTCGCATTGAACGAATGCGCGTACGCCACTGAGATCTTCGCGGGCTCGATCAGGGAGACCTCGCACGGAGAGATCGAGGCGGCTCAGGCTTACGGCATGTCGAAATTCAAGCTGTATACGCGCATCATCCTGCCTTCGGCGCTGCGCCGGGCACTGCCCTCGTACAGCAACGAGGTGATCCTGATGCTGCACGCGACGACACTCGCGTTCACCGCCACCATCCCCGACATCCTGAAAGTGGCACGCGACGTCAACTCCGCTACCTACGCGACGTTCCAGGCGTACGGCATCGCGGCGATCCTGTACGCGTCGATCGTGTTCGCGCTGATCTGGGGCTTCCGCAAGATGGAAATTCGTTTGCTGGCTTACCTGAAACCGCAAGGGCATTAATCCGGGCGCATTCGCGCCATGATGGAGCATACGAGCATGTACAAGCTGACAGTCGACGACCTGCACAAGAAGTTCGGCGACAACGAGGTATTGAAGGGCGTCTCGCTGAAGGCGAAGGCCGGCGATGTAATTAGCCTCATCGGGTCGAGCGGCTCCGGGAAAAGCACCTTCCTGCGGTGCATCAACTTTCTCGAATCGCCGTGCTCCGGGCGCATCACGCTGAACGGAGAGGAAATCAACACGAGCGGAGATCGCAACGGCTCGCTGCGCGTGACTCTTCCGAAGCAGTTGCAGACGATGCGCACGCGTCTGTCGATGGTGTTCCAGCATTTCAATCTGTGGGCGCATATGACCGTGCTCGAAAACGTCATCGAGGCGCCGATCAGCGTGTTGGGATTGAGCCGCGCCGAAGCGGAAGAGCGTGCTCGCAAGTATCTGACCAAGGTGGGTTTGCCGGCCAGCACCGAGCAGAAATATCCGTCGCATCTGTCCGGTGGTCAGCAGCAGCGTGTCGCGATTGCCCGCGCGCTTGCGATGGAGCCAGAGGTGATGCTGTTCGACGAGCCGACTTCGGCCCTAGATCCTGAGCTCGTCGGCGAAGTGCTGCGCGTGATGCAGGCGCTCGCCGAAGAAGGTCGCACGATGATCGTCGTCACGCACGAAATGGGCTTTGCACGCAACGTGTCGAATCATGTCGTGTTCCTGCATCAGGGCAAGATCGAGGAACAAGGGCATCCGCATCAGGTGCTGACGAATCCGCGTAGCGAGCGGTTGCAGCAGTTTCTGGCAGGGCGGTTGAAGTAAGGGCGAGCCTCGACTAGGGGTTCAACACAACCCACGCGTCTCCGTTGACCGCGATCTTCACCGCATCGAGGCTCGCCCCCGTGCACGGTCCCTCGATGCAGTGTCCGTCCTCGAAACGGAACAACGCGCTGTGATGCGCGCACATCAACACCTGCGCGCGATAGCACAGCACATCGCCGGGCTCGAAATCGAGCGGCACCGAGAAATGCGGACAGCGGTTCGCGTACGCCCACACCTGCTCGCCACGCCGCACGACCACGACCGGCACACTGGCGGCCGCAGCATCGACGACTCGCGCGCCGCCATCGGGCACGTCGGTGAGCGCACAGAGCGGCGTTTGGTTCATCGCTCAGACTCTGCGTTCCGGATTGCCGAGGCTCCAGTCCCAAGGACGGACCTCGACGCAATCGAACAGCCCCGCCTGCATATACGGATCGTTGCTGACGAACTCCATCACGTCGTCGATACGTTCCGCTTCGACGACCAGCAACGTGCCATTCATCGCATCGCATTGGGGCGCGAGCGTCGGACCACCGAGGCGCACGAACACGCCGCGATGCGTATTGCCGCGCAACCACGTCCGATGCACCGGGCGCACACGCTCACGCACTTCGCGCATTCCAGGTTTGTCGGTGGCGAATACTGCAAAGAAGCGTGCCATCGTCGTTAGCTCCGGTCGAGGATGAAGTCGTAGCGCGCTTCGCGGAACGGCCCATCAAAACCGAAGCGGCCCGCCAGTTCGTGATCGGCGGAGCGCTCGCGATAATCGACCAGCAGCGACGGCTTCACGCCGAACACCGCGTCGGAGCCCAGATAGGGATCCTCGCGATTGAACACATGCGTGACCAGCGTCCGATGCCCCGGCGCGTCGATCATGAAGTGCAGATGCGCGGGCCGCCAGGGGTGCCGACCCGTCGCTTCGAGCATGCGGCCGACCGGGCCGTCGGTCGGAATCGGATAGCTGACTGGCACGATCGTCGAGATTGCGTAGCGGCCTTCGGCGTCGGTGTGGAAACGTCCACGCAGATTGCCGTGCGGCTGCTCGGTGTCCTGCCCCGAGTACATGCCGTTCTCGGCGGTCTGCCAGACGTCGAGCACCGCGTTTGCGAGCGGTTCGCCGTCCGTCGACAGCACGCGGCCATGCACGAGCGCGGGCGTGCCGGGCGTGAACGCGATGTTCTCGCCATACGCACGCTCGGGCATGCCGCGAATATAGAACGGGCCGAACACCGTGGTGTCGGTGGCGCCCGTCGCGAGACGGTGATTGATCGCATCGACGAGCATCGACACGCCGAGCGTATCCGACAGCAGGATGAATTCCTGGCGCACGAGGTCGTCGCACATCTTGCCGGTGTCGGTCAGAAAGCGAATGGCCGACATCCACTCGGCCTCAGTCGGCTCCACTTCACGCACGAACGCATGCATGTGTCGCACGAGGCTTTGCATCAGCGTGCGCAGCCGTTCGTCGGGCGTGCCCGCGAAGCTCGCTACCACCTGCTCGGTCAGGGCCTGTTCGGCCTCTTTGTTGTCCGTCGACATGTCTTCCTCCATGAATCGTTTTAAGTGGCGTTGCGGTGTGCCTGCGCTCAGGCTGGCTCTGCGCCCTGCCACGCCCGTTGCAGCAGCGCGCGGATCGCGTCGCGTTCCACGGCACGCGGGTTCGCGTACGGATTCTTACACGCGAGATCGGCCGCTTCATCGAGACCTTGCTCGGGCATGCCGATCTGTGCGAGCGCCATCGGAATGCCGAGCGCGCGGTTCAGTTCGAACAGCAGCGGACCCGCGTCGGCCGCGTGCTTGCCGCCGAGCGCGCGGGCGACGCGCGCGAGCGCATCGGGCGCGTCGCCGTGGTTGTAGTGTGCCGTATGCGGCAGCATCACTGCATGCGTTTGCGCATGCGGCAGGTTGAACGTGCCACCCAAGGTATGACAAAGCTTGTGATGCAAGGCCATGCCGACCGCGCCCAGACAGGTGCCCGCGAGCCACGCGCCGTACAGCGCGCGGCTGCGCGCCGTGGCATCGTCCGGTGCACGCACGATCGCGGGCAGCGCTGCGCCGAGTGCGCGGATTGCTTCCTCGGCCATCAGGCTGATCACGGGATTCGCGTCTTCGGCATAGAGCGCTTCGACCGCGTGCGCCATCGCGTTGATGCCCGACGCCGCTGAAATTTGCGCGGGCAGCAATAGCGTCAGCGACGGATCGTAGATCACCGTGCGCGGCAGCACGCGCATATCGCGGCCGGTGCGCTTCAGACGGCCCTCGGTGAGGCCGTAGATCGGCGTCATCTCCGAGCCCGCATAGGTGGTGGGCACCGCGATGATCGGCAGCGACGATTCGAGCGCAATCGCCTTGCCGAGACCAACCGTCGAGCCGCCGCCCACCGCGACGCAGCAGTCGGCATCGAGCGCGGCGGCCGCATCGCGCGCCGCGCGTGCGACCTCCACCGGCACGTGCATCACGGCTTGCGCATGCACACCAGCGGCGCGCGCCCCGAGCACACTCGCGACCTGATCGGCCAACGCGCGCTGCTCGGGCGTCGCGAGGATCAGCGCGCGCTTAGCTCCTAGCCGCTCGACCTCAGCGGGCAGCGTCGCGAGACCACCCCACTCGAACACCACACGCGACGGCGTGCCCTGATAGACGAAGCGCTCCATGACGACCTCAGCGCTTGAAATGCGGCGGCACGTTGCCGTCGACGTTGACCCACACCGAGCGCGCTTCCGTGTAGTCGTGCATCGCCTCGAAGCCCATCTCGCGGCCATAGCCCGACTGTCCGACGCCGCCGAATGGGCTGCCCGGATTGACGCGCTTGTAGCAGTTGACCCAGCACATGCCCGCATGGATCCGCGCGGCCATCGAGTGCGCGCGCGACAGATCGCGCGTCCACAGCCCGCTGCCGAGGCCGTAGTCGGTGCCGTTGGCGATCGCGAGCGCTTCGTCGTCGGTACCGAAACGCAGCACCGTGACGAACGGGCCGAACACTTCCTCCTGCGCGACGCGGTCGTTCGGACTCGCGGCCTCGACGATGGTCGGGCGCACGTAGTAGCCGTTCGCAAGCGCTGCGTCGCTCGGCGCTGTGCCGCCCGTCAGCACGCGGCCGCCCTGCTGGCGCGCGATATCGACGAATGCCAGCACGCGTTCCTGATGCTGCTTTGAAGTCAGCGGCCCCATCTCGGTGTCGGCATCGAGCGGATTGCCGAGCCGGATCGACGAAGCGAGCGACACGAAGCGTTCGAGGAACTGATCGGCGATGCGCTCGTGCAGGATCAGCCGCGAGCCCGCGATGCACGCCTGCCCCTGGTTGTGGAAGATCGCCCAGGCGGCGCCATTGATCGCCGCATCGAGATCCGCATCGTCGAACACGATGTTCGCGCCCTTGCCGCCAAGTTCGAGCTGCACGCGCTTCAAATTGCCCTGCGAGGCCTCGACGATGCGCCGCCCGGTCGCGGTCGATCCCGTGAACGCGATCTTGCCGACGCCCGGATGCTCGGCGAGCCGCTGCCCGGCAGTATGACCATAGCCCGCGACGATGTTGACGACGCCCGCCGGAAAGCCAACCTCGGCCATCAG
Organism: Burkholderia sp. H160; assembly: GCA_000173575.1. Taxonomy (GTDB): domain Bacteria; phylum Pseudomonadota; class Gammaproteobacteria; order Burkholderiales; family Burkholderiaceae; genus Paraburkholderia. The sequence continues at coordinate 8,934 of ABYL01000036.1, read as the reverse complement.
TTCGACGATGCGCAGCGTGGAGAGCGGCGTGATCTCCGACGGCTTCAGCACGACCGTATTGCCGGCCGCGAGCGCAGGGCCCATCTTCCAGCTCGTGAACATCAGCGGAAAATTCCACGGCACGATCTGTCCGACCACACCGATCGGCGCGCGCTGCACGTAGTTCAGAAAGCCCGCTTCGACCGGAATCACCGAGCCTTGCAGCTTGTCGGCCATGCCGCCGAAGTAGCAGAAGCATGCCGCCGTGCGAGGCACGTCGAGCGAGCGCGAATCGCGGATCGGATGGCCCGTGTCGAGCGATTCGAGTTGCGCGAGTTCTTCGGCGTTGGCCTCGATCGCGTCGGCGAGCTTCAGCAGCAGGCGGCCGCGTTCGGCGGCGGGCAGCGCGGCCCACTTCGGGAACGCGCGCGCGGCGGCGTCAACGGCGAGATCGACATCGGCGGCGGTCGCCGCGGCGATCCGCGTGATCAGCGAGCCGTCGTGCGGATTGAGCACGTCGATCGTGCCGCCTTCGACGGCGTCCGTGAAGCGGCCGTCGATGAACAGTTGGGTTTGCATGAATGATCCTCGGTGAATGCGGGCGCGGGACTCTTCAGTCGAGCTTCAGAAATCGACGGGGTACGGCTTCAGCTCGCCGCTCTCATAACGCTTCGGCAGATTCGGCGTCGCGTTCTCCCACACGAGCAGCATCGAGCGCTTCGTCGAATAACCCTGATGGCGGATGTCGGCCGGCATCGCGCAGATGTCGCCAGCGCGCATCGTGATCCTTGCGCGCGGCGCGCCGGTGTTCTTGTCGCCGATGTCCCAGACGATTTCATCGGACAGTTGCAGGAACCACTCGACGCGATCGTTGCCGTGAAAGACCGGCAGGATGTACTCCTCGGTCGTCGGGCAGAACAGGCTCTGACCGCACACCGACGTGACCGACGGATTCCACGTGACGTCCGAGCGCGACAGGTACTTGAACAGGTTGAACGCGTGCAGCTGACCCTCGAAGCCGGGCTCGACATGCACCTCGGGATCGTCCTGCGTGACGTCGGCGAATGCGCGGTTCACCGGCAGATCGTCGCGCAGCGGCGAGTCGCCTTCGAGACCCGGCATGCGGCGCGTTGCGATACGTGTGCGCTCGATCGCGGCATCGTTGTCGCCATGCTTGCGGCCGAACGCGGTGCCGGTTTCCTCGGGTGCCGCGAACGGGTCGAAGCCTTCGTTGGTCCAGTCGTGCAGGATCGCCTTGAAGGTCGCCATGATCGTCGGCGTCTCGAAGGTTTCCATGTAATCGACGCCCGCGTCCTTCATGATGCCGTTGAACGAGCCCGCATACATGTCGACCTTGCCGTAGTGATTGCGCGTGCCGAACACGTGGTCGAAGTTGACCCAGCCGTAGAAGAAGCCCCACGCGACGTCGCGCATCATCGCGCGCAGAAACGCATCGGCCGGCACCGCGTGGGTGCGGGTCTGGCCTTTCGCGGGCCAGTTGATCTTGACGAAGTATTCGTCGCGCAGGAATTCGAATGCGCCGAGCGTGAAACGGCGATAGCCGGTGATCGCGTCGGGTTCGCTTGCGCGCACGGTGTCGGCGGCGAAGCCTGCCGGGTGATCGAGGGTTTCGAGGGATGCCATGGTTTGTCTCCAGAGGTCGTGTGCGTATCAGTGCAGGCAGATGTCGGCCCACTTCTCTACCGACAGTTCGCCGAGCATCGTTTGCACGAGCGCGACGCCGGTTTTATGTGCAGTGAAGCGATACGCGCAGCCCGCCGGCAGCAATGCCTGATGACCGCGACGCAGCACCACGTGACCCATCGCGCGGCCGGCCGGTTGCGCACCCGCCACGACAGTGCCCGTGCCGCTCTTCGGCGGGTTATCGAGCTTGATGAAATCGATACGCACTTCGCCGTCCATCTGGATCGTGAACTCGTCATGCGCACAGGCGAACCATGGTGATTGTCCTTCGGTGCGCAGCGCCTCGATCACGTAATCGAGGTTCTTGCCGACCACGACTTTTTCGTAGGGCTTGGCTTCGGAAGCGACTTCGAAGATGTTGGAAAACACGTAGTGGCGCGCTTCGCCGCTCGTGATTTCGATTTCGCCTTTGCGGTAGCCGTCGAGCGAACCAAAGACGGTGTGGAATGACTGCTCGGTCATTGCTGTCTCCTGTGTCGATCGGAGTTAGCGCTTTAGCTGTCGACCGGTGTTGGCGCTTTAGCGCCTACTCCGGTCCCATGCAAAGCTCTTACTCCGATCCCATGCAACGTAGTTGCGGTTGTTGAATCGGTGTTGTTGGAATCAACTTTAGAAGCGCAACAGGATGGCAACAACCGGCGATCGGGCGATTACAGCATTTGCACTTTGCAAATAATCGCCGCGTGAATTGCCGCGTTAGGTCACCCAGCCGCGCTCGATAAGCGGCCGATCCCACGCGGGTTCGGGACCCAGGTACTCGGCCAGGAATTCGACCAGCGCCTTCACCTTCAGCGCCTGTCGTTGCGTCGCGGGATACACGGCCGCGAAGTTCAGCGTCGAGAGCGTGTAGTCCGTCAGAATCGGCACCAGCGAGCCATCGAGCAGCGCCGCGCTCGCGACGAGCGTCGGCAGACAGACGACGCCGCCGCCCGTCAGCGCATAGTCGCGCAGCAGATGGACCGAGTTCGAGCGGATCATGCCGGGCAGTTCCATTTCGACGACCTCGTCGCCGTGCGTCATCGTCCAGCGATTGCGCGACGGGTAGCCCGAATAAAGCGCCGTGGTGTGTTGCAGCAGATCGCGCGGGTGCTGCGGCGCGCCATGCTCCTTCACATAAGCGGGCGTCGCGCAGAAAAGACGCCGCACCTTGAACAGCCGTCGCTCGATCAGCGATTCGGCGATCGGCGGAAAGATCTGAAACGCGACGTCGAAGCCCTCTTCGATCGGATCGACCACCCGGTCGTTGACGATCACGTCTAGCTGGATACCCGGATAGCGCCGGTTGAACTCTGCGAGCGGCGCGCCGAAGTGGCCGAGCGCGAAGCCCGGCAGCATCTGGATACGCAATCGGCCCGTCGGTGTGGCGCGCAGCTCGCGCATCTGGTCGGTCAGTTCGTTGACGCGCCCGACCACCTCCGCGCATTCGCGATAGAACGCCTCGCCCACTTCGGACAGGCGCACATGCCGTGTGCTGCGATGAAAGAGCGGCGCGTTGACGAACTTCTCCAGTTGCTGGATGCGTGTCGTGATCACTGAACTCGTCACGCCCAACTGCCGCGCCGCCTCGGCGAAGCTGCTCGTCTCGGCCACGCGTACGAAGGCCTCGATGCTCAGAAAACGGTCCATGCTGCGTCCTTGTCCACTCGTCCAGCCCCTCAGTGTATCTGGGCTGGGGCGCGTGAACGCGCCGCCTGGCCGGCGACGGCAGCCTCGTGATCACCGCGATTGCCGACTGCTTGCCGCGCGTCATTCGGGTTGCTCGCTTGCCTGCAGGTCGAGCGTCGGCGCGCCACTCCGGCGGCGCACTCGCGCCGGTGCGGTTTCCTCCAGCAGCAGGCTCACGACGATGCCGAGCAGGACCGCGCAGATCGGCAGCCACAAGATGTTCTGGATGCCGAAATGTGTCGCGACGAAGCCCGCCAACGCCGGCGCAATGCCGCCGCCGAAAATCTCGCCCGCGCCGACGACGATGCCGATCGACGTCGAGATCATCCCGATCGGCGCAGCTTCGGTCGCAACCGGACCGGACAGCAGCGAAACAAGTCCGAGCGTGAAGAACGACGCCACGAACAGCACCGCGAACAGCTGCACCGGCTGCGCGCCGAGTCCGCGAAACAGGTACAGCATCACCGCGGTGCCCGCAAAGCCGACGATGCTGGCGACGCGCCGCCCGGTCAGGTCCGACAGCCCTGGCAAACCGAACTGACCGATAAAGCCGCCGAAGCCGATCGCCGAGACGACGACACCCATGCGCTGCGTGTCGAGCGACAGATACTCGGTCAGGTAGAGCGGCAGCATCGCGCCGAGCACGAACACGCCGGTCATCGCGCAGAACAGCGCGGCCATCGCGATCGGGATGTTGCGACTCTTCAGGACGTCGCGCCAGTGGCCGCGTTCGGCCGGGCTCGCCGTGCGCTTCGGCGTGGCTTTCGGTTCGCGAATCACAAAGAACATCAGCATGCCGAGAATCAGCCCCGGTACCGACACCAGCGCGAACACCCAGCGCCACGTCACCACGCTAAGCAACTGCGTCGCGATGATCGGCGACAGCGCGAGGCCAAACAGCGCGAAGCCGCTTTGCTGCAGGCCAAGATTGAAGCCACGGCGCTTCGGATGCGAAGCATCGGCAGTCGCGGCGAAGCTGGTCGGGCAGAACGAGCCTTCGGCGACGCCCATCAACGCGCGCACCGCGAGCAGGCTCATCAGGCCGCCGGCGAGCCCGGAGAAACCGGACAGCAGCGAAAACGCCAGAATCGCCGGGATCAGCACCTTGCGGCGCCCGATCTTGTCGGAGATGCCGCCCATCAACGCCGCGAAAATGCCCCACGACAAGCCAAGGATGCCGATGCAGTTGCCGACGTCCTGCGCGGTCAGATGCAGGTCCTTCATGATGGCCGGAAAGAGCGGCGCAATCAGCCACCGGTCGAGTCCCACGAGGCCGAAGCCGAGGGCCAGCAGCACAACGGCCTTCCATTCGTAGGCCACGTCCCAGTCGTTCGATTTCATCTGTGTCTCCATAAGCCGGCCGCTTTCTGCGCGCACGGCATTCGCTGGCGCGGGGGGCGCGCCGCCGGGGTCGTCGGATGCAATAACGGGTGCCGTGCCGCGCTTCATCGATGCGGCAGCGACGCGGCCAAGATTGGCGCAAGTGCGGCGCGTCAGGTATGGGACAAGCGGCGAATGCGGTATTTGCGAATCGCAAACAATTGCGCCGGATGGCGCGGCAGCGAGCGTGGGCAAGGCTCGGCGGCATGCGGCGGGCGTGAATCGGATGGGCTTGAAGACACCCCAGGACAAGCCCGGGTAGACGCGCGGGTGGGTGGCGAGCGGTCGGGGTGCGGGATGCCTGTCGCGATCCATTGGGCTACCCGCGTGGTGGGTGCGCCAACGGGCTTGACGGTTAGTTGCGTCCAAAAAGTGATCAACCGAGCCGTAATATTCCCGGCCACCGCGGCTCGATATACTCGCCTCTTCCCTGAACGTCTTTCAGCCACGGGCGAGCACTCGGACCATGAAAGCAACGGACCTCGAACGGCGCATCCTCAAACAATCGCAGCTTTGCACCGCGATGATTGCCGGACTTGGCATCGCGGCCGGGATTCTGAGCGGCTCGCTGGCGATCATCTTCGACGGCATGTTCGCCGCGCTCGACGCCGCGATGTGCAGCCTGTCGATACTCGTCACGCGCCTGCTTCAGCAGGAAAGCAGTCGACGCTTCCAGCACGGCTTCTGGCATATCGAGCCGCTCGTGCTCGTGTTCAACGGCGGTCTGCTGTCGGTGCTGTGCTTTTACGCATTCATCAACGCGGTCAAAGGGCTGCTCGATGGCGGCCACGAGCTCGAGTTTGGCTGGGGCATGTTCTACGCGGTGGTGGTTGCCGCGTTCTGTTTCTTCATGTTCTGGCGCGAACGGCGCGTGAATCGCGTGATCGACTCTGAACTGATCGGGCTCGACATCAAGAGCTGGCTGATGTCGGCGTGCGTCAGCTCGGCGCTGCTCGTGGCGTTTTCGATTGCGTGGCTGCTCGAACGAATCGGGCATGGCCACTTGACGCCGTACATCGACCCCGGCGTGCTCGCAGTCCTGACGCTCGTCTTGATCCCGATGCCGATCGGAACCGTGATCAGTGCGGTCAAGGAAGTGTTGCTGATCACGCCGCCCGAGCTGGAGCGCGAGCTGCGCGATCTGATGCAACAACTGACCACCGACTATGGGTTCGTCAAGCACTCGCACTACGCGACGCGTATCGGCCGAGGGTTGTTCGTCGAGGTGCACATCGTATTGCCCGAGGCGATGGAGCACGTCGGCGTGCGTCAGCTCGATCAGATCCGCGACAGGATCTCGCGCGCGATCGGCGAATCAGGCCCGGACCGTTGGCTGACGGTCGCGTTCACGCGCGACGCACGCTGGTTGTAACACCGAGGGTCGATCCGCCGATACTTGCATCACTCAGTTCGACGATCGGGCGCAATCGGGCGGCGGCCCTTTCGGCGGTTGATTGCCGTCGCCGTCGCGCGACGGCGGCGGAGGCGGTGGATGCCCCGAGTCTGAGGGAGGAGGTCCAGGCGGATGATCGAAACATGGCGGCGGCGGCCGATTGCTGCCATCACCGCCATCCGATTGCGCATGCGCCGTCACCGATACGCCAAGCGCGCACGCGGCCAGCGTGAGCGCCATGAGCCTGATTTTCATCTGCCTGTCCTTGTTCGAGAGTCGCCGCTGCGACAACGTCAGCGACCTTACCGCGTCGAACAGGACTATCGCGCTGCCGGAAGTTTCCGGAAGCTTACCTGGCCATTCCCGTTTCTTAATGGGTCCGGCCGATGCGGTGCAGTGCTGGCGAGTCAAGGAGTAGAACATGTCACCGATGGAGACTTGCAGGTTTATCGAGTCGCTTGGAGACGAAGCGCGAGCGCTCGCGTTGAAGCACTTCAGAACGACGTTCGACGTTGCGACGAAGTCCGACGAGACTCCCGTCACGGTAGCGGACCGCGAGATAGAACGACGACTTCGGGAACTCATCTTGTCGCGGCATCCATCGCACAACCTTGTAGGAGAAGAGGAAGGCGGAGAGATTGGGGATGGCATCACCTGGGTGATTGACCCCATCGACGGCACAAAAAGCTTCGTAGCGGGTCTCCCGCTGTTCGGCACGCTCGTGGCGGTGCTTGAAAAACGACTCCCTGTCTACGGCATGATTGAAGTCCCAGCACTGCGCGAGCGTTGGATCGGGTACGGCAATCAAACCGTTCTCAACGGTGAGCCGTGCAAGGTCAGTCCATGTACCAACTTACGCGACGCGCGACTGTGCACAACGGACCCACAGATTTTCGTTGGCGAAGCGTCAGAAGCCTTTACGACTCTGTCGCGCTCTGTCCGAATCTCCCGGTTCGGAACCGATTGTTACGGTTATGCCTTGTTAGCCTCGGGTTATGTCGACCTCGTTGTCGAAGCCGAGCTGCAAATTTACGATGTGATGGCGCTAGTGCCTGTCGTTCGGGGCGCGGGCGGCGTCGTTACTACCTGGTCGGGTCGTCCGGTCAATGAACGTTTCGATGGAACGGTCATCGCGGCTGCGACCCCAGAGTTACACGCCGAGGCGCTTCGAGTCCTCGGCGCAGAGTAATCGCCCCGCCCGCGCTAGACCGTCTCGGCGAGCTTGAATTCATCGAACCTGGCTACGGGTGGCGATAGCTCGTGGACTTCCAGCCGGTCTACCAGAGCATCATGCGCACCGTCGACCAGCCAATCGCAGATTCGCTGAAGTTCTTTAGCGTGTCCTTGCAACACAGCTTCGACCGAACCGTCCATCCGGTTACGCACCCAACCGGTGACCCCGAGAGCCGTAGCTTCCTTGATACAGGCCTGGCGGTAACCTACACCTTGCACGTGACCATAGACCCTCGCCAGTCTGGTCTGCAAATCAGTATCGAATTGTGGCGACATGATGCGTTCACCCGAATGGCACTTCATTTATATAACCGCATACGCGATTTACCGTTAATCAGCCGTTGAAAACGGTTTGACTCCAACTTTGTTGTATCCCATTAGCCGCGGAGAAGTGTGCCTCGTCTTACGGACTGCCGACCAAAGTTAACCTACACTCTTTGCGTGTCGGATTTCTCATCAGGCGCGTGCGTACGTGCCGACTGCATCGCGCGGCTTCGCCAGAACCGCCGCGCTTCGTCGTGCCCAGTGTCGCGACGACGACACGCCGTGAGAGGAGCCTCATCCACCGCAAGCGTGAAGCGCATGCGGCCCGAGCAATCCTGCATTGAACACCAGACCAGATGCCTCAGCACCGCGCGGGCCAGCCGCCGGTGCGTCTGCCGAAATCGCGCGACGTGTGCAACCGATGAGGACTCGTCGCGGATCGCGGAGGGGACGATCATGCGCGCGCTCGACATCATGACTTCTTCGGTCATTACCGCCACACCGGACATGACCATCCACGACGCAGCTAAGCTGTTCGTCGACCACCACATTGGCGGCATGCCGGTGCTCGACGCGAATGGACGGGTAATAGGCATCGTCAGCCAGGGCGATCTGCTGCATCGGGTGGAAACCGGCACCGGTCGCGGCAAACGTCGATGGTGGCTCGAGCTGCTGTCTTCGTCGGCGCGCGAGCAGGCTGCGAGGTATGTGAAGGAGCATGGGCATATCGTCGGTGACGTGATGTGCGACAACGTCATTTCGATTCCCGAGGACATGCCGCTGAACCAGATCGCCGATCTGATGGGGCGCCGCCATCTGAAGCGCGTGCCGGTGCTGAAGGATGGGCGGCTCGTCGGCATTGTGAGCCGCTCGAACCTGATTCGCGCGCTCGCGAGTTTCGAGCCGGTGGCCGACTCGGGCTCCCACGACGATGCCAGCCTGCGCGAGGCAATCGTGCGCGAGATGCACGGACAGCGCTGGGGGCTTGCGAAACAGGGCGTGTTCGTCAAGGACGGCGTCGCGCATCTGTGGGGCATCATCGAATCCGAAGAGGAGAAGCGCGCGATCCGCGTCGCTGCGGAAGGCGTGCCCGGCGTCAAGCGCGTCGAGAGCCACCTCGAATCGCCGAGTGTGATTCCTTCGATGTAGCCGGGACGTCGTCTATGTGCCGAACGACCGCGCGCTATTCGTCCGGCGCGACGCGCTGCTCGTCCGCGCGGCCTTCATCGCGTCGTCCCGCTCCTTCGACGCTTTCGATGTAGTGGCCGGCGGCGCCGAAGCCGCGTTCGACGTCCATTGCAGCGCCTCGGGCGGCC
>ABYL01000037.1 GCA_000173575.1 Burkholderia sp. H160 | reverse complement strand
GCCGCCACAAGGCCGGTCGCTCACATGCATCGAGCGCCGCGCCGATGCGTGCGAGCATCGACGGCTCCGGGCGCGTCGTATGCGCGAGGGCGCGCTCGGGAACCGGCTCGGCTGGCTGATCCCAGTCGTCCACGGGAATCGACACAAAGACGGGACCACGCGGCTCCTGCATGGCGGTGTAATAGGCACGCGCGATCGCGAGCGGCACATCCTGCGCGCGCGCAGGCTCGATGCTCCACTTGACATACGGTTTCGGCAGATCTGTTGCCTGGGTAGCAGCGAGGAACGGGTCAAACGGCAGAATCGAGCGAGCCTGCTGGCCCGCGGTGATCACGAGTGGCGTGCGGTTGCGGAACGCCGTGAAGATGTTGCCCATCGCGTTGCCTACGCCCGCTGCCGAGTGCAGGTTGACGAGCGCCGCATTGCCGCTGGCCTGCGCGTAGCCGTCGGCCATACCAACGACAACGGCTTCCTGCAGGCCGAGCACGTAGCGGAAATCGGCGGGAAAATCGCGGAACATTGGCAACTCAGTTGAACCTGGGTTCGCGAAGATCGACGTCATGCCCACGCGGCGCGCGAAATCGATTACCGAGTCGCGCACGGTCCAGTTGCCGGAATCGGGAGCACGGTCGATGCCGTGCGAGCCCCTGTTCAGATGCGGCGCGCGGACTATCATTACAAATCTCCTCTCACAAAAGCATGTGTTCCCGATGGACTGCGATCGCGACCGGGTGCGCAATCGCAAAGCGCATGCTGATTCAGCCGACCCGTGCTTCAACGCCCAAGCAGGTATGCGCAGGCAATCAACTGCTCATCCCGCCATCGACCGGCAATGTAGCGCCAGTGACGAAGCTGCTCAGCGAAGACGCGAGGTACAGCACGCTATTGGCGATCTCCGCAGCATCCGCGTGACGATGCAGCGGGATCACATTGTCGAGAAACGCGGTCGCGTCTGTTTTCAGCACGTGATCGAGCGAGCGTTCGATCGCGGTTTGAAATTGATTCGCTACCGGCCCTGGGTGAATCGAGTTGACACGTATGTTGCGCGGCGCGAGTTCCTTTGCGAGTACGCGCATGAGCCCGACCACCGCATGTTTCGACGTCGCATAGGCGGCGACGCCCGGGTCGGCCGTCAGGCCCATGACGCTCGACATCAGCACGATCGACCCACCGTCGTTCATCGCCGGAATTGCGTGCTTACACGTCAGGAAGCTGCCCCGAACCGCAACACGCATGACTCGGTCGAACACCTCGTCAGGATAGTCGGTGACCGGCGCGACCTGCCCGAATACACCGGCATTGGCGAATACTGCATCGATCTTGCCAAAACGTCGGACCGTCGCTGTGACGAAGCGTTTTGTGTCTTCGGCATCCGCAACGTCGGCCGCGATACCCGCGGCGTCGGGATGCGCGAGCGAAGCGAGCGCCGACTCGATCAGCGAAGCGTCCAGATCGACCAGCATCACGCGCGCGCCGTGCTCAAGAAAGAGGCGCGCCGTCGCAATACCGATACTGCCCGCGCCGCCGGTAATCAGGCAGGTCTTTCCGCTCAGCAAACTCATCTGTTGTTCGTCTCCATCGAATTGAAGGAGCCCTCCCGATCCCCCGAACGGAAGGGCCGATGTCACCTACGCGTCAAGCAACCGAAGAACTCGGCTCATGCACTTCGCTCGTGCGTCGCGCCGTTTCCTTCAACAACAGACCAACGATGAATACCACGCTGGCACCTCCGAGTGCCATATAGAGCGGTACCGCAAGGCCGTATTGCTGCGCCAGCGCGCCGCCGATTGCAGGCGCTGCCGTCGCGCCGATGAACTCGGCCACCATCGTGACCATGCCGATCGCTGTCGCGGCGAGCCGCGCCGGAACCGTCTCGGTCGGCACAAGCACCATCATCAGTGCGACGATGCCTTGCTGCGCATTCGTGACGAAGAAAATCCCCGCGAGCAGCCAGAGGTTCGCGTAAAGCGATTGAGTGAGCATCGCCGTGACGAGCGCGGCAATCAGCACGGACATGATGATGAGCGCAGCCTTGCGACCGATCCGGTCTGAGAGCGCAGGAAAAATCATCCCGAGCACGAATGCACCGAAGCCAGCAGCACCCAGAAGGAAGCCCGCGGTCGTGCCACTTTGACCAGCGACCTGCGTGATATAAAGCGGCGCGAAGACGTTCACCTCGAACAGCCAGCAGATCACGCCGACCGCCCCGAGGCAGCACAGCCATATGTTGCGGTAGGTGAGGACGGACAGATAGTCGCCAAGCGCAAGATGTTCCTTTTTAGCGCCGTCCTTGCGCGTCGGTTCGGGCACCAACTTCCAGATCAACAGACCGAGGATGATTCCAGGCGTACCGGCAACGAAGAAGGCGGCCCGCCAGCCTGCGTGCGCGGCGACCTGGGTCGTGAGCACGGGCGCGACGGCAAGCCCGATCAGCGACGCAGCGCTGACGACGATCCCGACGTTGCGGCCCCGATGCTGCGGTTCCGCGGTTTCTTCGGTGATCGCCATGATGACCGAGAAACACGGCCCTTCAGCAATGCCGAGCAGTGCCCGAACGATTAGCATCTGCTCGTAGCTCTGGACGACGCCGGACAGCCAGGAAAGGATCGAAAACGAGAAGATCGCGGGAAGCAGAACCTTGCGGCGTCCAATGCGATCAGACAGCGCGCCGAACAGCAACGTGGAAATCGCCCAGCAGATGCCGGTCACCCCGGCCAGATTACCGACCTTTGCACTATCGAGATCCAGGTCGTGGATCATGTATGGCGCAAGATAGAGTTGCGACATCCGGTCGAGAAATACTGTCCCCCACGTCAGGAACAGCAAAAGCAGCACGAGCTTCGAACGCCTGTCCGTCATCTGCATGGTGTCTCCTCTTCTTCTTGGTAGAAAGACCGCGTCGTGCAACGCCATGCGCGCCGGCGCAGATCTGGTTAATCCCGATGGACTTCCACTACGACGCGTTTTGTGTGCGACCTCCTCTTGAGTGAGTCAGGCGAGGTGGGCAATGATCTTACGCAGCGAGCGCAAAAACTCTTCCTTATGGGCTGGCTGAATCAGTTCGTCCAGCATTTTGTCGTGCTCGCGCGCGTGCATCCGCAGCGTTTTCAACGCCTTGACACCCTCCGTGGTCAGCCGCAGCGAATAGCTGCGCCGATCGGTTGCAAGACGTTCGCGAAGCACGAATCCACGCTTCTCCAGATCGTCGAGCACGGGTGTCAAGGTGGACTTGTCACGCCCATTTGCCTGGCTCAGCGCGGTCTGCGAAATGCCCGGGTTTTCGTGAATCAACGCAAGCGTCGCGTAAAAGCCGGGGCGCAGCTCGCTCGAACCGACGCGCCGCGCGAATGCCTGAAAGGAGGCCTGCTGCGCGAGGCGTAGATTGAAACCGATTGTCTGTCCGAGTTCGCCGAATGAGATCTCGGGTGGCACGTAGAGCGGCTCGGGCTGATCTTCGAGCACCTTTGCCTTACCCACGGCATTCGATCTGCCTTTACTCATGAGATGTTGACCGGTTGACCCTGGCCATGCGCCAGAGACGATTTATGAACGATCGTATTGAATCAAATGATTGGAAATCCAACAGTTGGTATTTCTACTGACTGCCGCGGCCTGAGAATTTCCGTTCGTGTGCGGCAGGTGCGGCAAAGCTGACCAGCCATAAAGCAAAGGGCCGATGAAGCAGTGCTTCATCGGCCCTTCGTGCTTTTACTGCTCTTACCGCTTCTCTCGCTCTTACATCTTCACGACGTCGAGCAGCGTCTTCTTGCCGTCCTTGTAGTCGTACAGCGAGATCACGCCGTGCTGAAGGTCACCCTTCGCGTCGAACGTCGTTTCGCCGGTTACGCCCTTGTAGTCGGTGCCCGAGACCTTGGCGAGAACCTTCGCCGGGTCGGTCGAGTTCGCGCGCTTCATCGCGTCGACGACGATATACACCGCGTCATACGTGAACGGTGCGTCGAATTCGATCGGATGGCCGAAGCGCTTCGCGTACTTCGCCGCGAATTCCGCGCCGCCGTTCATGCGCTCGACCGCCATGCCAGCCTGTGAGCACACCACGTTGCCCGCCGCCGGACCGGCGAGGTCCGGGAGGCTTTCGGTGCACACGCCGTCACCCGACAGCATCTTCGCGCGCAGGCCCAGCTGACGCGCCTGCTTCGCGAGCGGACCGCCGGTCGCGTCCATGCCACCGTACATGATCGCATCGGGATTCTCGCCCTTGATCTTCGTCAGGATCGCGCGGAAGTCGACGGCCTTGTCATTGGTCGCGTCGTGCGACACGACCTTCAGGCCGAGCGACTTCGCGGTCTTTTCGAATTCGTTCGCGAGACCCTGGCCATAGGCGGTCGAATCGTCGATCACGGCCACGGTCTTCACGTTCAGATTCTTCGCGGCAAAGGTGGCGAGCGCCGGGCCTTGCTGCGCATCGGTCGCGACGACGCGGTACGTCGTCTTGAAGCCCTGCTGCGTGTATGCGGGATTTGTCGACGACGGCGAGATCTGCAAGATGCCCGCGTCGCTATAGATCTTCGACGCCGGAATCGATGCGCCCGAGTTCAGGTGGCCCACCACCGCGACGACCTTGTCGTCGACGAGCTTCTGCGCGACCTGGGTCGCCTGGCGCGGGTCGCCCGCGTCGTCCTGCGCGTCGAGCGCGAGCGTGATCTTCTGACCATTGATCGTCAGGCCCTTCGCGTTGATTTCCTCGATCGCGAGGCGCGCGCCGTTTTCATTGTCCTTGCCGAGGTGGACGGAGCCGCCCGTCAACGGACCCACGTGACCGATCTTGACGACCTGATCGGCGTTCGCCGTGCCGGCGATGCCTGCGAATGCGACGACTGCCGCGCTAACCGGCAGCAGTTTGTGAAGCTTGAACGACATACAACACATCTCCTCTACTTACCTTGCCAACCGGACGGTTGGGAATTCCTGATACCGCTGAGACATTGCCATTCATCCATTCAGGATGAGTCGAAATAGGGCCAATCCGGCAATTCGCCGGGTCCGCCAATTTTGGTGCAGCACGATAACGCAAAACCGGCGCAAGCGTCAGAATTCCGCGCAATCTGGATTGGCGCCGCGGCTATTAGCGGGCATGCCACCGCTCTATCCAAGCGGATTTTGCGCGTTTCATGCGTCCGGGAAATCGTCAGCAAGAGTTACGAAACAAGCATCAACTCAGCCAATAAAGATAAATTCAAGGCTTGAAATCGGCCAGCATCACGCCCTCGCGGATATGCGCGAGGGCCGCCGCCACATAGTCGACGATCGGTACCGGCGGTTGGTCCGGCTTCGCCCACACGAAGCCCGAGCACTTGTGCGGCTCCATGTTCGCAAGTTCGCCTTGCCATGAACGGCACGCGAGAAAGAAACTGATGCGGTTCGTATCTGAGTCGCGCCGCATCACGAGCTTGAATTCGAGCGCGCCGGGCGCAATCGTCACGCCCGCTTCTTCTTTCGACTCACGAATCGCGCACTCCTCGATCGATTCGCCCGGTTCGAGATGACCGGCAATCAACGCGTACTGGCCGTCCCGGAAACCGGTATTCGCTCGCTGGATGAACAGGCACTCGCCCTGCCCGTTCAGAAACAGCACGTTCACGTCGACGACGCTTTGCATCCGGCTCATTTGTTTTGACGGACTATGCGCGTTGCGCGCTCAGCAGCTTGATGCCGAGCGCGACGAAGACGAGCCCGCTGCCACGTTTGATCGCCGCGATCCAGCGGTTCGCTCCGACGCGCTGATAGATACCGCGCACGCCGAGCGAATAAATGGTGTGCACGAGCGCGACGGTGACCGCGATCGTCAGATACATCACGATGAACTGCTCCGGCAAGCCACGCTCGTGGTCGACGAATTGCGGCATGAACGCCGACAGGAAGATCATCGTCTTCGGATTGCTGCCCGACACCAGCAAAGCTTCACGGAACACCTTTTTACGGTCAAACGTGTGAGCGGGCGAGGCGACGTCCGCGGCCTGCGTTGCCTGCGTCTTACCGCTGCTGCGCAATTGCCTGATGCCGAGGTACATCAGATAGGCCGCGCCGAGTACTTTCATGGCGACGAAAAGCGGCGGCAATGCCGCCAGCACCGCGCCGACACCGAGCGCCACGAGCGCAACGACGACCCCTTGCGCGATCAGATTGCCGGCAACGCTCGCCGCCGCGCCGCGATTTCCATAGCGGACCGAATTGCGGATCACCAGCAGAACGTTCGGTCCCGGCGAAATGGTGGTAAGCAGATAGGCAGCGGCGAAAAGCAACCAGGTATGAAAGGACATGGCAAGCCCAGCGGTTCGTCGTGAATGAAGTCCTACGGACCGGTCATGATGCCATGGAAAAAACCGGTCCGCGCGCGCCGCCTCACCGTTTCGAGGCCGTCACCAGTTGCAGCGGCGTCTCGATCACCGGCGACAACTCGCGCTCCTTGCGCCGCTCGGTGACGGCTTTCAACGCGAAGTCGATGCCGAATACCGCTTGCCGGTCAGCGAACTGGTTCATCGTCGCGAGCACGCGGCCATCGGCGAGCAGCGGCTTGATCGCATCGATCGCGTCGTAGCCGGTGACGTAAATCCCGCCGTTGCGGCCCGCGTCGCGGATCGCGTCGACCGCGCCCATTGCCATGTTGTCGTTGCCGCATAGCAACGCGCGAAGCTGCGAATGCTCGGCGAGCATCTTCGCCGCCACATTGCGGCCCTTGCCGTACTCCCAGTTACCCGACTCGACCGCGACGACCTCCACGCCCGCGGCCTCCATCGCGTCGCGGCTGCCGGCCGTGCGCTGTTGCGCATTGCGGCTCACCGAAATGCCTTCGATGATGCCGACCTGATCGCCGGGCTTCAGCGACTTCGCCAGATAGTCGCCGACCTGCTTCGCGCCGTTGCGATTGTTCGGTCCGACGAACGGCACCGAGATCCCGGCGGCCGCTTTCGCCACGTCGTCGAGCGGGTTGTCGATCGTGATCGTGATGATGCCGGCCTTGATCGCGCGCGCGACCACCGGGATCAGCGCCTTGGAATCGGTCGGCGCGATCACGATCGCGTTCATCTTCGCCTTGATCATCTCGTCGACCATGTGGATCTGCGCGGCGGTGTCGGTCTGTTTGACCGTGCCGCGAATCGTCAGGCTGAATTGCGACGAGAAGTGATTCTGGTAATTGCGCGCGGCGTCGGCCATCGCGACCGTGAACGGGTCCGACATCGATTTGAGCACGAGCGCGATCTTCGGCTTCGTGCCGGGCGGCACTTCGGCGCGAGCGTCGCTGGCGAACCGCGCGATGCCGCTGAGACCGGTTGCGGCCAGCGCGCCCGCGAGCAGCACGCGGCGGCGCATGTTCTGCGTCATGGCTTGACTCCTTCGCGGAGGTGCCGGTTGCGGAGGTGCCGGTTGCGGACGTGCCGGTTGCGGAGGTGCCGATCGAGCGACGCGACGTTGGCGGCGATTTCGTCGAAGAGCGGCCGGCTGTCGATGTCTTCGCTCAAACAACGCGTCTTCAATGCGGCGAGTTGCGCGGCGACGTGCGGTTGCCCATCGAGCCCATCGATCGCATTGCAACGCTCGAGCAGTTCTTCGAGCAGACAGCCATACGCCCTCACTTCGAGCCGCTGCAACCCGATACCCAGCTCGCGATCGCCAGCGTCATAGAACGAGGCCGCGCCGAAATCGCCGAGCAGCGCGCGCCCCGCGCCGCCGTGCAGGATATTGTGCGCGTACAGATCGCCATGCATCACGCCACGCCGATGCAGATGACTCGTGGCGTTCGCGATGCCGCCCGCGATACCGAGCACCGTCGCGAGGTCGAAGCTTGCGTCGTCGCGATAGATATCGCGCGTGCACGATGCGAGGCTCGGCGGACCGGCGAGATTGGCGAATCGCGGATCGATCAATCCCATCACGAGGCCGTGCGTGTCCGACGGATGCGCGATCACTTTGCCGAGCACGGGGATCAGGTTCGCATGCTCGCCGCCGCGAATGCAAGCGGCCATTTCGCAGTCGGGCAAACCGTCGCTCGTCACCGCGCTCTTGAACAGCTTGACGGCGACCGCACGCGGCGCAGGCTCGTTTTCCACGTGCAGCGCCGCGCGATAGATCACGCCCGATGTGCCCTCGCCCAACGGCTGTTCGAGCCGCAGCGCATCCCAGCGGATGCCGCTGATCGGCGTGTCACTGAGCGCCGCGTTTTCGAGCACCGCGTTGAACGGATTGCCCGCATACGCGAGCCACGCAAGCCGCGGCAAACGCAGCAGCCAACGCGGCAACGCGTCGAAACGATTCGCCGCGAGGCGCAGCAGTTCGAGCCGCGTGCATGCGGCCAGTTCCTCGGGCAGCGCGCGCAGCCGGTTGCCGGCGAGCATCAGCTTTTGCAATTGCGTGCAGCGGCCAAGTTCAGCGGGCAAGCGCTCGATCTCGTTGTCCGTCAGAATCAGCCAACGCAGTCGCGGCGGCAGCGCGCGCGCCGGCACCTCGCGGATGCGATTCGCCTTGAAGCCGATCATGCTCAGTTGCGCGCATTCGCCGAGTACGGCGGGCAGTTCGGTGAATGGGTTGTTGGATCCGAACAGAATGCGCAGTTTGCGCAGACGCGGCAGATCGTCGGGCAGCGTCGTCAGTGCATTGTTCGACAGGTCGAGCACTTCGAGCGTGTCGGCGAGATCGAAAATTTCGCGCGGAAATTCGCTCAGACCGCACGCGAGCTTGAGTTCGCGCGCGCCCGCCAGTAGCCCGGCCCGCAGTTGTTTTAAAGTCGTGGTCACAGTCGTGGGAAAGAAGATCGGGTTGCGCACACGGCGCGTCGTACCGAAGCTATCAATTTTACTGAGTCAAAGGCCATCTGGGGTTCTCTGCGGTACAGTGACGTGAGCGGCGCGATGATCACAATCGTCGCGGCCATGTCGAATGCGAATAAGACAGCAAGATCTGGAGCGCGTTCAGGCGACGCGAGCGACACACTATCGGTAACGGCGCAGCCTTTGTGCAGCTGTCCGGGTCCGGTCGTCGAAACACCGGCGCCTCGAGAGCTTTGCGCCCCAACCTTGTCAGGAGCCTCGAAAGTGACGTACGCATACAAGTTGATCGATTCGCCGGTCGGTCAGTTGAAGCTCGTGGCGAAAGGCGAACGCCTTGCCGCGATTCTGTGGGAGCACGACAAGCCGAACCGCGTGCGACTCGGCGAAATGACCGAAGCGAACGAGCTGGCGGTGCTCGTCGAAACCGAGCGGCAATTGCGCGAGTACTTCGCGGGCACGCGGCAGGCCTTCGATCTGCCGCTCGACTTTCAGGGTACCGAGTTCCAGAAGCAGGTGTGGCACGCACTGCTGACCATTCCGTTCGGCCAGACCCGCAGCTATTCGGAGATCGCGCAGCAGATCGGCAACGTCAACGCCGTGCGCGCGGTGGGCGCGGCAAATGGCCGGAATCCGATTTCGATCGTCGCGCCGTGTCATCGCGTGATTGGCGCATCAGGCGAACTGACGGGATTCGCCGGCGGCCTCGCGAACAAGATGCTGCTGCTTTCGCTGGAGGCGGGGCAGACGTCGCTCGAAGCAGCGGCGGACGACCCGCAACGGCACGCGCCGGAGCGCGAAGCGACGCACGCGGCTAAAGACGATGCACCCGCGAAACCGGCGCATCGTCTGCCCAGTCGAGGAACACAGGGTTCGCTGTTCGGCATCTGACGCGAGACACACCCGGCAGGACGCGCCACCCGCCGACCGTAATCGCCAATGCTTCGTCCGCGATCAACGCCATCGGCTAGCCTCAGGAACGACTGGCCGATAGCTCCAGCAGCATCGAAGCAGCGGCCGTCGCTGCGACCTGGCAGCCGAGCACGATATGCTCCTCGGCCGTGTCTTCGATAAAGTCGTGGCTCACGCCGCCGATGCTCGGCACGAACATCATGCAGGCCGGCATGCAACGCGCGATCACCTGCGCGTCGTGCGCGGCGCCGCTCGGCATGCGCAGCCACTGCCCGGGCGCGATCGCTTCGGCGGCTCGCGCGATGTGCTCCGCGAGCGCGGCGTCCATGCTGACGGGCTCGATCGGCTCGTCGATAGTCCGCAATTCGACGCGCACCGCGTTGTTCGCGTTGAAGTCGCGCACCAGCCCGGCGAGCGACTGCTCCATTGCCTGAAGCCGCGCCGGGTTCGCGTCGCGGAACTGCAGGTACATGTCGGCCGCGCCGGGCACGACGCTCATCGCGCCCGGATCGAGCTCGATGCGGCCCACGGTCCAGACGGTATCCGCGTCGGCCAGCTGCGCGAACGCTTGGTTCATCCGCGCGATGAACGCGACCAGCGCCGCGCCCGCATCACGGCGGATCGCCATTGGCGTCGTGCCCGCGTGATTGCGCTGCCCCGTGAAGCGCAGCCGCGATTCGCGCAGCCCCACGATCGTCGTGACGACGCCGATCGCTTTGCCGATCGCTTCGAGCCGCCCGCCCTGCTCGATATGCGGCTCCAGATACGCAACCTGGCGCCCCGCCTCGAATCGCGCGCGCGGCCTGCCCGCGAGTCCAGCGGCATCGAGCACGTCGGTGAGGCGTTCGCCCTGCCGGTTCGTCGCGCCGCGAATCGATTCGTCGACTGCCTCGCCGACGAAGCTGCGGCTACCGAGCAGGCCCGAGAACGTCCCCTCCTCGTCGATCCACGACGCGACGTCGACGGCAAGATGCCGCGTCGCATCGTTCTCCGCGAGCGCGCGGGCGATTTCGAGCCCGTACATCACGCCCATCGCGCCATCGAGCCAGCCGCCGGTCGGCTGCGTGTCCGTATGCGAGCCGATCACGAGCGCGGGACCGCTATTGCGCGAGCGTCCGAACACGGTGCCCACGCCGTCGATACGCGCGTCGAGCCCCGCCTCGGTCATCCTGCCCACTAACCATTCGCGCGCCGCCAGATCCACCGGCGACAACGCCAGCCGGACCACGCCGGGACCGGTCGCGCCAAAACCGCGCAGCCGTTCGAGGTCGGCCATCAGCCGGTCCGGATCGATCTTCACCACGTCGTCATCTCCTTGAATGGATTGCCGATGCCGCCGCGCGAAAATCGCCCGGCGACATATCGTAAGCACGTCTGAACGCCCGATTGAAATCCGACGCGCTATTGAAGCCCCAGCCGAACGCGACGTTGATCACCGGCCTGTGCGGGTAGCGATGCAATTCGTCGGCCGCTTCGCGCAGGCGGCGGTTGCGGATATACGCGACGAGCCCGCCCTCCGGCTCGAACAGTCGATACAGGGTAGGCCGCGATAGCCGCGACACGGCCAGCACGCTGTCGACCGTCAGATCGACCTCGCCGAGATGCGCGTCGATATAGCGGCGCGCGGTCGCGAACATCGCGGCGCGTGCTGCCGCGCGTGCACTGCCGGTCAGGCCCCTCTCCTTGCCGAACGCCGCCGCGATCAGCAGTGCGCAGGTGCGCAGCGCTTCCTGAGCCGCGGGTGCGTCCATCGCGGGCAACCCGCGGCATAGTTCCGCCAGTTGCGCGGGAATCAGCCGCGAAAGCGGCGACTGGTATTCGATCACACGGCCATGTATCGACGCCGCTTCCGGCAGCACCGCATCGATCATCTCGCGTGGCAGAAACAGCGCGAGCAGGCGGCACGGACCGCGCGTCATCCGCATCGGCTGGTTCATGTCGAGCGCGAGAATGCCTGGGCGCGTTTGCAGCGCGTGGCGCTTCGGATAGAGGCCCGTGCTCGTTTCGAACGTCCCTTCGACCGCCACATGAAACACGATCTGGCGCACGTTGTCGGTCGAAATGCGCGCGACCGAACGCGTTTGCGCGACCGGATCGGTGCGGCAATCCATGAAGGCCATGCCGCCGACGCGATAGGTGTCGATGCTGCCGCGAAAGCCATCGGCGAGTTGCTGGCGCGAGATCGGCACGTCGAGAAAATGGCCGACGCGCTCGCGCCACACAGGCAACTGCACGCGCGGCACAGTGCCATAGGTGTCGAAGTGACTGTAGTCGAAGGCCCCGGGCATTGCTGCAGCCGCGGTTGCGGTGCGGTTGGCTGCCTGATCGGTCGTCAAGGTGTCCCCGCCGGTTTCGTCGTGTGCGCCTGCATGATAGCCGCGGTTGGCGAAAACGTCGTGAGCGTGTTGCAGGCGCGTCAATGCGGCGCGTCGCCTTCGAGCGGCCGGCACGAAGCGGACAAGCCGTCCGCTCCCGCCATTCACCAGCTTATTTCCACAGCGTACGGCCAAAGAACGTCAGCGTACGATCCCACGCCTGTTGCGCCCAGACCGGATCGTATTGCGTCCTCGCGATGCGGCCCGGCCCGACCGCCTCTTCGTTCGCGAACGCATGACGCGCCAGATAGCGATGGAACTCGACGTCGACGCTTGCGTCGGTCAGTTTCTTTTCGAGCGCGTCGACCGTGTCGGCGGCAAAGAACTCGTCCTGCAGACCCCAGTGACCCATCACCGGCACCTTGATCTTCGACGCGTCGACATAGTCGAGCGGTGGGAGGCCATACCAGACGACGCCCGCAGCCGCTTCCGGCACATTGCAGAGCGAGAGCAGCGTCAGCGCGCCGCCCATGCAGTAGCCGGTCACAGCGACCTTCTTCGCGTGCTGCTGCAGATACTGGACCGCGCCGCGCACGTCCTGGGTCGCGGCGTCACCGAAATCGAGGCCGCTCATCAGATGGTGCGCCTCTTCCTCTTCGACCGTCGACTTGCCGCGATACAGATCGGGCACGAGCGCGAAGTAGCCGGCCTTCGCGAGCCGGTCGGCGACGCCGCGAATCTGGTCATTCAAGCCCCACCATTCCTGAATCACGACGACCGCGGGCGCGCCCGCGGTTTTTTCAGGCTTCGCGAGATAGCCCTGGAGCTGCTTGCCGTCGGGACGGTTGAACGTGATCATCGAACCTGCGTGCTGGGTCATGGGTCGCTCCTTAGTAGACGAAGCCGCTAGCATAGCGCCACTGCCCCGTCTTCTGTTCTATCGGAGTCGCCTCGCCGCGAGCGCGCTTCCGCTGATTCCGCGCGTTATTTCAATCCCACAATCTGGGGATAATCACGAGAAAGAATTCACCGATTAATTCATCGCCGAGCGGGTCCACAAAATCGATTTGCGACGCTATACTCGACGCCATGCTTTCAGGTTCAACTTCCCGATCGAAGAGCCAACGGCAAAACACATTGTCAATTTTTTGTTGAAAACCGTCGTTACAGCGCGCGCAGATCGATCCATGCGTCGCGGCGGCGGCCCGGAGTCCCTTACTGGCGCTGCTTTGCGGCTTCATGTCTCTCAGGTTCTGGCAATCATCCTCGGACGCCAGAATCTTTAGGCCGACACTTTGTGTCGGCTTTTTTTTATTCGCCACGCTTTGCAATTTCGTAGCGTGTGAGATTTGTGCGAATTCGCGGCCGCATTAAAAATGTACACGCCATATATCAATAAAAATAGGCATGTGCCATACCTGATTAAACGCACGCATTTAAGCGATTTTGTCCAATTAGTGGGTTTGCTCGACTGAATTCTTGCCGCATTGAAATACGCGCTAGAAACGTTCCACCACGCCGAATTGCACGCCGGCAACCGGCGCGCCCGGATAGGCGACCGGCAGCCCGGTCACGTTGACGCCGCGCAGCGTGAAGCTCGAGTCGTCGTGATTCGCGAGATACGCGGCGCTGAAGTACAGCAGCAGCGTGCGCGACATGTTGTATTCGAAGGCAGCGCTGAACTGGTCCGCGCTGCCGCCGGGCGTTGTGTAGTCGCGCACGTGCGCATAGCCGAGCGACGCGCGCGCGTTGGTCGATAGACTGTACTGCGCCGACAGCGAGCCGCCAGCGCCGTGATAGACCGGCGTGCCGCCATCGCCGTTGAAAAAGGACAGCCAGACACGCAGCTTGCCGAAGGCGTAATTCGCCCCGCCGAGATTCGCGCGTAGCGCACCGGCCCCGTGCGTCTGCTGATGCGCGTACGACAGGTGCAATTCGTTGAGCCGATATGACGCGGTCGCGTAGTAACCGTCGATGCCACTGCCGTCGTGCTCCGACGGATCGCGCGTCGCCATCATCAGCGTCGTGCTGAAGCCGGCGACGCGCGGCGACAGATAGGCGACCGCGTTGCTGGCGTACGGCGTGATCTTCGACAGGTTGTTGAGCCCCGAGGCGATCGTGCCGGCGCCGAACGCGTCGAGATCACCCTTGAACGGGATATAGATCGGCGAGTACTGACGGCCGAAGCGCAGTTCACCCCACATGCCGCTCGCACCGATCCATGCCTGGCGATTGAAGATCGAGCCGGGCACCTGCTGGGTGCCGTCCGTCGAGCTGAAGCCGTTTTCGAGCGTGAACACGATCGCGGTGCCGCCACCAAGCGGTTCCGCGCCATGCAACCCGACGCGCGAGCCGCGATACGCGCCGGAGTCCAGGCGCGGGGTCCAACCGGAACCGGGATCGGTGATTTCGAGGCTCGTATCGATCACGCCGTACAGCGAGACGAAGCCGGTGTTGACTCCCGTGGCGACGTCGGTGCTTGTATCGATGTCGGTGACGGCGGCCGCGCCGTGCGCGTAGAGCAGCAGTGCGCCGCCCACCCATCCGGCTCTCACGCCGGCGCTGATCGCCGCGCGGCAGGGCCGCGCCGCGCCCCATGCGCACACCGAGGTCGTCAAGGCTTCGCGGACAGCGTTCAGCGAGCAAACCGGGGCGTGACGCAGGATGAGGTCCTCCTCAGGCACATCGATCGGATATTCCGCGAGCGAACTTACCACGTTCGGGCGAACCTGTGCGGCCCGTCCCGTTCGCTGGCGCACATGCCAATGGTGCCCACGCGCGAACGCGAGTGCCGTATGGTTTTTCGGGTGACAAATGGTTTTGACTACGGGGAAACCCGTATAATCCGCAAGAGGTCAGACAACCTGCGTAAAATCGCGGTGATCCTGACCTCGATCCCCCGTGCAGCGCCTACCCCGAACCGCCTTCTGCCCGATCTGTGAATTCGACCGCCACCGCCAGTCCCGCCGCTCCTGCCCTGCCGTTTCGCCACGCGTTGTACGCGATGCTCGGCATCGGCCTCGTCAACATGCTGGTCGCGCTCGACCAGACCGTCGTCAGCACCGCGCTGCCATCGATCGTCGCCGAACTGCACGGCTTCGAATATTTCGCGTGGATCGCCAGCGCGTATCTGCTCGCGTCGGTCGTGACGGTGCCAGTGTTCGGGCGGCTCGGCGACTACTTCGGCCGCAAGCGCTTCGTGATTGCCGCGGTGATCACGTTCACGGTCGCGTCGGTGTTGTGCGGCCTCGCCAACAGCATGCTGTTTCTTGCGATGGCGCGCGGGCTGCAAGGCATCGGCGGCGGCATGATGGTCGGTACCGCGTTCGCGTCGATCCCCGATCTGTTCCCGGACCCGCGCACCCGCGTGCGCTGGCAGGTCGTGCTGGCCGCGGCGTACGGCATCGGCACGGCGGCAGGCCCGTCGCTCGGCGGCTGGATGAGCGAGCACCTCGGCTGGCGCTCGACGTTTCTCGTCAATCTGCCGGTCGGCGCGGCGGCGCTCTATTTCATCTGGATGCATCTGCCGAACTTCCGGCGGCCGCACGAGGGCGAGGTGAAGATCGACTGGCTCGGCGCAGGGCTCGTCGCGTGCGTGCTCGGCGGCTTGCAGGCGTTTATCGAAGCGGTGCCGAAGAATGGTCTAACCGTGGGCAACCTCGTGCTCGGCGCGTGCGTGATCATCGGCGCGGTCGCGCTCTTCATTTGCGAAAAGCGCGCGACGCATCCGATCATTCCGCTCGATCTGTTCAAGGACGCGCAACTCGTCACGCTATTCACGCTCGGCATGCTGTCCGGCTTCGTGATGTTCTCGCTGATCTTCTTCGCGCCGTTGCTGCTGCAGGGCGGCTTCGGTCTGTCGCCGCAGCAGGCCGGCCTGCTCGCGACGCCGATCGCCGCGTGCATCGCGCTCGGCAGTCTGCTCAACACGCGCATTGTGATTCACATGAAGAAGCCGACGCGCATTCTGACGATCGGTTTCAGTCTGTTGATGTTCGCGTCGATCGCGCTCGCGTTCGCGAATCCGGACACGCCGCACCTGCGCATCGTGTTGCCGATGGGCGCGGTCGGCATCGGCCTCGGCTTCATCCTGAACAATCTGAACGTGTTCGGGCAGGAAATCGCCGGACGCGAGCGCTTCGGCATCACGACGGCGCTATTGCAATCGACGCGCATGGTCGGCGGCATGCTCGGCACCAGCATCGTCGCGACCGTCGTGCAGCATCACTATCGCGACGTCGTCACGCGCACGATGCGCGTGCTCGGCGAGCCGGCCGCATCGCAATGGCAGCCGCGTTTCGTCGATCTGCGCATCCTGATCGACGAGGCATCGCGCACGCGCTTGATCACGGATATGAAGTCGTCAGGTCTCAATACGCTCGCGCTGATCGATAGCGCGCGCGATGCCCTCGTGCAGTCGATTCATCTCGGCGTGTGGCTGACGGCGGTGGCGTCGCTCGCGGCCGCGCTGCTGGTGCAGCGGATCTCGCATGTGGTGTTTCGCAAGAGCTGAGCGCTCAAATAAAAAAGCTCCCCGGTCCGGATGGGAGACCGGGGAACAACTGGGTTGGACGAAGAGACCCAATGCCGTTTCATCAGGCTTTCTGTCGCATCCCAAGGAGACAAACGTGATTCAGCCGCTTATTGAATGGTGGCTTTCGCTCTAAGATTCTTCACCATTCTGTCGACGAGTTCCTCTTGTGCCTGCTGGTACAGCATCGGCTTCATTTCTTCGAACGACGGAACCTGCAAAGCGCGAGTGTCATCCACTTCGATGACATGAAAACCGTATCCGGTCTTCACCGGGGTCTGCGTATATTCGCCCTTGTGCAAATGCGATACGGCGTCAGCGAACGGTTTGACCACCTTGCTGGAAGTTTTCCACCCCAGATCTCCGCCGTTGTATCTTGAATCGGAATCGATCGATTCCTTCGCGAGGTCGCCGAACGACGCGCCCTTGTTCAGCCTGGCAATGATGTCTTTCGCCTCGCCTTCATCCTTGACGAGGATATGGCGGACTTTATATTCAGTGCTTCCGCCTTTCGACTTCATCTCGTTGTACATCGCCTTCAATTGATCGTCGCTCACAGGATTCTTTTTCAGAAAGTCTTGCATGTACGCTCTGACGATCTCGATCTCCCACGTCGCCTGCGCCTGAACAAGAATCTTTTGCCGGGCGGCCTCGGCCCGCGCCGCGACTTCCGGGTTCCGGTCGAAGCCGACTTTCTCCGCTTGCTGAAAGAGGACTTCGCGGCGAATCAGTTCGTCGCGGACATGGTTCGTCAATTGCGGGGAATCGGAAAAGCCCTGGGCATGCGCCTGTCCAATATACAAATCAGCGTCTGCCTGAGAAACCGGTTTGCCGTTTACCGTGACGAAGGGCTTCTCTGTCGCACTCGATGCCAGCGAGAGTGCGGTACCGAGCGCAAGTGCAAACATCCATCGTGATAGTGCTTTCATTAAGCGGACCACTTACGTTGGTTCAATGTGTGACGCCAGGTCTGATCAGGGATCGGACCTGATCAGACTCCGGCGACTTACGCGACTTTATTGGGTAATGGTTCC
Source organism: Burkholderia sp. H160 (assembly GCA_000173575.1). Lineage (GTDB taxonomy): Bacteria > Pseudomonadota > Gammaproteobacteria > Burkholderiales > Burkholderiaceae > Paraburkholderia. The sequence continues at coordinate 40,038 of ABYL01000037.1, read as the reverse complement.
CGCAAGAGTCAGGCTGCGTGACGAGTTCCCGATATACACCGAGTAGGAACCGGTCGGGGTCGTCCACTGCTGCGAATCTTTATTCCATTTGCTGAGCGGATGATTCGGCGCGGCGGGATCGATGGTGATCGACACCGTTTGGGTTCCGCCTGCATTCAGACTAACCTTCTGGAATCCCACCAGACGCTTGGGCGGTTCTCCCGCCGAGGACGGCAGCGCGATGTACACCTGTGGAACTTCGGCGCCCGCTACGGAACCGGTGTTTTTCACAACCGCACTGACCGCGTAAGTGCCGTTTGCTCCAGTACTGACGGTCGGGTTTGTGATCGTGAAGGTCGTGTAGGAGAGACCAAAACCGAACGGGAATGCCGGAGTTTTACCCATCGCGTCATACCAGCGATAGCCGACATTGAGCGCTTCAGAGTAGGTCACCGTCGCGCTTCCGTTGATCGACACACCCGGGTATTGGTAAGGCGTAATCGAATCCATAAAGCCCTGGCCGACCTGCGGGAACGTCACAGGGAGCTTGCCGGACGGATTCGCGACACCCCACAGCAGATCCGCGACGATGTGCCCGTCTTCCTCGCCGGGGAACCAGGTCTCGAGAATCGCGCTCGCGGCGGATGTCCCTCCGGTCAGGATCGAGGAATCCAGCGCTTCGGCGGCACTGTCCTTCAGAACGAGCACGGTGTTGCTATTGGCCGCGACGATGGTCTGCAGTAACGCGAGCGTGTTGCTGTTTTTCGCGGAACTCGAGGTCGTAATCGAACTGGACTTCGGCGCATACCAGTCGAGCGTATTGAGGTACTTGCCGGTATCGAGCGTGAGGCCCGTCGAGTCCGTGAATGTCGCCTGGTCCGCGCCTTCCTCCGACATGGAACCGGCCATGAAGATCACTGCGTCGGCACCGGTCGCGGCTGTCTTCACGTCGGAGATGGATGCCGCCGCACCGTCGATCGTGGCCGTCGAATTGTTATCGTCCACCAGAGCCAAATGAACCTGAACGCTGGTATTGCCGAGATTGGTCAGCGTGTCTTTTATGCCCTGCACCGGCGTAACGGTATACAAAGCGGCGACGTCGGAACTTCCACCGCCCGAACCCATCGGGTTGCCGACCGAACTGCCACCAGCAACAGCTTGCTGAGCGTAGACCTGAGTCGTTTTACCGACCACGAGGACGTTTTGAACCGTCTTTTTGAGCGGTAAAGTCCCGTTGTTCTGCAGCAGCACGGCCGACTGCTCGCCAATCTGCTTCGCGACCGTACCGTCAGCCGTTGCATTGATAGCGGTCTGCGCAATAGGCCGATCGAAAATACCCGCGCGGAACATCTGCGTATATCGGCGCAACAGCGCATTGTCGATATCCGAGGTCTGAATCTGCCCCGAGGCCAAAGCCGCATTCAGGTTCGCCGGGGACCAGTTCTGCGGAAGCGGCATCTCGTTGTCCATGCCCGCCAGCAGGGTCGGCGCGGTGCTATGCGCCGCAAAGAAGTCAGACTGCACGTAGCCTTTGAAGCCCCATTGTGCGCGCAGGACATCGGAGAGAATGTGCTTCTGCTCGCACATCGAAAAGCCATTCACCGAGTTGTACGAACACATGACGGCGCCAACGTTGCCTGATTTCACCGCCATCTCGAACGGCAGCAAATAGAGTTCGTGCAACGTTTGATCATCCACGTTCTCCTGAATCGTCATGCGATTCGTTTCCTGTTCATTCGCCACCAGGTGCTTGGCCATTGCAATCATCCCGTGGGCTTGCACGGCCTGGATTTCGGCAACACCCATCGTCCCGGTCAGATACGGATCCTCGCCCATGTACTCAAAGTTGCGCCCACCCACGGGCAATCTCGCCAGGTTCATACCAGGTGCTTCGAACACGTGTAGAGCGAGATTTCCTCCTTCGACACCGACCACGTTGCCAAACTGGGTCGCTACGGAAGGATCGAACGAGGACGCCATCGCAATTGCCGACGGGAGGGCGGTCGCCTTGGCGGAACTGGAGTTGGAATAAGCGGCGTAGCCTGTGACGGAAGTAGAAACGCAGTCATTCTGGCCGATACCGACAGGTCCATTGGTAATCCGCAGCGTCGGAATAGCGTACTTCGCCAGCCCGAGAATGTGCCGGGCGCCGTAGCACTGCGGCAATTCAGGCAGGATGCCTGGATTTGAACCGGTCAATTGCTCTTCCTTATCGGCAAGTGTCATTGCGGGAACTAGCAGTGCCGCGCGTGCCTCGGGAGAAAGTGACGTATTCATCCATGGCATGGCGGATGTTTGCGTCGTGGCTGGGGTTGAATTCGCTGTGTTGGGACTATCGCTTCCACCGCAGCCCGCCAGAACGAACGCGATACTTGCGGCAGCGGCCGCTCTCCTCTGAACGAATTTCACAGACATTGTCTTTCCTCAATTGTTATATGCACAAATGCGCGACGCGCATTGGTCGCTCTAATGTGAAGGACTACTGTTTAATCAATTGCCAGTACTGAACCAGTTGTTTCGCCAGCCTCGACTCCAACAAAACACCCAGGCGCGACTGGAAGCTTTTCGTCTCTCAACGTTCACCCGAACGTCGAATTGGAAGCCTGGATCAAGACGAAGACACGATGTGCTTTCCAGTTAATGCATCGTAAAGCCAAATCTGTCATCGGACGACTAGGGTTTACGTGGCGCCAATAAAAACAATAACTTATACCAATGCACAGACGTCTGATGACATGTTCGCGATCTGACAATCCAGAGATCGAGGCAGGTTGTGCCGGGCTTTCCAGAGCCATCTGGATACGCACGCCAATACAAAACAAAAAAGCCTGGCGGACCGCACTGTTGTGCGGCCCGCCAGGCTTTCCATTTAGGTCAAATCGCCCTTAACGCACGAGGCACGGACGCTTGTTATCGAACTTCCAGTTCGGAATCAGATACTGCATGGCCGCGCCGTCATCGCGCGCGCCGAGGCCGTGCTGCTGATACAGCGCATGTGCTCTTTCGAGCGCGTCCATATCGAGTTCGACGCCGAGACCCGGCTTCTGCGGCACCTTGACCTTGCCGCCGACAATCTGCAGCGGATCTTGCGTCAGGAACTGACCGTCCTGCCAGATCCAGTGCGTGTCGATCGCGGTGATCTTGCCCGGTGCCGCCGCCGCGACGTGCGTGAACATCGCGAGCGAAATGTCGAAGTGGTTGTTCGAATGCGAACCCCACGTGAGGCCCCAGTCGTTGCACATCTGCGCGACGCGCACCGAGCCCTGCATGGTCCAGAAATGCGGATCGGCGAGCGGAATGTCGACCGATTGCAGCTGGATTGCGTGGCCCATCTGACGCCAGTCGGTCGCGATCATGTTGGTCGCCGTCGGCAGGCCAGTGGCGCGGCGGAACTCGGCCATCACTTCGCGGCCCGAGTAGCCGTTCTCCGCGCCGCACGGATCTTCCGCGTACGCGAGCACGTCGTGCTGGTCACGGCACAGGCGGACCGCTTCCGCGAGCGACCATGCGCCGTTCGGATCGAGCGTCACGCGCGCTTCGGGGAAGCGCTCGGCCAGTGCCGTGACGGCTTCGATCTCGGCGTCGCCTGGCAGCACGCCGCCCTTCAGCTTGAAGTCGTTGAAGCCATAGCGCGCCTTCGCGGCTTCGGCAAGACGCACGACCGCTTCGGGCGTCATCGCCTCTTCGGTGCGCACACGCTCCCAGTCGTCACGCGCGCCGGTGTTGTTCGCATACGGCAAATCAGTCTTGTTGCGATCGCCGACATAGAACAGGTAGCCGAGCATTTCCACTTCGTCGCGCTGCTGGCCTTCGCCGAGCAGGGCCGCGACCGGCACGCCGAGATGCTGGCCGAGCAGGTCGAGCAGTGCGGCTTCGAGCGCGGTCACCGCGTGAATCGTCGTGCGCAGATCGAAGGTCTGCAGGCCACGGCCACCGGCATCGCGATCGGCGAACTGCGTACGCACCTTGTTCAGGATCGCCTGCAGATTGCCGATCGACTGACCGACCACGAACGGCCGCGCGTCGTCGATCGTCTTGCGGATGTTCTCGCCGCCCGGCACTTCGCCTACGCCGGTATGACCCGCGCTGTCGCGCAGGATCACCACGTTACGCGTGAAGAACGGACCATGCGCGCCGCTCAGGTTCATCAGCATGCTGTCGCGGCCAGCGACGGGCACGACCCGCAGTTCGGTGACGATCGGCGTGGCGTTCGGTTCGGTAGGTTTGGTGGACATGGGAAAAGCACCTGTGCGTAAAGTAAGCCGGCCGGCGGAAGCCGCCGCGCACTGCGTGCGCGTTCGACCGGACCGGATGAAAACTCGAAGTCAGTGTAGTCAATGCGCGTTGCCGCGCAACGACTCGGGCAACGGTTCGCGATTGCCGGGCTTGTTGCGCGTCAGGAAGCCGGCCGCCGCCGCGAGCAGCGACGCGACGCCGAGACCGTACAGCCCGCCCGTGATCGAACCGGTGTGCTGCTGCAGATAGCCGAAGGTGGCCGGCGCGAAGAAGCCGCCGAGGTTGCCGAGCGAGTTGATCAGCGCGAGCACACCGGCGGCGACGCGCGCATCGAGGTAGCCCTGCGGAATCGGCCAGAACAGCGACGACGCGGCCTTGAAGCCGATCGCCGAGAAGCAGATCGCGACGAACGAGAACACCGGGTTGCCCGAGGTCGACGCGAACAGGCCAACCGCCGCAATGACGAGCGCGACCGCGAGCCAGCCCTGCTGATGACGCCATTTCGCCGACACGACCGCGAAGCCGTACATCGCGACCATCGAGATCAGCCACGGAATCGCGTTGAACATGCCGACCTCGAAGTCGGACAGGCCGCCCATCTTGCGGATGATGGTCGGCAGCCAGAAAGTGGCCGCGTAGATCGTCAGCTGGATCGCGAAGTACAGGAAGCAGAACAGCGCGATCTGCGGGTCCTTCAGCAGCTTCATCGCCGGCAGATGCGCGCCGCCTTGCGCTTCGCGCGCCACCTGCTCGGCCGCGATCGATTGTTCGAGCACGCGCTGTTCTTCGGCGGTGAGCCAGTGCGCGTCGCGGATGTGCGACTTCAGCATCAGCCAGCTCACGGCGCACAGCACGATCGAGAACCCGCCTTCGATCAGGAACATCCACTGCCAGCCTTGCAGACCGAGGCCGCGAATCGACAGCAGCGAGCCGGTGATCGGACCGGACAGCACCGACGCGATCGCCGAGCCGGACAGAAAGATCGCCATCGCCTTGCCGCGTTCTTTTTGCGGCAGCCACTGCGTGAAGTAATAGACGACGCCGGGAAAGAAGCCCGCCTCGGCGAAACCGAGCAGGAAACGCAGCACGTAGAAAGACGTGTCGTTCCACACGAACGCCATCGCGCCCGCCACGAGCCCCCACGTGCCCATGATGCGCGTGAGCCACGCGCGCGCGCCGAACTTCTGCATCAGCACGTTCGACGGCACTTCGAACAGCGCGTAGCCGATAAAGAACAGACCGCTGCCGAGCCCATAAGCGGCCGCGCCGATGCCGAGATCGGTCTTCATGTGCGCGTTGACGAAGCCGATGTTCACGCGGTCGATATAGTTCGCGATGAACATGATCAGGAAAAGCGGCAGCACGTTGCGCTTCACCTTCGAGACCGCCGATTCCAGCGGGTCGAGCGCGGTGGTCAGAACTGATGTCAAGATATGGGTCCCCTGTCGGCCACGTGGCCTAGTCGAGCGCAACGCGGCGCATTCGCCTGGGTGCAACACCTTACCCTACGCCTGATACGTTGTCTGACGACAGTCTACCTTGTTGTTTTTGTCAAAACCAACCGGGTGTTTACCCTGCAAACTCCGATAGACTCCCGGCAACTATGCGGATTCACCGCTCTCTGCCCGTCTTGCCCGAGTTGCGGTTCCATTCGAACTAAGACGTCTGATGTCTTTAATTTCCAAGCCGCCTCAACCCCGCCACGCCGCGTACCCGCGCGCAACAATAGCCCGCGCCAATGCCACCGAACGCGGCAGAATCCAGTAAAGTCCTGTGCGATACTTTGCAGGACCAGTCAACCAGCCACAAAAATGAGCAGCCTAACTGAGAAGGTGGTGGCCACCCTTTCCGATGAAATTCGACGCGGCGCGCTGAGGCCAGGCGACCGCATCCCCACCGAAGTCGCGATGATGAAGCAGCTCTCCGTGAGCCGCTCGGTGGTTCGTGAGGCGATTTCGCGTCTGCAGGCGGCCAACATCGTCGAGACGCGCCACGGCATCGGCACGTTCGTGCTCGCGCCCGCCGGCGAAAAGCCGATGCAACTGCCCGCCGCCGACCTCACCAGCATGCTCGACGTGATGGCGATCATCGAGTTCCGGATCGACGTCGAAGCGGCCGCGGCCGCGCTCGCCGCGTCTCGGCGCACCGAGCAGAACCTCAAGCAGATTCGCATTGCGCTCGATCGCTTCGAGTCGGAACTGGAGCGCGGCAGCACCGACACGCTCGCGCACGACATCGAGTTCCATCTGCAGATCGCGCGAGCGAGCGGCAACCGTTATTTCTTCGACGTGCTGAGCCAGCTCGGCCGCTCGGTCAGCCCGCGCACACGGCTCGGTTCGGCTGAGATCGCGGAGCTCGACCATATCGAGATTTTGCGTAGCGTGCTCGGCGAGCACCTGCTGATCTATCGCGCGATCGAGCGTCAGGACGCCGACGACGCGCGCGCCGCGATGCGCATGCATCTGAGCAACAGCCGCGAGCGGCTGCGCCGCGCGCATGAGCTGACGAAGGCCGGGGTGTGACGGCATGCGGGGCTGACCGATTGCCCCGCAACACGAAACGCCGCCAGCAACACCCGCTCACTCCCCCACGTCCAGATCCATCAACGCCGAGCTCAGCGATTTGCCGTGCGCATCGAGCGCGAGCGAACGCGTGACGCCGCCGCCGAGCGCATCGCCGAGCACGAAGTTGAACGCGGCAATGCCCGGCAACTCATGACGCACCACCTCGCCGCGCACCACCTCGCGAAGATGCGCCTTGACGCGCTCGGGCGTCAGCACATCGCGCAGCCGCGCGTAATGCCGCCCGTCGTAGCAGATCACCGAGATATTGAGCGTATTGCCCTTGTCGCCGGTGCGCGAATGGGCCAGTTCACGTAGTTTCATCTCAAGCCTCCACGAGCGAGACAGCCGGTGTCGCATGTGCGCGCGGCAGCAGCACCGATTGCACCGCGACCACCTCGCGCGTCGACTTCGTCACGCCGCCACCGCCCGCCGGTCCGTTCGTATACAGCGTCTCGACTTCGTTGCCGATGCGTATCGCCTCCGCGAGCGATGCCGTGCGCCCCGCCACGCGCGCGCGTACTTCGTACGGCTCGCCATGACCGGCCGCCACCGCGTCGCCATGCAGCGCGTTCACGCCGATCAGATCGAAGCGCAGCTCGCGCGTCTGTACGCCGGTCAGCGCGAGCCGTTCGCGCACGATGTCGAGCGCGAGCCGCGCCCGCGCGAGCGCGCCGGGCCCGCCGTATGAAATCTGCCCTTCGCCGATATAGCCGTCGAAATACGCCACCGACACTTTCAGCGTCGCGGTCCGCTCCGTGCCGCTACCGCCAGTGATGCGCACGCGGTCCGGCGCTTCCTGCGCGATGCGCACCTGTGAGAAATCGGCGACCACGTCCGGCTGCAGATAACGACGCGGATCGTGAATCTCGTACAGCAACTGCTCCTTGCAGGTCGCCTCGGTCACGAGTCCGCCACTTTGCGCGAGCTTGGTGATCACCACCGAACCGTCCCGCTCAACTTCAGCGATCGGAAATCCGAGTCGCGCGAGATTCGGCACGTCCTTGAAGCCGGGGTCCGCGAAATAGCCGCCGGTGATCTGGCCCGCGCATTCGAGCAGATGGCCGATCACCGTCGCCTGGCCGAGCAACGGCCAGTCGTCCATGCGCCAGCCGAATTCGTGGATCAGCGGCGCGACGAACAGCGACGGATCGGCAACGCGCCCGGTCAGCACGATCTGCGCACCGGCCGCGAGCGCCTCTACGATCCCGCTCGCGCCGAGATACGCATTCGCCGAAATCAGCCGGTCCTCGTACGCGGCCACCGCCTCGCCCGATTCGACGAAGTGGAAGTTGCCCGCGCGCACGACGTCGAGCACGTCGTCGCCGGTGACGGCGGCAATCTTCAGGCCGCCGAGACCCAGCTCGCCCGCGATCTGCGCGGTCCTGCGCGCCGCGGCGAGCGGATTGGCCGCCCCCATGTTCGACACGATCCGCACGCCGTTGCGCGCCGCCACTGGCAGCACCGCGCGCATGCGCGCTTCGAGCAGCGGGTCGTAGCCGAGCTCCGGGTCCTTGCTGCGCGCCTGCTGCGCGATCGCGATCGTGCGTTCCGCAAGGCATTCGAACACGAGATAGTCAAGCTGGCCGTGCTCGGCGAGTTCGAGCGCGGGTTCGATTCGGTCGCCCGAATAGCCCGCGCCTGCGCCGATGCGCACGACACGGTGAGGTTCAGTGGCTGTCATGCTGCTTGCGTCCGTTGAATGAAGCTCACAGTGGAAAGATCCCGAGCACGACGCAGGCGATCGTCATGACGACCGACGCGCCAAACAGCAGGGGAAACGTGAATCTTTGATGATCGGCCAGATCGATGCCGCACAGGCCAACCACGAGGAACGTGGCGGGCGTGAGCGGGCTGACCGGGAAACCGGTCGTCATCTGTCCAAGCAACGCGGCCTGGCCGACGTGCACCGCGGGCACGCCGAGCTGGCCCGCCACTTCCGCGATCACCGGCAGTACACCGAAATAAAACGAGTCGGGATCGAACAGCATGCTGAGCGGCATCGACAGCAGGCCGAGCACGATCGGGATATGGCTCGCCATCGCCGGCGGCACCAAGCCGACCGCCGCTTGCGCCATCGCCTTCAGCATGCCGCTGCCCTGCATCACGCCCGTGAACACGCCGGCTGCGAGCAGGATGCCGGCCATCATCAGCGCGGCGCGCGCATGCGCGTCGATCCGTTTGCGCTGCATCTCGACGTTCGGATAGTTGACCATCAAAGCGATGCACAGGCCCACCATGAACATGATGGCCGGCGGAATCTTCTCGCCCATCACCACCATCGTGCCCAGCACGACGAGCGTCAAGACGATGTTGAACCAGAAGTTTCGCGGGCGGCGCAGCGCCTGCTCTTCCGGCGTCAACTCGCGTTGGGGCATCGGTACGGAACCGCTCTCCGCGCTCAGGCCAAGGCGCTTCTCCTCGCGCCGCCCGAGCCAGTACGCCATCGAGAACACGAACACGAGGCCGATCGCCTGCACCGGAATCAGCGGATTGAACAGCGCCGAGATCGGCAGATGCAGCGACGCCGATGCGCGAATCATCGGCCCCGTCCACGGCAGAAAGTTGATCCCGGCCGCCATCGATACCGCCGCGGCAAGCACGCGCCGATCCATCTTCAGGCGGTCGTAAAGCGGCAGCATCGCGGGAATCGTGACGAGGAAGCAGACTGCGCCGGAGCCGTCGAGGTGGATCAGCAGCGCGAGCAGCGTGGTGCCCATCACGATACGCGTGGGCCGCGTGCCGACCGCGCGCAGGATGCGCTCGATGATCGGGTCGAGCGTGCCGGCGTCGGTGATCGTGCCGAAGTACAGGATCGCGAATACGAACATGCAGACGACGGGCGCGAGACTCTTCAGGCCATCGACGACAAATTTGCTCGTCTGCAAGCCGAAGCCGCCGAGCAGCGCTGCCGCGAGCGGCACGATGATCAGCGCGACGAGCGGCGACATGCGTTTGGACAGGATCGCGCCGAGCAGCACGACGATGGTAGCCAGCCCCAGCATTGGCAGCATGAGCTTGTCTCCAGGTTGTTTTTTAGTGTGATCGAGCGTAAGTTCGGAGCAGCAATAAAGCAATTGAAATGAATTGATTGCAGCAATCACAAATCATCATGGATCTGAATCTGCGGGACATCCGCGCGTTTATCGCGGTCGCGCAAACGGGCAGCTTCACGCGCGCGGCCGCACGGCTGCATCTGTCGCAACCGGCTTTGACGGTGCAGATTCGCCGGCTCGAGGAAACGGTCGGCCTGCGGCTGTTCGATCGCAACAGCCGCAATGTCGCGCTGACGCCGACCGGCCGCGAGTTGCTGCCCGTGCTGCAGAAATCGCTGCACGACATGGAGACCGTGCTGCTCGATGCGCGCGCGCTCGGTGAAGGCGCGAGCGGCACGGTGTGCATCGCGTGTCTGCCGACCTTCGCGGCGAGCATGCTGCCCGAACTCGTGCAGGCGCTGAGAAAAGCGGTGCCGCGCGTCGGCTTCGAGGTGCGCGACGTCGTCGCGAGCATGGTCAACACGCTGGTGCGCAACGAGGAAGCCGATATCGGGCTGACGGGCGGCGAGCTGAACGACAGCGGGCTCGAAGTGCTACATGCCGGCATCGACCGGCTCGTCGCGGTGTTGCCGAGGCAGCACGCGCTCGCGCGGCGGCGCCGGCCCGTCACGCTCGCCGATCTCGCGAACGAGCCGCTCGTGCTGACCGCGCAGGGCACGAGCGTGCGCGCGGTCGTCGACCGCGCGTTCGCTGACGCGCAATGCGTGCCGCGCATCGCCTGCGAGCCGACCTACATGATGAGCGCGGTCGCGATGGCGCGCGCCGGGCTCGGCATCACGATCCTGCCGGCGTCGGCGCGTGAGGTGCGCGCGGAGCCCGAGCTGGTTGCGCGGCCGATCGACGAAGCCGCGTTCACGCGGCGCATCGCGCTGATCAGAAAACGCGGCAGGACCCTGCCTCCGGTCACCGAGACCTTCGTCGCGATGCTGATCGAGCGGCTCGGACCAGATGCTGCCTTCGCACGGTCACCCTCGGCGTGATACAACAGCGCTTGCGACATCCCCTTGCGATACCGTGAAGCTCACCGCGTGAGTTAGCTCGATGCGTTACGCATCGACCACCCCGGCGGGCATCACACCACCGAGGAGCGACCAGCATGAGCGCATCGAAACCCGAAGCTCAACCCGGCGCCGGTCCGACTGGCTCCGCCCCGGCCAAACAGGGCGTGCCGATCGGCCTGATCGCGAGCGTCGTGGCAATGATCGTCGTTCTGCTATTGCCGCTGCCCGCGACGCTGCCGCCCGCCGGCCACCGGATGCTCGCAATTCTCGCCTTCGCGGTGGTCGTCTGGTTGACCGAGGCCGTGTCGTACGAGGCGAGCGCCATCATCATCACTTCGTTGATCGCGTTCCTGGTCGGCACCGCGCCGACCATCAAGGACCCGAGCGTCGTCTACGGCACGTCGGCCGCGATCAGCATGGCGCTCGCCGGGTTTTCGAACTCCGCGCTCGCGCTCGTCACCGGCGCGCTGTTCATTTCCGCGGCGATGACGATCACCGGTCTCGACAAACGCATTGCGCTCGTCACGCTGTCGCTGATCGGCACGACCACGCGACGCATCCTGATCGGCTCGATCGCGGTGACGATCGTGCTGTCGCTGGTGGTGCCGAGCGCGACCGCGCGCAGCGCCTGCGTCGTGCCGATCATGATCGGCGTGATCTCGGCGTTCGGGGTCGACAAGCGTTCGAATATCGCGGCCGGCATCCTGATCGTCGTCGCGCAGGCGACCAGCATCTGGAACGTCGGCATTCTGACGGCCGCCGCGCAGAATCTGCTGACGGTCGGCTTCATGGACAAGATGCTCGGCGCGCGCGTCACGTGGCTCGAGTGGCTGATCGCGGGCTCGCCGTGGGCGATCGCGATGTCGGTCCTGCTGCTCGCGATCGTGCTGAAGATGCTGCCGCCGGAAAGCGATCAGATCGCGGGCGGCAAGGAGGCGGTGGCGCGGGCGCTGCGCGAGCTCGGACCGATGACCGGGCCGCAGAAGCGTCTGCTCGGCGTCGCGATCGGCCTGCTGTTCTTCTGGGCGACCGAAGGCAAGCTGCATCCGTTCGATACCACCTCGGTCACCTATATCGGCCTCGTGATCCTGATGCTGCCGCGCATCGGCGTGATGGACTGGAAGACCGTGCAGAACCGCATTCCGTGGGGCACGGTGATCGTGTTCGGGGTCGGCATCAGCCTCGGCACCGCGCTCCTGACGACCACAGCCGGGCAGTGGCTAGGCGATCTCGTCGCGCATCACACCGGGCTCGATCGCGCGAGCACGTTCACCGCGTTCGCGATCCTCGCGGCCTTTCTGATCGTGATCCACCTTGGCTTTGCGAGCGCGACCGCGCTGACCTCGGCGATGCTGCCGATCCTGATCGCGGTGCTGCAGTCGATGCACGGCGACTTCAGCCGACTCGGCATGACGATGCTGCTCGGCTACGTGGTCAGCTTCGGCTTCGTGCTGCCGATCAACGCGCCGCAAAACATGGTGTGCCTCGCCACCGATACCTTCACAGCCCGTCAGTTCGCGCGCGTCGGCATCGTGCTGACGATCGTCGGGTATCTGCTGCTGCTTTTGTTTGCGGCGACGTGGTGGCGCTGGCTCGGCTGGTTGTGATGCCCGGGCCGCACGGCGTCGTTTTGCGCATCGCGTGCAGCCCCCAATTTTCACGATACGAAACGAACCCGCGCTTCGTAAAAAATCATGGTGCGTGGCACAAACCGGCCATTTCACGATGTCCGGCGGCGTTGCACATCGCAAAATGAAACGCGCAACCCATTGTTTTTACGCGAATATTTTTAATATAAAGAACACTTTGACGCCCGCTTGCACGCCGATTCGCTGACGTAGACTCTTTCACAAGAGCACGCGCTTCACGCAGTCGGATTCGAGGGGCCTCACGACACGGGCCGCCCAAATCTCACAGATTGCGATGAAGCCGTCACGCATCGCGGCTTTCTTTATTGGCAACTGGGAGACTCAAAATGAAAGGCTTTCGCTTTGGTTCGACGCAGGGAGCGTTCTACATTCTGCCGGGTCAGGACGGCTGGGAAGCCACCTACGGCAACGAAACGCTCGGTGAATTCTCAAGCCCGCAACAGGCCGCCGACGACCTCGCGCGCGGTCTGAGCTGCGAGCACCTGGCCGAGCTCGATACGTCGACGCTCGAGATTCCGGAGAAGCTCGCCGATTGGGAAATCGTTCACGTGTAAGGACGGCTATGACCGACGGCGACGTAGCAGTGAAAGCAGAAACGACAATGGCGCCCGAAGGCGCCATTGTCGTATTTGCGGTCCTGCTTGCGGCTCTGACCGCGGTGGGAATGCACGCTTACCGCGTGGCTTTGATGGCCGCCGCAGCGCTCACCGCATCAGTCGCCTGCCTGGCTTCACGCCAGCGAATCGACGATCGCGTTCAGCGTCGCGCTCGGGCGCATCGCCTTGCCGGTCAGCTCGACGCTCGGACGGTAGTAGCCGCCGATATTCACCGGCTTGCCCTGCGCCGCGCCGAGTTCCGCGACGATCTTCGCCTCGTTGTCAGCCATCGCCTTCGCGACGCCCGCGAACTGCGCCTGCAGCGCCGCATCGTCGGTTTGCGCGGCCAGGGCTTCGGCCCAGTACATCGCGAGGTAGAAGTGGCTGCCGCGGTTGTCGATGCCGCCGACCTTGCGCGCCGGCGACTTGTCGTTGTCGAGGAACTTGCCGGTCGCCTGATCGAGCGTCTTCGCGAGAACCAGCGCCTTCGGGTTGTGGTACGTCGTGCCCAGATGCTCGAGCGACGCTGCCAGCGCGAGGAATTCACCGAGCGAATCCCAGCGCAGGAAGCCTTCCTCGACCAGCTGCTGTACGTGCTTCGGTGCCGAACCGCCCGCGCCCGTTTCGAACATGCCGCCACCGGCCATCAGCGGAACGATCGACAGCATCTTCGCGCTGGTGCCCAGTTCCATGATCGGGAACAGGTCGGTCAGGTAGTCGCGCAGCACGTTGCCCGTGACCGAGATCGTGTCCTTGCCCGCGCGGATGCGCTCGACCGAGAACTTCGTCGCGTCGACCGGCGTCATCACGCGGATGTCGAGACCGTTCGTGTCGTGATCCTTCAGGTACTGCTCGACCTTCTTGATGATCTGCGCATCGTGCGCGCGCACCGGGTCGAGCCAGAACACGGCCGGCGTGTTGGTCGCGCGGGCGCGGTTCACCGCGAGCTTGACCCAGTCACGGATCGGCGCGTCCTTGGTCTGGCACATACGGAAGATGTCGCCCTGCTCGACCGGCTGTTCCAGCAGCACCGCGCCGGCTTCGTCGGTCACGCGGACCACGCCGTTCGCCGGGATCTGGAACGTCTTGTCGTGTGAACCGTATTCTTCGGCGGCTTGCGCCATCAGGCCGACGTTCGGCACCGTGCCCATCGTGACCGGATCGAACGCGCCGTGCTTCTTGCAGTCCTCGATCACCGCCTGGTAAACACCGGCGTAGCAACGGTCCGGAATCACAGCCTTCGCGTCGTGAAGCCCGCCGTCGGCGCCCCACATCTTGCCCGACTCGCGGATCATCGCCGGCATCGATGCGTCGACGATCACGTCGCTCGGCACGTGCAGGCTCGTGATGCCCTTGTCCGAGTTGACCATCGCGAGCGGCGGACGCTGTTCGTACTGCGACTTGATGTCGGCTTCGATCGCCGCGGCCGTTTCAGCCGGCAGATCCTTCAGACGCGCATACAGATCGCCGATACCGTTGTTCGGGTTGAAGCCGACCTTGGCCAGCGCGTCCGCGTGCTTCGCGAGCACGTCCTTGTAGAACACCGACACCACGTGACCGAAGATGATCGGGTCCGAGACCTTCATCATCGTGGCCTTCAGGTGCACCGAGAACAGCACGCCATTCGCCTTCGCGTCGGCTATCTGCGCTTCGATGAAGCTGCGCAGCGCGTTCTTGCTCAGCACCGACGCGTCGATGATTTCGCCTGCCAGCACCGGCGTCTTCGCCTTCAGGACCGTGGTCGTGCCGTCGGCGGCGGCCAGTTCGATCTTCACGCTACCGGCTTGCGCGATCAGCGCCGACTTCTCGCTGCCGTAGAAATCGCCGCCGCTCATGTGCGCGACGTGCGACTTCGAGTCCGCGCTCCACGCGCCCATCTTGTGCGGATGCTTGCGCGCGTAGTTCTTCACCGACAGCGGCGCACGGCGGTCCGAGTTGCCTTCGCGCAGCACCGGGTTCACCGCGCTGCCCTTGATCTTGTCGTAGCGAGCCTTGGCATCCTTCTCGGCGTCGGTCGTCGCGACGTCCGGATACGCCGGCAGCCTGTAGCCCTGGTCGCGCAGTTCGGCGATCGCGGCCTTCAGTTGCGGCACCGACGCGCTGATGTTCGGCAGCTTGATGATGTTCGCTTCCGGGCGCGTGGTGAGTCCACCGAGCTCTGCCAGATCGTCGGAAGCCTTCTGTTCCGCAGTCAGGTAGTCCGGAAATGCGGCAATGATCCGGCCGGCGAGCGAGATGTCACGCGTTTCGACGAGCACGTCGGACGAGCGCGTGAACGCCTTGACGATCGGCAGCAGCGAGTACGTCGCCAGTGCGGGGGCTTCGTCGGTCAGGGTGTAGATGATCTTCGGCGGTGTGGACATGATTGATGCTTTGCTAGGAGGTGGTAGACAGAGCGTTGGCAGTCGAAGCCAGCGCAAATCGTGGCGCGACGGCGACGGCGTCAGTTCGGCACGACGCAACCCCGCGACCTTCGTTTTGCGACACGACCGAGAGTATATGCGCGTTTTCCACTAAATGTGACTAAACAAACAGGTCATGAGACCCGGCTCAAAGGGGTCGAGCCCCGCCGGATAAGGCTTTGAGACCGATTGGCCGGGTCATAAGACAGATATCTTATATATGACTTGCGGCGCGCTATTTTTGACTAAATGCGAATCGCTCGCATTTATGGGTCGTGAATTGCGGTGTCTGATGCCCCCTCGCCCACCCTTGTCCGCCTCGAAAGTGCATCGAGGCGAGAGTGCTCTGGTCACCCGCCGCGCACGGGTATTGTTCGCGTCGTGTTTTCCATCATTCCAGAATCGTTTGAAGGCGAGCAAGCGCATCCTCAATCACCTCGGCGGGAGCGCGCTCGACTTTGCGCGCGCCGCGTGCCTCAAGGTCCAGAGTGCGCACCATGTTCACCAGAGCTACACCCTGAGTTTCTGTTCCTGAACCTGAGAGCGGTACCGCGAATCCAGCGTATCGGGCGAACTCGCCGCCTTGCGTGATCGGCGCGACGAGAGCAACCCCAAGAGCATTGAATGCGGCAGGCGACAAAACGAGCGCGGGGCGGAAATCGCCTTGCTGCTCCTTGCCATGCGTTGGATTCAGACTAACGCGCACGATATCGCCGCGCTCAAACTTGGACCGCCTTACCATGCTTCGCGACCCACCGGCTTGACTTCACTCCATTCGGGGAGATCGGCCGGCATTGGGGCCTTGGGATCGCACTGCGCGACGAGTTGATCCAGTGAATACTTCCGGCGCGCGGGCGTAAGCAACACGCCGTCGGGGCGTACGTCGGCGTTCAGCGAACCGCCCACCGACGCATGAATCTGCTCCAACAACACGGCCGGCAACCGAACAGCGGCGCTGTTGCCCCACTTCTGAATCTTGAGTTCCATAAGCGTGCTCCAAATGTATATCCATTGTAGATACTCGCGACGAAAACAGCAAGCAACCAGTATCTACATTGAATCTACATTTGGATCGTGCAATCACCTATAGATTGGCGAATCGCCGCAACGGCACACCAGCCGCCCGCGACAACAACCTGGTTTACTGCTGGCGCCCCAGAAACTCGACCACCATCCGGTTGAACTTGTCCGCGTGCTCCCACTGCGCCCAATGCCCGCAGCGGCCGAACACATGCAGATCCGCATTCGGCATACCGGCGACGAGCTTCAGACCGGTATCCATCGGCACGAAGCGATCGTCGCGGCCCCAGATCACCAGCGTCGGCGCAACCACTTCGCCGAGGCGCGGACCGAAGTCATTGAACTGCTTCGGATTCGCAGCGAGGCTCGCGACGAAGTTCTCGAGGTGATCGCGGCGCGCCAGCATGTTCGCGAGACGCGCCTGCATCAGGTCTTCGGTCAGCGCCTTCGAGTCGAACACGAAGACGCTCATCATGCGCTGCAGGTTCTCGATGGTCGGGTTGCGGTACAGCCCCTGCAGCAACTTGATGCCTTCGGTCGGCATCGGCATGAACTGGCTCGGGCCGCCCGTGCCGCCGCCCATCAACACGAGCTTGCCGACGCGCTGCGGCTCGGCGAGCGCGAACGCTACCGCGCTATGCCCGCCCATCGAGTTGCCGATGAGATGCGCGCGTTCGATATCGAGCGCATCGAGCAGCGCCTTCAGACAGCGCGCGTTGAGTTCCGAGCGCGAGCCCTTGCAGACGATCGGATCGCTCTTGCCCCAGCCGAGGCAGTCCATCAGGATCACGCGATAACCGGCCGCGACGAGCGGCTCGACGTTGCGGTTGAAGTTGGCCCAGCCGGTCGCGCCCGGTCCCGAGCCGTGCAGCATCACGACCGTCTCCGTGCCCTGCCCCACGTCGTTGTAGTGGAGTTGCATCTCGCGGCCGTCTTCAATGATCCGAACGAATCTGCTGGTTGCTTCTTCGGTGATCACCACTGCCTGCGTGTTGGAGTTGCTCATGTCGATTTCCTTTGTTTCAAAGGTCAAGTGATTGCGGGCCGCCGTCGAGGGCAAACCCGCTCAGTATTTCGGGTGGCCAGACTATTGCGCGGCCGCCGCGGTATAACGAAGCGTCGAGCGATTGACGACGAGCCACGCGCCAATCGCGGCGAACGCGATCAACGGAATGCTCGCGCCGAGCAGCACGGTCGCGCCCTGACCGATCGCGAGCAGTTGCCCCGCGATCAACGGTCCGAGGATCGAGCCGAGACGGCCCACCGCCACGGCCGCGCCGACGCCGGTGCCGCGCACTTCGGTCGGGTACAGGCTGCTCGCGAGCGCATACAGCACCGACTGCCCGCCAACCAGGAACAGCCCCGCGAGCAGACCGCCCCACGCCATCGAGGTGCCGCCGTTCGCGCTCAGCAACGCGCCGAGCGCGACGACGATGCCGACATACATGCCGGCCACGGTGCGGCGCCGGCCCATCCGGTCCATCATGCCGGCGATCACGATCGCGCCGATGCCGCCGCCGATGTTGAACATCATCTGCACGACGCCCGACTGCACGCGAGTGAGCCCGCGCGTCAACACGAGCGACGGCAGCCAGTTGATGAGGAAATACAGCACGATCAAGGTGCCGAGATAGCTGATCCACAATGCGATCGTCGTGCCGGCGCGTCCTTCCTGCCACAGCGCGCGCGACACGCTCGCCGACGCATCGCGTCGCGTGTCCTTCGTTGCACGTGTCGCGACGAACTGCGCCGACTCGCGCAGGAACAGCGCAAGCAGCGGCAGCACCAGCAACGGCCCGAACCCGCCGACGTAGAAGATATGCCGCCAGCCGGCATCACCCGGACTGAGGATGCCGACCACCGCGGCGAGCGCCGCGCCAAACGGCATGCCGCAATACATCGCGCCGACCGCGGTGTTGCGCTGATGGGGCGGCGCCGCTTCCGAGCACAGCGCGATCAGATTCGGCATCGCCGCGCCAAGACCGAGGCCGGTCAGAAAGCGCGCGGCGAGCAGGCTGTTCAGATCCCACACCTGCGCGGTGGCGAGCGAGAAGATGCCGAACAGCGCGACCGACCACATCAGCACGCGCTTGCGCCCGAGCCGGTCGGCGAGACGTCCGCCGATCGCAGCGCCCGGCAGCAGGCCGAATGCGCCGATGCTGAATGCCCAGCCCATCTGCGCGACCGCGAGATGAAACTCGCGCGCCATGCGCGGTGCGGCAAGGCCGGTGGATTGCAGGTCCACTCCTTCGAGCAGCGCGACGACGAGGCAGAGCCCGATCGTCAGCGCGCCGCTCGCGGAACGATACAGCGACTGAGTTGATTGCGTTGTTTGCGTTGATTGCCGCATAAAAGTCTCCAATGTTGATTCAGCGGCGCTCTTGCGGCGACCTTGCCGGTTGAAATGAACGCTGCGCGTGCGGCATGCGGCGCCGCCGCGCAGCGTTCGGGGTCATGAAGCCGCTGCGTCGGCTCCGTGGGTGCGCTTCAGATCGAGCGCGACGTCGACGATCATGTCTTCCTGGCCGCCGACCATGCGCCGCTTGCCCAGCTCGACGAGAATGTCCACGGTCTTGAGGCCGTACTTCTTCGCAGCCACTTCTGAATGGCGCAGGAAGCTCGAATACACGCCCGCATAGCCGAGCGCGAGCGTTTCGCGGTCCACGCGGACCGGCCGGTCCTGCAGCGGACGCACGATGTCGTCGGCGGCGTCCATCAGCGTGTAGAGGTCGGTGCCGTGATTCCAGCCCATGCGCTCGGCCGCAGCGATGAACACTTCGAGCGGTGCATTGCCCGCACCCGCGCCCATGCCCGCGAGCGACGCGTCGATGCGGTCGCAGCCTTCTTCCACGGCGACGATCGAATTCGCCACGCCAAGCGACAGGTTGTGGTGTGCGTGCATGCCCGTCTGCGTTTCGGGTTTCAGCACGGCCTTCACCGCACGGAAGCGGTCGCGCACGTCGTTCATCGTGAGCGCGCCGCCCGAGTCCACCACGTAGATGCAGGTCGCGCCGTAGCTTTCCATCTTCTTCGCTTCGATAGCGAGATTCTCCGGCGTGGTCATGTGGCTCATCATCAGGAAGCCGACCGTGTCCATGCCGAGTTCGCGCGCATATTCGATGTGCTGCTTCGAGATGTCCGCTTCGGTGCAATGCGTGGCAACGCGCACGATGCGCGCGCCCGCCTGGTAGGCGGCCTTCAGATCGTGAATCGTGCCGATGCCGGGCAAGAGGAGCGTCGCGATCCGAGCGTGCTCGACCACGTCGGCGACCGCTTCGATCCATTCGAGATCGCTATGCGCGCCGAAGCCGTAGTTGAAGCTCGAACCTTGCAGGCCGTCGCCGTGGGCGACTTCGATCGAATCGACCTTCGCGCGGTCCAGCGCGCGGGCGATGTCCTGCACGTTCTGGATCGAGTACTGGTGACGAATGGCGTGGCTGCCGTCGCGCAGCGTCACGTCGGAGATATAGAGTTTCTTGTCCATGCGTGAAGTCTCCTTATGCCTCTGATGCCTGCACGAGCGCCTGCGCCATGCGCTCGGCGGTCGCGAGCGCGGCCGAAGTCATGATGTCGAGGTTGCCTGCGTAGGCGGGCAGGTAGTGCGCGGCACCTTCCACTTCGAGGAACACCGAGGTCTTCAGGCCGCTGAAGCGGCCCAGGCCCGGAATGTTCAGCGGCGCGCTCGCGGGGATTTCGTCGAACTGCACCTTCTGCTTCAGGCGATACCCGGGCACATACGCGTGCACCGCGGCAGCCATCTGCTCGATCGACGCTTCGACCTTCGCGCGATCCGCGAGCTCGGACAGCGTATAGACGGTGTCGCGCATCATGACCGGCGGCTCGGCCGGGTTGAGCACGATGATCGCCTTGCCCTTCGCCGCGCCGCCCACCACTTCGATCGCCTTCGAGGTCGTCTCGGTGAACTCGTCGATATTCGCGCGCGTGCCCGGACCCGCCGACTTGCTGCTGATCGACGCGACGATCTCCGCGTAATGCACCTTCGCCACGCGCGAGACGGCCGCGACCATCGGGATCGTCGCCTGGCCGCCGCACGTGACCATGTTTACGTTGAGCGCATCGAGGTGCGTGTCGAGATTGACGACCGGCACGCAGTACGGGCCGATCGCGGCCGGCGTGAGGTCGATCATGCGAATCGAAGGCTTCAGCGCGCGCAGGAGCGCGTCGTTCTTCACGTGCGCGCCGGCCGACGTTGCGTCGAACACGACGTCGATCTCGTCGAACACGGGAAGACGCGTGAGACCTTCCACGCCTTCATGCGTCGTCGCGACGCCGAGCCGCGCGGCGCGCGCAAGGCCGTCGGAGTTCGGATCGATGCCGACCATCGCGGCGACTTCGAGATGCTTGCCGTGACGCAGGATCTTGATCATCAGGTCGGTGCCGATGTTGCCCGAGCCAATGATCGCGGCCTTGAGTTTTTCGCTTGCCATATGTGTCCCCAATCGAGTGCTTGCTTTATGCGGCGAAAGTCGCGCGGACGCTGCCGAGACCTTCGATCTGCGCGCTGAAGGTGCCCGGCTGCGTGACCGCGACCATCGGGCCCAAAGCGCCCGTCATCAGCACGTCACCAGCACGCAGCGGCGTGCCGAGCCGGACCATGCGGTCCGCGAGCCATGCGGCGGCGTTCAGCGGATTGCCGAGACACGCGGCGCCATTGCCGCGCGAGAGCACTTCGCCGTCGCGTGAAAGTTCCATCGCGCATGCGGCGAGGTCGATATCGCGCAGCAGCACCGGGCGGCTGCCGAGCACGAAGCGCGCGCTCGACGCGTTGTCCGCAACCGTATCGACGAAGCGGATGTTCCAGCCTTCGATGCGGCTGTCCACCACTTCGATCGCCGCGGCCGCGTAGGCGGTTGCGCGGATCAGATCGGCGTAGGTGTGGCGCTCGTGCAGCAGATCGTGTTCGAGCACGAGCGCGATCTCCGCTTCAACCTTCGGCTGGATCAGTTCGTTGAGCGGAATCGGCTGGCTGTCGCCATACGCCATCGATGCGAACAGCGCGCCAAAGTCCGGTTGATCGACGCCCAACTGCTTCTGCACAGCCGGCGACGTGAGCCCGATCTTGCGGCCGACGATGCGCTCCCCCGCCGCGACGCGCGCGGCCACGTTGGCCTGCTGCACCGCATACGCAAGTTGCTCGGCGTCGGCCGGGTTCGACAGGTCGGCGAAACGCGCGTCGTCACGCAGCGGGGTGATCGTCTGACGTGTACGTTCCGATTCACGCAGGCGCAGGGCCAACGATTCGACAATGCTTTGAGTGTTCATAGCGGATTCCTGATTCGGTTAGACGTGGTCCGTCAAGGGTCGCGCGTGCATCGCGCCGAAGCCCGCGATCCATTCGGGGATCGGACGGTAGTAATCGAGCGACGCGCGATACGGGCCGCTTGCGTTCAGAGCGCCGAACGCCGCGACCCACGTGCGGATTTCGTGCGCCGATTTGCCGCCATCGCGCGTGATGGCGTTGTTGGTCAGGCCGTCGAGCGCGGTAAGGTCGCCGTCTTCGAGCAGCTTGAGGAACGCGCGGTCCCATTCGGGATTGAGCGGATGCAGACGGCTGTCGCCCGCGGTGAACGCGCGCGCCGCCGCGATCGTGCGCGCCTGACGCGCCGCGCGTGATTCGGCCGACGGATTGCGGCCGGCGATCAGACGCTCGGCGACTTCCTCGCTCGCACCCGCGAGTTCCGGCACCGGCGGCTCGTGCGAGATGCCGCCCGAGCCGATCACGAGCACGCGCTTATTCGAGCGTGCGAGCGCTCGGCCCAGCGCATCACCAAGCAGACGAGAGCGGCGGCATGAGGCCATCGGCGTCGCCACCGAATTGATGAACACCGGCACGACCGGATAACGATCGAGGCCGCCCGTCAGAATCTCGAGCGCTTGCGCGCAACCGTGATCGACCTGCATCCGGTACGACAACGCGACATCGACATCGCTCGCGAGCACCGCTTCGGCGAGTTCGAGCGCGGTATCGGCCGGCACGTCGAGTGGACCGGCGAGGCTCTTGTAGTCGCCGACCGCGCTCGCCGATGCGCCGATGCAGAACGGCGGCATCACGTCATAGAAGAAACCGTTGTAGTGATCGGGCGCGAACACGACGACCAGTTCGGGATCGAACTCGTCGACGCGCGCACGCGCCGCCGCATGCACACGCTCCACTTCCGCGACGATTTCGGGCGCGGGATCGTAATAGCCGTGCAAGGGCGTGTGCGACAGGCATTCGAGCAGCATCGGCATATCAGGCTCCGGCGATTGCAGCGGTTGAGAACGTGGCGACGCCGTCGTGCGCGGCCGTCGCTTCATGATTCGCAGCGGTCACATCCGCTCGCGCCGCCGCGTCGAGATGCAGCTTCTGCGCGAGCTCGACGACCAGTTTCGACACCTGCTGCGGCGAGCCCATGCCCGCAACGAAACGATCGGGACGCAACAGTACGACCGATTCCGGTACGCGCGAGAACCAGTCCTTCAGCCGCGTGTTCACATCGCCGATCGCGATCACGTCCTCTGGCACGTCCTCATGGAAAGACAGTTGCGTGTCCGGCTTCGCAACCACGAAGCAGCCGCCGAGCCGCTGCCAGATCGCGCGCGCTTGCTCCGATAAACCGAAGGTCGGGTCCGCGCCCCAGCCGACAATCGCGAAGCGGTTGCCGAGCACGTCGTCGAGCCGCACGACGTCGCCGTTCACCGTGCGGACGCGCGGCTGAATGAACATGCGGCCGACCGGCGAATGACAGTGCGGGTCGCGTCCATACACGAGGCGGCCGAGCCGCGACTCGCGCTTTTCGCTCATCAGACCGAGCAGACGACCCGGTGCCGAATGGCCCGAGCGTTCGAGCACGCGCGCGAGCCAGCCATGCTTGCGGGGCGTGCGCGCGAGCAGTACGACGCCGCTTTCATAGCGCGGCATCGGCTTGAAGCGCATTTCGACGAAGTAGCGCTTGACCGCCGGAAACCAGTTGAAGGTACGCACGAACGCGTCGCGAAACTTGATGCCGAAGCGGCTCGTCGGCGCGAAGATGTCGCCCGCGACTTCCGAGAGGTGAATCATCGAGCGCGCGTGCGAACGACGCTCGGCGGTATAGCTATTGAGCAGCGCATCGCCGGCGACACCCTTGACCACCATCGCGAGTTTCCAGCCGAGATTGCTCGCATCGCGAATGCCGCTGTTGTAGCCCTGGCCTTGCCACACCGGCATGATGTGCGCGGCGTCGCCGGCGAGCAGCACGCGGTTCACACGGAAGCTGCTCGCGAGCCGCGCGTTGTGCGTATAGACGCGCTTGCGGATGTAGTCGACCTTCTCCGGATCGGCGACAACCTTGCGGATCAGCGCAGCCATGTTCTCCGGCTTCGACAGCTCTTCCTCGGTCTCGCCGGGCATCACCATGAATTCGAAGCGGCGAATACCGTGCGGCAATGCGGCCGACACATACGGGCGCTGCGGATCGCAATGCATGTACACGTGCGGCGAGCCGATCGGGTCGTTGCGTACGTCGACGACGATCCACTGATTCGGCTTCGTCCGGCCCTCGAACGGCACGTCGAGCGTACGGCGCACGAAGCTGTTGCCGCCGTCCGCGCCCACCATGTACGACGCGCGGATCGTGCGGCGACCGCTCTGCGCGTGTTCCGTTTCGATCGTGACGCCGAAGCTGTCTTGCGTGAACGAGTTGACCGTGTGGCCGAACAGCACCTCGACGTGCGCAAAGCGCTGCAGGCCTTCGTACAACACCTGATCGGCCAGCGGCTGAATAAACGCGTTGCGGCGCGACCAGCCGAATTCGTCGGTGCGCGGTTCGATCGATGCGAAGCAATGACCCTTGTTCGTGACGAAGCGCATCCAGTGATCGGGGGTCGTGTGCGGCAGCAGCGCATCGGCGAGGCCGACGGACTGGAACACGCGCAATGCTTCATCATCCAGACCAATTGCGCGCGGGTAGTCGATGATTTTGTCGAGCTTTTCGATCAGCACGACGCGTACGCCCTGCAGGCCGAGATAGTTCGCGATCATCAGACCGACCGGGCCGGCACCGATGATCGCGACGTCGGTAGTGAGCGTTCCGCTGTGGCCGTCGATGGCCACCGGGTCGAGCGGATGGGGCATGTTGTCTCCTTGTGTCGACCAGTTTCAGTGGATCGAGATCATCAGGAGCGCAAAGGCGGGAACCGGCCGTCGCCACAGCGAGAATATCGCCCGCGGACAACAGCTTGCGTCTCCATGAAATCGTTGATTTGTTGGCAGTCTAGGGCCGCCCCCTCTGCTCGCTCAACAAAATCTGGAATTTGTGCATAGAATGCACATAATTGATTTCATGGGAGTTTTACGTGACCAAATACGCGAACGTTCGAGGTCTGTCGCGCGGGTTGCAGGTGCTGCAGGCGCTTAATTCGATGGACAGCGGCCGCGCGACGAGCCAGCAGATCAGCGAGCTGACCGGCCTGCATCGCACCACTGCGCGCCGGCTGCTCGAAACGTTGATGGAGGAAGGCTTCGTGCGGCGCAGCGCGTCGGACGACAGCTTCCGGCTCACGCTGAGGGTGCGCGCGCTCAGCGAAGGCTTTACGGACGATGAGCGGATTGCGACTATCGCGCCGCCGATCATGGGGCGTCTGCTGCAACGCGTGACGTGGCCGTCGGATCTGACCACGCCCGACGGCGACGCGATGATCGTCCGCGAGACCACCCACCGCTTCAGTCCGCTGTCGTTTCATCGCGCGATGGTCGGCCGGCGTCTGCCGATGCTGCTGACCGCCGCGGGCCGCGCGTACTTCGCGATGTGCCCCGACGAAGAACGCGAGGACATCCTCGATCTGCTGCGCGCAGGCGCGGGCGGTGAGGAGCAGAAAGCGCTCGCGTCGAACGACGCGTTGATCCGCAGCCTTGTTCGACGCGTGCGCGCGGATGGCTTCGGCTCGAATCACGGCGACTGGGCGGACCAGGGCAAGATCGGCGCGGTCGCCGTCGCGATCGTGTTCGAGGAGCGCGTGCTCGCCAGCCTGAACGTGGTGTTTCTGTCGCGGGCGGTGTCGCTCGCGGAAGCGAAGCGGCGCTATGTGCCCGAGCTGCAGACAGCCGCGCGCGAGATGGTCGAGGAGCTTGCGGCGGAGGCGAGCGCGAGGCTCGGAGCGGGCAAGGCCGGCTAACTGCGCCAACCAATCCGCAGCGCAAAGGCAGAGCGCCGCGCTGAACCGGCGGCGGTCTTTCCAGCATCGAGGTGCGCTTTTATCGCGCTGCCATCTCAGCTCGCGGCAAATGCTTCGCAGGGCTCTTCTTCGCGCAGAATATAGCCGAGCCCGCGCAGCGTCATGATCTTTGCAGTGGACGCCGCGAGATGCTTGCGCAGCCGGTGAATATAGATATCGATCGCATCGGCGCTCGGCTCTTCGTCGAGCGTAAAGATCTTGTCCATCAGCGTGGCTTTGGAAACGGTCTTGCCCTGCTTCAGTATCAGCGCCTCGAGGATCGCGTGTTCGCGGCGCCGCAACGGCAGGCGTTCGTCCTGTAGCACGAATTCACGCGAATCGAACAGATAGCGCAGATTGCCGCATTCGGTCGACTGCCCTCTGTCGCCGGCCGCCTGGCGACGAATCAGCGCCTTGATGCGGGCCACCAGTTCACGCGCATCGAAGGGCTTGACGACATAGTCGTCGGCACCGGCCGAAAAGCAGGCCACCTTGTCGTCGGTCGAGCCATTCGCGGTCAGCATCAGCACCGGCACGTTATCGCGCTTGCGGCGCAACCTCGCGAGCACTTCTTTGCCGCCGATGCCGGGCAGGCGCATATCGAGCAGTACCGCGTCATAGCACTGCTGACCGAGCAGCGCCTCTGCGCATTCACCGTTCTGCGCCCAGTCAATCGCGAATTGCTCGACCTGCATCAGGTTCATCACCCAGCGCGCGAGATCGGCGTCGTCTTCCACGAGCAGCAGTTTCATCGTTGTCCTTTCAATTGCGAATCGCGTGGCGCGTCAGGTCGCGCCCATCCATAAGCGCATCTCGACGGTCGCGACAAGGCCCGCGCCGCCTTCATTCGATTCGAGCGTCACGCTGCCGCCCTGGCGATGCGCAATCTCGCGCACGATCGGCAAGCCGAGTCCAGTGCCTTCCGCATGAGAGGACGCTCGATAGAAGCGCTCGAACACCCGCTCGCGCGCATCGGGCCTGATGCCGGGTCCGTTGTCGATCACGCGCACGATCGCCATCTCGTCGCGCCGCCGCGTCTGCACGGTGACGCGACCGCCCGCCTGCGTATAACGCAGCGCGTTGTCGACCAGATTGGTCACGAGCGCCGCGGTCAACGACTCATCGCCGGTCACATACAGGCCGTCTTCCAGCTCCGCGCCCAGATCGATTTCTCGCGACTGTGCAAACGCGATCAGCTCCTCGAGCACGCCTGCGATCAGCGCGCTCAGATCGATCCGCTCGCGCGCATTGGCCGGCGCGGCCGACTCGGCCTGCGCAAGCAGCAACAGTTTGTTGGTCAGCGTGGTCAGCTTGCGGCTGCTCTTGTGCATGCCCGCGAGCGCTTCGGTAAGCGGGGCATCGCGGCTGTCGCGTTGCCGCGCGAACTGGATCTGTGCGGCCAGCAGAGCGAGCGGCGTGCGCAACTGATGCGCGGCATCGGAGATGAATTGCCGCTGGGTCGCGGCCTGCTGGCCCATTCGCGCGATGCACTGATTGATCGCCTCGACGATCGGCCTCAGCTCGACGTGCAGACGCGAGACACGGATCGGCTCGAGTTGCGACGCATTCCGATCGGCGACGTCGTCCTTCACCTTCATCAGCGGCAGCAGTTCGAAGGTCAGGCCGAGGTAGACGAACAGCATCGCAAGTATCAGCGTCAGTACTTCGCTGGACAATTGCGGTCGCAGCAGACGCCACACCATCGCATCGCGCGAGCCCTCCGTCTTCGCGACCGCGACGATCACCTCCTCGGTATGCCCTGAATCGTAGAGCTGCCGCACGTAGGCAACCGCTCGCGCCGCGTGGCCATCGGCGAACTGCGTGGCATAAAGCGTGGGACTGTCGCTCACGTGCGGCGGCAGCGGCAGGTCCGGACTGCCCGCGAGCAGACGGTGGCCGCTTGCCTCGACGCGATAGAAAACCGTGTCCTGTTCCGGCGATTCGAACAGCTCCAGCGCGGCCGGCGGAATCTGGATCGACACCGACCCGTTGTCCCAGTCGATATCCTCGCCAATGATGCGCATCGATGAAAGCAGCGCATTGTCCTGTACCAGGTCCGCCGTGGTTTGCGCGAAACGATATGAAATGGCGACGGAAATGGATACGAACGCGGCCAGCGGCAGCAGCAGCCACCACAGCAGACGTCCGCGCAAACTGCCTGAAAACACGATGTGTCGATCCTCTTATGCTCGAAGCAACCCGCGCGGTGAGCCCGCCTTCAAGGCTTCACGTCATTGACGAACTGATTGGTAAACGTGCGCGACAGGTCGATATGCCGCCCCTTCACCGCCGGATTGAAGCTCGACAGTACCTTGAGCACCGTCTGCGGACCGTCGGCGGGCATCTTGCCGTCCACGGTGTACATCGGCAACGAAGCCTGCAACGCGCTGATGTACAGCGCCCGATCGTTGCCGATGTCTTCATTCGGCATCTGCGCGGCGATCTGTTCCGCGCTATGGGTGTGCATGTAGCGCAGCGTTTTCACGAATGCGCGTGCGAGTTTAGCGGCTTCGTCGGGATGCGCGTCGAGCCACGTGGTTTGCACATAGAGGCTCGACGCCGGATAGGTGCCCCCGAGCGCAGCGCGTGTGCCGTCGACATTGCGCATGTCGACGAGCACTTTGGCGTCCCCCGCTCTCAATAGTTGCGTGACGGTCGGCTCGGTCGTCATACCCGCGTGAATGCGCCCTTGCCGCATTGCCGCGATGAAACTGCGGTCAGCGCCAACCGGCAGCAGCGTGTATTGCGTGGACGGCACGCCTGCACGCTGTGCGAGGTATTGCGTGAGAAAGCTCGTCGACGAGCCGAGCCCGGTCACCCCGAGCGTTTTGCCGCGCACGTCGGCCATGCTCTGGATCGAACCGGCCGATTTCGCGGCGACCAGTTGCACTTCGCCGGGCACCTGGCTGAACACGACGATCGTCTTCACTTCCTTGCCGCGCGTCTGCAGATCGATCGTGTGATCGTAGAAGCCGACCACGCCCTGAACCGCGCCGGCGAGCATTTCGTTTTCGCCGTCGATGCCGGTCGGCTGCGACAGCAGTTCGACGTCGAGCCCTTCCGCCTTGAAATAGCCGAGCTGTTCGGCAAGACGCGCCGGCAAATAAATGAGCTTGTTGGTACCGCCTACCATGAGGGCGAGTTTCTCCGGCGCAGCGGCTTGCGCGGGCGTCGCGAGTCTTGCGAGCGCGCACAACGCGAGCGACGCCGCGACGGCGGCATAGGCCGCGCGCGAGAAACGCGTCAGGGAAGGCTTCATTGCGGATGTCTCCGTTATCTTGCTTATGGGCGGCAT
This sequence comes from Burkholderia sp. H160, assembly GCA_000173575.1. Classification (GTDB taxonomy): domain Bacteria; phylum Pseudomonadota; class Gammaproteobacteria; order Burkholderiales; family Burkholderiaceae; genus Paraburkholderia. The sequence goes on along the minus strand of ABYL01000037.1, from coordinate 11,048 downwards.
GCGGGTCGCCTGCCCGTGATTCTGAAGGGGCAAACCCTTCCCAATGCTTTCAGGCATGCCTGTTTGGCGCGAACCTCGGGTTTGTCCCGATCACTTCGGCGTCGCGCGCGGAAACGTCACGGCAATATCCACGCCCTTGCCGCCCTCGCCCGCCTTCAGCGCGATCTCGCCGTGATGCGCGTCCGCGATTTCACGCACGATCGCCAGACCGAGGCCCGTGCCTTCGGTATCCGTCGACGCGCGATAGAAGGGTTCGAACACGCGGCTGCGCGATTCTGCCGGAATGCCCGGACCGTTGTCGATCACGCTCACCGTCACGGTATTGGCGGTCGCGCTGACGGCAACCGTCACGTGACCACCGCTGCCCGTATAGCGAATCGCGTTCTCGGCGAGATTCGCGATCAGTGCTTGCAACAGGCCGCGATGGCCGAGCACCGGCGCCACGCCATGCAATTCCGCGCCGAGATCGATCTCGCGCGCCTGCGCGAGCAGCGCGAGATCTTCGACGACCTCCATCGCGAGCGGCACCAGATCGACGCTTTCCATTGCAAGTTGAGAGTTGTCGGCGGCCTCGGCCTGCGCGAGCAACAGCAGCTTGTTGGTGAGACCAACCATCGAGCGATTGCTTCGATGCATCGCGGCGAGCGCTTCGTCGAGCGCGGGATTGAGGTCCTCCTGCTGCCGCGCGAATTGCAATTGCGTGCCGAGCAACGTGAGCGGCGTGCGTAACTGATGCGCGGCATCGGCAATAAATCGCCGCTGCGCGGCCACCTGCAAGCCAAGCCGCGCGATGCACTGATTGATCGCATCGACGATGGGCCGCAATTCCGAATGCAGACGCTCGACCCGAATCGGTTCGAGCTGCATCGGATCGCGATCGGCCACCTCGTCTTTCACTTTCATCAGGGGGCGCAATTCGAATGTGAGTCCGATGCAAACGAGGGCGACCGCCAGCGCGATCATTTCGAGCTGGCGCACGAGCTGCGGCCGCCATAGCTGTTGAGTCATCGCATCGCGCGAGCGCACGGTCTTGCCGACCGTTACGCGCACGGGGCGGGTCGCGCCGTTGTCGTACATGAGCCGCACGATGTCGACGGCGCGCACCGGGTGGCCGTGCAACTCCATGTCGTACGAGTCCGGCACGTCGGGCGCCGGCACCGGACGTGCCGGAAAATCAGGCGTACCCGCCAGCAGCCGCCCATCGTCGGTCCGCACGCTATAGAACACCTGGTCGCGATACGGCGAAGCGAAGATCTCGAGCGCGGCGGGCGGTACATCGACTTGCAGGAAGCCGTCTCTCCATTCGACCTGGCCGGCGATCATCCGCGCCGACGCGACCAGCTGATTGTCCTGCACGAGATTCGCGGTGCGCCGCGCGTTGTCGTACTCGGTCGTACCGGTCACGAACACATAAAGCGCGAGCGGCACGAGCAGCCACCACAGCAGACGTATGCGCAAGCTATTGGACATCGTTACTGGTCGTCTTCCTTCTTGCGCAACAGATAGCCGAGCCCGCGCAACGTGACGATCGCGGCAGAGCTGCCATCGAGCTTCTTGCGCAGTCGCGAAATGTAGATCTCGACGGCGTCTTCGCTCGGCTCGTCCGCGAGCGTGAAGATGGCATCGACGAGCGCGGGCTTCGTCACCGTCTTGCCGAGGCGCAGGATCAGCGCTTCGAGCACCGAGCGCTCGCGCGGCGTGACGTTCAGCGGCGCGCCCTTCAGCGTGAACTGGCGCGTGTCGATGTCGAACGACAGATCACCGCACACCACCTCGCCCGCCTTCGACGGTGACTGCCGGCGAATCGCCACCTTGATGCGCGCGATCAGCTCTCGCACCTCGAACGGCTTCACCAGATAGTCGTCGGCACCGGCGCCGAGCAGTTCGACCTTCTCGTCGATCGAGCCGCTTGCGGTGAGGATCAGCACCGGCGTCGCGTCACCACGCTGGCGCAGGCGGCGTAGCACGTTCTTGCCTGAGAGTTTCGGCAGATTCAGGTCGAGCAGGATCACGTCGTAGTGGTTAGTGCGCAGCAGGCGGTCGGCTTCGTCGCCGTCCTGTACGGCGTCGAGCGCGAAGGCTTCCTGCTCCAGCATCTTCGCGAGCCAGTGCGCAAGCGTGGGGTTGTCTTCGATCAGCAGCAGCTTCATGGCGGCAACGGCATAAGTGAGGCCGTCGATTGTGCCTTAAAACCAAGGGGCTGCGCGCGTGCTGTGTGGTTTGCGGCATACGTCCGGTGCCTGCCGCGAGCGCGGCGGCAATACCCGCGCAGTCTCGGCGCAGTGTCGGCGCACTGTCGGGTTAACACCCATATTTTGCGCCAAACCCCGAAAGCTGGCAGAAGGTTTCGCGTTTCTATAATCGGCGCCATCCACTCAGAAAAGCGTCGCCATACCTTGTTGCTGGCGACCACGTTTACGGAGACTGCCTCATGCGTACCTTGCGTCAGATTGCAGCTGTGTCAGGTGTTGCGTTCGCCCTTGCCGCCACTTCGGCGGCTGCACACGCCGAGAAGATCACGATCATGGTTGGCGGCGCCACCAAGATCATCTATCTGCCGGCCAAGCTCACCGAGCAGCTCGGCTATTTCAAGGATGAAGGCCTGGACGTCGAGATCCTGTCGCAGCCGGCCGGTGTCGATGCGGAGAACGAACTGCTCGCGGGCGCGGTGCAGGGCGTGGTCGGTTTCTACGATCACACGATCGATCTGCAGAGCAAGGGCAAGGAAGTTCAGGCGCTCGTCGTATTCGGCCAGGTGCCGGGCGAAGTCGAAATGGTCTCGACCAAGGCAGCCGATTCGATCAAGAGCATGGCCGACGTCAAAGGCAAGACGCTCGGCGTGACCGGCCTCGGTTCGTCGACGAGCTTCCTCACGCAGTACCTGGCGCAGCGCGCGGGCGTGACGTCGACGCAATACACGATGTTGCCGGTCGGCGCGGACAACAGCTTTATCGCCGCGATCAAGCAAAGCCGCATCGACGCAGGCATGACCACGGAGCCGACCGTCTCGCAACTGCTGAAGACCGGCGACGCGAAGGTGCTGGTCGATATGCGCAACGTGGAAGGCACGCGCGCGGCGCTCGGCGGCACCTACCCCGCTTCGAGCTTCTACGTGCAGCGCGCCTGGGCCGAAGCGCACAAGGACGAGGCCGCGAAGCTCTCGCACGCTTTCGCGAAGACGCTGAATTTCATCGCGACGCATAGCGCCGAGGACATCGCCGCACAGATGCCCAAGGACTACTACGGCAACAACAAGGACCTGTACGTGAGCGCGCTGAAGGCGTCGCTGCCGATGTTCACGAAGGACGGCAAGATGCCTGCCGACGGCCCGGATACGGTGCTGAAGGTGCTCTCCGCATTCAATCCGTCGGTCAAGGGCAAGCACATCGATCTCGCCAAGACCTACACCAACGACTACGTGTCGGCGCCGGTCAAGACCGCGTCGAAGTAACGCTTATTTATATTCACAGAACTGCGAGGCACCCGCCGATGAATCAACCTATGTCACGCGATACGCCAGCGATCGAAATGCGCAACGTGTCGTGCCGTTTCATTTCCCCGGACGGCAAAGCCACGATTGCGTTGCGCGACTTCAGCATGTCAGTGGCACGCGGCGAATTCGTTGCGGTGGTCGGCCCGACCGGCTGCGGCAAATCCACCACGCTCAGCATGATCACCGGCCTCCTGAAGCCGACCACCGGCGAAGTGCGCGTGATGGGCGCGCCCGTGGACGGCATCGACCCGCGTATCGGCTTCGTGTTCCAGGCCGACGCGGTGTTCCCGTGGCGCTCGGTGCTCGACAACGTCGCGGCCGGTCCGCTCTATCGCGGACGTTCGAAATCGGCCGCCTACGACGAAGCGAACGAATGGCTGCGCCGCGTGGGCCTCGAGAAGTTCGGCAAACACTATCCGCACCAATTGTCCGGCGGCATGCGCAAGCGCGTCGCGCTTGCGCAGACCTTCATCAACAAGCCGGAAATCCTGCTGATGGACGAGCCGTTCTCGGCGCTCGACATGCAGACCCGCACGCTGATGCAGGACGAGCTGCTGCAATTGTGGGGCGGCGTCGGCTCGGTCGTGTTCGTCACGCACGATCTCGAAGAAGCGATTGCGCTCGCCGACCGCGTGTTCGTGCTGACCGCGCGGCCCGCCACACTGAAGAAGGTCTACGAAATCGATCTGCCGCGACCGCGCGTCACGTCGGAAATCCGCTACGACTCGCGTTTCATCGAAATTTCGCGCGATATCTGGCACGACCTGCGCGAAGAAGTACAGATCGGTTAATCAAGGAACGGCAAACATGTCTACACCCTCTCAACAGATGATGCCCTCGGGCATCGACGCCGCGTCGCTCGCTCACGTTGAGCGTATCGCGCAGAAGAAGATCCGCCAGCGCCAGATCCTCGTGGTTTCGCTGCGCATTCTCGTGCTCGTGGTCGTGCTAGGCGGCTGGGAACTGTCCGCGCGCCTGAAGTGGATCGACCCGTTCTTTTTCTCGATGCCGAGCGCGATCTTCGAACAGATCGTCGACTGGTTCGTGAACGGCACCTCGCAAGGGCCGCTGCTCACGCAGGTATGGGTCACGCTCGAGGAAACGGGGCTGGGCTTCATCATCGGTTCGGTCGCGGGCATCTTCTGCGGCATCGTGCTCGGCCGCAACAAGCTGCTCTCCGACGTGTTCAGCCTCTACATCAAGATCGCCAACTCGATTCCGCGCGTCGTGCTCGGTTCGGTGTTCGTGATCGCGCTCGGACTCGGCATGGCATCGAAAGTCGCGCTCGCGGTCGTGATGGTGTTTTTCGTCGTGTTCGCCAACGCGTTCCAGGGCGTGCGCGAAGCGGACCGTTACATGATCGCGAATGCGCAGATTCTCGGCGCGTCGCGCCGCCAGGTGACGACCTCGGTCGTGATTCCGTCGGCGCTGAGCTGGATTCTCGCGAGCCTGCACGTGAGCTTCGGCTTCGCGCTGGTCGGCGCGGTGGTCGGCGAGTTTCTCGGCTCGAAGCAGGGTATCGGCTTGCTGATCTCGACCGCGCAGGGCGCGTTCAATGCGAGCGGCGTGTTCGCCGCGATGATCGTGCTTGCGGTGGTCGCGCTTGCCGCCGACTATCTGTTGACCGCGGTGGAGAATCGTTTGCTGAAGTGGCGACCGAGCTCGGTTTAAGCCACGGCGACGCGAGTCGCCCAAAAGAAGTTCGCTTCACGAATGCCGCTCAGTCTTCCGGACTGAGCGGCATTTTTATTTGCTAACACCCGTCCTGTCTCCCGCCATCAAACTGTTTGCGCCAATACGTTGGCTGCCGCGCAACACTTCTTTCTTTCAATCGACCCACCAGAACCCAACAGCCGGCTACCAGCCGTCCCCAACCGCAATGGCACGCTCGATGCATGCCCACCGCGCAATTCAGGCGATCGCCAGCATCGATCGCAGATCGAAACGAGGCGAGGTGAGTCATGTCGAGTGCACAGAGTCAACGTCGGTCAGCGCATGGGTACAGCGGCCCGTTTATGCGCGGAACTGCCGCCGATCGCCGCCATCATCGTCATTCGAGCGGATTCGCGTCGTTCTGGTCGCACATCGGTGGTGTGATCGGCGGTGGACCGAAACGGCTGTGGCCGTACGTATTGCCCTGGGTGTTCGTCATCCTGGCGATCGTCTTCCTCTGCCTCGTCGTGCGCGGCGTGTTCACGCGTCAATTGCTGGTGCCGCCGGTCGAGACGCCGAAAACGCTGACCGAGCGTGGCTATACGTCGAACTTCCTCGCCGAGCGGATCATGTCGGCGATGAAGGACATTGGACAGGATGCCGAATCGATTCCGCACGACGCGATGACCGACAACGACGCGCAGCCGGACATCCAGATTCCGGGGCCGGAGATATCGTATGCGACGACGGTGCGCTTCATCAAAGGCGTCCTCGGTCGCAACGATGTCGCCGTCCACATTGGCATCACGAAGACGAATGACAGTGCGGACTCATACGTCGCGCACGTGCAGATAGAAGGGGGGCCGTTCAACGCCCGCGAAAGCATAGTGCCGTTCGAAGGGCGCGACCTCGAGAGGTTCGTGCGCGACATTGCAGCGGTGGCGATGCGTCTCGCCGAACCGAACATCCTCGCCAGTCATCTGTTCACGCAGGTGCAGAAGACCAAATGCGAGTATGCGCAATGCGACTATCGCGAGATCGCCGGAATCTATGACGAAGTCCTTGCGCTGCCCGCTTCCGAGCACGCTGAATGGGCGCTCGCCGGCAAGGCATGGTTGCTCGTCACTCAGCGGCGGTCGAAAGAAGCCGAGCTGCAGAACCGCGAGGCCCTGACTCAATACAGGCATTCGGCGGTGCTGCATGCGAGTCTCGGTATTGCGCTCGAGCAGCAGAACCGCATCGAAGACGCGTTGAAGGAACTGCGAACCGGCGCCAACGAAAAGTCGCACACCGCCGAAAACCTGCGACTACTAGGCGATGTGTTGTTGCATGCGAAGCACGATCGCGAAGCACTCGACGCGTTCAGAAAGGCCGACGACATGAAGCCCAATACCGTCGACACGCTGCACGACTGGGGCGAAGCGCTCGTCGAAACCGGCCACTACGACGCAGCGATCGACAAGCTCTCGCACGCCGTCGCCTTGCGTCCCGATCGTGCGCCGTCCTATGTGGAGTGGGGGCACGCGCTTGAACATAAGGGCGATCTGCGCGAAGCCGCGCGCAAATACGCACAGGCGTTGCAGCTCGGCGCCAGCACGCTGACGCCGCGCGAAATCGATCTCGCGCGCTCGGTGAACGCATCGCCTGACGACGACACCCCGACATCGAGGCCCGACCTTCACGTCAGGCCCGTATCGAATCCGATGGAGTTGTATCTGCTTCGGGCATCGCTCGATACGGAACGCGACGCCGCAGGACATCCGATGCAAACGGCCTGAGCCGAACGCACGGCAGCCAATCTTCTCCTGGGAGCAACATGATGGATTGGACGAAAGTCGCCACGAGCATCGGCAGCACCGCCCCGCTTCTCGCCGGGCTCGTGGGGGGTCCGGTCGGCCTCGGCGTGACGGCTGCCGCCGCGATCATCTCGCACGCGCTCGGCACGCCGAGCGATCCGGCCTTCGTGGAACCCGCGTTGAACGACCCCGGCGCGCTCGAAAAGATCCGTCAGGCCGAAAGCGCCAACTCACTGCAATTGCAGCAGTTGATGGTGACCGCCGCGCAGTCGAGCCTCGCGCACGAAAGCGACATGGCCCGCATGGCCACGAGCGATATCGCCAACGCAAGCGCAATGGGCATTGTCAATCGCGACTGGGTTCCGAGAGTGCTCGCGATGGCGGTCACCACTGGCTTTTTCGGCATTCTGCTGCTGACGGCGTTCCAGCCTCTGCCGGGTACCAACAAGAATCTCGTCAGCGTGATCGTCGGCGCGTTGGGGGACCGCGTGGATCAGCGTCACCGGCTATTACTTCGGCCCGTCGGTCGGCTCGATGGGCAGGACCAAGCCGCTCGTCAAGCCGAGCGTGCCGATCACGACCGATAGTGCGAAACGACGCAAAGGCAACGACCTCGCCTATCAGTCCCGTCTCGCCGGAATAGTGCCGCGCCGGGGCAGCACATAAAAATCGTCTACGCGTTAACCCTGAAAGTTCCGCGTTTTTATATCAAATTTCGCAACAAACATTGCCTGAATCGTGACTTACTCTCTCCAGTTATCCAATTTACACTGCAATCACTGACTACGAACAAGCAAGTTCGCAGCAAGATAAAACCCTGAACTGGAGGTAAGTATCATGAAATCGCTGATTCAAGCCGTTGTCATCGCCGTCGCTATCGCTGCTCCGGTTGCCGCTTTCGCGCAAACCAACCAGCCCGTCACCCGCGCGCAAGTGCGCGCCGAGCTGATCCAGCTGGAAAAAGCCGGCTATCAACCGGGCCACGCCGACCCGCACTACCCGGCTGACATCCAGGCTGCGCAAGCCCGCGTCGACGCGCAAAACGCCGGCCAGGCCGCTACCGGCTTCGGTGGTGTGGAGAGCGGTACGGCGCAAACGGGCCATGCGCTTCCGACCACTGGCCACAAGTCGGTCTACTTCGGTCAGTAAGCAGTAACAGGCGCAGCAGGCGGTTCGGTAAGTCCTGGCGCAGTATCGCCACGAGGCGGTACTGCGACATAACACCGCAAACGCTGCGCCGATTAGCGCGTCCACGCGACGCGCCCCCCGATTCAAATGAACTGGCCCGCGGCCGGGTATCCCCGAGCGCGGGCCAGTTCGTATGTGGTTACCTCCGTCATCGGGCTCCCGATGACTTCGCCCGGGCCTTCGAGGTCTGGGCGCTTTTTCGCGGCGCTCCACGTGCGCCGCGATGAATCCTGCGCTGCGGCGCTTAGTCGCGCGCGATCAGATTGCCGACCTGGCCACGCCCGGTCACGAGGCAACTCGACAGGAAGCTCTCGCTCTGCGCGCTCGCGCCAGCGTCTCCAAAGCCCTTTTTCAACGCATTCGATTTGACGAGCGCCGCGCCCTGGTGGCACGTGATCGTACCGACCTCGCCGGCTTGCGCACGCATCAACGCCCGATCCGCCATCAGATAACCAAGCAAAAGCACCAACGCAATATTGAACGCCTGTCGCATGGATTGTCTCCTTTTCGAAGAGACTAACGCGAAGCGCGAATGCAGTGGCCTGGGGCTTTCCCGGTTATTGATTATTCAATGATCCAGAATAAACGGCGAGTACCATTTGCGATTCGTAGTGCATTGAAGCGATTCAGTTTTATTCGACGCGCGTAGTTGTACGCGCATCCGTAGGCGTTTACGCCTACAACCGCGCTTCGATCTGCCCGATTCGCTTCTCGATCGCATTGCGCACCAGCGCATTCGACGGCACCAGCAGCAGCGATGACGCGATGATCCGATACACGCTATGGCGCGTCACCTTCGACACTTTCGCCGGATCGAGCCACGCATCGTTATCTGCGAGCAGCAGCAAGGTATCGAGGCCGATCAGGATCGGCCATAGGCAGGCGAGCCGCAAGCGCACCGCGCTCGCCGGAATCGCGAGCGTATAGTCGAGCGCGGCGCGGAAATGCTCGAGCGTCTTGCGCAGAAGCTCGATGAGAAGCGGCCGCGCGCGCATCGAATTGGCCGGTTGCAGCAGATCGCGCGCGCTCAGGCCGTGGCGCTCGAGCATGCTCTGCGGCAGATAGCAGCGGCCGATGCGCAAGTCTTTTCCGCAATCGCGCAGCACGTTGGTCATCTGCAATGCCTTACCGAAACGCACGCCACGGTGCGTCATCGTGCCGGGCTGCTCTTTCAGCGTGCCCGGCATGTGCGCGTAAGTCATCGTGGTCCAAAACTCGCCGACGCAGCCCGCGACCAGGTACGTATAACGATCGAGTTCGTCGTATTCGCGCAGCGCCGCGAGCTGGCCGGAGCGTTCGTCGGGGAACGTGCGCAAATCGAATTCCATGCCCTCGGTTAACGTCGTGACGATTGCGCGCACCGCGTGGCGGTCGGATTCGCTCAGTTGCGCGAGCACGTCGAGCGCGGGGCTCAACGATTCGAGCAGCAGCCTTTCATCCGACTGCGCCTGCTGACCCGCGACTTCGGCGGCGATGCGCTGGAACGGCGCACTGTCGACGGCCACGCCATTGACCTGATCACGCAGTGCGAGCAGCAATTCGAGGCGTTGGTCCGGCGCAATCAGCGAGGTGTCGGCAATCGTATCGGCCGCGCGCGCGAGCAGATACGCGAGGCCGACCGGATCGCGCATGCCGGTGGGCAGCACGCGCAACGTCAGATAGAAGGAGCGTGAAACGCCTTTCAGGAGCGGGCCGAGAAGAAAGGCCCGGGTCGGATTCGGCATGGGTTGGATCGGTTGGCAAATAGGCGGGTGGAAGCCCGCGGGGATCAGGCGCTGCCGAATTGTATACGGACGGGCGCGGCAGGGACTCGTGGCGGTGCGCGAATGCGGGCAGGCGGTCAAAGCGAATGAAAGAAACATCTAGAGGGTTGGAAACTCTCGAATGCCCTTTGCATGCACAGCGCATAACCGCGCTGATCCTGGTACGTTGCGCCAGCAGCAGAACAGGCTGTCATTTCGGCGTCGTTAATCGCGGTATTCGTCAATCTCGATGGTCCCGCCAAGTGCATCCATCATCGTACGGATATCCTGCGGGATATCTGGTACGCGGTCCCCGCTTCGATTGTTCCAGTAGCAGAAAAAGCGGAGTCTCACGCGTTTATCAGCAACGACTCGCAAGAGATCGCCGCGACCAAGATTTAGTGTTTGTGTGAGATAGCGAAGATGCGGAGTGAGATCGTCACTGTGTACGAACCGCTTGCTGCTCAGCGCCCACAAGCCAACACGACCGGGCCCGGCAAGACGCCCTGATGGGGTCAGAAATGGCTCTCCTTTCGATATGGCCGTGTCGGGCGATAGCCCGAAATACTCTGTCCAGAACGCAGGCACTACTGCATCACCCATGACGTGAAACGTCGCATATGCAAGAAGATGATTTGTCATTGGCGACTCCGTTAGTTAGCCCAATCGTGAAAGTTTGCGATGTAGTCGCCGTTGAAGTACACGTCACCGTTGTCATGCCAGATGACATTATCGGCAGGACCAAGCCCATTGTTAGGCTTGAACCTGTGGAGAATCTCCCCAAAGGTGTCTGGGTCATATCCAAGCATCTTTGCAGCATAGCGAGGGTTGTTCGTCGATTTCGCGAGCTGTTCGATGTCATCGCTAAGTGCATCGGGCTTGTAGTCGAACGGCTGAGCATTACCGAGATTCTGCGGCACGCGCGGGCTGTTCCCATGGAGCGACCTTAGCATGTCCGCGTCAGCCGGTTGTTGCGCGCGCGTGGACGCGGGCCCCGAACCTTTTTCCCGCTGCTTCCGTATCGCCTCCACACACCTGCGCATGTCGTCCTGCTCGGGCACAAAGAGCAGCTTACCGTCCTTCACTTCGTTATACAGGGCGCGGGCGACCTCATGGTCGTGCATCCTGTTCATGCGAAAGAGGTTGTCACTCCGGCCGAGCATGTCGCGCAATTCA
>ABYL01000038.1 GCA_000173575.1 Burkholderia sp. H160 | reverse complement strand
CGCGAAGAAGGTGATCGAAGAGATGGTGAAAACTTGCAGCTAAGAGGCGAATCATGACGACTGAGAGAAGCAACAGACGTATCTTTTGTACAGATCCGGCAGGAGTCGGGTATGCCGATTCCGGTAGGAGCAGTCAGAATATTTCACGTCCGCATCAACGATCGGACACTCACGAGCTCGGCGGAAAATCACCTCAATGGGCGTGGGCGAACTGCCGTAGCGAGTTCGACTGGATGGACGTGCACTTGCCGTTCTTCACGCCAGAATGGTTTTAAGAAATTTCTTAACTGCGGGATCAAGATCGCAATCTGTGCGATCGGATCGAATTGCCCGCTACGGGTGATGCGCTCCCTCGCGATTCGTGTGAAAGCATCGATCCATCGTGGATTCCTGACAGTCCTGACCTTGTAGTTAGCTGACTCCGGCTGACAAAAGCGATCTCTTATCCGCTGGAACGATTACCGCGTCTTGCACGGATGATCACGTCTCTGATCGAGAGCGCATACTTTGTCTCCACTGCACCACGCTGGAGCACAGATATCCCTCACAAATGGGCATGGCCCAGAGCCAACCCACCTCGATCTTTCCCAAATTTCGCTGGCTGCTTTGTCGACCCCTATAGTCTCGTTCAATGCCGGGCACGTATGTGCCTGCCTCGATGCAGAGCTCCAAAGGTAACGCCAAAAAAACGCCTTGGCTCGGAGTCCCGCAGCCAAGGCCAAACTCCACACGCTCTCGCGAAGTGTGTGAGAGGAGAAATACCTGATCTATCTTTGATCTTCGTGGTACGCGCTTGTCGCGAAACTCACCCTCGGATCGAGGTTCGCGATAATGCAACCATTCGTTCAATTAAATTCTTTTGCGGCCTCTCGAAAATGCAACTGCCCGTTTCATATATTGCACCGCGTTCAAAAAGACGCACTAAAGCATTGACTGTCCACCGTCCACACTGATAGTCTGCCCCGTTATGAAATTCGCGTCGTCACTACACAGAAATGCAACTGTTCGTCCAATATCGCGCTGAGGATCGCCGAAGCGGCCAAGTGCAATTTCAGAGAGATAGCGAGTGCGCTCCTGGGGATTGGCTTCGAGGTAGGCTTCGGCAGCAGGCGTGAGCGCCGCCGGGCAAATGACGTTCACGGTAATGCCATAGGCGCCCCATTCGCGCGCGGCAACACGCGAGAGCCCACGAATGCCTTCCTTGGCTGCGGCGTATGCGCCGAATCCCTTGAGGCCTTCGATTCCGGTGCGCGAGCCGAAGTTGATGATGGTACCGCGGCCCTGCGACTTCATCCCCGGCAATACGGCTTGCATGAAATATAGCGTACCGTACAGGCCCGACTCGAGTGTGTTGCTCCAGTCATCGTCGGTAACAGACTCGAGCGGCACACCCGGGTTGCTGCTTTGTGCATTGTTGATAAGCGCGTCCACATGTCCGAATCGCTCGACGGCAAGCTCGACTGTCCGCACGGAGTCGGCACGATCGCGGGTATCACCGGGCACGACGAGCACTTGCGAACCGAGGGCGCTCAATTCCTCGGCGGCCCGCGTGAGTTTAGCCTCCGTGCGCCCAGTCAGGACGAGGCTCGCCCCTTCGGTGGCAAGCGCGCGGGCGATGCCGAGTCCAACGCCTTGCCCGCCTCCGGTCACGATGGCGACCTTTTCTGCCAGTTTTTTCGTGTACATGAGTGAGTCCAGAAGTGATGGTGGATGTGGTTGTTCGACGCGCGAGCGCACCTCCGGGATGTTCCGGAAAACGGATGCCCGGGCATTCCAAATTTGCGAACGACGTTCAAATATATCGTAACCAGGATGAGGGATGGCCTAGCGTATTCCCGAATTCGGGTAGCGTAAAAGTGTGCCAAATTATGATCGTTGTAAAACTATGTGAATAGTTCCCGTATAATCGATAGAGTCAATTCATGGGGAAAATCATGTTGAAAGAGATCTCAGCGCCGGCGGACCGGGATGTCAGCGGGCCACGCTCGCTGACCCGACTCCTCGGAATTTTCGATGTGCTGGCGAAGTCTCCGGACGGGATGTCGCTGGCAGAACTGAATGTCGCCCTCGAGTCGCCGAAGAGCAGCCTGCTCAATCTGCTGAGGCCTCTAGTGGCGGAAGGGTTCCTGATGCACGACGCAGGCCGCTATCGCCTGGGGCCGTCGATCTTCCGGTTGTCGGCGGGCGTGATGGCAGCGTGGAACTTCTCGAAGATGCTGCACCCGTTTCTGGTGGATCTCTCGAAGAGCACCAATGAAACCGTGTATATCGGTGTGCTTGACGCCGAGCATAAGGAGATCACTTATGTCGATGTGATCGAGAGCGAGCAATCGGTGCGCTATTCGATGCACATCGGTTTGCGTCGCCCACTCTATTGCACGGCCGCGGGGCGCGTGCTGCTAGCCCATGCGTCGGACGCTTTCGTTACTGACTACATGAAGACGGTCAAGTTCGAGCGCCGCACGCCGCAAACCATCGCGACGAAGAAGGCGCTGCGTGACGAACTCGATCACATTCTCGAAAGCGGGTTATCGGTGAGTCGCGGCGAATTGCTGCCGGACTCTGCGGGGGTGTCGTCGCCGATCTTCGGGCCGAACGGTAACGTGATTGCGGCGATGGCGATTGGTGCGCCGCTCGAGCGCTTCGATCGCGAACGCCCGCAGCTCGAACAGAACATGATCAGGGTGGCCCAGCGCGCGTCTGCATTGGGTCAATCCGAAGAGGAGTGACTGACCAGTCGGACGGTCGCACCGTGAAGCGTATGTGCTTCACGGTGCGACCGTCGTTGCGCAGTTGAAGAAGCGTTGGAGCTACGTGCAACGGATCGGTCGCAACGAAGATCAGTGCGTGGGACGCTTCGGCAGCATGGAAGCGATCAGCAGTCCGGCAATCGAACTGCAGGCGATGTAAACGAACACCGAAACATAGCCACTGTCGGCGGGAAACGACGCGCCGTCATGTCCCGCTGCCGCGCCGCGTAGCAGCGCGAATACCGCTTGGGCTCCTACCGCGAAGAAACACGAGAAGAAGACGTAGAGCATGCCCGTCGCCTCGCCAGTCTGAGGTGCAGGCGTTGCCTCGACGATCTGGTTGTACAGCGACGTGCTCGCAAAGGCGAGGCCAAACGAGCACATCACCGCGCCTGGAACGAAGAGCAGCAGGTTGCGGTGAAGCACCACCAGCGAAGCCCAGGCAAAGGCGAGTATGCCCATGCCGATCAGGGCGGCTCGGCGCGCCTTGTAGCGGGACGCAACGCGGCCGCTCCACGGGCTCGCGATCAACGCGACGATGTTGATGCTGAACATCAGTAATCCAGCTGCCGTTGCGCTCAGCCCGAATCCAGCGTGCGTGCCGGCAGGTTGCTGGGCGAGCAGCGAGAAAACCTGTCCCAGTTGCATGGCTCCCGCGGCGAGAAATGCCATGCATGCATTGGCCAATACGACTTCGCGTGTTTTCAGCAGACGCACATTGATGAGCGGATGTCTCGCCTCGTGTTGGTGGCGTGCCCAGAGTCCGAGCCCGATCATCCCGCCAACAATCAAACCCCATAGCCGCGGGTCGTCGAGCCCCCACGTGCGGATCTGTTGCACTGCGAAGAGGATGGCGCAAAGTGCGGGAGCGAATGCGAGGCCTCGAATATAGTCGATCCGAACGCCGGGACGCTGCGGCGACGGTGGTGCCCACACCCGGACGGCAATGACCGCCACGACGCAAAGCGCAACCTTGAACCAGAAGCCGGCCTGCCACGAATAGTGATCCACGACGACGCCCGCGCAGATGTAGATCAGCCCTGCCGATACCATGCCTGCCGCACTGATCAGGCCCACCGCGGCAGGTAGTCTCGCGGGCGGTAGGTTCTCCCGAACCAGCCCGATCGAGAGCGGCGTGATGCCTGCCGCGATCGATTGCATCGCGCAGCCCGCGATGAGCATGCTGACTTGCGTTGCACACGCGGCTACGACCGCGCCGGCCGCAGCGACCGACATCACCATCAGCAAGATTCGCCGATAGCCTAGCAAGTCGCCGAGGCGCCCGCTCACCGCGGCAAAGATGGCAGAGCCGAGCCAGTACGCGGTGACAGTCCAGCTCACCGAATTCGAAGCCGGGAAAGCCTTGAAGAGCGTGACCAGCACCGTATAGATGACTGTGATGCCAGACGAGGCCGCTACCGCGGCCAGCAGGATTGCCATCGTGAACCCGCGCGGCGGGCCGGAAACGCGTTGCGCTCCGCGTGCCTGCTGGGAGAGTACTTCGGCTTGCATAAACGCCTCCGATTGTGTGCACCGGCTAGAGTATACTTATATTAGAACGATGTTCGCATTGGTGTTTACGGGAGAGGTCCATGCAGGCTACAAAAGTGCCGAGGGCGCCGACCGATATCAAATCGATATGGACAGTTTTGAGTTCGATATGAGAGTTTTTCGGTCGATGGCTTGCGCCGATACTTCTCTCAAGGGCGCACGGTCAGCAGCGCTCCCCACAATCAGGAGAGAGGCAATGCAAACGTATCAAGGGAAGATCTACGACGCGGACACGCACTTCTACGAAGTGGAGGACGCATTCAGCCGTCATTTGCCCGAGAAGTTCAAGAAGGACTGGTCTTTTACCAGCCGTATCACGGCGGACGGCAACCGCTGCATGTATGTGGGCGACCGCAAGGTGGAAATCAGCGAGGGCTACACCTCGGCCGAGGGGCACGTGCCGCCGCCCGGCAAGCTGCATGAATGGCTGCGCGCGATGAAGGATGGCAAGGATAACGTCGACATGCGCGTCCCGCCGACGCCAGACATGTTCAATCGCGACGCGCGCCTGAAGAAGATGGACGAATTTGGTGTGGAAGCCTGCACGATGTACATCGGCGAAATGGTCGCGTGCATTTCCTACCTCAACGAGCCTGTTGCGGCAAATGCGGTGTTGCACGCGTATAACCAGTGGATGCTTGATGACTGGGGCTTCAACTACAAGGACCGGATCTACTCGACGCCGGTCGTGACGCTCGACGATCTCGACGCAGCCGTCGCCGAGGCCAAATGGCTGGTTGCGAACGGTGTACGCGTGATCCTCATGCCAATGGGGCCGTTCAACGGCCGTGCACCCGCGGATCCGTACTTCGATCCGTTCTGGTCGATCCTCAACGAAGCAGGCGTACGTGTCACGTTCCACGTGTCGGAAGCGATCTACATGAAGGATCACATGGCGGTGTGGGGTGAGCCAGTGCAGCAGTCGCGTCAGCGTCAGACCGCATTTGTCTGGATGCACGGTTACGGCGAGCGGCCCGTCATGGAAACGCTTTCGTCGTTCATCTTCTACAACTTCTTCGAGCGTTTCCCGCGGGTCAAGCTGTGTAGTGCGGAAAACGGTGCCGAATGGGTCCCTTCGCTGCTCGTCAAAATGGACAAGTGCCGAGGGATGGCGAAGAATGGCTACTGGCCGTGCGGTCAGCTGAAGAAACGCCCGAGCCAGATCTTCAAGGAAAATGTCTTCGTGGTCGCGTATCCGGAGGACGACATCGCCCAGATCATCGCTCAAACGGGATCGTCGGACTTCCTGCTGATGGGCTCCGACTATCCGCACGCGGAAGGCGTGCCGGAACCGAAGGACTTCGCGTCGGAAGCGTGCAACAGGCTCTCCGAGGAAGACACGCGCAAGATCATGTACGACAACGGCCGCCGGTTCATTCCGATGCACGTTTAATCGGCTTTGCGCTGGACGCGGGGCGGCAGACGGTCCTGCCGCCCCGCGCGATTTCTTCATTGTGAACAGGTTAGCCATGAATATTTCGGACTATAAGGCGTTATTGCTCGAACGCGATGGCGGCGTCCTGACCGTCACGCTCAACCGCCCTGAAACGTTGAACGCGTTCGACGAGCAGATGGACATCGAGATGTCGCGGCTTTTTCTCGATGTCGCAGAGGATGTCGAGACTCGAGTCGTGGTGTTGACGGGCGCAGGGCGCGCGTTTAGCGCGGGTGGCGATATCGAGCAAATGCAGCAGGTCATCGACAACCCGACGCTGTTTCTCGAAGGCATGCAGCGCGCGAAGAAAATCGTTTTCTCGATGCTCGATTGTCCGAAGCCGGTCATCGCAAAGATCAACGGTCATGCAATTGGTCTCGGTGCGACGATCGCGCTGTTCTCGGATCTGAGCTACGCGGCCAATCACGCAAAGATTGGTGATCCGCACGTGAAAATCGGCTTCGTGGCGGGCGATGGCGGCGCGGTGATCTGGCCGCAGCTCGTGGGCTATGCGAAGGCCAAGGAATACCTCTTGACGGGCGATCTCGTCACCGCAGAAGAGGCAGCACGACTAGGTCTCATCAATCATGCCGTGCCGGCCGACGAGCTGGATGCCGTTGTCGATGCCATGGCGAAGCGTCTCGCAAACGGCGCTTCGCGCGCTATCCAGTGGACCAAGGCGTCGATCAACATCGGCCTGAAGCAACTTGCGCATTCCATTCTCGACGCGTCGATTGCATACGAGGCGCTGTCGAACCTGACGGAAGACCATCAAGAGGCGGTCAACGCGTTTCGCGAGAGACGCGAGCCGGTGTTCAAGGGGCGTTGAGCTTTTACAGTGTCCGGCGCTAGCGATCCAGGTGGCGCCGGGCGCGGCGAGGGAGATTGCACATGCAACGGGTAGTGGCGGTAACGGGTGGATTCGGCGCGCTTGGGCGCACAGTTGGTCGCGTGTTCGCGGAGAACGGCTGGAAGGTTGCGCTGATCGACAAGGCGCTTGCGCCAGAGAACGCGAGCGCGGAGCAGCTGCACGCTTCGTGGTGGCGAGGCGGCGTCGAGCTAACTGATCTCGATGCGGCGCGCTCGGCGATCTCGGCGGTCGTCGAACAATTGGGCAAGCTCGATGCGATTGTCAATGTAGCGGGCGGCTTTCGCTGGGAAACACTGGCGGACGGCAGCCTCGACACGTGGGACCTGATGTACCAGATGAACGTGCGCACGGCGGCGACTGCGTCAAAAGCGGCACTCGACTATATTGCCGACAGCGCGGAGGGCGGACGCATCATCAATATTGGAGCCGGCGCTGCGCTGAAGGCGGGCGCGGGCATGGGAGCGTATGCGGCCTCGAAGTCGGGTGTGATGCGCTTGACCGAGGCGCTGGCCGAAGAGCTCAAAGGCGGTTCCATTACCGTCAACGCCATCTTGCCAGGCATCATCGATACGCCGCAGAACCGCAAGGATATGCCCGACGCTGACTTTTCCCGTTGGGTGCGGCCTGAAGAAATCGCCAATGTGATTCTCTTTCTCGCGTCAGGTGCTGCGTCGGGGGTAACCGGGGCGTTGATTCCTGTCACCGGGCGTACGTAAAGATCCCAAACCGGAACCCGCAGTTGACGCCGGAGTCAAGGGCGCCAACTGCAAATCGCGTTTCAGGTAAGACGTGCGAGTGAGTCGTTGCTGAACCCGAGGAACGGCTCGCCAAGTCGCGCGCGGCGCGCCCAGTTTGGATCATGCAGAAGCGAGCGTCCTACGCCAACAAGATCGAACTCGTTGCGTGAAAACCGATCGAGCAGGGGGGCGAGGTCGGGCTGCGCCGATGTCTCGGCCCCGGCCATTGAATCGTAGTAGCCCTTGTTAATGCCGATCCCACCAACAGCCATCGAAAGCTTGCCGGTTACCTTCTTCACCCAACCCGCGAGATTCATCTCCGAGCCCGGAAATTCCGCCCGGTTGAAATAGCGGGTGCTCGCCTCGAAGATGTCGACGCCCGCGTCCGCGAGCGGGGTGAGGATCTGTTCGAGTTCGTGCGGATCGTTGGCGAGACGAGCGCGGAAATCCTGCTGTTTCCACTGGGAGAAGCGGAACGTTATCGGCATCGTGGCGCCGATCGCTTCGCGGATTGCGCGGACGACTTCGGCGGCGAAGCGGCTGCGCGCCGTGAGATCCTTACCCCATTGATCCGTGCGCTGATTGGTTTCGGCCCACAGAAAAGCGTCGATCAGATAGCCGTGACCTCCGTGAATCGCTATGCCATCGAAACCGGCGGCCTTCGCATAGCGAGCGCTTCGACCGTAGGCCGCAATGACGTCCGCGATCTCGGCATCGGTCATCGGGCGAGTGGGTGGCATGACCCGCTCCATGTAGCCAGCGTTGAGCGATGTCGTTCGTCCTGCCGGCCCCCACAGTCCGGAAGGGCGCAGCGGGGCCGCAGCCGGGAAAGGACCCGTATTCGCCTCCTTCATCGGTCCCATGTGCCACAACTGCGGAAAGATGATGCCGCCACTTGCATGAACTTCGTCCGTCACGCGGCGCCAGGCGGTAATGGATTCTTCGTCGACCAGCACCGGGATCGAATTTTCGCCTAGTCCAGCTTCGCCAAGTGCTGCCGGATGATCGACGCCAACGCCTTCCGTGATGATCAGGCCTGTCTCGCCTTGTGCACGGCGCTTGTAGTATGCGGCGACGTCACTGCCAGGTAGTCCGTTGGGTGAAAAGCCACGGGTCATCGGTGACATGACGATGCGGTTGGCAAGCGTGACGCCGCGCACGGTGAGGGGCGTAAAGAGCGAAGCGGTATCCATATTCATTCACATAGTTGACTTGTGTGCGAATAATGATACGCTATGTTTTATCGATGAAAAAGCGTTATTGGCGCCGTGTCGCATGCGGCGTCGAAGAGGAGGATTGCATTGGAGCAAGCATACGCACTGGCGGCAGACGCACTTGAAGAGAGCGGAGAAAAGCTCATCCCAGAGGGCTTTGCATTGATGCCAGAGTTTGGTCCCTTCCATCAGATGTTCGGGCCTACGTACTTTCGCAAGAGCGAGCGCGGACACGTCGTCGGCATGTACGTGCGCGAAGCGCATCGCAACCTCGGCCAGATGATGCACGGCGGCGCCGTTTGCATGCTGGCAGATACCGCGATCACGTGGGCAAGCAAGTATTCGCGTCAACCCGCCGTGAAGGTGTTGACGACCGGCTTGACGGTCAATTTCATGGGAAACGCGGAGCCCGGCGATTGGGTGGAAGCCCACGTCGACGTTCTTCGCTCGGGAAAGCGGGTGATTTTCTCGGACTGCCGGATCTGGGCGAATGCGAATTGCATTGCCCAGGCGTCGGGGCAGTTCCAGGTGATGGGTGAAATTGACAGCTAGTACGTCAACGCGGCTCGGATGGCGGCGTGAACGTTACGGCATCGACCGGGCTCGAACTTTATCCAGTGCCGCACGATACCTCCACGCGGTCAGCAGAAGGCGATGAATCCGCTCAGCCCGGCGTTTTCGTTCGGAACGAGTGATCTGAACCGCGAGGTGCACTTCGGGCGCGCCAGTGACTAGGGTGAGAAGATCGCGCGCCGCGTTCGAGGGATCGTCGATGGCGATCATGCCGCTGCTCGCGGCGGCTTCCAGTGTGCTGGTTAGCGGTTCCAGCATCGTAACCACGAACTGCAGAAACTGCTTTGCGACATCGGGAAAGCGCATCGCCTCGCCAATAACCATGCGCGAAGTGTGCATGCTGTCCGGTATTGCCATGTGTTCGACGAGCGCATCGATAAGGGATGCCAGATTCGTCGAAAAATCGCGGCCCGGTTCCAGGTGCTCCGCGATCTTGCCTCTCAGGTCAGCCATCCCGCGCCAGACGATGGAGCGAAAAAGCTCTTCCTTCGTGCCGAACTGGCGATAAACGGTCGTTTTGCTGACGCCAGCCAGCGATGCGATTTCCTCGACCCTGGCGGCGCCGAAGCCTTCTCTGATGAAGACGGATTTGGCAGCGTCGAGCAGCCGCTCGCGCAACTGAACCGCATCGTCGTGGGTGGGCCTGCCAGCCGTTCGAGGTTTGCCCGCCGCAGCGAGCCGCGAGGCTCGGTCGGGAGCCTGAACTGCCATAGGTTTGTACATCGAGGAGTGTTAGATGACGGAATCAGGCCATCAGTATACTCACGAGCCCGAGGAGGCGCCAATAACGGCGCCCCCTGGGGCTCGGATCGCGCGCAGCAGGGCTCAAACGTTGATCATGCCACGTACATACGACTCCATCGTGCCTGCGCACGAGAGCTTGTCTTCGCCTTCTTCAAGATCGGCGTAGCGCCCGACTTGCCGGACCAGCGGCCCTTGCAGGCCGTCGGTGTTTCCCGCCGGCGAAAAGTCGACGACGACCTTGTCGCCGGTGATGAAACCACCCCAATATCCTTCGGCCAGCAAGTCGAAAAACGCGAAGCGTCCTTCAACAACGCCCAGGCCATCCGAAGGGTTCAGCAGTTGCTCCCCGGCCTTGTCGAGGACGAACGGAACGATCCACGGGCAAATTGCATAGCCCTGCGCAACTTCCGACCAGGGGCCGGTACCGATCATCTCGGACATGCCATAACTGTTCTGGATATTCTCGGAACGAATACCGTAGAAGCGGATGATCTGCTCCCGATAGTCGGCGGGGGCAGACGTGCCCTTTAATCCGCCACCGGTCGTGATTACCGTATCTGGATGGCAGATTCCGTCGGCAATGCCGCGCTGGCGGGCGCGCGCAACGAGCGTCCAGTGCAACGACCAGTTGCCCTGCACGAGCACGGGAACGTCGCGCTGCGCGGTTAGCTTGTCGAGAAACCGGTCGATCATCGCGCCGGTATGACTCTGGCGCGCCACTGCCTGCTCCTGAAACGCCGCGACTTCGCTCGGTTTCGCGGAGCCGTCGGCAATTGCGCGGCGCATGCGGCCCATTGAAATCGTTGCAGAGGCGTGCACCGGTTCGTCGAACATCAGGGTGCTTTCAGCGCCGAGCCGTTTCGCGGCGTTCAGCACCGGTTCGATATGCCGATGCGCGCCGCCCGGCGGCATCATGAGGAAAACCGGACGCTTGCCGAAATCTCTTCGGATCATTGCGTTGCCGTACACGCCCAGCTTTACGCACGACTCGGTGACATTGTCGAGATCAGCTTGCGTCTGACTGATGAAGCTGCACTTTCCGGATGTGCCGCTCGAGCTGAAAACATGGTGTCCCGCCACGCGCAGGCGGTCCATCCATGCGTCTACGTTTTCCGCGCCGTCGAGATCGACTTCGGTCACCCGCTTGCTCGATAGCGTTTGCAGCCATGCCGAAAGATGCTTCCAGCGGCCGTTGTCAATGAATGACTCGGGGTAGCTCTTGTAAATCTGATGGGCGAACAGCAGGGGCACCATATCTTCGTGGCGGGTCACATCATCGACGCCAACATCTTCCGCTCTGCGGCGAAGTAGCCTGATTTGTTCACGGCGCTCGGCGAAGCGCTCTTTCATGGCAGCGAGCTGAAGCTCGCGAAGGTTCTCGGGGTGATCGCGAAACGGGTCACTCTCACCGCGCAGCATTGCGTAGAACGGGTCCAAAGCAGACATGTCGTCTCCGGGTGGCGAAGGGTTGCCAGGCGTTAATGGTCGAAATTGGTGGCGCTCGACACGTCGAGCCAGGCCTCGAGGTTGTCTCGTACGGACGAAAGTTTCTTCTGAACGACGTCGACGGCGTCCGGACCTAGCGGTAGCCGCAGCGGCGGGGCGTCTGCGGAGACCGCGCGCACGATGGCGTCGGCAGCCTTTGCTGGATCACCCGTTTGCGTGCCGTGGTAGCTGCTCATGTAACGGCGCATCTTGCCCACGGTCTCCGTATAGGCGGGTGATTCGACCTCGCTCCACTTCATCGATCCGCCTGCGAAATTGGTGCGGAAGCCACCCGGCTCGACGACGGTCACACGAATCCCGAACGGACTCAGTTCCTGAGCGAGCGATTCCGAGAGCCCTTCGATCGCGTGCTTCGAAGCACAATAGAAACTGCAGCCTGCGATGCCGATCACTCCGGCAACTGACGAGAAGTTCACGATATGACCGCGGTTGCGTTCGCGAAAATGAGGCAATACGGCGCGTATCACGTTGACCGTTCCAAACACGTTTGTATCGAATAGCTGACGCGCTTCCGCGTCGGAGACCTCTTCAAGCGCGCCGAAGAGACCGTAGCCGGCATTGTTGACGAGTACGTCAATGGCGCCCGCACGCTCCAATGCCTGTTCGACGGCGCGAGGCACCGCTGCCGCGTCGGTCACGTCGAGCAGCACGCCATGGGCGCTTCCTGGGGCGAGATTTTCGAACGGCGTGATCTGTGCGTCATTGCGAACGGTCCCGACCACCTTGTCGCCGCGGGCGAGGACCGCCTCCGCAAGGGCGCGGCCGAAGCCGGACGAAACGCCGGTAATGAACCATACGGCTCGGCTTGTCTTTTCTTCTGTCATAGTCGAATTGGCTTTCGGATTATCAGGAAATAGCGATTTAGCTGGCGGCCCGGGCCTCGGTCATGTCGGCGATCTCTCCGCGGACGTAGGCGTCGATCGTTCCTGCGCAGGACAGCTTGTCGTCGCCGCCGGGCAAGTCCTTGTAGCGCACCACGTCGCGAATGATGGGCGTGCGCACGCCGTCAATGCCATGACCGAACTCCACGGTGACCTTGTCGCCACTGATGACGCCGCCCCAGCGTCCGTCCGCGAGCAGATCGATCACGGCGAGACGTCCCTCGACAACGCCTTTCCCGTCCGCAGGATTTAGCAGTTGTTCGCCGGTCGAGTCGAGCACCAGCGGGACGAGCCAGGGTGGCACCGCCCACGCCTTCGCTTCGTGAAACCACGGGCAAAAGCCCGACACTTCACCCATGCCGTAGCCGTCGTTGAAGTTGGTCGCGTTGAAGTTGAAGAAGCGCTCGCACTGTTGCTGGAAATCACCGGGCAGGTTCGCACCCTTCTTGCCGCCGCCGATACTGATGATCGTGTCGGGGTGAAAGTCGGCGTCGGGAATGCCGCGTTCGCGTGCCGTGGCGACGATCTGATAAAGCATGCCCATCATGCCCATGATGAACATGGGCTCGTGACGCCGTTCGAGCAGTCGGTCGATGAACTGCCGGAAATCGGCTTGTACGCGTTCGCTGCGTTCGCGGCTTTCGTTCTGGAAGGCTTCGATTTCACTGGGGAGCGCGGTGCCGTCTGCGATGGCCCGCCGCATGCGCGCCATGCGCGTGGTGTACGCAGCGCTTTGCGGCACATCCGACATGTAGTGAAGGTCGCCCGGCATC
Organism: Burkholderia sp. H160; assembly: GCA_000173575.1. Lineage (GTDB taxonomy): Bacteria > Pseudomonadota > Gammaproteobacteria > Burkholderiales > Burkholderiaceae > Paraburkholderia. Next base: position 44,546 of record ABYL01000038.1, on the reverse strand, counting down.
GCAATCGATTCGGCGAATTTCGCCATGCGCTCCGTTCCGGTGTAAGAGCCGGAGGAGGGCGTCAGAAGGAACACGGGATAGCGACGCGACAGATCGCGCATGCCGCTCGCCGCCCAGCGAATGCCTTGGGAAAGGAGGCGCCAGCCGAGTTCGCGGTCGGCTTCGCTCTGGTAAACGAAGGACTGCTTGCCCGAGGTTCCGCTCGAGCTCATGACATAGTGGCCGTTGCGACGCAGCGCATTGATCCAGTCGTCGAGATCGGCGATCGTGTCGTAGTCGAGTCCGTCGATCTTGCGGGTCGTGAGCGTTTGAAGCCACGCCGTGAGGTGGCGCCATTTTCCTTGCTCGATGAACGAATCGGGATAGCTCTTGTAGACGGCGTCAGCAAAAAGCAACGGCACGGCGTCGCTGATGCTCATTATTTCCGTGACGCCGGCTTCGCTGGCCCGCTTGTCGAGAATGCGGATCTGCGGCCGGCGCTGCGCGAAGCGCTCACGCACGGCTTGCAGTTGCGCGGCATGGAGGTCTTCCGGCGCGTTGCGGAAGGGGTCTTGAAGGTCCGTGAGTTGAAGCAGCGCGGAAAGGGCTTGCATTATTGCGCCTCTTCGAGATTCGGGCCCGATTCCTCCGAGACCCATTTCATGAATCGATGGATCGGAAACATGCCGTCATGCGGATAGCCGCCAACCCCATCTGAAATGGACTCACCCAGCGCCACCATGCGTTGCACGCCAGCGCACGCGAGCGCGTCGCGCACTTCCGTCACGCGGTGCGGCGGATAGATGCCAACTGTTTGCGTGGCGACGGTCGCATTGCGCGCACCGTCGCGCAGGCTTGCCACGGGAACGACGTTGACGGTCTTGCAAATGGGATGAAAATCGACCATCTCTTCCGAGCGAATGACGAGCCCCTTCCCGTCGTATCCGCCGAACACCCGGTAGAGCGGCTCCATCTCACGTAGCACATCAACCGCTTCGCGAATATCGCTGGGCACCGACGGACCCTGGCCATCGCCATAGCGAAAGTCCTGACCGAGTGCCAGCGCCAGTTGCTCGGCATAGCGGTCGGCGTCGTCCTCGTCGCCTTCGATGAATTGATACCGGCTTGCATTGCACGCGTCCTGGTTGAACGACAGCACATCGGCTGCGCCGGCACGCGCGACCTCGCGCAGTACCTCATCGGATGCAAAGGCTTCACGGCCGATCAGCGAAATCGATACCTTCGGATCGAACGCGACCAACTCGAGCCCAGGTCCAGCGTAGCGCATCGCATGCCGAACCGCACTCTCGCCGCCCCAAACAACAATTTTGTCGAAGTACTGCGGACGATAAAGAATCGATTCGACATGTTCGTCTCCACCGCGCCAGTACGCCGCCGAAAACGATTGGGTGACCGGATGATCAGGGTCGATCTCGGCCATGGTGCGCAGAATCGCAGTGGCCGTGAAAAGATCGTTCGAAGGCAGCTTGAGCAGGTGGACGCCTTTGGTAAGCGCTGCGCGCATGACCGTCATGGCCGCCACCATTGGCGAGTTTCCCGCGAGGATATGGACGAGGCGCGGTGGAAACGCGCGCAGACGACTCGGGCGCCCGCGCAGGGTGCGTGCCACCCAACCGTCGACGAGACGTGCGTCCCCAAGACTCACGCGCAACTCGTCCTCGATCACTTCACGCGCGAAAAGATTGGGTATGTCGCGATAACAGTTTTCGAGGATCCGTCGCCCGAGCGGACTGACCTTGATCATCGATTCGAGCGCGGCCTGCATCAGTGGATTGACGTCGAGGTGCAAACGCGGCCCTAGCTCGACAAGAAAGTCGATGATCTTCGCGACAGGAATATCGAAGGCAGGGCCGGACTCAGCGCGCGGCCACACGAGATCGTCCAATTCGATCCTGGGTGTGCAAAAGCCTTGCCCCAGATCGCGCGACACGTGTCTGATGGCGCTTCCGGTGACGGTGCGCCCGCGGTATACGTGAGGAACCGGCAGCGGTGCGAGGTTGGACTCCTGCGCCGGGTCCGCGCTTTGCCTGACTGTTGTTTCGGTGTGCTCCATGAACAACTCCTTTTTCAGTAGCGGGTACGCGTCGACCTGGGTGCCGACGTTGCTCGATTCCGGGGTTGAGGTCGCCGGTCAGCTCAGGTTGGCGATCATCCGGTCGAGCAGGTTTCTGACGGTTTCAACTTCATCGACCGCGAAGCCTCGAAGCTGGCGATTGCTTGTTTCGACGATGAGCGGCAGAGTTTCGCGCAACAACTGACGGCCATTTGCTGTCAGGGCGAGCTCGACAGATCGTCTATCGGAAGTGCTACGGATCCGTTCGATCAATCCTCTTTTTTCGAGTGAATCGAGCTTGCGGGTCATGATGCTGCCGTCAGCTAGAAGTATTCGGCACAAGGCGGTAGGTGTACGAGCACGCTCGTCGAATAGCGCTTTCAAAATTCCCCACTGTATTGCCGAAAGTTTGCTCGCAGCGAGCTTGCGATCGATCTCCGCGCCAAGCAGAAGACGAACCATGTTCATCTTGAACGCGACGCTCTCCTCAGTGCGGTATTCGTCTGGAGCAAGCATACGTCCGAGTTCGACGCCGGCCGCCCCTCTCTGAAGAGGGGCGGATTCGAGTAGTTTCATTGATTACCTGCTAAAAATATTTTTGCGTTTGCAAGCAACTATATGCACGTCATTCAAAATATGCAACGCACGATGAGGTGTGGTTTTCCCCATGTTGCGACTGGAAGGCAGTCTGCGCGACGATTTGCACGCGTCTTCTATCCGCAATCTTCGGGAGGAACCTTGTCTGAATCTGGTGTGATGAGTGACATGAGGTTGCCTGTCACAGTCGAGGAAGTGACAGCAGAGTGGCTCACATCGGCGCTTGGATTCCGCTTTCACGGCGTCGAAGTGCTCTCGTGCAAGCACGTGGACGTACTGCCGGGCACGTCGACCAAGGTCCGAGTGGATCTGGAGTACAACGACGCGGGACATGCGATGGCGCTACCGCCGCGCATGATCGTGAAGGGCGGCTTCGAGGACCATAGTCCGTCGATGAAGGAGATGTACCGAAACGAAATGCGTTTTTATCGCGACGTTCTTCCGTTCATAAATATGAACGCGCCGAGATGTTTTTATGCAGGCGCGGACACTACCGCCTGGCAGGCCGTCGTAGTGATGGAAGACCTGATCGAGCGTAACGTTGAGTTCTGCCGTGCTCAGCAACCGCAGGGTTACGAACAGGTGGCCTTGCGTCTGAGTGCGATGGCGCGATATCACGCACAAACGTGGAACAGCGAGGAATTCGACCCCGGCGGTCGGCTTGAATGGGTGGGGGAGCGTTTTTCGGACTGGTCGTTGGAATATCAGAATCGCTACCTCGAGCCGGATGTCTGGGCGCACTACGTATCGCTGCCGAGAGGGGCGGCAGTAAGCCGATATCTGCACGATCGCGACTGGATGGTGGCAGCGCTCGGGCGCATTGCGCGCGAACATAAGGGCAAACCGGTGTGTCTTATCCACGGCGATACGCACCTTGGAAATCTCTACGTCGAAGCTGACGGAGCGCCTGGCTTTTTCGATGCTCAAGTTAGCCGGGCGCCCTGGAGCCTCGAGGTCGCCTATCACATAGGGTGCGCGCTCGACATTGAGGACCGCCGCTCCTGGGAGCGGCCGCTGCTGGAGCACTATCTTTCGCAGTTGGCGATTAATGGGGTTAGGGCGCCCGATTTCGGCGAAGCGTGGAACGACTATCGACGCGATCTCGCCTACGGATATTTCATTTTTGCGATCAACGAAACGCGCTTTCAGACGGAGGCGGTGAACACGGCGTATGCGGCTCGCTTTGGTGCGGCATTGGTGGATCATGGCGAGATAGACAAATCGATGTGATCCCAAGCCAATAATGCAACTATATGTTGCATTATTGGCTTGGCAAGACTAAGCTCGAGCATCAGCGGTCGTCTTGGCGAGTGGTGAATCGAACGGTAACGAGTACGTGCTCGCTCGAACGCCCCAGATGACGATCGACATACATCAATCGATTACAGCATGCCTGCTCCGAAAATCTTTCACCAACGTTTAAGCGACAAGATCGCGATCGTGACCGGCGCTGGATCGCTCGGTCAGGGTTTTGGCACCGGCAAGGCAATTGCCTGTCTTTTTGCGGCGGAAGGCGCATCCGTCTGTCTCGTTGATCAGCAATACGAGCGGGCGGCGGAAACGCTCGCGCTGATCACGGAAGCAGGCGGCAGGGCGTTCGTATCTACGGGCGATATCACTGACGGCACCGTCTGTGCACGCATTGTCGAAGAGACCGTTGAGCGGTATGGTGGCCTGGACATTCTCATCAACAACGTCGGTATCTCAGGCGCGCCGGGACGGTTGCAGGATGTCGACGAGGCGTCCTGGGACCGAGTGATGGACGTCAATCTGAAAAGCGCGTTTCTGATGAGCCGAAGTGCAGTGCCGAAGATCGTGGCCCGCGGGGGCGGGGCAATCGTCAATATCAGTTCGGTCGCCGGGATCCGTAGCCACGGCTCGGCCGCGTATGGCTCGTCGAAGGCGGGAATGGTCGGCTTTACGCGTGAACTCGCGGTGATGTATGGTCGCGATCATGTTCGTGCCAATGTCATTGCTCCGGGGCATATTTTTACGCCGATGGTGGAGAGTATGCTTAATGACAAGGCTCGCGAACGTCGCCGCAAGATCGCGCCCCTTCCATTGGAAGGAGATGCGTGGGACGTCGCGGCCGCTGCGCTGTTTCTCGCGAGCGATGAATCGAGATTCATTACCGGTACGTGCCTACCCGTGGACGGTGGTGTCACAGAGGTCGCCGCACTTGCGGCATACGATCTGGTTCAGCAATAGCCGTCGATGGCATGCGTGCGCCTGGTCGGGTGAAAGGTCCCTTTACACGGTGCTTTCGGGGCGTGTTATCTGGTAACTTAGCGTGGCTGAATTGACCCGCGTTACAGGAAACGGCACCTGTCTGGCGCTGGCACGGACCGCTGAGTCGCGGTCCGTGCCAATTGCCCATCTGCTCGGTAAGGCGTCTTTGCCATCCGGCAAGCGAAGGTCTGAACCAATCGATAATCGAATGGGTGCTCGCAAAACCGCAGATTCTCTTTTTGCCGCGTTAGCGGATGCTCCCCGACGACAACTGTTGACTCTGCTGAGCGCGGGTGCGCAAAGCACAGCTGCATTGGCGCGTGAACTGAATCTATCGCGTGCGGGTGTCACGGGTCACGTGAATGCGCTTGTCGAGGCCGGTTGGCTCGATGTTGCTGTCGACGACAATGGCGAGGCGTTCTATTCAAAGCGTCATCAGGCTGAAGCACAGTTCCTGGCGGAATGCGTAGCGTTGCAGAAGCCAACAGGCTCCGAAAACAGCGATGCGTTGGACGAACAGGCCGCGGCGTGGGCGCGTGAGTGGCCAGCCGAGGACGCGAACGTTTATCTGATTGGGCAACGACTTCTACGGCTATCGGCGCACATCGACCGGGCCCTCAAGGAGGCCGCTGCGAGTCAGGGCCTGCTGGCAGCCGAACTGTTGCTATTGGATGCGCTTCTGGTTTCTGGACCGCCTTACACCCAGTCTCCAACGCAACTGCAAAAGCCGCTGGCGATGACGCTCGGTGGCATCACGAAGTGTGTCAGCAGACTTGAACAGGTGGGCCTGGTGGAGCGCATGTCGGATCCGGCTGACGGGCGTGGAATTCTCGTGCGAATGAAGTCACAGGCGCGCAAGGTCTTAAGGAATATTCTCCATGAGGGGGCGTACGGAACCGACTGGGTGGCATCCAGCCATATGGCGCCTGAGCGGCGAGCGGCACTCTCGATTCTGTTGCGGGAACTACAACTATTTGCAGACGCTGAGGCCGCTCGGCGGAGTGCCGAGCGCCGCTGAGCAAGTCTTGGTGATCACCGCTTCACTAGCACCGCCCAACTCATCGCCATCGCTGCCCGTAACAAGCGCGCAAGACAAAAAACCAGTCTCAGGCCGGCGTTCTCAGCTGGCCTTCTCCCTCGTCTTTGGTTACCTCCGACGCATCCGGTGGTAATCGACAACTCCCGCATAACGATACGTTCCAAAGCGGTTGCTTTACGGCAACGCATCGGAGCGCTCGCTTCTAGTGCCCTCTCGGTACAAACACCTGGAGGAACCGCGATACTTTCCCAGTAAAGTATATTTCAGGTGCTTGATGACGAGCAGGACATTCACGCCACACGGAGATCCGAGCGATGAGAGCCGCGTACTTCAAGAGGGTAGGTTTGCCGCTAGAAGTTAGGAGTGTTGCCGATCCCACTCCAGGGTTTGGAGAAGTTGTGCTGAAAATTCACCACTGCGGTATTTGCGGATCGGATCTTCACATGACAGATGGACACGCACCGCATTTCACGCTTCCAGAAAATTCGACACTTGGCCACGAATTCGCCGGCGAGGTGATTGCCATGGGAAAGGGTGTGGAGAACCTGAAGGTTGGCGATGCAGTTACCGCCCTGCCGTTTGTCGGATGCGGACATTGCGCGACCTGTTTTTCCGGGAAGCCCAACTTTTGTGCGGAATTCAAGGGTGCCGCCGCCGGCTTCGCACAGTATGCAGTCGTTGCCGAGCGCGTAACGACTCAGCTTCCGAAGACGCTGAGCATGGAGGACGGCGCACTGATCGAACCGATGGCAGTTGGCTTGCACGGCGTTGCGCTGGCAAGACTCACGCCGGGCGCGAAAGTGCTCGTGATTGGTGCGGGTCCCGTCGGGCTTGCAGCGACGTTCTGGGCTCGCCGCCTCGGCGCCGGACGCATCGTCGTGACCGCTTCCTCCCGGCGCCGCGAAGCGATTGCACGGTACATGGGTGCAGACGAGTTTGTGATACCGGAGGAGGGGCAAGACCTGGCGGCGCTGGCTGCCGATGCTCTCAAGGGTTCACCCGACGTCGTTTTTGAATGCGCAGGGCAGAAGGATCTTATTTCGAAGGCGATTGACTGCGTTAAGCCGCAGGGTGACGTCGTAGTGCTCGGCTTCTGCACGGTGCCAGATCAATTTATACCTGCTGTAGCGGTATGGAAAGAAGTGCGAATCCAGTTCGCCGTCACCTACAGTATGCAAGAGTTCACTCACGTCGCTAACGTGTTCGACGCGGGCTCTGTCGAACCGCGTTCGATGATTACCGATCGCGTCTCGCTTGACGCGTTACCCGATGCGTTTGAAGCGCTGCGTGACCGGTCGACGCAATGCAAGGTAATGGTGAACCCATGGCTGAGCTGAAATCCTGGAGCGACTATCTCTCCCAGTTGGCAAACGCGGAGCGTCTGCTCGAATTGACCGAGAAACCCGGTGATCCTCAAACGCGCGCGGAGCTCTATCGGCAGTTTCAGATGAATCTCTCGCTTGCCTACTTCATCTACTTCCAATCAGATCCGCTTCATCCAGACTGGTTTCCTTTCCTTAACTCAGTCTTCATGCTGCAGCCGAATCCCGACGATACCTATTTCGTCGCACCGTTGCGAGGTGACCTGCGATACCGGCTAGTTGGAGAGCGCGGCAGCGTGCATTTGCTGACGCTCGATATCGGCCGCGGAATCATGGGCACTACCGAAGAGATTCACCCGCCGCTCGGTCAGTTCGACTTCGACGACCTGAAGATTAGCGACGACGGACGCTTCGAAATTCTATTGAGCGCGCGGCGTCCTGCTGGCTACGACGGCAACTGGCTTCAGTTGCATCCCGAGGCTGACTTCGCAATGCTGCGCCAGCGGTCTTATAGGTGGGGAGCGGAGCGTGACGCACGAATCGCTATCGAGTGTCTCGACGCCCCCCGGACGAAACCGCCGATGGGCCACGAGGAGATTGCCAGGCGTACTGGCGAGCTGATGGACTACGCGGAGCGCCTGTCACGTCGCTGGCTCACGCATATGCAGCAACTGCGTACGCGGATCAATGTGAACGAGTTCGAGTTTTTCGCTTTCGGTGGTGGTCTCGCGAAGCAGGCGTACTGGCAAGCCGTTTTCGATTTCGCCGATGACGAAGCGCTCATTCTCGAAACCGTGCTGCCACAGACACGCCGCTATTGGAACGTGCAATTGAACGACGCTCTGTTCAACGCGCTTGACTATATCGATCACCAAAGCAGCCTCAATGGACATCAAGCGCACGTCGACGAAGACGGCCATTTTCGCGCTGTGATTGCTCACCGGGATCCCGGTGTCCTGAACTGGCTGGATACATGCGGCGTCAATCGCGGGACGGCGATAGGTCGATGGTACGGGTGTAGCTCGGAGCCCGTACCGACGCTCACGCGTGTGCCACTCTCCCAGTTGCGCAATCACTTACCGGCAGCAACTCGCTTCGTAGACGCAGGTGAGCGCGAGAGACTTTTGCGGGAGAGGCGCATAGGTGCGCAGCTGAGACGGCGGTGGTAAGCACAGCAGTGGTTTTCAGGAGACAACAGATGTCACTATCAAAACGATTCTCGGGTGCGGAGGACGAGCTTCACGCAACCGCGAGTGCCGCTGCCGGCTTGAGCGATTTCGGCTCCAGTGCTGAGTATATGCCGGGCCTGACGCAACTTCTGAACGCGCTCGACGAAGATGGTCCGCGTTTCGCGCCGGGCGGACGGGAATTTGCGCGGAACGCAGTTGTCGGTGCTTTGGTCTCGCGCCTGACGCTAGTAGACGGCCTGCGCAAGCATGCCGAGGCTTTGTCGCAGCCACCGCGGCGTCCTCTCGTCATCACCGGCATACCGAGGACCGGTACGACCGCGTTGCACAAGCTGCTTTCGGTCGATCCGCAATTTCAGGGTTTGGAAAAATGGCTGACCGTCTTTCCGCAGCCACGGCCGCCGCGCGATACCTGGAGCAGCCATGTTCAGTTCCAGGCGACCGCAGCCGGGCTCAAGGCCTTTTTCAACGCCGCGCCGGAAATGCGCGCAGCACACAACATCGTGGCCGACGAAGTCGATGAGTGCCTCGAAATACTCAAGCAGGGCTTTTGCAGCAATCTGTGGGGCTCGTCCTTCCGCGTACCTCAATACGATCGCTGGTGGCGCGAGCAGAGCGAATTGCCTGCCTATCGCTACTTTGCAAAGACGATCAGTCTCATCGGCGCGCGCGAGAGCGAAAAGACGTGGCTCTTGAAGAATCCCGGACACCTGATGCAGTTGCCAGCGCTGTTCGAGGTCTTTCCCGATGCATGCGTGGTGCAAACACACCGTGACCCAGTGGAGGCGCTACCTTCGCTCGCGAGCGTGCTGACGATGGCGCGTCGCATTTGTGAGGGCGAGCAAGTCGACAGGCACGAGATCGGCAGGCGCGAACTCGATAACTGGGCGCGCGCCAGCGAAGCAGCGATTGAGGCCCGCAGGTCCTTGCCGAAGAAGCAGTTCCTCGATGTCAGGCAAGCCGATCTCCACGCCGATCCGATTGGCACGATGAGGCGTATCTACGGTCACTTCGGCTTCAGATTGACTAACGAAACGGTGGAAGCGATGCGCCGACGCGTTAAGCAGAGTCCTGAACGCGCTTATGGCGTGCACAAATATGCTGGGGACGAGTTCGGTCTTGCACCGGCAGCGATCAGGGAGCGCTTCTCCCGCTACATGACCACGTATGGGCTGCACTGATGAGAACGCTCTCGCTTTCCCCGTTTTCCGGCTTTCTGCAGATTGCGTACGTCACGACGGATGTGGACGAGGCAATTGACCGCTTTTGCAGGGAACAGCAGGTGCCGGCCTGGGCTCGCTTGCCGGGTATTGAAATAGAGTCCATCGCGGGACGTCGCTGCAAGCTGAACATCGCACTTGCGTTCGTCGGGTCAGTTCAGCTGGAACTGATCGAGCCGCTCTCGGGCGACGACCGCGTTTATCGTGATGTCTTGCCTCGAGACGGTTTCGCGATTCGCCATCATCACATAGCGCAGTTGATCGGGAGTGAAGCGGCCTTCGAGACACAGCGTGAGGAAATGGCTGCCGCGGGCGTGCCCATCGTTATCGACGGCCAGTCGCCTGGGTCCGCCCGTTACTTCTACACAGATCACCGGGCGACGCTAGGGCACTATATCGAGCACATCTGGTACACGCCAGCCGGGCTCGCTGCGATGCAGCAGGTGCCTCGCAATGGGGCGGTTCAATGAACGCGGTCAGCATGGCGGTTTCGGTTGATGATGATCACCGTCTCGCGGTGCACATCGCTACGGCGGCTGGTAACGCCTTGAACGCGATACGCGAGTCGGCAGTGCTGGCGGGCAAACCGTTGGGAGTGGTTGGCGATGCGACCGCAAACGAGATGATTACACACATTCTCGCTCACACCCGACCGGAAGACGGCTTTCTCTCGGAAGAGTCCGTGCCCGATCCAAAGCGGCTAGCCCTCGATCGAGTATGGATCATCGACCCGCTCGATGGCACGCGCGAGTACGGCGAATGCCTTGAGCGGCGCGAGGACTGGGCGGTCCATGTGGCACTGACAGTTTGCGGCAAGCCTCGCGCTTGCGCTGTGGCGCTTCCGGCTCGTGGCGAGACATTCGGAACGCTATCGCCGCCTGAGTTGCCGCCAGCGCCTGAAGGGCGCCTGAAAATTCTCGTGAGCCGTTCCCGTGCCCCGGCACTGGCACTGAGGGTTGCCGAGCGCTTGAATGCTGACCTTGTACCCATGGGCTCGGCAGGTGCAAAGGCAATGGCCGTGCTGCGTGGTGAGGCTCATGCATATCTCCATGCCGGCGGCCAATACGAATGGGATTCGTGCGCTCCAGTAGGCGTCGCGCTCGCGGCTGGCCTTCACGCTAGCCGCATTGACGGCAGCCCGTGCACCTATAACGGGTCAGACGTTTCGATGCCTGATTTACTCATATGTCGACGTGAGATCGCCGAATTGATGCTGGCCGCCATCGCCGCCGCGCAGTGAACCTCCTTTTGTAAGAGGATTTGCTATGCCTACTTTGACGCATCTGCAGCGACTTGAAGCCGAGAGCATTCATATCATGCGAGAAGTCGTCGCTGAGGCGCGACGCCCAGTGATGCTTTACTCGGTCGGGAAGGACAGCGCCTGCATGCTCCATCTGGCAAAAAAGGCGTTTTACCCGGCATCTCCGCCGTTTCCGCTTCTGCATGTGGACACCACATGGAAGTTCCGCGACATGTACGCGATGCGCGACCGGATGGCTCGCGAGAGCGGAATGGACTTGATCGTTCACCAGAATCCGGAGGCGAAAGAACTGGGGATCAACCCGTTCGATCACGGTTCGCAGGTTCACACCGACATGTGGAAGACGCAAGGCCTGAAGCAGGCGCTCGAAAAGCACGGCTTCGACGTCGCTTTCGGGGGTGCCCGCAGAGACGAAGAGAAATCGCGTGCGAAAGAGCGAATCTTTTCATTCCGCACGGCCACCCATCAGTGGGACCCGAAGAATCAGCGACCCGAACTGTGGCGCCTGTATAACGCGCGAAAGAACCATGGCGAGTCGATCCGTGTGTTTCCCATCTCCAACTGGACCGAGCTAGACATCTGGCAGTACATCCACCTCGAAAATATCCCTATCGTGCCACTTTATTTCGCGGCGAGGCGACCCGTAGTGAATCGGGACGGCACGCTAGTGATGGTGGACGATGACCGCATGCCACTCAAGCCGCACGAGAGAATAGAAGAGAGAATGGTGCGCTTCCGCACGCTTGGTTGCTATCCGCTGACCGGTGCGGTCGAGTCGAACGCCACGACATTGCCGAAAATCATTCAGGAAATGCTCCTGACGACGACCTCCGAGCGGCAAGGGCGCGTGATCGATCACGACGGCGCTGCATCCATGGAGAGGAAGAAACAAGAGGGGTACTTCTAATGGCACACGTCTCTGAGCTGATCGGGACCGATATAGAACGGTACCTGAAGCAGCACGAAAGAAAGAGTCTTCTGCGTTTCATCACATGCGGGAGTGTGGATGACGGCAAAAGCACGTTGATTGGCCGACTACTTTACGAATCGAAAATGCTATTCGAGGACCAGCTTGCCGAGCTCGAAGCCGATTCGAAGAAGGCGGGTACGCGTGGTGGCGAAATAGACTATGCGTTGCTGCTGGACGGGCTTGCAGCGGAGCGCGAGCAGGGCATCACTATCGACGTCGCCTACCGGTTTTTCTCGACCGACCGCCGCAAGTTCATCGTCGCCGATACGCCCGGGCACGAGCAATACACCCGCAACATGATAACGGGAGCTTCCACGGCGGATCTGGCCGTCATCCTGGTCGATGCGCGAAAAGGCATCTTGCAGCAAACGCGTCGGCACAGCTACCTCGTGTCGCTGATCGGCATTCGCAACGTTGTTCTCGCGGTGAATAAAATGGACCTGGTCGGGTATTCCCGTGAACGATTCGACGAAATCTCACGCGAGTATCGCGAATTTGCTGGAAAGATCGGCATACCTGGTGTGACGGCGATCCCAATTTCGGGCGTGAATGGTGACAACATCGTCAATAGGAGCACGAAGACGGCATGGTACGACGGCACGTCTTTGATGCATCACCTCGAAACGGTCGAGATCGACGAAGCGCATTTGCAGACACAGCCGTTCCGTTTCCCGGTGCAGTGGGTCAACCGCCCTCACCTTGATTTCCGTGGGTTTGCGGGAACGATTGCGTCCGGTGTGGTGCGTGTCGGACAGCGTGTACAAGTACAGCCATCGGGGCGGGAAAGCACCGTCGCAAGAATCGTGACGACGGATGGCGATCTGGATGAGGCCTTCGCCGAACAGTCCGTGACGCTTCTGCTCGCCGATGAAGTGGATGTCTCTCGTGGAGATTTGATCTCAACGGCTGATTCGCCTGCACAGGTTGCCGACCAGTTCGAAGCGACGCTCGTGTGGATGAGCGACCAACCCATGCTTCGTGGGCGCAGTTACTTGCTGAAGATTGGCACTCGGACCGTCACGGCAACGATATTGCCGCTCAAATACAAGCTGAATGTCGACACGCTTGCCCACATGGCCAGTGAGACGCTCGCCTTGAACGAAATCGGCGTCGCAGAATTTGAGTTTGACCGCGCAATTGCTTTCGATCCGTACGAGCAGAACCGCGAGACGGGCGGTTTCATAGTGATTGACCGTATGACCAACAGCACGGTCGGTGCCGGTATGCTGCGCTTCGCACTGCGCCGTGCGAACAATATTCGATGGCAGACGCTGGAAGTCGATAAACGCGCGCGGCGGGTGCTCAATGGGCACCAGAGCGGCGTTGTCTGGCTAACAGGACTTTCAGGCGCGGGTAAATCGACCATTGCAAATCTGCTTGAGAAGCGCTTGCATGCAATGGGCAAGCGAACCTATCTGCTCGATGGGGACAATGTTCGGCACGGATTGAACAAGGATCTCGGATTCACGGCCGAAGACCGGGTGGAAAACATCCGCCGGATTGCCGAGGTGGCGAAATTGATGGCAGATGCGGGCGTGATCGTGATTACCGCATTCATTTCGCCGTTTCGTGCCGAGCGCGCCCTGGCACGCGAGCTGATGGAGGATGGTGAATTCATCGAGGTCTTCATCGACACACCACTCGAAGTGGCCGAGGGGCGTGATCCGAAGGGACTCTACAAGAAGGCGCGTCGCGGGGAGTTGAAGAACTTTACAGGCATCGATTCGCCCTACGAGGCTCCGCAAAATCCCGAAGTCCACATTCATACCACGACCATTCCTCCCGAAATGGCTGTAGAGGCGATCTTCGAGAAACTGCAGACCCTGGGATTCCTTGACGTGTCGAGGGGCGCGCCGCTCTGAGACGGCGCGGAGCGCGGGTCCTCGCCCGTCAACACTGTGCCAGTGTTAGCCCCTTTGCGTTCATATTGTTATACGCCATTCATTTATATATACTCCTTGCTGTCGGCTACGGGAGATGCCGAGCGCAATTCCCGTGCTGACGGCGCCCTCGACGGGCGACAGTCCAACGAGTATGGCGACGTTTCGAGGCGTCAAGGAGGCAGTGGGGATGGCGGAAGAGAATCAGCAAGGTCATGGGTCGCGCGAGTCGATGGAATACGACGTGGTAATCGTCGGCGGCGGTCCCGCAGGCCTCTCCGCGGCGATCCACCTGAAGCAGCTAGCAGCCGAACAAGGGGGCGAGATTGGCGTCTGTGTGCTGGAAAAAGGCTCTGAGATTGGGGCGCATATTCTCTCCGGCGCTGTCATGGACCCGCGCGCGCTCAATGAACTCATGCCCGACTGGAAGGAACAGGGCGCGCCGCTTAACGTGCCCGTGACGGAAGACAGGTTTCTCTTCCTTTCGGAAACAGGCGCGAAGTCGGTGCCAAACTGGGCATTGCCGGACAACTTCAAGAATCATGGCAACTACGTGATCAGCCTCGCGAACGTCACGCGTTGGCTGGGTCAGCAAGCCGAGGCGCTCGGCGTGGAGATTTTCCCGGGCTTTCCGGCAGCTGAAGTCCTCTACAACGAGGACGGCTCGGTCAAGGGTGTCGCCACCGGCAACATGGGAATAGGCAAAGACGGCGAGCCCACCGAGAACTTCCAGCTCGGGATGGAGCTGCACGCGAAATACACGCTGTTCTGCGAAGGCTGCCGCGGTCACCTTGGCCGCCAGCTCAATGAGAATTTCAATCTCGGCAAGAACGCCGACCCGCAGGTCTACGGTATCGGCATCAAGGAGCTGTGGGAGATCGATCCTACGAAACATCAGCCGGGTCTGGTGATCCACACGGCCGGTTGGCCGCTGGAGTCGGACACCTACGGTGGCTCATTTTTGTACCACATCGATAACAACCAGGTGATGGTGGGCTTTGTCGTCGGTCTCGCGTATCAGAACCCCTACCTTTCGCCGTTCGAGGAGTTCCAGCGCTACAAGACTCACCCCGGGATCCGCAAGTTCCTGGAAGGCGGCAAGCGCGTGTCGTATGGCGCGCGCGCGATCACGGCTGGCGGCCTGATGTCGCTACCGAAGCTCGTATTCCCAGGCGGTGCGCTCGTGGGCGACGACGCGGGCTTCCTGAACGCCTCGCGCATCAAAGGCAGCCACGCGGCGATCAAGACCGGCATGCTAGCCGCGGATGCCGCCTTCGATGCGCTGCGGGCTGGCCGCCAGCACGACGAACTCGCGGCCTATCCGGAAGCGTTCAAGCAGTCGTGGCTCTACACCGAGCTGTACAAGGCGCGCAACTTCAAGCAGTGGATGAGCAAAGGCCTGTACCTCGGCACGCTGATGGTCGGCATCGAGCAGAAGGTGCTCGGCGGCAATGTGCCTTGGACCCTGCATCACCAGCATCGCGATCACGAAATGCTGAAGCCCGCGTCGCAGTGCAAGCCGATCGAGTATCCAAAACCTGACGGCAAACTCACGTTCGATCGTTTGTCGTCTGTTTTCATTTCGAATACAAACCACGAAGAGAATCAGCCGGCGCACTTGACGCTCAGGGACACGAGTGTGCCCGTGAACGTGAACCTGCGAACTTATGCGGGCCCAGAATCGCGTTTCTGTCCAGCAGGTGTCTACGAGTATGTGAAGGACGATCAGGAAGAGGACCGTCTGCAAATCAACGCGCAGAATTGCGTGCATTGCAAGACCTGCGACATCAAGGACCCGACACAGAACATCGTCTGGGTCACGCCGGAAGGCGGCGGTGGGCCGAATTACCCAAACATGTGAATAGCTGAAAGCCAGGTCTCAGAGACAAGTGTCAAAATGAAACTGATTCGTTCCATCGACGAGTTGCGCGCGCAGTTGCGCGGACAAAACCGTACCGCATTCGTGCCGACTATGGGCAATCTGCACGAAGGACATTTATCGCTTATCCGGCTCGCCCGGCAGCATGGGGATCCTGTAGTCACGAGCATCTTCGTCAATCCGCTGCAGTTCGGGCCGGGGGAAGATTTTGCGCGTTATCCGCGAACGCTGGAAGAGGACATTGAGAAACTCCAGAAGGAGAACGTCTATGTCGTCTTTGCGCCAACAGAACATGATCTATACCCGCAGCCGCAGGAGTATCGGGTGCAGCCGCCGGGTGGCATGGGCGACATGCTGGAGGGTGAATTCCGGCCCGGATTTTTCCAGGGCGTGTGCACAGTCGTGATGAAGCTGATGTTGTGCGTGCAACCGCGCGTGGCCGTCTTTGGAAAGAAGGACTACCAGCAATTGATGATTGTTCGCGAGATGTGCAAGCAGTTCGCGATGCCAACGGACGTGGTCGCGGGCGAAACCATTCGCGATTGCGACGGTTTTGCCTTGTCCTCTCGCAATCGCTTTCTGGCGCCCGAAGAGCGGGTTGAGGCGCCGACCTTGTATCGGCTCCTGAACCAGATCCGCGACAAGATCTTGAGCGGAGAGAAAGATATTCAGGGAATTGAACGACGCGCGTTCTCTACGTTGGTCGACAGAGGTTGGCAGCCGGATTACATTTCGGTGCGCAAGCAGGCCAATTTGCGATCACCAACGGCGCACGAGGTCGACGACAGCAAGCTCGTAGTCGTCGCGGCTGCTCGCCTCGGAAACACGCGACTGATCGATAACCTGGAAATATGAGCTTCCCAAGCACAGACTTGCCGCCGCGCTCGCGGAAAAGCAGGGTAGGGTGTCAATCCGAAGGCCACGCGCCTTCCTAATCCGGCCGTTTGAAATGATCGAATCATCCTCGGATCATGGTGGATCGTCCCGCCGCGCTGTACTCGTAACAGGAGCCGCCAAGCGGATCGGCCGGGCGCTTGCCCTCGGTTTTGCTACGCGAGGATGGGA
The DNA here is from genome assembly GCA_000173575.1 of Burkholderia sp. H160. Taxonomy (GTDB): domain Bacteria; phylum Pseudomonadota; class Gammaproteobacteria; order Burkholderiales; family Burkholderiaceae; genus Paraburkholderia. The sequence goes on along the minus strand of ABYL01000038.1, from coordinate 27,844 downwards.
TGTCGCGGTGCATTATCACGAATCAAAGCAGGAAGCCCGAGTGGTCGTCGATCACATCAAATCGCAGGGGCGCAGGTCGGTGGCCCTATGCGCTGACCTGGCGATCGAGGAACAGGTCAAGCAACTAGTACCAGCGTGCGTGGAGGCATTCGGTCGACTTGACTGTGTCCTCAACTGTGCGTCACGGTTCGATGAGGATACTGCGCAAACATTTGGTTATGCGCGATTGCTCGAACTCATGGCGACTAACGTCGCCGCGCCGCTGGCGCTGGCACGAGGACTCTTCGAGGTGGTGCCGGACAGTGCGGTATCGGACGAGGCGAAGCGTGGCGTCGTCGTGAATGTGCTTGACCAGAAGCTTTTCAACATGAACCCCGACTACATTTCCTACACGGCAACCAAGGCCGCGCTGGCCAACGCGACCGTCGCGCTCGCACAAGCTCTCGCTCCGAAAGTCAGAGTCGTAGGGCTGGCTCCGGGATTGACGTTAGTATCGGGCGATCAAACACCGGAACAATTCGAAACAGTCCACAAGATGACGCCGCTTCTGCGAGGTTCGAGACCCGACGATATCGTCGAAGCGGCAGCATATCTCGCCAATGCACATGGCGTCACGGGGACGACATTGGTTGTTGATGGAGGGCAGCACCTCGTATCGAGTCGCCGCGACGTCATGTTCATGAACTCGGTGTCCGCAAGCCGCCCGGCGGCTGCGTGCATCTCTGCGGACGAGCTGTGAATCGCAGATAGTGTTCTCCTTTCTCCGCTGGAGGAGGAGCAAACAATGGCCGGCACTTGCAACTACCGAAAGCAAAGTACTCCTATGAGCGAACCAGACGTTAAGCGCCAGCTCGACGGCCGCACGTTGATTCTCACCCTTAACCGCCCGGAGCGTCTGAACGCGTGGACCTACGATCTGGGGGATCTTTACTTCGATCTCCTCGATGAAGCTGATGCTGATCCAGCCGTGCATGTAATTGTAGTCACCGGAGCCGGCCGCGGTTTCTGCTCCGGCATGGACGCCGAAGTATTGACCCTGTCGGCCGCCGGAGCGCAGCGGATGCCATCAAAGGGCCGGCGCATGACTCACGCCATGAACATTCGCAAGCCCATCGTCGGTGCCATCAACGGTCCGTGCGCAGGGTTTGGCCTTGTTCAGGCACTCCACTTCGATGTGCGCTTTGCTGCCAGAAGTGCCGTGTTTACGTGCGCGTTCACTCGGCGAGGATTAAATGCCGAGTATGGGACTTCGTGGATCCTGCCGCGGTTGGTCGGCCACGGACGAGCCATGGACCTCATCATGTCTGGGCGGAAGGTGGATTCCGCAGAAGCGGAACGAATCGGGCTGGTTAGCGGTGTATTGGACGACCACGAACTGCTCGACGGGGTCTTGGGTTACGCCCGCGACCTCGCCGATTGGTGTTCGCCCATCGCTATGGCAGACGCCAAACTTCAGGTCAATACGGACTGGAACCGAGATTTGAATGAAGCAGAGGATTACGCCAAGGCTCTCGGCCACGCGGCCGGCCATCGTCAAGACTTTGCCGAAGGAGTTGCAAGCTTTGTCGAACGCCGACCGCCGCAATTCGTGCCCCTCGGAGCCCGAGACAGTCAATTCAGTGAACTCTCTCAGTATGATGCAAAGTCCAATGACCATTGAGACTTACAGAAAATACGGATTTTGTCGCAGTAGGGATGAAGGGAACAGCGAAGGCGACATGCAAGGTGCTTCTTATGTTGCGAGGTCTCCGGCGCCTCCGGCGCGAAACTGATTCGGCGCTCGATCCTTACCGTGACAAAGCCGTTATGTACGCTCGCCTTTTACGCTGGAAGTGTGAAGCTCGCGATGGCGCCGCGCAGGCTCTTGACTTGATCGCGTAAAGAGTGCGCGGCGGCTGCGGCCTGCTCGACCAGCGCGGCATTCTGCTGCGTCACCTGATCCATCTCACCGATCGCACGGTTGACCTGCTCGATGCCCGTGCTCTGCTCACTCGACGCCCGGCTGATCACTTCGAGAATATCGTTGACGTGATTGATCGCGGAGACGATCTTGCCCATGCGGTCGCCGGCCTGTGTAATCTGCGACGCGCCCGTCTGCACAACCTGGACCGAACTTTCGATCAACGCCTTGATCTCCTTCGCGGCCCCGGCCGAGCGCTGCGCGAGGCTACGCACTTCCGCCGCGACCACCGCAAAACCCCGGCCCTGGTCGCCCGCGCGCGCCGCTTCGACAGCGGCGTTAAGCGCGAGGATGTTGGTCTGGAACGCTATGCCATCGATCACCTCGATGATGCTGCCGATCTGCTCGGAGCTGCGCGAGATTTCGCCCATCGTACGTACCGCCTCGTCGACCACTTCGCTGCCGCTGCGGGCCACGCTGGCTGCCTCGTCGGCAAGTCGCGAGGCATGCGCGGCGCTGTCGGCATTGCGCTTCACGGTCTGAGTGATCTCATTCATGCTGGACGCCGTCTGCAGCAGTGCGGCCGCCTGCTCCTCGGTGCGCTGGGACAGATCGCTATTGCCCGCCGCGATTTCGTCCGCACCGGTATCGATATTTTCGGCGCCGTCGCTCACGCGCCGCACCGTATCGACGAGCCCTTGGCGCATCCTATGCAACGCGTGAAGCAAGCTTGCCGAGTTTTGCGAGTCCAACGGCACTTCGGCTGCCAGATTTCCGTTCGACATCTGCCCCGCCAGGTCGACCGCCACTTCCATGTCGCCACCGAGCAGGTGGCGGACGCTTCGCAGGACGAGGAGCATGATCAACGACGACACGCCGCCGAGTACGATTGTCATGACGAACCATTTCAGCAACTCGCGATGAAATTCCTGGTCGACGTCGTCCGTGTACAGGCCGGTCGCGAGGTACCAGTCCCACGGCTCGAAACGCATCACGAAATTGGTCTTGGCCGCGGGTGTGCGCACTACCGGCAGCAGGCCGACATATTCGGCGAAGCCGCCGTTCGGTTGATTACCGGCCTTCACGAGCTTCGGGAAAATCGGCTGGCCCACGCTATCGCGCATGCTGCTGCCGTCTTTTCCGTTCATCTTCGGGATCATCGGATTCATCACAATGAAGTAGTGGGAATCGTTGATGCCCAGGTAGCCGTCCTTGCCGTAATGCATGGCGGCCAAGGTGGCAAGTGCCTGTTGCCGGGCGCCGGCGTCGCTCAATGTGCCCTTTTGTGCCAGCTCGTAATAATGTTGGGCCACGCCCATCGCTTGCTGAACAATCGACACAAGCTCCCCGCGCCGGTCCTCCATCATCAGGTTGCGGCTCTGCCAGGCTCCCAGGCCACCGATCAGGATCAAGCCCAGCCACAATACCGCCATAAGCGAACCTAGCCTTCGGTTCAGTGTCATTCTCATGTGTATGTAAGCTTTGAAAGTTCGTCTTGTTAGAGTCTCGTCCAGCGTCAACGCGCAACAGCGGCAGACTCAGGACACCCAGCAGTTATACCAGTCAATAGATATTGGTATGCATTAATTACGTCTGTGGTCGTCCATTTTTAATCGTGGTTTACCATAGAAAGCAGCGAAGCTGCCCCAGACCGTGCATGCCACCGGTTCGCCACCAAACTCGAGAACCCGCGGCGCTCCGTGTGCTGGATCTGGTGCTGCTCGAAGCCGCCCGCATCATGACGCGCGAAACGTTCACCCACGGCACAGACGGCCGCGAGGTGGGGCGCATCGACCCACAACGCATCCTCGGATGTCACTTGCGTTCCGACTAGCGGCGCGAGCAGCTTCAGTGCGTCGGCGAGATGCCAGTTGGGCCTGATGGCTGCCCAAAGGCAACGCGTTCGCAAGTTGGGCTAGGTGAAAACGATGACGCTTCAAGGTCATGTTCTGATTGCGCGACCACCAGTTATGCATCAAAATCGAATTGAAATCCCACGACGCACATCGTGGCATACAAGAAAGTTTCGGATATAGGGCGGGTGAGTTCACCGGCTTGGCCGCCCGAGCCCCGAATGAGTGGAGACGCGCAATATGAAAGAACTGACCGCAGAGAATGTGGGCACGAGATCGAGCAGCAACTGGTATCGCGGATGGTTTTTGCTGATCCTGGTGCTGATCTATGCGTCGAGCTTTGTTGATCGCATCATCGTTGCGGTGGTTGGTCAGGCCGTGAAGATGGACATGGGCCTCAGTGATTATCAGGTCGGCCTGCTGGGCGGCCTCGCGTTTTCGGTTTTCTATTCGGTACTTGGCCTGCCGATTGCGCGTCTGGCTGACAAATTCAACCGTGTCGTACTGATCTCGATCTCGATCGTCGCCTGGTCGGCGATGACCGCGCTCTGCGGCACGGCAGGCAGCTTCTGGCAACTGATGCTGTATCGCCTCGGCGTAGGAATCGGCGAAGCCGGCAGCACGCCGACCTCGCACTCGCTGATCGCCGATGAGTTCGGTCCGCGCCGCCGTGCGAGTGCGCTCGCCATCTATGCGCTGGGGCCGCCGATCGGCGTGCTGGCCGGCGCGTTTGGAGGCGGCTGGCTCGTGGAGCATCTGGGCTGGCGTCCGGTGTTCTATGTGGTGGGCCTGCCGGGTCTCGTGTTTGGCCTGCTGGCGTGGCTTACGCTGCGTGAGCCCAAGCGTGGCGGCGCGGATGGTGTCGCGGCCGGCGCCAGCGCAAGTGCTCCGCCCCTGAACGCGGTGTTCAAGCGGCTGACCTCGAGCCGCGCCTTCGTGCAGATGCTGCTCGGCACGGTGATCGGTGCATTTGGCCAGTACGGCATCAACCTGTTCATCCCGATGTATTTCATCCGTGTCTACAACATGAGTTTTGCCCAGGCCGGTGTGATTTTCGGTCTGGTGATCGGCTTGGGCGGCATCATCGGCACTACGCTCGGCGGCGTGTGTGCGGACCGGTTTGGCGTCAACGATCGCCGCTGGTATGCGCGGATCCCGGCGCTGGGTACTGGACTTGGTTTCCCGCTGCTGGCGTTTGCCTTCATCGCAGATCAGTGGCAGCTGAGCGTCGCGCTGCTGTTCATTGGCACGATCCTGCTGAACGTGTGGAACGGCCCGACCTTCGCGGTGGTGCAGAGCATCGTCGAGCCGCGCATGCGTGCTACCGCGTCGGCCATTGTGTTCCTGCTGATGAACCTGATCGGTCAGGGCCTCGGCACGCCGACGGTGGGTTTTCTCAGTGATCGTTTCGCATCGCACCTGTTCACGCAGGGTGATTTCCACGCGGTGTGTACCGTGCCGAAAGGACCGCATGGTGCCGCGGCCGTGTTGCAGGGTCCATTTGCATCGGCATGTCATGACGCCTCGGCCAATGGTGTGCGCTACGCGATGCTGACGGCGAGCGTGGTGCTAATCTGGTCGGCCTTCCATTACCTCCGTGCGACGCGTCATCTGAAGAATTCCTAAGACCTGTTTGGCAAGCATTGTCCCGACGGCGCCGTATGCGAATACGGCGCCGTTTCTCATTATGGCTAGTCGGGAAACGCGTATCTGGTATACCTCTGCGGTATCATAGGGATTCATGTTTTCTGTTAAACCTTTTATGTCTGTCATTCTCGTTCGATGAGCCAGATCCCAAAAATAAGCCGGTCGGTTGAAATCAAGGCCCTTCTCGAAGCGGAAATTGAGCGCGGTGAGCTGGTCCCGGGCGCAACGTTGGACGAGCGAGCACTGGCGACGCGCTTCAATGTCTCGCGCACGCCAATCCGCGAGGCGCTTCAGCAGCTTGCCGCGCAGCGGTATGTACAGATCGTGCCGCGGCAGGGCGTATTCGTAAGCAAGATGTCGGTGCCGCAACTGCGTGACGTGCTTGAACTGCTCAGCGAGCTTGAGGTGGTGTCGGCCCGCCTCGCTGCGCGGCGAATGAACGACCAACAGCGAGCGGCACTCCAAAAGGCGATCGACGAAGGCGTCGCCGCCTTGCAGGAAAACGATCCGCGCGGTTTCGCCCGCGCCAATGTGGCATTCCACGAAGTGATCTGCAACGCCTGCCACAACGATTATCTGGCTGATCAGATTCGTTCCATCCGCCGCCTGATCTCGCGTTACCGGCCCAAGCCGTTCCTCGCGCCGAGCCGCCGCGAGAAGGCGATCGACGATCACCGGAAGCTCGCGCAGGCGTTGCTTTCCGGCGACGAAGCCGCCGCCGAAGCCGCCATGGCCGAGCACTCGCCGGGCGGCGACGCGGGCTTTTCGGAGTTCCTCGCCACTTTGCCAGAAGAGTACTTCGCGAGTGCGCCCACGCTTGGGCGTGACGTCGGCTTTTCCTCAACGGAACCGCCCTTCGACGATGGTTGATGCGCCGTATTGGCGTCTTCCGGGATGGTCGAGTCCCGCTCCCCTGCCGTTCGTTGCCCCCTGGTTTTTTGAGCTGAGCTCCCTGGGGGCATTTCTTTTGGCCGCCAAACTGAACTGACGGCCAGACGCAATAGGTATACCTACACTCTGTTGTACGCATACATCGCTGCGCCGCGCAATTTACGCTTTCCCATCCTGCAGTTCCACCTTCATTCCCGCTATCCCCTCCAAACGCCCCGATCTGGCAAGCCTTTGCGCGCTGCGTGATCTGCTCGCATGACGGGTGAGGGAAAACGATAGGTCGATACCTTAAATGTATTCTTGCATGCCACATCAGGTATGCTTCAAAATCAGATCCAGTATTCCACAAGCAGGTTTGTGGAATATGAAAAACGGCGGTGAGTATAGCGGGCCTTGGGTGACCGGAACCGGGATGGTTCGGATTCCGGTGCGAAGCTGACCAGCGAATTTCGTTTGATCTGAAAAAATGAGATAGGTGGAGACCTGGACATGAGGAAGAAACTATTGGCAGGCGCGATTGCAGCGCTGGCTTCGGTAGGTGTGCATGCACAAAGCAGCGTCACGCTGTACGGCATTATCGACAATGGCCTGACCTACGTGAACAACGTAAAAGGCAGCTCGCTGTTCAAGCTCGACGACGGCATCAATCAGGCGTCGCGCTGGGGTCTGCGTGGCGTCGAAGACCTGGGCGGCGGTCTGAAGGCAATCTTCACGCTCGAGAACGGTTTCTCGCTGAATACCGGTACGGCGAGTCACGGCGGCGCGCTGTTCGGCCGCCGCGCTTTTGTCGGTCTGACGAGCGACAGGTTCGGTACCCTGATTGCCGGTTACGACTACGACTTCATCTACGATTACATTTCGTACTACACGAACGTTGCCCAGTTCGCGCCGTCGTATGCGTTCCACGGTTCGTATGACGTCGACCGCCTGGCGGGTGAGCCGGTCAGCAACATGGTGCGCTATGAAACGCCGATCTGGCATGGCTTCGGTGCTGGCGTGATGTATGGTTTCAGCAATACGCCGGGACGTCTCGGCGGTACGTTCAACGGTGCCGCAAGCGTATTCAGTGCTGGCCTGAAGTACAGCCCGACCGGTTCGTTGAAGGCGCCGTACTCGGTGGCCGCAAGCTTTACCCGCACGCAAGGCGGTGCAGTTGCTGCAACGGGCGGCCCGGGTGCCGGTACGATGGCGCAATACGCCCTGCAGGCGGATGCGATTTATACGGCGGCGTTGGCGGGGCAGGTGAGTCTCGGTGATCGCTTCGCCCTGAATGGCGTGTACACGTACACGAGTGCGAATAGCCGAACGCTTGGCACGGTGGTGTCGAGCGGCTATGAAGCTGGCCTGACCTATCAGGCTGCACCGGACATCTCGTTCGGCGCTGGTTTTACCTATATGGATCAGCGTCGGCTCGGCAAATTCAATCTGTATAGCTTGGGTGCCGACTATCGGTTGTCGAAGCGTACGGACGTGTATGCCTTCGGCACCCTCCAGCATGCATTTGCTGGTCGCCAGTTTGCTGACAACTTCCTGATCTCGACGCCGTTTTCGTACGGTGCCACCGTTGGCACGAATGCAATTTTTGGGAACGGGCGTTCGAGCACCGCCAACCAGCTCGCCGTGCAAGTCGGTATTCGTCATCTGTTCTGACCGGTCAGGAACAAGCCGTACAGGTATGCATGGGGTTTCCCGGCATGCCATGCCTCGGACGCCACGCTTATGCGTGGCGTTTGCTCGTCCTGCAGACCGGATCACGCCCGGTTGGCTCGTTGTGCGTGTGGGAGAGCTTTCGCGCCGACAACGAAACACCTGGGTTGTGCTTCGTCAAGAAAGAAAGGCCAGATACTCATTCACATGAGATCTGGCCTTTCTATTCGAGCCATGCTGCCGCGTGAAGCGGGCAGCATGCTTGACGGCGGAGATCAGAGATCGGCAAACCTGCCGTTGCCGGCCGCGAGCTTTTCGAGCAGCGGCGCCGGCTTCCACCAGTAGCCGTACTCTTCGTACAGGCGCTTGATGTCCTGATAGACATTGGCGAGGCCGATCTGGTCGGCGTAGTACATCGGGCCGCCGAGCTTGGCCGGGAAGCCGTAGCCTGTCACGTATACGACGTCGATATCGCTCGCGCGCAGCGCGATACCCTGTTCAAGCAGCTTCGCGCCTTCGTTGATCATGCCGTACATGCAGCGCTTGATGATCTCTTCCTTCGGGATCGAACGCCGCGTGATGCCCAGGCGTGCCGATTCCTCGACGATGTACTGCTCGATCTCCGGGTCGCGATGCGGCGTGCGGTCGCCCGCTTCATAGCGGTACCAGCCCTTGCCGTTCTTCTGCCCGAGGCGGCCCATCTCGACCAGTTTCATGATCAGGTCGTTCCAGCGGCGATCGTTCGGACGCGTGGCCATCTGTGCCTTGCGCGTCTGGTAACCGACGTCGTTGCCGGCCATGTCGTGCACCGCGAAAATACCCATCGCATAGCCAAAATCCTTGAGCGCGGCATCGACTTCGTGCGGCAGCGCGCCGTCTTCGACGAGGAAGTGGGCTTCGCGATTGTAGTTGCGGAACAGCGCATTGCCGATGAAACCGGGGTACACGAGCGAGTACACCGCCACCTTGCCCATGCGGCGGCCGAGTTCCATCAGCGTGACGACCGCCTCGTCGGAGGTGTTGTCGGCGCGCACGACCTCGAGCAGACGCATCACGTGCGCCGGGCTGAAGAAGTGCGCGCCCACCACGTCCTGCGCGCGCGTCGTGACGGCCGCGATCTCGTTGATGTCGAGGCCCGACGTGTTGGTGGCGAGGATCGCGCCAGCCTTCGCGTGGCGATCGAGTTCGCGGAAGATGCCTTGCTTGAGGCCGAGATCTTCGAACACGGCCTCGATGACGATGTCCGCGTCCTTGACGTCGGCGATCGCGGTCGAGCCCGTGATCAGCGCGAGCCGGGCATCGCGCGTGGCGTCGTCCAGCTTGCCGCGCTTGATGCTCTGGTTATAGTTGTCGCTGATGCGTGCGAGGCCGCGCTGCAGACCTTCGTCGTTCGCGTCGATCAGCGTGACGGGGATGCCGGCCGCCACGAGCGCCATGGCGATACCGCCGCCCATTGTGCCAGCGCCGATCACGGCTGCGCGCCCGATATCGCGCGGCTTGACACCGGCGGCCACCGGGATTTGCGCGGCGACCTTTTCGGCGGCCTTCACATGGGCCAGTGCGGCGGCTTCCTGCGGCGTGAATTCTGCGGGTGCATTCATCGTTGCTTTACTCCGGCTTGACGAGTTTGGCGTTTCCGTCCACGAAATTCTGCAGACGTGCGGCGGTTTCGGGAGAACGCATCATGTTCGAGCTCATGTACTCGAGGAACAGGCCGTCCTCATGCGAGAGATCGTTCACGCGCGGCAGCAGGTTGGTGATGCGCCAGTTGGTGTCGGGCACGTTCTGCGCGATTTTTGCGGCGATTTCCTTGGCTTTGTCGAGTGCGCCGCCGACCGGCGTCAGATAGGTGATGATGTGCTCGCGCTGGCCTTCCTCGGCGGTCAGCAGACGGCCTGTCAGCATCATGTCAGCCATGACGGTATAGCCGACCACGCGCTGGATGCGCACCGTGCCGCCGCCGCCCACGAAAATGCCGCGCTGGCCTTCGGGAAGCCCGAAGAAGCACGAGTTGTCGCCGACGCGCACGTGTGCCGCCGTCGCCAGTTCGAGACCGCCGCCGACCACGGCGCCGTGCAGCGCCGCGACGAACGGAATAGGGCCGCGCGCGATCAGGTCGAACACTTCGTGCCACGAATGACGGCGGCGCTTCTTCGGCGGGGCGGTCTGGCCGGTGGCGCGCGACAGCGCCTCGCGCAGGTCGAGACCAGCGGAGAAGTGACCGCCATGGCCGTAGATCACGCCGCACATGGCTTCGTCGCCGGCGCGGTTGACGGCATCACGCAGTTGCGCAATCACTTCCTCGTTGATCGCGTTGCGCTTCTCGGGACGATTCAGCCCGATCAGCGCAACGGCGCCGTCGAGTTCATAGGTAACCTGGGTTTCGCTCATGCGGCGCTCCGTTGGATGTTTGTCTGGTGATGTTCAGGATGACCGGGCGACAGGTCATAGGTCGAGCACGAGGCGTTCGCTCTTGCAGCGCGACACGCACACCTGCATGACTTTCCCCCCCGCCTTGTCCGTATCGGAGAGGTAGGTGTCGCGATGCTCGATGTCGCCGCTCGCCACATGGGTCGAGCACAGACCGCAGTAACCGGCACGGCAGTCGTACATGACGTCGACGCCGTTATCGAGCAGGGTGTCGAGCACCGACTTGTCGGCGGGCACGGTCAGCACCTTGCCCGAGGACTTGAGCTCGATTTCAAACGTCCTGTCGCCGTCCTGCGGTGCAACTTCGCTGAACAGTTCGTAATGCAGGTCGCACTCGTGCCAACCGCGCTGGCGTGCCGCCGCGAGCACCGCGTCGATCATGCCGGACGGCCCGCACACGTAGATCGGCTGGTTGATCTCGGCGCCGTCGAGCAGCACGTCGATCGACAGGCGCGTCACGTCGTCGTCGTCGGCGTGCAGCACGAGGCGTTTGCCCGCAACGGCACGCAGTTCATCGACGAACGGCAGCGCATCGCGCGTGCGGCCCGAGAAGTGCAGCGAGTAGTCGCGGTTCTGGCTGCTCAGTTCGGCCGCCATAGCCGCCATCGGCGTGATGCCGATGCCGCCCGCGATCAGGATGACCGAGGGCGGTGCGGCGAGCGGGAAGTGGTTGACGGGTGCGCGCACCGTGAGCGTGGCGCCCGCCTGCAGCGTGTGCATGAAGCGCGAACCGCCGCGGCCTTCGTCCTCGCGCCGGATGCCGAGACGGTAGGCACGCACGCCCGCGCGCGTATCGACTCGCGGATCAGTGTTGATCAGCGAATACGAGCGCCATTGCGCGACGCCGCCATCGGCCGCAGGGATCTCAACCTGAATGTGTGCGCCCGGCTCGTAGCCAGGCAGCAGCGCATCGTCCTCAGCTTCGAGCGTGAGGGACTTGATCAGCGAGGTCGGCGCGCCGACTGACGCGACACGCAGCTTGAGAGTAGGTGCGAGCATGGTGGTCTTTCCGTGGATATTGCATCGGTCTTACCGCGCGGGAACGCCGCGCGGTTTTACTGCAGGGTGTTATTTCGCGGTGCTACTTCGAGTCCGCAAGCGAGCGCCAGTCGGCGCCGGCCTGAAGCACGCCGCCGACCGAGACGGCCTTCGAGTAATCGAGTTCCGGACTGTCGGCGAGGGTCGGCGTCTTGCCGGCCATGAACTCGCGCGCCGCCTTCAGCAGCAACGCGCGCACGCGCAACACGGCGCCGTCGGATGAGCACAGTTGTTCCTGGGTGCGGTCGTAGATCGGGCCCTGACCGAGGAACATCGCGAAGTCTTCCGTGCCGAGGTGCTGGTAGAAGCCTGTCGCGTGGCCGCGCTTCATCAGGTCGCGGCTCTGGCCGAAGGATTCCTCGCGCGTGCCCGGCGGCAGCGGCGGGAAATTCCAGACGTCCGGCGTGGCTGACATGATCGTCATGCCGAGCGGGCGGTGCGGGTTGTACTGCACGAACCAGGCACGGTGCGTCACGTCGTCCACCGGGGTCGAGAAGAACACCGTGGTCGGGCCTTTCGCGTCAGGCGGGCAGATGATGCCGTACCACGGCATCACGAAGTTGTTCACGCGTGCGTAGACCTTCTCGTCGGGCATGTCGCGCAGGGCAGCATAGCGATAACCATACGGACGGTCTTCGAATTCGAAGCGCGGCGCGAGCGCCTTCGTCATGATCATGCGTTCGTTGCCGCCGCCCGCGGTGATCTGCGTGGTCGATTCGTGCAGTACGCCGACGTGCGACGAATCCATGGAGGCTTCGACGGCCTGCACCCAGTTGGTCGGCACTTCGACGCTCGTCACCGAGCGGTGTTCGGGCGGCAGGTCCATGAACGGCAGTTCGGGGAACGCCGGCGACGTGTCGCCCTTGCCGAGCCACACCCACACAAGGCCGCCTCGCTCTTCGACGCGGTACTGGCCGGTCTTCACGCGCTTGCAGAACTGCGCCTGATCGCCGACCTGGTTCGGCGCTTCGACGACGGCACCGGTCGCATCGATCTTCCAGCCGTGGAAGATGCAGCGCAGGCCGTTGTCCTCGTTGCGAGCCATCATCAGCGACGTGCGGCGATGCGGGCACAGTTCGTCCACCACACCGACGTGGCCGTCAGTCGCGCGGAACGCCACGTAGTTCGTGCCGAGCAAGCGCACCAGCACCGGTGCGCCGTCGGCTTCGAGCTTCGCCGACGGCACGGCCGGAATCCAGTAGTGCTGGCGGATCATGTCGCCCATCGGCGCGCCATTCTCGACGCGCGTCAGCAGCTCATTGTCCTCACGAGTCATTGCCATGATCTCTCCTCTGCGGGCTTCGCGTCTTGCGCGTCAGCCCTTGTAGTTGCGGAAGGCACGCGTGTACACGCGCGTGCAGTTGCATTCGAAGATGTTCTTGCGCTGCTCGTCGGTCAGCCACTCGATGCTTTCAATCACCGGCTTCATGTCGTCGTAGTCCCGGCCCGAGATCGGATCGCGCGCGCTGCCCGTGCCCGGCTTTTCGGTGCCGAACATCACGTTGTCGGTGCCGGCGACCTTCAGCAGCAGTTCGATCGAATCTTTCGAGTAGTTGCAGGTGTCGAAGTAAAGCTTCTTCAGTTGCTCGTCGAACGTCTGCGGGCTGTTGCGGCGCACGGCCCACGAACGGAAGCGGCCCATCTGGTACGGGATCGCGCCGCCGCCATGGGCGACGATGATCTTCAGGTTCGGGAACTTCTCGAACACCTTCGATTCAAGCAGCGAGATCACGGCAATGTTCTCTTCGTTGATGAATTTCAGCGTGTACGATTCGCGCGGGTTGCAGCTGCCGGCCGAGTGGATGAGCGCGGGCACGTCGAGTTCGGTCATCGCTTCATAGAGCGGATACCAGAACGGATCGCCAAGACCAGCCGGTGCCGGGCCAACGCCTTCGGTCGGGTCCGGGTTCAGCAACGTGCCGACGAAGCCCAGTTCGTTCACGCAGCGCCTGAGTTCGGCCACGCACTGCTCAGCTGGCGATTCGTTCATGTGCTGCGGCAGACCGGCGACGCCACGGAAGCGGTCCGGGAACATGTCGACAAAACGTTTGATCAGATCGTTGCAGTGACGCGTCCACAGCTCCGTCACCCGCGCGGGCTTGACCGAGTGCATCTGCAGATAGGGGCGCGGCGAGATGAACTGGATGTCGGTGCCGACCGAATCCATGCTGCGCACGAGTTCCTCGGCCTGCTTGCGCACGGCTTCGTCGGGGATGTTCGGCGTGGTCGACGGGTTCGCGCGGCCACCGACCAGTTCGGCCATGTAGCGGAAGCTTTGCGGGGGCATCACGACGTGGGCGTGGGAATCGATGATCATGGATGAGCCTCAGTTGGGTTCGGAGTGTTCAGCAAAAGAGTGCGATGACTTGTGTACGGCGCGCTTTTGTAGCGCTCAAGCGACTACCGCAAGGGTTTCGAGCTGGATGACCATGCCGTGCTGGAGGTCGTGCACGGTCACATGACGTGCCGGGCGATGCGCGGCATCGGGCCAGAAGGCCAACCAGTGCGCGTTGATGTGTTCGCGCACCGCGTCGTCCTTGACGTAGACGGCGAGCTTCACCACGTGGTCCAGCGTGGCGCCGCCCGCGTCGAGAAAGCGCTTGAGGTTTTCGAATGCGAGGCGAACCTGGTCGGCCGGGCTCTCGGCGAGCTTGCCGGTGCCGGGGTCCTTGCCCGCAATCGCCGACGAGCACAGCACGTTGCCGACGCGCGCACCGACAGGAATCGGTACCTTGTGCGCGAGGCCGGGAACGTCGATGGATTGGGGCATGTCTCCTCCGTGTCTATACGTGTTGGAGGGCGCGTGTCAGTCCGCGCCCAAATCGAAGAAATGGCGCGGCACCGCCGCGAGGAATTCTGAGAAACCGGTGGTGCCGGCCGGCACATGTTTCATCATGGCTTCGGCGGCTTTGGTTTCGTTGCCGCTCTGGATCGCACGCGCGATGCCGAAGTGCTCCTGCAGCGAACGCGTGATCTGGCCGCGGTTGCGCAGGTCGGACATGCGATAGCGCTCCGAGCGGCGGCGCGCCGTGCGGATCTGCTCGGCCAGGTACTGGTTGCGGCTGCCTTCGTAAATCAGCTCGTGGAACTGCGCGTTGGCGATCGCGTACTGGTCGGTATCGTCTTCTACGGCCGCCTGCTGGCATGCCAGAAGCGCTTGATCCAGTTGCTCGCGCAGTTCGTCACTCGCACGGCGCGCGGCGAAACGCGCGCACAGTGTCTCAAGTTCACCTATGTATTCCAGCATGGCGCGCACCTTGCCAATCGATAGACGTGCCACCGTAATGCCTTGGCGCGGCGAGATCACTACCAGATCGCGCGCGACCAGATGCTGCAGCGCCTCGCGAACTGGCGTGCGCGACACATTGAAGCGCGTCGCGAGCGCACGCTCGTCGAGCGGCGTCCCCGGTACGAGCTTGCCCTGTTCGATTTCGGCCTCTAGGGTCGCCCGAATATCGCTCGCGAGACTGGCTCTACCGCGCGCGGGCGCCGCGGACCCCTCCGGCGCCTCGCCCGGCGCACCGCTACGCTCAAAAGTGGGGACGGCTGCAAGTTTCATTGAGTTGCCCGGCTGGGTATGTTTGAATGTGACATAAATATACCAATATAACTTGGTGGTATGCAACTTGGTGTTTCTCATGATGCGTGTGGGGAGTACCTCAGATATCCGGTGCGAAGGCCACAACGTCCTTATATTTCAAATAGATGGATCAATTTCGCACTCGCTTTCCACCATCGCTTAGGGAAAGTACCAACATGGGTTTTTGGCGTCTGGTGTATTGAAAGTGGCGCTGTGGTATGCCAGAATGCACTGCATCACAGCCGATTTCGGTATGCCAGATCCGGATTCAATCAACATCACAGGTCAGATCAGATGAGCAAGAGCCGTATAGATGTCGCAGACGTGCAGCCTGTCGAGCGTGTGCTCAGGCCGAAGTCGATCGCGATCGTCGGTGCATCCGCCGATCCGCGCGCTTTCGGTAATTTCGTGTTGCAGAACCTCGAGCGTTTCGGCTATGCAGGTGACATCCATCTCGTGTCGCGCAGCAGCCAGGAAATCAACGGCCGCCCCTGTGTAAACAGTGTCGAGGCGCTGCCGCGAGATATCGATCTGGCCGTGCTGTGCATTCCGGAGTCGGGCGTGCTCGACACCGTGCGCACGCTCGGCACACTAAAGGCCGGCGCAGCCGTGATCTTTGCGTCGGGTTATGCCGAGGCGGGTGACGAAGGCCGCGCGAAGCAGGAAGAACTGGCGCGTGTGGCAGCCGAAGGCGGCGTAGCGCTGATCGGCCCGAACTGCATGGGCTTCACGAACTTCGAGGCCGGCGTGCCGGTGACCTTCGAAGCCGTGGCGCCGTACCCGACCGGCGGCCGCCGTGGCGTGGGCGTGGTGGCGCAGAGCGGCGCGATGGCCGCGAACCTGCGCGACGCGTTCATTGGCCGTGGTCAACCGATGACGGCGACCGTTTCGACCGGCAACGAAGCAAGCCTCGGTATCGAAGACTATCTGGCCTGGTTCGTCGCCGATCCGCAGACGAGCGCGATCGCGGTCTACGCCGAGCAGATCCGTCGTCCGCAGACCTTCCTGCTGCTCGCCCGCGAAGCACGCGCCGCAGGCAAGCCGATCGTGATGCTGATGCCGGGCAAGAGCGCCCGCGCCCGCGAGGCGGCGCAGTCTCACACAGGCGCACTGGCAGGCGATCACGCGACGGCGAGTGTCCTGCTGCAGCGCGAAGGCGTGGTGGTCGTCGATTCGCTTGACGAACTGTTTGATACGACGACGATCCTGGCCCGCTTCCCGGTGCCCCCGGCGGCCGGTACGGCCGTGATGACGGCCTCGGGCGCGGTCAAGAACATCACGCTCGATTTCGCCGAGGAGATCGGCCTGACGCTGCCACGCCTGACCGACGCGACCGTCAAGAAGCTGACTGAACTGCTGCCCGACTACGCCGTCGCCGACAACCCGCTCGACTACACGACGATCGGTGTACGCAACCCGGGCCTGATAGGCGAACTGATCGACACGGTGCTGACCGATCCGAACATCGGTTCGCTCGTGCTCGCGATCATGGGCGGTCCGTCGATCGCTCAGCGCGACAAGGCCGATTACCTCGTGCCGGCGCTGGCGCGTGCAACGAAGCCCGCCGTGCTCGCGGTAATGGGCGATAACAACCAGCTTGAAGAATTCTTCACGGAAGCGATCGCCGCGAGCGGCGTACCGTTCTTCCGCTCACCGGATCGTGCTCTGCGTGCTTGCGCTCGCGTGGCTTCGTATGGTGAGTCGCTAGCGCGCGCCGGGCGTGCCAGGACCGAAGCGCCGAAGGTGATCCCGCTGCCGGGCGCCGTGCCGCCGAACGGCATCTTCGCCGAATACCAGGGCAAGGGCTGGCTTGCCGCGGCCGGTCTGCCGGTGCCGAAGGGATGTCTCGCGAAGTCGCTCGACGAAGCGCTCAAGATCGCCGATGAAATCGGCTACCCGGTCGTGCTGAAGGCCCAGGCAAGCGAACTGCCGCACAAGAGCGACGTCGGTGGCGTGGTGGTCGGCCTCGCTGATGCCACCGCGCTGCGCGCCGGTTGGGACAAGCTGCATACGAGCGTGAAGTCGCATCGCCCGGAACTCATGCTCGACGGCGCGCTGGTCGAAGCGATGGGCTCGCGCGGTCTGGAACTGGTCGTGGGTGCAAAACGCGACGCGGACTGGGGGCCGGTCGTGCTCGTGGGCCTCGGAGGTATTTTCATTGAGGTGCTCAAGGATGTGCGCCTCGTGCCGGCCGACATGTCGGAAGACGACATCGTGGTCGAGCTGGGCCGACTGAAGGGTGCCGCGATGCTCGAAGGCGTGCGCGGCGCGGCAGGCGTCGACGTGCGTGCGGTCGCGAAGGCCGTGGCAGCGATTGCCGACCAGATGCGCGCGAACCCCGAAATCACCGAAATCGACGTCAACCCGCTGGTGGCCTACCCGGACCGTGTGCTCGCGCTCGACGCGCTCGTCGTCTGCGGCGCTCAGGGCGGCTCGACCCATCACTGAGCCTTGGATCTGAGGAGACACATCGAATGAAACTGGAATTCTCCGCCGAGGACCAGGCATTTCGCGCCGAAGTGCGCGAGTTCGTGAAGAACAATCTGTCACCGCGTCTGAAGCGCAAGGCCGAGCTCGGCCTGCGCATCGAGCGCGAGGATTATGTCGAGTGGTACACGAAGCTGTACGAGAAGGGCTGGATCGCGCCGTCGTGGAAGAAAGAACATGGCGGCCCGGGCTGGACGCACGTGCAGCGCTACATCTTCGATGAAGAAACGCTGCTGGGCGGCGCGCCTCGTATCGTGGCGAGCGGCATCAACATGCTCGGCCCGGTGCTCAACGCATTCGGCACACCTGAGCAAAAGGCGAAGTACATCCCGAAGATCCTGCGCAGCGAGACCTGGTGGGCGCAGGGTTTCTCGGAGCCGGGCGCGGGCTCGGACCTCGCGTCGGTGCGCACGACGGCCGTGCTTGCCACGGACGATGAGGGCGATCACTTCATCGTCAACGGCCACAAGGTCTGGACCTCGTACGCTCACTGGTGCGACATGATGTTCGCGCTCGTGCGGACCGATCCGAGCGCGAAGCCCCAGGAAGGCATCTCGTTTCTGTTGATCGACATGCATGCGCCGGGCGTCCAGGTTCGCCCGATCAAGATGCTCGAAGGCGGTACCGACCTCAACGAGGTCTACCTCGACAATGTGCGCGTGCCGACGGAAAACCTCGTCGGCGAACTGAACAAGGGATGGACCTACGGCAAGTTTCTGCTCGGCCATGAGCGCACTGGTATCGCTGGCATCGGCTCGTGCAAGCAGCAGCTGGCCCGAGCCAGGTATCTCGCGAAGCAGATGGGCCTCGACGACGATCCGCTGCTCCAGTCGCGCATCAGCCGTTTCGAAGTCGAGCTGATGGCGCTCGAATTCACGGGCCTGCGCATGCTGAGCGCGAATCAGTCGAGCCGCGTGCCTACGGTTGAAGCGCCGATGCTCAAGGTTCGCGGCACGGAGCTGCGCCAGGGCATCTACGCACTCCTGACAGAAATCGCCGGTCCTTTTGCAGTGCCGTTCGACGAGCAGGCCATGCTCGATGCGGCCGGCTACGACGGCCCGAGCCCGGACGAACTGATCGCGGTCGCGGCGAACTACTTCGACGCTCGCAAAGCGTCGATCTACGGCGGGACCAACGAAGTGCAGCGCAATCTGATTAGCCGCGCGTTCTTCAATGCTTGAGGCGGAATACGAACATGGATTTTTCTCTGACTGAAGATCACGTCACGCTGCAAGACGCCGTGCGCCGCTTCTGCGATGGCGAATATCCCGCGCATCTGCGTGGCAACGCCGAGGACCGCGAACTTGCCGCCAAGCGTCGCCATGGGCTGGCCGAGATGGGCGTGACCGGCCTCGTGATCGACGCCGATCACGGCGGCAGCGGTTACGGTGCGGTGGAAACAATGCTGGTCGCGCAGCAGCTGGGCCGCGCGCTCGGCGGCGCGGGCTGGTTAGCGAGCGGGCTGCCGGCTGCCACGCTGATCGGCTCGGCCGGCAGCGACGAACAGAAGGTCACATGGCTCGAAGCCGTGGCAAGAGGCGAGGAGGTGCTGGCGTTCGCCGTTAGCGAGGCCGAGTCGCGTTACGACGTCACGCGTCTGGCTGTGCCAGCAACCGAAACCGGCGACGGCTGGAAGATCAACGGCACGAAGACCATTGTGTTCGACGCCGCAATCGCTGGTGCCTTCGTCGTGGCCGTGCGTACCTCGGGCCAGCGCGGCGACAGGCAAGGCCTGACTCTGTTCCTCGTGAACGCGAAGGCGCCCGGCATCAGCCTGCGCAACTTCGAGACAATCGACGCACGTGAAGCCGCGCATGTCACGTTCGCCAATGTGTCGGTGACCAAGGCCGATCTGATCGGTTCGGCCGGTGCGGCCCACGACCTCATCGAAGCTGCCCTCGACCGCGCGAACGCCGCGCTGGTGGCGGAGTCGGTCGGCGTGCTCGAAGCACTGCTCGAACACACGTCCGAACACCTGACGACACGCACCCAGTTCGGCGCGCCACTCGCGAAGTTCCAGGCGCTTCAACACCGGGTGGCCGACATGCTGATCTCGCTCGAACAGAGCAAGTCGATGGCCTGCGCCGCCGCGATGGCCGTGGAAGGGAACGATCCTGACCGGCGCCGCCGTTTCGTGTCGGCGGCGAAGGCCTATGTCGGTGACGCATGCCGATCAGCGGGCGAATGGGGCATCCAGCTGCACGGCGGCATGGGCATGACCGAAGAGTGCCGCGTCGGCCACTACGCGAAGCGCATGTTCGCGATCAACATGACCTATGGCGACGCGAGCTGGCATCTCCAGCGCTTCACTTCGCAGCGTCTTTCGCAGGGGGAAGCATGAGCCTGAACGGAGCAGCTTATATCGTCGGGGCTTACGAGCACCCGACGCGCAAGGCCGACGAACTGTCGGTGCTGCGCCTGCACGCCGATGTGGCGAAGGGCGCACTCGACGACGCGGGCCTGACCAAGGACGACATTGACGGCTACTTCTGCGCCGGTGACGCGCCTGGTCTCGGCACCACGACAGTCGCCGAATACCTCGGCCTCAAGCTTCGCCACGTCGATTCGACCGAATGCGGCGGCTCCGCGCCGATCCTTCACGTGGCGCACGCGGCTGAAGCGATCAAGGCCGGCCGTTGCAACGTGGCGCTGATCACGCTAGCCGGCCGTCCGCGCGCGGCAGGCGCCGCGCTGTCGCTGAAGGCGCCGGACCCGGACGCGCCGGAAGTGCAGTTCGAGCTGCCGTTCGGGCCGGCTACGCAGAACCTGTACGGCATGGTCGCGAAGCGTCACATGTACGAATTCGGCACCACGAGCGAACAACTCGCATGGATCAAGGTGGCGGCCTCGCACCACGCGCAGCACAACCCGAACGCGATGCTGCGCAATGTCGTGACCGTCGAGGACGTCGTCAATTCGCCGATGGTGTCCGATCCGCTGCATCGTCTGGACTGCTGCGTGATGAGCGACGGCGGCGGTGCGTTGATCGTCGCGCGTCCGGAGATCGCGAAGAAGCTCAAACGTCCGCTCGTCAAGGTGCGGGGCACGGGCGAGGCGCCCAAGCACGCTGCTGGCGGCAAGATCGACCTGACCTGGTCGGCAGCGAAGTGGTCGGGCGCGGCTGCGTTCGCCGAGGCTGGCCTCGTGCCGGAGGACATCAAGTACGCATCGCTGTACGACAGCTTCACGATCACGGTGCTCATGCAGCTCGAAGACCTCGGCTTTTGCAAGAAGGGGGAGGGCGGCAAGTTCGTGATGGACGGCAACCTGATTTCGGGCGTCGGCAAGCTGCCATTCAACACCGATGGCGGTGGCCTGTGCAACAACCATCCCGCGAACCGCGGTGGCGTCACGAAGGTGATCGAGGCCGTGCGCCAACTGCGTGGCGAGGCCCATCCGGCCGTGCAGGTCAAAGATTGCGATATCGCGCTCGCGAACGGTATCGGCGGCGCGCTGGCGTCGCGTCACACCGCGGGCACGCTGATCATGGAACGGGAGTAATCATGAGCACCACTCAACCGGCTACCGGCACAGCGGCTCAGGGCGCGACGCCTGCTGCCAGACCCACCGCGAAGCCCGCTGGGCCACGTCGCATCCACGCGCCACGCGTGCTACCCGAGGCCATGCCGTTCTGGGTAGCCGCGAAGGAAGGCCGCCTGCTGCTCAAGCGCTGCCGGGACTGCCGTGAAACGCATTACTACCCGCGCGACATCTGCCCGCACTGCATGAGCTCGAACACCGAATGGTTCGATACGAAGGGCCTGGGCGCGGTCTATTCGTTCAGCACGATGGGCAAGGACGAGGCGCGCTACACGCTCGCCTACGTGACGCTCGACGAAGGCGTGACGATGCTGACCAATCTGGTCGACTGCGATCCTGCGGCGCTCTCGATTGGCCAGCGCGTGAAGCTTGTCTTCAAGCCGAGCGAAGGCGAATACCCCGTGCCGATGTTCACGCCGGCCTGAACGAAACGCAGAGAGGAGACAAGGCATGTCAGCCGATTTCAAGGAACAGCACGGCCGCCACGATCCGAAGAAAGGTCCGCTGTCGCGTTTCACGATCATCGACGCCTCGCGCGTACGCGCGGGCCCCACGGCCATGCGCGTGTTCGCGGACATGGGCGCGCGCGTGATCAAGCTGGAGATTCCGCCAGGCGCGCCGGGCGGCGACGACATGATCGGCGGGCGTGACCATAACCGCGCCGACTACGAGAATCTGCACCGCAACAAGGAAAGCCTGACGCTGAACATGAAGGACCCGGCCGGCCTCGAGATTCTTCGCGAGCTGGTCAAGCGTGCGGACGTCTTCATCGAGAACTTCCGCCCCGACGTCAAGGATCGCCTCGGCATCGGCTACGAAACGCTGCGCGCCACCAATCCGCGCCTCGTCTATGCAAGCATTTCCGGCTTCGGTCAGGATGGCCCGTATGCGAAGTGGCCCGGCTTCGACTCGATCGCACAGGGCATGGGCGGCTTGATGAGCCTCACCGGCAAGCCGGGCGAAGGCCCGATGCGCGTCGGCATCCCGATTGCCGACCTGTGCTCGGGGCACTTCTGCGCACAGGCGATCATGACCGCGCTGCTCGAGCGCGAAGCTTCGGGCGAGGGCCAGTGGGTGCAGACCTCGCTGCTCGAAGCGCAGATCGCGATGCTCGACTTCCAGGCCGCGCAGTGGCTAGTGGACAAAAAGGTGCCGCAGCAGGTCGGCAACGAGCATCCGCTCACCGTGCCGACCGGCGTATTCCCAACCAGCGATGGCTTCCTGAACCTGGCCGCGATCGGCAATTCGATGTTCGGGCGCCTGTGCGAGGCGCTCGGCTTGCAGCAGCTGGTCGGCCAGCCTGGCTACGAATCGGATCCTGCCCGCGTCGAGAACCGCGATGCGGTCAACAAGGCGGTCGGCGATGTGTTCCGCACGCGCACCACGCGCGAGTGGACCGAGCTGCTGATCAAGGTCGGCGTGCCGTGCGGCCCGATCTACAAGGTAAACGAAGTATTCGACGATCCGCAGGTCAAGCATCTGGGCGTCGCGTGGCCGGCCGATGTGCCGGGCAAGGGCGAAGTGTCGTTCGTCGGCACGCCGTTCCGTCTGTCGCGCTACCCGCGCGCGCAGACGCCGCGCCTCGCGCCAGAGCAGGGCGAGCATACGCAGGCGATCCTGAACGAGCTTGGCTACGACGATCAACAGATAGAGCAGTGGCGCTCGGCCTTCGTGGTCTGACGCACGCTCACGGCAGGTATTGAAGAGAGGGAGACGAAATGGCACGACTGGTCGCCGGATTCGGTTCATCGCACAGCATCATGCTGGTTTGCCAGCGCGAAGACTGGCAACATGGTTTCAAGCAGGTCGATCCGAAGAATCCGCATTACTTCGATCGCCTCGGCAACCCTACGACTTATGAAGCGCTGCTCAAGATCGCCCCGAACGATTCCGAGGCGATGGTGTCGGCCGCCAGGATGGGCGAGCGCTACGATCAGGCCGAAGCCGCCATGGACGAAGTGCGCGATCGTATCCGCGCTGCGAAACTCGACGTGCTGCTCGTGGTCGGCGACGACCAGACCGAACTGTTTCGCACGACGAACAACCCGGCATTCGCGATCTACTACGGCGAGACGATCCGCAACGCGAAGCGCGAGGTGAGCCCGAACGCGAACTGGTATGCGCGCGCTCGCACGATGCGCCAGGAGCCCGATGCCGACGTGCACTACCCCGTTAAGGCCGACATGGCGCGCTGGCTGATCCGCGAACTGTGCGACCGAGATTTCGACATGGCGGCGATGGACGGTCTCGAGCGCGACCAGTACGAGGGCCATGCGTTCTCATTCATTCACCGCCGCTATTTGCAGGGTCTCGACCTGCCGGTGATTCCGGTGATCATCAACACGTTCGATCCGCCAAACCAGCCCACGCCGCGCCGCTGCATCCAGCTCGGCCGGGCGCTGCGCGAGCTGATCGAGGCCTATCCGGAAGACCTGCGAGTGGGCGTGCTGGCTTCCGGCGGCCTGTCGCACTTCGTCGTAGACGAGGAACTCGACAGCGGCATCATCGACGCGATCCGCCGCAAGGACAGTGAATGGCTGGCCGCGCTGGATCCGAAGAAGTTGCAGGCTGGCAGCTCGGAGATCCGTAACTGGATCATCGGCGTAGAGGCACTGAAGTCACTCGACCTCGAATGGGTCCACTACGTGCCCGGTTACCGCACGGCGGCCCTGACCGGCACGGGCCTCGCTTTCGCGGCCTGGCATACGCTCGACTGAACGCGACAGCCCTGGCCGTTCAGGACGGGGCGCTCGCATCGCACTTCAAGTTTCTTTCAGGAAAGTACAACACATCATGGCTGACCAAAACGTACAGCGCCTGCGGCGGCTCGATTGCTGCGCCGTCTCGGACGCGCTCGACAAACTCAAGCTGAGCGGCGTGGTGAGCGGTTTGCCCCAACGCGCCGGTGCGGGCCGCGTCGCGGGCCGCGCGATCACCGTCAAGCTTGGCACGGGCGAAGCGCCCCCAGGGCCGCCGGTGCACCTTGGTTGCACGGCCGTTGAACAGGCCGACGGCGAGAACGTGATCGTCATTGAGCAGCGTAGCGGCGTGGAAGCTGGTTGCTGGGGCGGCCTACTGTCGCTCGCGGCGAAGGTGCGCGGCGTGGCCGGCGTGGTCGCGGACGGCCCGGTGCGCGACATCGACGAAGCCGTGGCGTACGAGCTGCCCGTGTTCAGCCGCTCGACGACGGCTCGCACCGCGCGCGGCCGCGTGGTCGAGAAGGGCACGAATATTCCGGTGCAGATCGGTGACGTGCGCGTGGAAGCTGGCGACTACGTCGTGGCGGACAACAGCGCCGCGATTTTCATTCGCGCAGCCGACATCGAAGCCGTGTTGGACGTTGCCGAAATGATCGTCAACAAGGAGGCCGCGATGGCCAAGGCGATTCTGGCCGGCACGCCGGTCGGGCAGGTGATGGGCGGCAACTACGAGCATATGCTCAAGTAAGCGGCATCCGGACAAACCCAGGAAATACGCAGGAATCCATACCATGACGACTCAGGATAAGAACGTCGAGCGCGCTGCAAAGCTCGACACGGCGACCCTTTCCGACGCACTCGACAAGCTCGGCATCGTGGGCCAGTGCTACAAGATCAAGCCCCGCAGCACGGATTTTCGCACCACCGGCCGCGCCTACACGATCAAATACGGTCCGCCTTCGAACCCGCCGGGCACCGTGGGCGACTTCATCGACGACGTGCCGGTCGGCAGCATTGTCGTGCTCGACAACAACGGCCGTGAAGACGCCACCGTGTGGGGCGACATCATGACCGAGATCGCGCACCGCCGCGGCATCGCCGGCACCGTGATCAACGGAGTGTGCCGCGACGTCGCGCTGTGCCTGAAGCTCGGCTACCCGGTGTTCAGCCGCGACCACTGGATGCGCACCGGCAAGGACCGCGTGCAGGTCGAAGCCGTGAACGTACCGGTCAACATCGGTGAGGCGCGTGTCGCGCCGGGAGACCTGCTGCGCGGCGATGCCGACGGTGTGATCGTCATTCCGCGCGAGCACGAGGACGCTGTACTCGAGGCTGCCGAAACGATTCACCACGCTGAAGAAGCGATCCGCGAGGCCTGCCGTGGCGGCATGCGTCTCGACGAGGCACGCAGGCAGTTCAAGTACCACCAGTTGCAGACCAAGGGGAAGTAATGAGCGCCGCGAACAACGTCAAGGAACACGATTCGTCGACGACGATCCGCACCGAATTCGAGCGCGTCGACGCGAAGGTCGTCGAAGCCGCGCGTAACGTGCCGGCAGCCGCATTGCACGAGGCCGGCGGCAAGATCGGCGTGCTGCCGACTTCGATCAAGCCGGTCGCGCCGGGCTTCCGGATCTGCGGCGCTGCATTCACCGTGCATTCGCCGGGCGGCGACAACCTTTGGCTGCACCGTGCCATCCTCGCGGCGAAGCCGGGCGACGTACTCGTCGTCTACGCGAACGGTGCGTACGATCATGGCTATTGGGGCGAGGTCATGACCACGGCGGCCAAGGTGCGTGGTCTTGCGGGCCTCGTCATCGACGGCTGCGTGCGCGATGCCGACCTGCTGGAACAGATCGGCTTCCCGGTGTTCTCACGCGGTCTGTCGATTCGCGGCACGGGCAAGGACTATGGCGCGATCGGCTGGCTCAATGCGCCGGTGCTGCTCGGCAACACGACGGTCGAGCCCGGCGACCTGATCGTCGGCGACCGCGACGGCGTGGTCGCGGTACCGCGTGCCCGTGCGTCCGAAGTGGTCGCGAAGGCCGCGCAGCGCGAAATCGATGAAGCGACAATCTGCAAGCGCATCGAGGCCGGAGAGACCACGATGCAGATCTACGGCTTTCACTGAATCGAACATACAGGAGAGATGGCAATGAGTGAGATGGCACCGGGCCAGGCGCCGGAGTTGGTGGTCAATGGCCGCGAGGCCGTCATCACGCTGCGCCGTCCACAGGTCGCGAATCGCCTCGAGTTCTCCGATCTCGAGACGATTCGCGGCTACCTGCGTGAAGTGAATGCGATACAGCACGTGCTCGTTCTGCATCTGCGCGCCGAGGGCAGGCATTTCTGCTCGGGCTTCAATATCCACAGCGTCGGCGCCGGCAATATCGGCGAAGCCTTCGAGGCCCTCGCGGGAGAGCTGGAAACCGCGCGGCCGGTGACGATTGCTGCGGTGAATGGCGGCGTCTATGGCGGCGCGACTGATCTCGCGCTGGCCTGCGATTTTCGCTATGGCGTCACGCATTCGCAGATGTTCGTGCCGGCCGCGAAGCTCGGCCTGCTGTTCTATCAGGGCGGACTGCACCGCTATGTTTCGCGTCTTGGCGTGAACGTGGCCAAGCGTCTGCTGCTCACGGGCGCGAGCTTCGATGCCGGGCAGATGCGCGATTGCGGCTTCCTCGACGAGGTAGTCGAACCCGCGCGTCTCGAAGAGGTGACCGGCGCATTGGGCGCGCAACTGGGTGGCATGGCGCCGCTTGCGCTGCTCGGCATGAAGAAGCATCTGACGCGCATCGCGGCGGGTCGGTTTGATGCTGTCGATTACGCGCAGGATCTGGCCCGCGCCGATGCCTCCGACGACCTGCGCGAGGGTGCGCTGGCCTGGCAGGAAAAGCGCGCGCCCGCATTCAAGGGGCGCTGAGAGGCGCTGGACGCATTTTTCTCGAGGGCGCATGTTGCGCCCGATCTTTTTCGGGGTTCATCTGGCAATGATTGCAGCGATCCATCCGTACATACGCAAGATCATGGAAGGCGAACTGGCGGCACCGCCGATCAGCACCACGCTCGGCAACAGGATCGTCTCGGTCGATATCGAGGCGGGCCGCATCGAATGCGAATATCAGGGCTTGCCTGCATTCGCGAATCCTGCCGGGCAGGTTCAGGGCGGAATGCTCGCGGCGATGCTCGACGACGTCACAGCGTTGCTGTGCATGGCCTCGCTTCGCGAGGACAAGCATTGCGCGACGCTGAGCCTGAATGTGTCTTTTCTGCGCCCGGGCAAGCCCGGTCTGATTACCGGCCGCGCGAGCCTCGTGCGTCAGGGTTCGCGCGTCGTCAATGTCGAGGGCGAACTCTGGCAGGACGACAAGCTACTCGCGACCGCAACGGCGGTCAATCTGGTCGCCTGAATTCAGCGCTGCTCGGCTGAGACGTCTGAACCGGTCGCATCGTCCGAACCGGTCTTGAAGCGCATTTCGACGAAGTACCGGCGCACGCCCGGGAAAATCGACGAGCTCTTGATCAACAATGCACGCATAGGCCTGCCGAGCGACGTTTCCGGCGCGACGATATCGCCCGTCACCTGTCTTGAAGGGCACTGCGTTTGAACGCAGCACCCGCCTGAAGGAGCGCTTGACAGCTGGAGTAGCGCCATTGTGGTTGGGGGAGTGTGCCCGTTACGGTGGTTGCAGATGTTTCTGCCTGCGTTCTGGAGGCCGTCATCGTGATGACTGAGCCTGATGGCCTGAGATCTGGCGCCACCATTCGGGCAACTTCAGTTGTCCATTTGATTGTGAAAGGAAAATGAATGAAGGTTTTGGTGTCGGTGAAACGCGTCGTCGATTACAACGTGAAGGTCCGTGTGAAGTCGGATAACACGGGTGTCGATATCGCCAACGTGAAAATGTCGATGAACCCGTTCGACGAAATCGCGGTTGAAGAAGCCGTGCGGCTGAAGGAAGCGGGCGTCGCGACCGAAGTGATCGCCGTGTCGGCTGGCGTCACGCAATGTCAGGAAACGCTGCGCACGGCGCTGGCGATCGGCGCGGACCGCGCGATCCTGATCGAATCGAATGAAGATCTGCAGCCGCTGGCCGTCGCCAAGTTGCTCAAGGCGCTCGTCGACAAGGAG
>ABYL01000039.1 GCA_000173575.1 Burkholderia sp. H160 | reverse complement strand
CACAGCGCCGCGCGCCCCCGGCGCGGGTGCAGCGGGCGCCCCGACGTGTCAGTGGTCCGCATCCGGCGCGACGGCCAGTTCATGCAATTCGTACAGCAGATCGAGCGCTTCGCGCGGCCGCAGATCGTTCGGGTCGATGCCGCGCAGACGCTCGACGAGCGTCTGCATTGCGGGCGACGCTTGGCTCGCGCTGATGTCGGCATCGCTATCGTCGTCCGCGTCTTCGACGAGCATCGGTGATGGCGTGGCAAACAGATCGAGCTGCGGCGCAGGCTGCGCGGCCGATTGCTGCTCCAGATGCGCAAGATGCTTGCGCGCCGCGCGGATCACCGCGTTCGGCACGCCGGCGAGTTGCGCGACCTGCAGACCGTAGCTCTGATTGGCCGGCCCTTCGTTGACCGCGTGCAGGAACACGATGCCGTGCCCATGCTCGACCGCCGACAGATGCACGTTGGCCGCGTGCGGAAACTCCGCGGGCAGTTGCGTCAGCTCGAAGTAGTGCGTCGCGAACAGCGTGTAGCAGCCGTTGTGCGCGAGCAGATGCCGCGCGATTGCCCACGCGAGTGCGAGGCCGTCGAACGTCGACGTGCCGCGGCCGATCTCGTCCATCAGCACGAGGCTTTGCGGCGTCGCGTCGTTGAGGATTGCGGCCGCTTCGGTCATCTCGACCATGAAGGTCGAGCGGCCGCCGGCGAGGTCGTCGGCCGCGCCGATGCGCGTGAAGATGCGGTCGATCGGTCCGAAGGCCGCGCGTCGCGCCGGCACGTAGCTGCCCACGTACGCGAGCAGCGCGTTCAGCGCGGTCTGGCGCATGAAGGTCGACTTACCGCCCATGTTCGGGCCGGTGATCAATAGCAGCTTGCGCTCGGTCGCGAGCGCGCAGTCGTTGGCGATGAACTGTTCGACCTGCGCCTCGACGACCGGATGACGGCCCTGCTCGATGTCGATGCCCGCGTCGGCCGAGAATGTCGGTGCGACCCAGTCGAGCGCGCGGGCGCGTTCGCCGAACGCGGCCAGCAGATCGAGTTCGGCGAGCGCGAGCGCGACGCGCTGACAATCGGGAATGAACGGCAGCAACGATTGCAGCAACGCGTCGTACAGCGCGCGTTCGCGAGCGAGTGCGCGTTCCTGCGCGGACAGCGCCTTGTCCTCGAAAGTCTTCAGCTCGGGTGTGATGTAACGCTCGGCGTTCTTCAGCGTTTGCCGGCGGCGATAGTCGTCGGGCACCTTGTCGGTCTGGCCGCGCGTGACTTCGATATAGAAGCCGTGCACCTTGTTGTACTCGACGCGCAGATTGTTGATGCCGGTGCGTGCGCGTTCGCGTGTTTCGAGATCGATCAGGAACTGCCCGCAGTTTTCCGAAATATCACGCAGCTCGTCGAGTTCCGTGTCGTATGCACGCGCGATGACGCCGCCGTCGCGCACCATCGCGGCCGGCTCCTGCGCGACCGCGCGAATGAGTAGTTCGACGCACGCTTGCGGCGGTTCGAGCGCCGCGTCGATGCGCGCGAGCGAATCCGCGTTCGATGCCACCGCCGTGAGCTGCGCGCGCAACGCAGGCAGCGCGATAAAGGTATCGCGCAGGCTCGACAGATCACGCGGCCGCGCCGACAGCAGCGCGAGACGTCCAGTGATCCGTTCGATATCCGAAATCTGCCGCAACGCGCTGCGCAAGGTATCGAGATCGGCGCCCGGCGGCGCGTCGAGCAACGCGCCGATCGCCTGCTGACGGGCCTGCGCGACCGCCGAATCGCGCGGCGGATGATGCAGCCAGTGACGCAGCAGGCGGCTACCCATCGTCGTGCAGCAGGTGTCCAGCAGTGAGCACAGAGTCGGCGATTCGGTGCCGCGCAGCGTCTCCGTGAGTTCGAGATTGCGGCGCGTGGCCGGGTCGAGACCGATGTATTCGGATTCGTATTCGACCTTCAGGCTGCGCACATGGCGCA
This sequence comes from Burkholderia sp. H160, assembly GCA_000173575.1. Taxonomy (GTDB): domain Bacteria; phylum Pseudomonadota; class Gammaproteobacteria; order Burkholderiales; family Burkholderiaceae; genus Paraburkholderia. The sequence continues at coordinate 54,117 of ABYL01000039.1, read as the reverse complement.
ACTGCTGGCCTTGCGTGGACGCCGCGTACAGCAGCAACGCGCCGGCCGCGCCGCACGCGCAACCGAGCGAGTGCGCGCCGAAGCCATCGAGGCTCGCGACTTCGAGCTGATCGCACAGGCGCTTCGTGCCCGACGTGATATCGAAGTGCCAGGCGGGCACCCGCTTGAGCGCGCTGGCGTTGACAGGCGGAGTCCAACTGGCCGAATCGGCGGTGGCATCGGCGACCAGAATCTCCGCGGGACGGATGCGCTCGAGCGCGGCGGCGACCTGATCGGGCGCGACTTCGGCGAGGCGCAGCGCGCCGCTTGCGAGGTTGAGCCACGCGAGACCGACGCTCGTCGCGACGCCGCGGCGATTATGCGCGACGCACAGCGCGAGCAGATAGACGTCGCTCTTGTCGGACAGCAGCGCGGCGTCGGTCAGCGTGCCCGGTGTGACCACGCGCATGACCTTCCGCTCGACCGGGCCTTTCGAGGTGGCCGGGTCGCCGATCTGTTCGCAGATCGCGACCGATTCGCCGAGCTTCACGAGCTTGGCCAGATACTGTTCGACCGCGTGATGCGGCACCCCGGCCATCTTGATCGGATTGCCCGCCGACGCGCCGCGCTGCGTGAGCGTCAGGTCGAGCAGGCGCGCGGCTTTTTCCGCGTCGTCGAAAAAGAGTTCGTAGAAGTCGCCCATCCGATAGAACACCAGCGTGCCCGGATGCTCAGCCTTGATGCGCAGGTACTGCTGCATCATCGGCGTGTGTTGTGCGACGTCGTTGGCCGCTGCGGTTTGAATGCCCATCCTTCGTGTCTTCTTGCGGTAGATGCTCAGGGCGTGAGTTTAACTCGCCGGCGCGGCAAGCGGACCCTGGCCGAACGGACGAGTGCCGACGCGAAGGCTGCATGGCAGCATGAAGCCTCGCGCGTTGCAGCGCCGCCAACAAAAAAGCGGCCGAAGCCGCTTTTCTGCACAACCGTTACGCGTTTGGGCGAACCGGCCGCGGTGGCGCCCCTCAAGCCGACTGCTGACGCGTGCGGCTGAAGCGCGACAGGATAGGAATCATCTGCGCGTAGACCTTCGGGTTGCCCGCGACGATTTCGCCGACGTGCAGGAACTCCGAATCGCCCGTGAAGTTGCCGACCAGACCGCCGGCTTCGGTGATCAGCAGGCTGCCCGCCGCGACGTCCCATGCGCTCAGGCCCTGCTCGAAGAAGCCGTCCATGCGGCCTGCCGCGACGTAGGCCAGATCGAGCGCGGCGGCGCCCGGACGGCGCAGACCCGCGCAGGCTTCGGTCATCTCGGCGAACTGGCGGCCGTACGATGCGAGGCTGTCCGTCTCGCGGAACGGGAAACCGGTACCGATCAGGCAGTCGGCGAGGCGGTCGCGCCTGGCGACGCGGATGCGGCGATCGTTGAGGAACGCGCCACGGCCGCGCGATGCGGTGAACAGATCGTTGTGGTTCGGATCGTAGACGACGGCCTGCGTGACGATGCCCTTGTGCGCGAGCGCGATCGACACGCAGTAGTACGGGAAGCCGTGGATGAAGTTGGTGGTGCCGTCGAGCGGATCGATGATCCACTGGTATTCGGAATCGTGGTCCGACTTGCCCGACTCTTCGGCGAGGATGGCGTGATCGGGATAGGCTGTCTTCAGCGTTTCGATGATCGCCGCTTCGGACGCTTTGTCGACCTCCGTGACGAAATCGTTGTGCTGCTTCTTGCTGACCTGAATCAGGTCGAGATCGAGCGATGCGCGGTTGATGATCTGAGCTGCGCGGCGCGCGGCCTTCACAGCGATATTGAGCATGGGATGCATAAACTGATCCTTATACGGGGCAGCACGGCTGCTGGCCGGCAAATAAGCGCGAAACCTGCGCCGACGGGCGCAGCAACGACGCGAACACAGCACGGAACGCCAACCGGCTATCACACCGGAGCGCATTCCGTCGACGGAGACGAATTGAATAAGAACGGTGCGGCCGGTTCGGCGGAAGCCTCGGGCAAATGCCGGCGCCGGACGCGAAAAGCGGTATTTTACCTGAGTCCGGGCGCCGCCGCGCAGGCGCCCGCGCATTCGCCTGATTCGGCACCAGCGCCCGTTGGCGCTACCATACGCGTCTTGAGTTCCTGGCAAGCAGAGTTTCATCGTGGATCACACGCACCATTCTTCCGACCCCGCCGTGGCCGAATTGCGCGGCGGCTTTACCTCGACGCGTTTCGTGCTCGTCGAGCCCAGCCATCCGGGCAATGTCGGCGCCGCGGCGCGCGCGCTGAAAACCATGGGTTTTTCGCGGCTCGTGCTGGTGTCGCCGCGCGTGCCGAACGTGCAGAACGATCCCGAAGCAATCGCGATGGCCAGTGGCGCCGACGACGTGCTTGCCTCCGTGCACGTGGTGCCGACGCTCGCCGATGCACTGACCGGCGTCCACTGGTCGGTCGCACTGACCGCTCGGCTGCGCGAATACGGACCGCCTCAATGGACGCCGCGCGCGGCGGCCGCCGTCGCGCACGAAGAGGCCGTGCACGGCGAGATCGCGCTGGTGTTCGGCAACGAGCGCGTCGGTTTATCGAACGAGGACGTCGAGCGATGCAGCGCGATCGCGCATATTCCGGCCAATCCCGCCTACAGCTCGCTCAATCTCGGGCAGGCGGTGCAGGTGCTCGCCTACGAACTGCGCACCGCCTATCTCTGCGATGACGAAACGACCGACGGCGCGCCCGCCTTGCGAGCAGGCGCAGGGCAGGCCGAATCCACCGGCACGCGCGCGCAGATGGCGGCGAGCGACGAGATCGAAAGCATGTTCGCGCATCTGGAAAGCGCACTGGTCGCCCTCGAGTTTCTCGATCCGGCTAATCCGAAGAAGCTGATGTCACGGCTGCGTCGGCTCTTCGCACGCTCAGGCCTCGAGCGCGAGGAGGTCAACATCGTGCGCGGCATCGCCAAGCACATCCTGCTGAAGACGAAGCGGCCCGACTGACGGTCCGTCGATCAGTCCGGCGCGGCGCGTCACATGCGCCGCCGTCATCTGACGACAACCTTGCAGTCGACGGGGGCTTCCGGCAGGTTTCGTGCAATCGCCCTACAATCCACGAAACGTGAGAAGCAAAGCTGCCGCGGTGCTAAGCGCGCGGCCCCGCTCACGTAGACGGTTTTTTCCCCCACAACACGATCCCTGCCATGTTCACGAGACTTCGCGAAGATATCGCCACGATCCGCGAGCGCGATCCCGCCGCCCGCAGCGCATGGGAAGTGCTCACGTGTTATCCGGGGCTGCATGCGCTCGTGCTGCATCGGGTCGCGCATGCGTGCTGGCGCGCGAAGCGCCGCTGGCTCGCGCGTTTCGTGTCGCAGATGGCGCGCTTCATGACCGGCATCGAGATCCATCCGGGCGCGACGGTCGGGCGGCGCGTGTTCATCGATCATGGGATGGGCGTCGTGGTCGGCGAAACGGCGCAAATCGGCGACGACTGCACGATCTATCAGGGCGTGACGCTTGGCGGCACGTCGCTCACGCGCGGCGCGAAGCGGCATCCCACGCTCGAGCGTGGCGTGATCGTCGGTGCCGGCGCGAAGGTGCTCGGCGGCTTCACGGTCGGCGCGGACGCGAAGATCGGCTCGAACGCGGTCGTGACGAAACCGGTGCCTGCGCGCGGCACGGCGGTTGGCAATCCCGCGCGGATCATCGTGCCGGCGGCGCCGGTCACCGAGGCGACGAGCGGTGCCAACGCCGGGGCGAACCCTGCCACGCGCGACGCGAAGCGCGGCAGCGAAATCAGCGCGTTCTGCGCATACGGCATCACGCCGAACGCGGACGATCCGGTGTCGCTCGCGATTCACGGGCTGATCGATCATGCGGCTACGCAGGCGCGCCGCATCGATGAAATCGTCGATGCGCTCGAGCGGCTCGGCTCGAGCCTCGAAGGGCTGCAAGGCGCCGATGCGGCGTTGCTCGATTTGCGGCGGCTGTCGGCGGCGATTGCGGGGAAGGTGGATGGGGTGGCGGAGCGCTAGGTCTCGGCGCATCGGCCGCGCCAAGCGCAAGCCGCACCCAACGCGTCAATCCAGCGGCAACGCCCGAATCCCGTCGGCATCGATCTTCAGGTAGCCGCCACGGCGCTTGCCGTGATCGAGATCCCAGTCCGGCAGGACCCAGCGCGTGCCACCCGGCTCACGATGCCGCGCGGGCAGATGCGTGTGCCCATGAATGATCGTCGCCGTCTTCGATTTTTTGAACAGCGCGGCGACACCTTTCGGCGTCACGTTGTACCGGATCGACATCGGCCGTGTGCGACCCTGCTCACTCTTCGAGCGCATGTTTTCGGCGAGCTTGCGCCGCCAGCGAAACGGCCACGCGAGAAACAGTGTCTGCGCGAGTCGATTGCGCGCGAAGCGCCTGAATAGCTGATAGCCGCGATCCGCGGTACATAAACCATCGCCATGCGCGAGCGCAATGCGCGTGCCAAACGCGGTGATCACGAACGGGTCGGGCAGCCAGATCGCGCCGGCCGCTTTCATGAAGCGCTTGCCCAGCAGAAAGTCGCGATTGCCGTGCATGATGTAGAGCGCGATGCCGCGCTCGGACAGCGTGTGCAGCAACGCCGCGATATGTGCGACGAACGGCTCGCTCAGCATGTCGTCGCCGACCCAGTACTCGAACAGATCACCGAGGATGAACACCGAATCGGCCGCTTCGGCGTTCACGCGGACGAAATGCTCGAACGCGGCGACCGTGCGCGGAATATCCTCGCTCAGATGCAGATCGGCGAGGAAGAAAAAAGGGCGCGCGGCGTGCGGGCGTTGACCCTCGCCTGGCACGCCCGCGGCGACGCTTCGCAGCGGCGTCTCTTGCAGCATTGAAGGTGCCTGATTTCAGTTCAAACGAGTCGACGCCTGCATGAGGCGCGACTCACTCACGGCTTAGCCGACGATGACAGCCTTTTCGATCACGACGTCGTCGACCGGTACGTCCTGATGGAAACCCTTCGAGCCGGTCTTGACCTTCTTGATCTTCTCGACGACGTCCATGCCTTCGACGACCTTGCCGAACACCGCGTAGCCCCAGCCTTGCGGCGTCGGCGACGAGTGGTTCAGGAAGTCGTTGTCGTTCACGTTGATGAAGAATTGCGCGGTCGCCGAATGCGGGTCGTTGGTACGCGCCATCGCGATCGAGCCACTCTCGTTCTTCAGACCGTTGTTCGCTTCGTTGGTGATCGGCTCGGCCGTCGGCTTCTGCTTCATGCCGGGTTCGAAGCCGCCGCCCTGAATCATGAAGCCGTCGATCACGCGGTGAAACACCGTGTTGTCGTAATGGCCGGCCTTCACGTAGTTCAGGAAGTTCTCGACCGACTTCGGTGCCTTTTCAGCGTCCAGTTCGAGTTTGATGACGCCGTGGTTCGTATGCAGTTCAACCATGATGGAATCCTTTGATGAACAGGTGGATAAAAGGCGCGGCGCGTCGTCATGCACTGACGACAGGCCGCGCCGGGGCGAGGGTTGCGCTCCGGGCTGCGGCCGCGCGGGTTCGCTTGCTCGTTCGCTCGCTGGTTCGTTGTTACTTGCTCACCACCGTCGCCGACTGGATCACGATGGCCTTCTGCGGCACGTCGCTCATCGGACCGCGCGTGGTGGTGGGCGTGGCTTCGATGCGCTTCACGACGTCCATACCGCTCGTGACCTTGCCGAACACCGCGTAGCCGTTGCCGTCCGGATTCGGGTAGTCGAGATTGGCATTGTCCACCGTGTTGATGAAGAACTGCGCGGTGGCCGAATTCGGGTCGCTGGTGCGCGCCATCGCGATCGTGCCCGCGGTGTTCTTCAGGCCGCTGCGGCTCTCGAGCGGAATCGGCGCGCGCGTCGGCTTCTCGACGAAGCTCTGCGTATAGCCGCCGCCCTGAATCATTAAGCCCGGAATCACGCGATGAAAGATCGTGCCGCTATATTGGCCCGCCTTCACGTAGTCGAGGAAATTCGCGACCGTCTTTGGCGCTTTCTCGGGATACAGTTCGACGCGGATGTCACCCTCCGACGTCTTGAACAGCACGGACGGATGAGCGGCCTGCGAACCGGACTGCGCAAAGGCGGGTGCGTTTGCGATCAGGGCGGCGCTGCCGAGCGCCAACATCAACCATTTCATGAAAATCCTCGGGGTTGGAGAAAACGTGCGGCAGTCAACGAGCCGGCGCTCAGTTCGACGGCGCCATGTACGGCGGCATGGCGAGCGAGCCATTCGAGCCGCCGAACTGGAAGCTCGGGCTGTCCGTGATGTTCGACGTGGGGTGCGCGGCGGGCGCGGTCGTCTGCGCGGCGGCCGGTTGCGACGCTGCGGGAGCGGGCGTCGCCGGCGACACGATCTTCTGGATGTCCGCGATACGCTGCGCGGTCCTCGGGCTCGCCTTGCCGAGACTCTGCGCTCGATGGTACGCGGCATCGGCGAGCCGCAGATAGAGGTCGCCAAGATTCTCGAATGCGAGGCCGTAGTTCGGATTGACCTGGGTGGCCATCTCCAGCGCGGCGCGCGCTTCGGTCAGGCGACCCTGCCGCGCAAACAGCGTCGCAAGGTTGTTGTACGGCTCGGGCAACTCGGGATAAAGCTGGGTGAGTTCGGTGAACGCGGTGATCGCCTCGTCGTCGCGATTCAGATGCACGAGCACGTTTGCCCGTTTGAACTTCGCCTGAGCGTCGCGCGGGTTCGCGGCAACGCGCGCATCGAGTTGAGTCAGCGCGGCTTGCCAGTTCTTCTGCGCGATGGAGGCGTCGATTTCCGGCGTGTTGTCGCGCACGGCGGGGCCTTGCGGCATCACCGCGGCCTTCTGCGCATAGGCGCTCGCGACCGGCACCACGGCAAGCGCGGCAACCACGGTGACGCGCCACGCGAGGGTGCGCGCCGCTTCGAAAGTAACGCCGCCGACAATGCCGCCAAACGCAGTCGCGGCGAGGGTCGCAGCGCTGCGCGCGCGGCCGCTGGAGTGTTTCATAGGCTCAGGTCTGGATGTTATACTCCGAGCCATTCTAACAAAAGGTCTGCGCGTTCCGTCGAACCGCCGACTGTCTTTTCGCCACTCGTGGCCGTCTCCGCCCGGTTCGCAGTATCGTCTGCAGCCTGATCGCCGCACGAGGTGCGCCGGTTTCGGCTGTATGCGACGCACCCGTTGTCCTGTTCATTTCGCGGGTCGCGGCGCGCATGAAGCAAAATGCGGATTCTGCCGGCCCACGCACCGTTCTCTATGGAATCTCTGCGCATCTACAACACGCTCGCGCGTGACAAACAAACTTTCGTGCCGCTGCGCGAAGGTGTCGTGCGGATGTACGTCTGCGGGATGACCGTGTATGACTATTGTCACGTCGGTCATGCGCGGGTGATGGTCGTGTTCGACGTCGTGCAGCGCTGGTTGCGCACGCTCGGTTACAACGTGACCTACGTGCGCAACATTACCGATATCGATGACAAGATCATCAAGCGCGCGGTCGAGAACGGGGAAACCATCAAATCGCTTACCGATCGTTTCATCGCGGCGTTGCATGAAGACGCGGATGCGCTCGGCATCGCGCGTCCGGACATCGAGCCGCGCGCGACCGACTTCATTCCGCAGATGCTCGGCATGATCGAGACGCTCGAAAAGAACGGCTACGCCTACCAGGCGAGTGACGGCGACGTCAACTACGCGGTGCGCAAATTCGAAGGCTACGGCAAGCTGTCGGGCAAGTCGCTCGAAGATCTGCGCGCGGGCGAGCGCGTCGCGGCCAACGACGCGAAACAGGACCCGCTCGACTTCGTGCTCTGGAAGCAAGCGAAGCCCGAGGAACCGGCCGATACCGGCTGGGATTCGAAGTACGGGCGCGGTCGCCCCGGCTGGCACATCGAGTGCTCGGCAATGGGCTGCACGCTGCTCGGCGAACAGTTCGATATTCACGGCGGCGGCCAGGACCTGCAGTTTCCGCACCACGAAAACGAAATCGCGCAAAGCGAGGCCGCGACCGGACAAACATTCGTCAATTACTGGATGCACAACGGCTACGTACAGATCGACAATGAGAAGATGTCGAAGTCGTTGAACAATTTTTTTACGATTCGCGAAGTACTTGCGCAGTACGATGCAGAGGTCGTGCGCTTTTTCATCGCGCGCGCGCACTATCGCTCGCCGCTGAACTACAGCGACGTGCATATCGACGACGCGCGCAATGCACTCGCGCGTTTGTATACGGCGTTGAAGGATGTCACGCCTGATACCGCCGCGCTCGACTGGAACGAAGCGTACGCGCAGCGTTTCCAGACAGCGATGAACGACGACTTCAACACGCCGGTGGCTGTGTCGGTGCTGTTCGAACTGGCCACCGAAGTGAACCGCACGCGCGACCCCGCGCTGGCCCGTCAATTGCGCGCGCTTGGCGCGGTGCTCGGGCTGCTCGGACGCGAACCGCGTGCATACCTGCAGCACGCAGCGGGCGCTGCGGCTGAAGGCGCGCTCGAGCCCGCCGCGATCGAAGCGAAGATCGCCGCGCGCATCGCCGCCAAGCAGGCAAAGGACTATGCGGCAGCAGACCGGATCCGTGCTGAATTGCTCGATGCCGGCGTTGCCCTTGAAGACAAACCCGGCGGGTTGACCGAGTGGCGGCGCGTGTGAGCGCACCTCGTACTTCCCTCTGATCGACTCGCCAGGCAGGAGGCAGGATGGCAACGGCCACGAAGACGCCGGCTAAACGCGCGGCGTCTCAAACCAGTGCGGCAGCCGCAGCGTCGGCTGGCGCGGCAAAGTCGACGCGTGCGTCGACTCGGGCGGGCGGCGGCGCGGTAGAGAAAGCGTCGTCAAAGGCGGACGGGGCGGCGGCGAAAGCCGGCTCGGCCGCGGTGAAGAAGAGCGCAGCCAAACGCTCGCTCAACGGCGGGGGTGGCGCGCTCACCGAAGCTGCGCCTGCGCCGGCTGCGAAGCGCGCAAAAACGGCGTCGCGTGCGAAGGCCAATGGCGCATTGCCGGCCAAACTCGCGGCTGAGCTCGCCGGCGAAGTGCAGGAACTCACGCGCGACACGAACGCGGGCGAGGTCGTGCGCAAGACGCGGGTGTCGGCCGCTTCGGCGAGTACGGCCAGCGTGAGCGGCGAAGCGGCCGGTGTCACATCGCTCGCGAACGAAGTCGCGGTGCCGGTGCAGATCGGCGGTCTTGCGCCCGAGGTTACGCGTCCGGCGTATTGGGACAAGGCATGCGCGGATCTCGTCAAGCGCGATCGCATTCTGAAGAAGCTGATTCCGAAGTTCGGCCCCGTGCATCTGTTGAGCCGTGGCGATCCGTTCGTCACGCTCGCGCGCTCGGTGGTCGGGCAGCAGATTTCGGTCGCGGCCGCGCAGGCGGTGTGGGGGAGGGTCGAGGCCGCGTGTCCGAAGCTCGTGCCACAGCAGTTCATCAAGCTCGGCCTCGAGAAGCTGACCGCGTGTGGTTTGTCCAAGCGCAAGGCCGAATACGTGCTCGATCTCGCGCAGCATTTCGTGTCGGGCGCGTTGCACGTCGGCAAATGGACGTCGATGGACGATGAGGCGGTGATCGCCGAACTCACGCAGATTCGCGGCATCGGCCGCTGGACCTCGGAGATGTTCCTGATCTTCAACCTGTCGCGTCCCGATGTGCTGCCGCTCGACGACCTCGGCCTGATCCGCGCGATCAGCGTCAACTATTTCAGCGGCGAACCCGTCACGCGTAGCGAAGCGCGCGAGGTTGCCGCGAACTGGGAGCCGTGGCGTACTGTCGCGACCTGGTATATGTGGCGTAGTCTCGATCCGTTGCCGGTAGACTACTGAAGAAGAACAGGAAACGAGGCCGTTTCAAAAACTATCGCGCGTACGCGGTCGATAGTTGAGAAATGGTTTTGACATCGGCACGCGCGGTTAGAATACGCGCTGCCCGGTAAGTCCAAGGATTAAAACCAATGAAGACCACGTTTCTGGATTTCGAACAGCCGATCGCTGAACTCGAAGCGAAGATCGAAGAATTGCGCTTCGTGCAGGACGATTCGGCCGTCGATATTTCGGAAGAGATCGAGCGGCTGTCCAAAAAGAGCCAGCAGCTCACCAAAGATCTGTACGCGAACCTCACACCGTGGCAGGTTTCGCAAATCGCCCGTCATCCGCAGCGTCCGTACACGTTCGACTACGTGAGCGAGCTGTTCACCGACTTCCATGAACTGCATGGCGACCGCAATTTCGCGGACGATCTGTCGATCGTCGGCGGTCTTGCGCGATTCAACGGTCAGGCGTGCATGGTGATCGGCCATCAGAAGGGTCGCGATACCAAGGAGCGCGCGCTGCGCAACTTCGGCATGCCGCGTCCGGAAGGCTATCGCAAGGCCGAGCGTCTGATGCGTCTCGCCGAAAAATTCGGCCTGCCGATCTTCACGTTCATCGACACGCCGGGCGCTTACCCTGGCATCGGTGCGGAAGAGCGCGGCCAGTCCGAAGCGATCGGCCGCAATCTGTATGTGATGGCCGAGCTGAAGACGCCGCTGATCGCGACGATCATCGGCGAAGGCGGCTCGGGCGGTGCGCTCGCGATCGCGGTTGCCGACAGCGTGCTGATGCTGCAGTTCTCGACCTACTCGGTGATTTCGCCGGAAGGCTGCGCGTCGATCCTGTGGAAGAGCGCCGCGAAGGCGCCGGAAGCGGCCGAAGCGCTCGGCCTGACCGCGCATCGTCTGAAGGCGCTCGGTCTGATCGACAAGATCGTCAACGAGCCGCTCGGCGGCGCGCATCGCGATCCGAAGGGCATGGCCGCGATGCTGCGCCGCGCGCTCGCCGATTCGCTGCGCCAGTTCCAGGGCATGAGCACCAACGACCTGCGCGAACGCCGTTTCGAACGGCTGATGGCGTACGGCAAATTCAAGGAAACGACGCCGGGCGCATAAGCCCGCGCGCGTTGGCCTGTCTCTTTCGTCCACCGGCGCTTCCCGCGCTAACGACGTGACCACTACCGCCGACTCATCCGCCGAGCGCCTCGTGATCGAGGCGCTCGGCGCGGCGCTGTCCGCGCTCGATCCGAACGACCGCATCGCCATCGCGTTCAGCGGCGGCGTTGATTCGAGCGTGTTACTCGATGCGGCGGTGCGCGTCGCGGGTGCTTCGCGGTGTATCGCGCTGCATGTGCATCACGGTTTGAGTCCCAATGCCGATGCATGGCTCGCGCATTGCGAGGCATTCGCACGCGAGCGTGGCGTCGAGTTCGACGCGCGACGTGTCGACGTGTCGCGTGCGCCAGGTGTGAGCATCGAAGCCGCGGCACGCGACGCGCGTTATCGCGCGCTCGACGCGATGTGCGCAATGCACGACGTTCGTACGCTATGGCTCGCGCAGCATGCGGACGATCAGGCCGAGACCGTGCTGCTGCAACTGCTGCGTGGCGCGGGGCTCGCGGGTCTCGCGGCGATGGCGCCTGGTTCGCTGCCCGCGGGTGCTTCCACGACGCGCGTGCGGCCGCTGTTGCATCTGCTGCGCGCGCAGCTCGAACACTACGCGAGCGTGCGCAAGCTGCGCTGGATCGACGACGAATCGAATGCGGACACGCGTTACGCGCGCAATGCATTGCGTCATCAAGTGATGCCGGCGCTCGCGGTGCATTTCCCCGGCTTTCGCGATGCGCTCGCGCGCACCGCCGCGCATGCGGCAGCGGCGCAGCGATTGCTCGATACGCTCGCGCGCGCCGACATGGAGGGCGCGTCGCGCGATGAGGGACGCGCGCTTGCGCACGATGCGCTGCTCGCACTCGACGACGATCGCGCGCTGAATCTGCTGCGCTACTGGATGCGCACGCTTGGCTTCGTCGCGGCATCGAGCGCGCGTGTCGCGGATGCGCTGCGGCAGTTGCGCGAAGTCGGCGTGGGGCAGGACGGGCATCGTCTGCGCATCGATCATGCGGGGCATGCGTTGCGCAGCTATCGCGGCCTCGTCTACTGGGAAGCGGGCGAGAGCAGCGAGCCCGCCGACGAAACCGCGCTGGTCGAGCGCGAGCTCAGCGAGCTCGTGTGGCAGGGTCAAGAGGTCTGGCATTTGCCTCAGTGGCGCGGCACGTTTGTGTTCGCGGTGGTGGACGCAACCACGGCTTTGGACGTTGCCGAAACATCACGCGAAGAAGCGTTCGAAACCATTCCCGTCAGCGTCCTGCAACGAGCATCTCTGAGCGTGCGAGCGCGCCGCGGCGGCGAACGCATGCGCATCGGCGCGCCGAACGCGTCGAGCCGCACGCTGAAGAACCTGTTTCAGGAGCGCGGCATTCCCGCATGGAAGCGCGATGTGCCGCTGCTTTATGTCGGCGACGAACTGCTGTTCGTGCCGCTGATCGGCGTGAATCGCACGGCTGTGGGCGACGCATCCCCGCACGGCGAAGCGCGCGTGAGAATCGTCTGGCGCGAGGATCTGCTGATCGCCTGACGGGCCGGGCGGATGGTCGCGTAACCCGTGCGCGCAAATGTCGAAATCGTGAATTGAGCCGCAAAACAGCGATAAAACAAGGCATTGCAGCCCCGATCTGACGCATTTGAACGCTCGTTGCGCCTTGTCTTTTTGCGCTCAATCGGGTATTTTAGTTTGCTTGCCCGACCCGATTTCGCCGTCGCTTTTGTCGCTATCGGTCGTTAGTGCCGGCTGGCGAGCGTGATCCGTCGTCGCCGTTCCATTTCGATCAGCCATTTGCGATCTCATCCCGGGCAAATCCGCGCGTGCTGCACGCGTGCTGCATTTACGCCGCCACACACTTTGCCGCCGTTCACGAGACGTTGCGCCCCTGTGCTTCTGTGCGGTCGTCTCCAGCGCGCCAGCGCGGTTTCACTTCCAGTTCAGAACGACAATGGCACTCATCGTACACAAATACGGCGGCACCTCGATGGGCTCGGTCGAGCGCATCAAGAACGTCGCCATGCGCGTCGCGAAATGGCACAAGGCTGGCCACCAGATGGTCGTCGTGCCCTCGGCAATGTCCGGCGAAACCAACCGCCTGCTTGGCCTCGCGAAAGAAATTACGGCTCAGCCGAGCCCGCGTGAACTCGACATGATCGCCGCCACCGGCGAGCAGGTCAGCTCGGGTCTGCTCTCGATCGCGCTGCAGGAAGCCGGCGTCGACGCGGTCAGCTACGCAGGCTGGCAGGTGCCGGTCAAAACGGATAGCGCGTTCACGAAAGCGCGCATTAGCGACATCGACGGCGAGCGCGTCACGCGCGACCTCGAGGCCGGCAAGGTGGTCGTGATCACGGGCTTCCAGGGTATCGACCCGGACGGCAACATCACGACGCTCGGCCGCGGCGGCTCGGACACGTCGGCCGTCGCGGTCGCGGCCGCGCTGGAGGCCGACGAGTGCCTGATCTACACCGACGTCGACGGTGTGTACACGACTGACCCGCGCGTCGTTGAAGAAGCGCGCCGGCTCGATCGCGTGACGTTCGAAGAAATGCTGGAAATGGCCAGCCTGGGTTCGAAGGTGCTGCAGATCCGCTCGGTGGAATTCGCCGGCAAATATCAGGTGAAGACGCGTGTGCTGTCGAGCCTGACTGATCCGCTGATGCCGCTCGACGAAGAAATGAAGTCGGGCACCCTGATTACTTTTGAAGAAGACGAGACCATGGAAAAAGCAGTCATCTCGGGCATCGCGTTCCAGCGCGACGAAGCTCGTATCGCCGTGATGGGTGTGCCCGACAAGCCGGGCATCGCGTATCAGATTCTCGGCCCGGTGGCGGACGCGAATATCGACGTCGACATGATCATTCAGAACCAGAGCGTCGAGGGCAAGACGGCGTTCACGTTCACGGTCGGCCGCGGCGACTATGCGCGCGCAATGGAGATCCTCACCAGCACGGTGAAGGCGCACGTGCAGGCCGAGCAGGTGCTGGGCGACCCGAAGGTGTCGAAGGTGTCGGTGGTCGGCGTGGGCATGCGCTCGCACGTTGGCGTCGCTAGCAAGATGTTCCGCACGCTGTCGGAAGAGGGCATCAACATCCAGATGATCTCGACCTCCGAAATCAAGATTTCGGTGTTGATCGACGAAAAGTACATGGAGCTCGCGGTGCGCGCGCTGCATAAGGCCTTCGAACTCGATCAGGCGTAAATGGCCGGAAAAGCGGGGCGCTCGAGAGCGCCCCGTTTGTTTTGTGGCGCTAACGTGAACGAATTGCGTCGCGAGGCACCACGTTGGCACAAAATATGTTCTTCAGACATTGACCTTATCGGCCAGGCCCGCTATTATCTTGGCTTCGTCGCACTGACTCCCTGTGCGACAGAAAGTTTGGGAGACGTGGCCGAGAGGTCGAAGGCACTCCCCTGCTAAGGGAGCATCTGGGCCAAAACCTGGATCGAGGGTTCGAATCCCTCCGTCTCCGCCAGCAATGGTGGCGAAACCCCGCAGAGTCTAGGCTCTGCGGGGTTTTTGTTTTTTCGCGGGGAAATCCCGCTATATGCGAGCGGCAGTGATGTTCTGGGCAATGCTGGGTGCCGTTCGCGTACCACACCCGTCCACGGACGACTCAATGAGCAGCAGCATCCGCATGGCGTCGCGCCTCGCGGCGCAACCGCCGCTTCAAACAAGGCGCCTGATGCACCAGCCTCGGGTCGCTTTACGCATGGTCCGATTTGGTCGCAATGCGTCGCCGGTATGCGTTTTAAAATTCCCGATAATTTTTAATATACGATACAAAACGGATTTAAAATTAAAACACGGCGCGTTGCGTCGATATATCAATAAAGGTCAGTCTGGCATTGACACTTATTGACAAATATTTCGATTTTATACTATTTCGCATTTCGATGAACGCCGCTCACAATACCTGCTAATAAGGTGTTTCAGACGAGCAGTCACCGTCTCGATCCACGCTATCTGGAAATGTATAGATAAACCACGGCTGGTGCAGATTGCGTAAATCAATCTCGCATTATGGTCATCTAAAAAATGTGATTTTACCTATTCTTCTGATCCTGATTTTTTGAATAAGGGAGGTGGGTTTTGCTTACAAAGATTGCTATCGCGGACGGAAATTCCATCCTGCGGATAGGAATGCGATGTGTTTTCGGAAGGCAAGCTGGCTTGAGCGTGGTCGGTGAGGCGGAAAACTCCACGGCAATTGTCGAATTGCTTCGGGAAAAGGAAGTCGACGTGCTGCTGAGCGACTTCGAGATTCCCGGGAAGATGTACAGGGATGGCAACTCCCTGATGACACTGTTGCGCCGGACCTATCCCTCTACCAAGGTCATCTTCGTCACCACGCTGACCAATCCTCTGCTATTGAGGGCGGTAATCAAATCTCGGGCGCACGGCGTGCTGCTGAAAAACGATTCGCCGGAAGAAGTGATTAGCGCCGTGCGTTCCGTTTCACGCGGTCAATTCTATATCGCGGCGTCGGTGCGGCGCATCACCGGTATTAACGATTGCGAGGAATTCGAAGCGAGGAAAGTTGGGCATTTGTCGGCACGTGAAGGAGAAGTGCTGCGGCTGTATGTCAGCGGCATGAGTATTAGTGAAATCGCGGCATTAAGTCATCGGAGTCTGCAAACCGTCAGTACCCAGCGCAAGCAGGGAATGAAAAAGCTCGGCTTTACCAACGACCGCGAGCTTTTTGAATACATGCTACCGATGCGGAGCTAGATTTCCGACAAACGGCGGGCGCAGACGGTTCGCATCCGTAGCTCGCCACAATGACTAGAGCCGCGCCCCTTAAAACGCGTGCCGCAACCCCACCATGCCGACGAATTGCGACGGACCCGACGACGGCGTCGTGTTCTGCGAATCGCCGACCACCGCGACCGCGTCGGCGATGGTCACACTGCTGCCCGACGCGATCAGCGACTTGCCGCTTGCGTGCTGATAGGCCTCGAGCGCGTACAGCGTGGTGCGCGTCGAGAGGCTATAGGTCTGTTCGAGCGAAATCTGGTG
Source organism: Burkholderia sp. H160 (assembly GCA_000173575.1). Classification (GTDB taxonomy): domain Bacteria; phylum Pseudomonadota; class Gammaproteobacteria; order Burkholderiales; family Burkholderiaceae; genus Paraburkholderia. The sequence goes on along the minus strand of ABYL01000039.1, from coordinate 38,237 downwards.
ATAGTGCGCCGGGTCGGTGATGCCGTTCGCCCGGCTTGCCTGCGTGAAGCTATAGCCGCCGCCGAAGGTCACGTTCGGCGTGATCCGGTACGTCGCAATCGCGCCGTACGTGTTGAACACGGCCTTGTTGAAGAACAGCGAGCCATGGCCCGGTGCGTATTGCACGTTCGAGTAGTTGAGGCCAACCATCAGGTCGTGCCACGTATAGCGACCCGCCGCCGCGAACAGCTGCGCGCTGCGCGCGCTCGCGTAGCCGTTGTTGACCGGCGAGTTGATCGCGAAGCTGCCGAGCGCCGCGCTCGTCGAGATGTCCTTCAGCTTCACGTAGCCAGCCGCGAGCGACACCGGCTGGAAGTCGTAGCGCAGCGCCGCGCTGAACAGGCTGCCGTTCGCGATGCTGCCGGGCACGCCGCCGAGACCGTACTGCGCGCTTGCCTGCAGGCCCGCGATCGTCGGCGATAGGTAGGTCACCGAATTGTTGAAGCGCAATGTCGTGTCGAGGGCGTCGACATCGCCCGGGTGCGCGCCGGTCGCGCCGGTCAGCACGCCGGTCGGCCCGAGTGCGCCGACCATATTGAAGTAGGGCGTGTACTGACGGCCGAGCGTGACGGTGCCGTAGCGGTCGTTCGCGAGGCCGACATAGGCCTGGCGGTTGAACAGATAGCCCGCGCTGCTTTGCGCGCCGGTCAGTGAATTGAAGCCGCTCTCCAGCCGGAAGATTGCCTTCGTGCCGCCGCCGAGATCTTCCGAGCCGAGGAAGCCGAACTTGCTCGCCTGCAGGTTGCCCTGGCTCATGTAGAAGTTCGAATGCCCCTTCTGGTTGCTGACATAGGCGAACGCGTTGTCGACGACGCCGTACAGCGTGACGCTGCTTTGCGCCGACGCGCTGGTCGACAACACGGCACCTGCAAACGGCAGGCAGCAGAGGACGAACGCGCGGGTGCGCGCGCGCTGGGTGGTTTTCATTGGGAAGTCTCCAGACTGGGTGCACGGCCTGATCCTCAGGCCGGTGCGGTTTGTTGTTCAGCGCCTGGTAGCGCGAGTCGGTGTCAGTGCTCGTGTGTCTCAGTGCGGCAGCGCAATCGTCAGGCAGCGCCAGCCGTCCGCGGTGTGATCGGCCACGAGCGTGCCGTTCGTGCAGACGATCGCGCGTGTTTCGTGCATCGGCACGAACACACGCACCTGCGATTGCGCGTGCTGCATCCATTGCGGACGCTCGAGAGTCACGCGCAACGTATTTGCGTCGCCGGTCAGCGTGACGTTCCAACGACCTTGCTCGCCATTGCGCCACGCTTCGGTCTCACCGTCGTCCTCGATCGATCCGCCGTGCGCGGTGCCCGCGCTGGCATACGGCACCGCGAGGAATGCGCGCTCGTCGGCGGCGCGCCCGAAGTGCTGCTCGGCGACGTTCAGCGGAATCACGCTGCCTTCGCGCAGCAGGAACACCGGACGCTCGAACGGCGCGGGCAGCGTGACGGTCTGGCCGCCGTCGAACGCTTCGCCGCTCCAGTACGACACCCAGCGCGAGCCGGCCGGCAGGTACACGTCGCGCGTGCTCCGTCCCGGGTCGACCACGGGCGCGACCAGCATCGACGAGCCGAGCATCATGTCGTCGCCATCGACGAGGCAGCGCGGATCGTGCGGAAACTCCGCGAACAGCGGCCGCAACACCGGCTCGTACGCGCTATGCGATTGCCACAGTAGCTCGTACAGATAGGGGATCAGGCGATAGCGCAGCTTGATCAGATCAGCGACCTGTCGCGTGACTTCGGGGTGCATCCACGGCTCGTTGACGCTGCCGTCGTCGTTCCACGAATGAATCGAAAAGCGCGGCAGGAAGATGCCGAACGCGACCCAGCGCGCGAACAGCTCCGGCTCCGGCGCCGGACCCGAGAAGCCGCCGATGTCGTGGCCGCTATTCGACACGCCCGACATGGCGAGCCCGAGACCCATCTTCAGATTGAAGCGCAGCGTTTCCCACGACGTGTAGTTATCGCCAGACCACGTCTGTACGTAGCGATGCATGCCGACGCCGCCCGAACGCGACACGAGGAACGGGCGTTTGTCGGGTGCGTGCTCGCGCTGCGCGTCGCGCGACGCGCGCATCATCAGCTGCGTTTGCAATACCTTCGCCTGCTGTGCCGGATAGGCCTTGCCGAAGCCGCGCGCGATCGCATGCGGCGACCAGATCTCGAACTCGTTGTTGTCGTTCCACGTGGCCGCGATGCCGTACTTGAGCAGGGCGTCCTTCACGCGTGATTTCCACCAGTCGATGGTGGCGGGATTCGTGAAGTCGAGATACGCGCCGACTTCGTCCCAGAACTGTACCCACGCGGGCTCGCCATCGGGCGCTTCGATCAGCAGGCCCGCGCGGGCGACGTCGTCGAACTCCGGGTGGTCCTGCAGCAGACACGGCTTGATGTTCGCGCACAGACGCACGCCGTGATCGAGATAACTTTGCACGAAGCCGCCGATGTCCGGAAACTTCTCGTGATTCCAGTTGAACACGTAGCGCTTCGGCCCGATCGACGTATAGCCCGACGACAGATGGAACGAATCGCACAGCACGTCATGCTCGCGGCAGCGCTCGATGAATTCGCCCATCCGCTGCTGCGCGTCCGGCGCGTCGGTGTAGCTCATCGTCGAGCCCGAGTAGCCGAGGCCCCACTTCGGCATCCACGCGGGACGCCCGGTGAGCCAGGTGAAGCGGCGCACCGCATCGAGCGGCGAGCCGGGCGAGGCGATGAAGTAGTAGTCGAGATCGCCATGCTCGGCGATGAAATGCCGGTAGTGGCCGTGATAGTTGTCGAGTTCGCGGCCCATGTCGAAGCGGCAATCGGCGAGCGTGTCGTAGAACAGGCCGAAACCCGTCGACGTCTGCGGCTGCCACGTCACGTAGAACGGGATGTGCTTGTACAGCGGGTCCGTGGTGCGCGCGCTGTAGCCCATCGCGTCGATGTTGCGCATCTCATAGCTTTGCTGCGCGCGATCGAGCGAGCCGGCACGCTCGCCGAGGCCCACGTACATTTCGTCGCGGCGCCGCTCCACGTAGTGATAGACACGCGAGTCCCACCAGCCGAAGTTGTACGCCTGAGTTTTGCGGTCGCTCATCACGTGATGCCACGTGCCGTCGTGCAGGATGTCCCATGCGCAGGCGCCTCCTTCGAGCGCGACGCTCACGCGCACGCGCGCCGTTTCGATCACGACATGACCGGCTGCTTCTTTCACCGTGAACGGCGGCGGCGTGAAGCCGCTCAGGTCGCGGCGCTCGCGGCCTTCGACCGGCACGTCGTCAGCGCCGGGCGCGATCGCCCACGTGCGCGGGCCACGGGTTTCGCCGTCCGGCAGCACGAGCACGCGGATGATGTCTTCGGCGAGCACGAACAGCTCGATGCGGCAATTCGGCTGTGCGCTCAGCACGACCGGGTTGCGCGCGGGGTTGTCCGCGTTTGGAGCGAGCGCGAAGCGCGGCGGATGCTTGAGATTGATCAATGAGCGCATGTCGAGTGTTCGAGGGAGGTCACGCAGCGGTTTTCACGCCAAGCTGGGCGCGGTGCGCGCGGCCGTGGCGCGGCACACCGCGCATCAGGATGATCAGCAGCGTCGCGCCGATGATGTCGAACGCGCCGAGCGCGCCGAACAGCGGCGTGTAGCCGATCGAATCGGCGAGCGCGCCGACCATCAACGAGAAGCCGAGGCCGCCGATCCACGCGGCCATGCCCGCGAAGCCGGCGACGGTGCCGACTTCGCCCGGATCGAATACGTCGGCGGCGAGGGTGTTGACTAGCGCCGAGATCATCTGGTGCGCGAAGCCGCCGACACAGAAGAGTGCGATGGCCTGATACGGCGACGCGACGAGACCGATCGACGCCGGGCCGAGCATCATCAGCGCGCCGAGCACGACGCCCGAGATGCGCGACCAGATCAGCGGCACGCGAAAATGCTTCATCAGGAACGGCGACAGATAGCCGCCGAACAGGCCGCCCAGGTCCGCGGCGAGAAACGGCAGCCACGCGAACATCGCGATCTGCTTCAGATCCATATGACGCTGGGTGGCGAGATAAAGCGGAATCCAGAAACTGAATGTTTGCCACGCCGGCTCGGCGAAAAAGCGCGCCTGCGCGATCGCCCAGAAGCGGCGCGTGCGCAGCACTTCACGCACGCTCGCACGGCGCGCCGCCGGCGGTGCCTGGCCTTCGACGATCGCGGTGCGCTCGGTGCTGCTGATGCGCTTGTGCTCGGCGGGCGAGCGGTACAGCACGAACCATGCGGCGGCCCAGAAGAAGCCGAGTGCGCCGGTGACCGCGAACGCGCTCTGCCAGCCGTAGCGCAGCGACAGGAACACGACGAGGGGCGGCGCGAGCAGCGAGCCGAGCGAGGTGCCCGCATTGAAGTAGCCGACCGCGACGGACTTCTCGCGATCGGGAAACCATTCGGCCACGACCTTCATGCCGGCCGGAATCGCCACTGCTTCGGACAGGCCCATGAAGCCGCGCAGCGCCGCGAGCGAAAACCAGCTGCCCGCGAAACCGTGGAACACGCCGGTCAGCGACCATAGACACGCGAACAGGGCAAAACCGAGACGCAGGCCGATCAGATCGATGATCAGACCGCAGACGGGCTGCATCACCGTATAGCCGACCTGGAACGCACCGACCACGTACGAATACTGGCGCGTGCTCATGTGCAACAGCTTCATCAGCTCGGGCGCCATCACGCCGAGCGCGTTGCGCGACAGATAGTTGACGATCGTCCCAACGCAAACGAGGGCGATGATCCACCAGCGCAATCCCTTGATCGTTTTCAAAATTAGTCTCCGTGGCGCATCGGGCCGTTGCTTTCGAGGCAGTGGTCGGGTATGCGCGAATTCGAACATTTGTTAGTTTTAACTGGAGGTCATCCTACCACTTGGGAATCGCCTAGATATTCGGGGAAACCATAGGTGGCGCGGCGTTACACGCTGATTTTTCGCAAGAACTTGATGATTTTTGGGCGCGCCGGAACAGGTGGTCGGATGACTTAAGCGCAAAATTTCGAACCAGGATGTTCTTTCGAACATAAAAATGTTCGTTTGCGTGAGGTCAACCCGTCGGCAGCCCGGCGCCCGGGCGGGTGGCGCTTTTTCACCGCCGACTGGCGGATGTAACCAGACATTACGCCCCCGCCCGGGTGCGATCTTCGGCATCAGTTATTACAGACTTGAAATACGCGTGTTGCTGCCTTGCGTTATATTTCCGCCAACAAAACATGTTCCTCCAAAGGTGATCAATGAAGTCCGCTCGTCTTGTTCCGCTCGTGCTCGGGGTGTTGACGTTGGCTGCATCGGGTGCCGCGACGGCCGCGGGACTCAACATCGGGGTCAATATCGGCATTCCCGCGCCGGTCTACGTTGCACCGGCTCCGGTCTACGCACCGCCGCCGCCTCCGCCGCCGCCCGTCGTCTATCAACCTGCTCCCGTGTACTACGGTGGACCGCAAGTCGTGATCGGCTGGCATGGCGATCGTTACTGGGACGGCCGTCGCTACTGGGGGCGTGACGACTGGTATCGCCACCATCCGCCGGGCCGCGGCGACTATCCGCGCGGTCACTACGACGAACATCGCGGCTGGCACTGAAGCGCGCCGAGCTGCCGCAAGCAGACACCAAACCGCCCCTCGAGGGCGGTTTTTGTTTGTGCGCGCACCAAGGTCCCTCGGGCATTTCGTCGCAGTTGCCTGCCAGATCGGGCAAGGTAATTGGGTAGAATTCCCCACATCGCCACTGCCCACTTACCAGCACGACTCCATGACAACTGGCTCGCGACGGGTTCAAACGCCTCATGCGCTTCGACACAGCGTGATCCACGGACCCTTGCGCGCCGCGTTCGCTGTCGCGCTGCTGTGCGCGAGTCTGCTCGCCGCACCGCATGCCCATGCCGCGCATGCGATTGCGCAATACGGCGAGCCGAAATATCCGGCCGGCTTCAAGCACTTCGATTACGTCAATCCCGATGCGCCGAAAGGCGGCACGCTCGTGCTCGCGAACCCGAGCCGCCTGACCAGCTTCGACAAGTTCAATCCGTTCACGCTGCGCGGCAATGCCGCGCCCGGCCTCGAGCTGATGTTCGAGAGCCTGACAATCGGCAGCAGCGACGAAGTCGCGTCGGCCTACGGACTGCTCGCCGACGACATCGTCGTCGCGCCCGACGGCCTGTCGGTCACGTTCCACATCAACCCCCGCGCGCGCTTTTCGAACGGCGACCCGGTGACCGCCGACGACGTCAAGTTCTCGCTCGACACGCTGAAGAGCCCGCAGGCCGCGCCGCAGTTCGCATCGGTCTTCGGGGAGATCAAGCGCGCGGTCGTCGTCGATCCGGCCACGGTGCGCTTCGAGTTTCGCGAGCGCAATCGCGAGTTGCCGCTGCTTGCGGGCGGCATGCCGGTGTTCTCGCGCAAGTGGGGGCTGAGGCCGGACGGCAGCCGCATTCCGTTCGATCAGCTCGCGTTCGAAAAGCCGATCGGCAGCGGGCCGTATCTGATCGACAGCTACGACAACGGCCGCACGATCACGTTTAAACGCGACCCGAACTATTGGGGCGCCGATCTGCCGGTGCGCGCCGGCATGAACAACTTCGATCGCATCGTCTACAAGCTGTATGCGGATAGCACCGCGCGGCTCGAAGCGTTCAAGGCCGGCGAGTACGATGCGCTCGTCGAATACATCGCGCGCAACTGGGTCCGGCGCGACGTCGGCAAGAAGTTCGAAAGCGGCGAGCTGATCAAGCGCGAGTTTCCGCAACACAACGGCACCGGCATGCAGGGCTTTTTCCTGAACACGCGCCGGCCACTGTTCCAGGACGTGCGGGTGCGCCAGGCGCTCGATCTCGCGCTCGACTTTCAATGGCTGAACCGCCAGCTGTTTTTTAGCCAGTACACGCGTATCGACAGCTATTTCGCCAACACCGAATGGCAGGCGAGGGAGCTGCCCTCGCCAGGCGAGCTCGCGCTGCTCGAGCCGTTTCGCGCCCAGCTCGACCCGGCGGTGTTCGGGCCGCTGCCGAAGCAGCCCGATACCGATGCGCCCGACTCGCTGCGCGCGAACCTGCTGCAGGCGCGCGATCTGCTGCAGCAGGCCGGCTGGACCTATCGTGACGGCGCGCTGCGCAACGCGAAGGGCGAGCCGTTCCAGTTCGAGATACTCGACGACGCGGGCTCTGCCTCGTCGATGGAGCCGATCATCGCGACCTTCACGCGCAATCTGCAAAAGCTCGGCATCACCGTCAACTTCCGCACCACCGACTTCGCGGTCTATCAGAAGCGGCTCGATGCATTCGACTTCGACGTGACGACGATTCGCATGCCCGACGTGCAGGTGCCGGGCTCCGAGCAGATCACCCGCTTCGGCAGCAAGTCCGCCGATACGCCCGGCTCGGACAACGCGATCGGCCTGAAGTCGCCGGCCGTCGACGCGGTGCTGAACGCGCTCGTGCACGCGCAAACGCGCGAGCAGCTGACCGACGCCTCGCACGCGCTCGACCGTCTGCTGATGCATGGCTACTATGTGGTACCGCACTGGTACAGCCGCACGCATCGCGTCGCGTTCAGGCGCGGGCTCGCGTGGCCGAAGACTTTACCGCTGTACTATGGCGCGGAAGGCTGGATCACGACGATGTGGTGGTACGAGGATTCGCAGGCGCACACAGACGCACGGCGCTGATTGATCCGCAGACCCATCGCCCCCACTAACGCCTTCGCACCGGAACACCGCTATGTGGAGCTACATCCTCAAACGCCTGCTGCTGATGATCCCGACGCTGCTCGGCGTGCTGACGCTGACCTTCGTCGTGATCCAGTTCGTGCCGGGCGGTCCCGTCGAGCAGATGCAGCACGAGCTGCGCAAGGGCGCGGAGGGCGCCTCGCCGTTCGGGCTGCGCTCGCATAGCGGCGTCGACGCGCAACAGGTCGCGCAACTGAAGCAGCTGTACGGCTTCGACAAGCCGCCACTCGAACGCTACGTGCTGATGCTCAAGCGCTTCGCGACCTTCGATCTCGGCCAGAGCTATTTCCGTCATCAGAGCGTGTGGTCGCTGATCATCTCGAAGCTGCCGGTGTCGATCAGCATCGGCCTGTGGACGTTCTTTCTGACCTATCTCATATCGGTGCCGCTCGGCATCGCGAAGGCGGTGCGCAACGGCTCCCACTTCGATGTCGCGACGAGCCTCGTCGTGCTGGTCGGCTACGCGATTCCGGGCTTCGTGCTCGGCGTGCTGCTGCTGGTTCTGTTCGGCGGCGGCACGTTCCTGCAGCTGTTTCCGTTGCGCAACCTCACCTCCGACAACTGGGACCAGCTGAGCCTCGTCGGCAAGATCCTCGACTATCTGTGGCATATCACGTTGCCGATCACGGCGTCGGTGGTGGGCAGCTTCGCGGTCGTCACGATGCTGACGAAAAATGCGTTCCTCGACGAAATCCGCAAGCAGTACGTGCTGACTGCGCGCGCCAAAGGTTTGTCTGAGCAGCGCGTGCTGTGGAAGCATGTATTTCGCAATGCGCTGCTGCCGCTGATCGTCAATTTCCCGGGTGCGTTCATCGGCGCGTTTTTCACCGGCAGCCTGCTGATCGAAACGCTGTTCTCGCTCGACGGGCTCGGCTTGCTGTCGTATGAATCGGTGATGCGGCGCGACTATCCGGTCGTGCTCGGCACGCTGTATCTGTTTACGCTGATCGGCCTCGTCACGCGGCTGATCTCCGATCTTTGCTACGTGTGGGTCGATCCCCGCATCCAATTCGAACAACTGGAGCGCTGATGAATCGAGCCCGCCTTTCCGCCGATGCGGCGGCGCGCACCGAATCCGCACGCGCACTGATGTCGCCGTCGCCGGCGCGCCGCGTGTGGCAGCGTTTTCGCCAGCAGCGGCTCGGCTACTGGAGCCTGATCATTTTCGTCGTCGCGTTCGCGGCGAGCCTCGTCGGGCCGCTGTGGTCGAACGACAAGCCGGTCGTGGTGCGCTACGACGGGCATCTGTATTTTCCGCTGGTCAAGACCTACGCCGAGACCACCTTCGGCGGCGACTTCCCCACGCCGAGCGATTATCTCGATCCGTATCTCCGACATCGCTTCGATGCACCGGGCAACTTCGCGCTGTATCCGCCGAATCACTACTACTACGACACGCTCAATTACTTCTCGAAAGCGTCCAATCCGGCGCCGCCGTCGCGCGAAAACTGGCTCGGCACCGACGACCGTGGCCGCGATCTGTTCGCGCGTCTGCTGTACGGCTTTGGCGTGTCGGTCGCGTTCGGACTCGTGTTGACCGTGATCAGCACGATAGTCGGTATCGCCGCGGGGGCGATTCAAGGTTATTTCGGAGGTCGAACCGATATCGTCGGGCAGCGTCTGATCGAGATCTGGAACGCGATGCCGCAGCTGTATCTGCTGATCATCTTTTCGTCGATCTTCGAGCGCAGCTTTGCGCTGCTGATCGTGCTGTTGTCGCTTTTCAACTGGATTGGGCTGTCGGATTACGTGCGCGCCGAGTTCCTGCGCAATCGCCAGCAGGACTATGTGCGCGCCGCGCGTGCGATGGGCCTGTCGCATTGGCAGATCATGTGGCGCCACGTGCTGCCGAATAGCCTGACGCCGGTCATCACGTTCCTGCCGTTCAGCATGAGTAGCGCGATTCTCGCGCTGACGAGTCTCGACTTCCTCGGCCTCGGCGTGCCGCCGCCGACGCCGAGCCTCGGCGAGCTGCTCGCGCAGGGCAAGGCGAATCTGGACGCGTGGTGGATCTCGGTGTCGACTTTCGGCGTGCTGGTGGCGATGCTGTTGCTATTGACCTTCATGGGCGACGCGCTGCGCAACGCGCTCGACACGCGTATCTCCGATGCCATGCGCGCCGGAGGTGGGCAATGAGCGCGCTGCCGCAATTCGATCCGCAATCGACCGATACGCCGCTGCTCGAACTCGACCATCTGCGCGTCGCGTTCGGCGACACGGTGGCCGTCGATGATGTCACGCTCGCGATCGCGCGTGGCGAGCGCGTCGCGCTCGTCGGCGAGTCGGGCTCGGGCAAGAGCGTGACCGCGCTGTCGGTGCTGCGCCTGCTGAGCGACGCGCAGGTGAGTGGTTCGATCCGCTTCGATGGCGAAGACCTGCTCGCGAAGAGCGCGCGCGCGATGCGTGGCCTGCGCGGCTCGGACATCGCGATGATCTTCCAGGAGCCGATGACCGCGCTCAATCCGCTCTATACGATCGGCGACCAGATTTCGGAGACGATCGTCCTGCACGATGGCGTCAGCGCGACCGAGGCGGCGAAGCGCGCGGTCGCGCTGCTCGCGCGCACCGGCATCGCCGCGCCGGAGAAGCGCGTCAACAGTTACCCGCATCAGCTGTCGGGCGGCCAACGGCAGCGCGCGATGATTGCGATGGCGCTCGCCTGCCGGCCGCGCCTGCTGCTCGCCGACGAGCCGACCACTGCGCTCGACGTGACGATCCGCGCGCAGATCGTCGAGCTGCTGCTGGAACTGCAGCGCGACGAAGCGCAAAAGCGCGGCATGGCGGTGCTGCTGATCACGCACGACCTGAACCTCGTGCGTCATTTCGCGCAGCGCGTCGCGGTAATGGAGCGGGGCGTGCTGGTCGAAACCGGCACGGTCGAGCAGGTGTTCGAGGCGCCGCGCCATCCGTATACGCAGCGGCTGCTCGCGAGCCGGCCGCAGCGCGAAGTCGTGCCGGTGCTGCCGATCTCGCCGGTGCTGCTCGAAGCGCGCGACGTGTCGGTCGACTTCAAAACGAAGCTGCCTGGGCTGCGTGGCTGGTTGGGTTCGGGGCGGTTTCGCGCGGTGGACGGGGCGAACGTGTCGGTGCGCCAGGGCGAGACGCTCGGGATCGTCGGTGAGTCGGGTTCGGGCAAGTCGACGCTGGCGATGGCGCTGCTCGGTCTGCAGCGCACTGCGCACGGCGAGATCGAGTTTCAGGGCAGGGCGCTCGCGAGTTATCGCGGCGCCGAAAAAACCGCGTTGCGCTCGAACATGCAGGTCGTCTTTCAGGATCCTTTTAGTTCGCTTTCACCGCGGCAGACGATCGAGCGGATCGTCGGCGAGGGGCTTGCGCTGCATCGGCCGCAAATGACACCGCAGGCGCGGCGCGACAAGGTAGTTGCGGTGCTGCGCGAGGTCGGCATCGACCGGACCGCGCTGTATCGCTATCCGCATGAATTCTCGGGCGGCCAGCGGCAGCGCATCGCAATTGCGCGCGCGCTGGTACTCGAGCCGCGCGTGCTGATCCTCGACGAACCGACCAGCGCGCTCGACGTCTCGATCCAGCAGCAGGTGCTCAAGCTGCTCAGCGGTTTGCAGCACAAATACAACCTTGGCTTCGTGTTCATCAGCCACGATCTCGAAGTGATCGGGGCAATGGCGCACCGCGTCGTGGTGATGCAAAACGGATCGATCGTCGAGAGCGGCGAAGTCGAGAAAATTTTTGCGACGCCGTCCCATCCTTACACGCGAAAGCTGCTGAAAGCAGCGCTTGACCGTTGATTTTTCACCCATTCCCCAATTGAGTGCGCGTCTCGATTGATTTTTCCTATTTCTTTTGACACGCAAATACTTACTGGCTAGTATCGATCAAACTTTTTTTCGTAGACCCCTGATTTTTTGGCAAAAAATACCGACCAATGGAGCACAGAAACTTCACCCAGGCTTGCACGCGCGTCGTCGCCGGGATGTTCATTGGCGTCTTGATGGCAGCAGCTCCCGGCGCGTTCGCCGACGAAGTAAGCAGTTTTAATCAGAATGCCTCGTATCCGACCACCAACGGCTCGGATCCTCTCTCCCTCCTCACTCCGCAACCCAAGGCTGCCGAAAGCAATAGCGGCGGCGCCAAATCGTTCCTTTCCGGCATGGCCGGCAAAGCGGGCGATGTGGTGGTAGGCGCGCTGAACATGATCGGCGTTCGCTACCGTTGGGGCGGCAATACGCCAGATTCGGGGCTCGATTGCAGCGGTTTCGTGCGCTACGTGTTCCAGGACACGCTTGGCCTCGCGCTGCCGCGCCGTGCCGAGGAAATGAGCCGCATGGGCGAGAAGGTGCGCGTTAGCGACCTGAAGCCGGGCGATCTGGTGTTCTTCAATACGATGCGCCGCACGTTCTCGCACGTTGGCATCTATATCGGTGACAACAAGTTCGTGCACTCGCCGTCTACCGGCAGCACGATCCGCGTCGACGACATGGACGACGGCTACTGGGAAAAGCGCTTCACGGGTGCGCGCCGGATCGAGACCTCGTATCAGGGCGACGATTTGCGCAAGCGTGTGGCCGCGACGATCGGCGGGAATAACTGATTCCGCGCTGAACTGACGGTAAAAAAAGCCTGCTTCATTCGAAGCAGGCTTTTTGTGTTTCAGGCGGCCATCCGCCGCGCGGCGAGCTTGCGCTGCAATTCCGGCATCATCTTCGCGACCGCTTCCTCGCCGGCCAGGATCGCCGCGTTGCGCTGGGTGAAGTCGCTGCCGCTCATCGCGGCGAGATTCGGCCGGATCACCACATCGGCGTATTTGTCGAGTTCGTAGGCCTTGATCGTCTGGCCCATGATCGTGAAAGTCTGCATCAGCACGTCGAACGAGCTTGTCGTCACGCCGGTTTCCGGTCGCTGCGAGATATCGACCGCGATCACGAAATCCGCGCCCATCTTGCGCGCGAAAGACGCCGGCACCGGGCTCACGAGGCCGCCATCCACATACTCGTGACCGCCAATCTTCACCGGTTCGAAAATCGACGGCACGCTGCATGACGCGCGCACCGCGATGCCGGTGTTACCGCGCTGGAACAGGATCGGCTGGCCGGTTTGCAGATCGGTCGCGACCACGCCGAGCGGCCTGGACATTTTCTCGATCGGACGGTTGTTCAGCGTCGTGTTCAGGTAGTTCTGCAGCGCGACGCCCTGCAGGAAGCCGCGCGTGCGAAACGGCATCGCCCAGTCGCTGATCGACGCTTCGTCCATCGACAGCGCGAGCTTGTTCAACGCAAAGCCGTTCATGCCCGACGCGTACAGCGCGGCGACCACCGAACCGGCGCTCGTGCCGACGACCAGATCGACCTGGATATTGCGTGCCTCGAGCGCCTTGATGACGCCGATGTGCGCGAAGCCGCGTGCGGCGCCACCGCCAAGTGCAAGCGCGACGCGCACCGGCTTCGGTTGCGCTTTTTCTGGCGGCGGGGGAGCGGTGGGCGTCGCGGTGATCGGCGCGCCATCGAGTTTGCCGCCGGTCGTGGTGCAGGCCGCAAGCACCGCAGATGCGGCCGCCAGCGAAAAGTTGCGGCGGCTCAAACGGGGGGATGAGGGTTTCAACGAGTTCTCCAGCAACGGTGCGGGCGGCGCAGGCGGCGTCGCGCGTACCGCGATCAGGCTGAGGTCAGGCCAGGCGGATCGCCGGCGGCGATTCCGCGCGCTGCGGGAGCGGTGTGCGGTCCGTATCGGATCAGCGTGCGCGTCGACCCCCTTTGCAGCGCGCGCACATCATAAAGCAAACGATCGGCTCGCGCGGTCCGCTGTAATGAAACGTTGCAGAGGAAGTATTCGGAACCGGCGCGGCGTATTTTCAAGGTCGGTTAGGCGAGCGGAGGGAAGGCGTGTGCGCAAGTGTCTGGAGGCCGTTCGCCCATGCGGTTCAGGCCATTCGGACGAGGGCGGCAACCCGCTTGCGGAAGGTATAATTCGACTCTTGCACTTATTTCCTTCGTGGCCGTGCGCGACATCGCGCGCAGCATGGGCACGCTTCGCTGCCGCGCTTCGCAGTCATGTCCGCCTGAGCGCCGGCGCCTGTTTTCCGAGTAACCGCTAATGACCACCTCCGTTCGTACCCGTTTCGCACCGAGTCCCACCGGCTTCATCCACCTGGGCAACATCCGCTCCGCGCTGTATCCGTGGGCGTTCGCGCGCAAGATGAAAGGGACCTTCGTGCTGCGAGTCGAGGACACCGACCTCGAGCGCTCCACGACCGAATCCGTCGACGCGATTCTCGAAGGCATGGCTTGGCTCGGCCTCGATTACGACGAAGGCCCGTTCTACCAGATGCAGCGTATGGACCGTTACCGCGAAGTGCTGAAGCAGATGCAGGACGCGGGGCTCGTCTACCCGTGCTACATGTCGACCGAAGAGCTCGACGCGCTGCGCGAGCGCCAGCGCGAAGCGGGTGAAAAGCCGCGCTACGACGGCACGTGGCGCCCGGAGCCGGGCAAGGTGCTGCCGCAGCCGCCCGCGGGCGTGCAGCCGGTGATGCGCTTTCGCAATCCGCTGACCGGCGTGGTCGCGTGGGACGACGCCGTGAAAGGCCGCATCGAAATCTCGAACGAAGAACTCGACGACCTCGTGATCGCGCGCCCGGACGGCACGCCGACATATAACTTCTGCGTCGTCGTCGACGATCTCGATATGCGCATTACCCACGTGATCCGCGGCGATGACCACGTGAACAACACGCCGCGTCAGATCAACATTCTGCGTGCGCTGGGCGGCGAGCCGCCGGTGTACGCGCATCTGCCGACTGTGCTGAACGAGCAGGGCGAGAAGATGAGCAAGCGCCACGGCGCGATGAGCGTGATGGGGTATCGCGATGCGGGTTATCTGCCCGAAGCGGTCGTCAACTATCTGGCGCGCCTCGGCTGGTCACATGGTGACGCGGAGATTTTCACGCGCGAGCAGTTTATCGAGTGGTTCGATCTCGAGCATCTCGGCAAGTCGCCGGCGCAGTACGACCACGACAAGCTGAACTGGCTCAACGCGCACTACATCAAGGAAGCGGACAACGCGCGACTCGCCGAGCTGGCTAAGCCGTTCTTCGCGGAGCTTGGCATCGACGAAGCCACGCTCGCGCAAGGTCCGGATCTGGTCGGCGTGGTCGGCCTGATGAAGGATCGTGCGTCGACGGTGAAGGAGATCGCGCAGAACGCCGCGATGTTCTATCGCACGCCGGCACCCGATGCCGAGTCGCTCGCCCAGCACGTGACCGACGCGGTTCGTCCGGCGCTCGCTGATCTGGCCGCTGCGTTGAAGACGGCGGAGTGGACCAAGGAGGCGATCGCCGCTGCGCTGAAGGCCACGCTCGGCGCGCACAAGCTGAAGATGCCGCACCTCGCGATGCCGGTGCGTCTCCTTGTGGCGGGGACGACGCATACGCCGTCGATCGATAGCGTGCTGATGCTGTTCGGTCGCGAGGTCGTCGTTAGCCGCATCGAAAAAGCGCTCGGCTGATCAGTTGCGGGCGTGCGTGAGAGGATTCTCATGCCGCCTGAAAAAATTCGCATGTAGTTGCTCAAAGGGTATTTACAAAGCGCAGATCGCCCTCTAGAATCTCGTTTCTCTGATGTGCGCGGG
The DNA here is from genome assembly GCA_000173575.1 of Burkholderia sp. H160. GTDB lineage: Bacteria > Pseudomonadota > Gammaproteobacteria > Burkholderiales > Burkholderiaceae > Paraburkholderia. Next base: position 22,882 of record ABYL01000039.1, on the reverse strand, counting down.
GGTATAGCTCAGCTGGGAGAGCGCTTGCATGGCATGCAAGAGGTCAGCGGTTCGATCCCGCTTACCTCCACCAACAGAGCAGAGAAGTTAAAGTGGTTAAGAAGTCTGAAAGTTGTAGAAAAAAAGACTTCACAAATCGCTGAAATGTAGTTAAAATAGCGGTCTTCGCAGTTGACGAAAACAACTCAGCGAATTAACTGAAAAGTTAGCGCGAGTTGAATGAGTTAATAGCGAATTAAGACGGATCTGAAAAGATTTTGTCCCCTTCGTCTAGAGGCCTAGGACATCACCCTTTCACGGTGAGTACAGGGGTTCGAATCCCCTAGGGGACGCCAAACATCAGCGTCGCTTTAGTATTCGAGTAGTAGTAAAGCAGCGCAGCTTGCAGAGAATTAACCGACGCTCGCAAGCAGGGTGTAAAGACTGGAGTGGTAGTTCAGTCGGTTAGAATACCGGCCTGTCACGCCGGGGGTCGCGGGTTCGAGTCCCGTCCACTCCGCCAGACAAAGCCCGTTCACGCAAAACTGAACGGGCTTTTTCATTAAAGATGTAAGCAGTACGTTGTCCCCTTCGTCTAGAGGCCTAGGACATCACCCTTTCACGGTGAGTACAGGGGTTCGAATCCCCTAGGGGACGCCAGAACATCGGCGTCGTTCGGTTGGAAGTTTGAACGGTGCGGCAGGCGGCGAGCATGGCTCGCAGGCTTGCGATGCAAAATCTGGAGCGGTAGTTCAGTTGGTTAGAATACCGGCCTGTCACGCCGGGGGTCGCGGGTTCGAGCCCCGTCCGCTCCGCCAGATTTGAGAAAGCCCACTTCGCAAGAAGTGGGCTTTTCTTATTTCCACTGCCCATCGCCGCCAGGCTCCCGGAAGGCTCGGGACAAACAGCCATTGCCAGCTTGCGCAGCCTGTTTTACCGTTGATCCGACTCATCCTGGCGGTCCCGTCATGTTCGATCCTACCGAAGCTCCGTCGCCGTTCCATCTGCGTACGGCCAGCATGGACGATTTCGAGTTTGCCGAGGCGCTGACGCGCAACAACATGGGCGGCTACTATCGCCGGCATCATCTGGTCTGGCGCAGCGATCTGTTTCTCGGCAGCTGGCACGAATCGGAGAATTTTATTCTCGAAGTGGATGGCGTGCCGATGGGTGTGCTGCGGATCACCGAGGAGGGCGATTCACTGCATATCCGCGACGTGCAGATTGCCGAAGGGTATCGGCGGCTTGGCGCGGGTACGTTTCTGCTCGACATCTCGCATCAATGGGCGCGCGAGCGCGGGCTGCGCGAGTTGCAGTTGCGCGTGTTCGTCGATAATCCGGCGGCGCGGCTCTATTATCGCAAGGGCTATAAGCTCGCCGGGCCGCGGCTTGCGCAGCTAGGCGCAATCCGTCATCTGGCGCGGCGGGTTTGAGGCGGGACCTGTGTTGATGTCCGACCCATACCGCTGGTCATCGCCATTCACCGCCCACCGATGTCCGCCGAACTGGCTTGCTCCTGCCCCGTTTCATCATCCGCTTGCGCATCTTCATGCCCGCCGTTGCTCGCGCGATGCTCGGCGCCTCGCTCGATAAACGCGCGCGGACTCGCGCCGAACGCACGCCGGAACATCGCCGAAAAGGCGCTCTGGCTCTGATAGCCCAATTCCTGTGCGACATGCGACAGCGGCCGTCCCTGGCTTAACAGAGGAATGGCGCGCGCGAGAATGGCCTGTTGACGCCACTGCGAAAAACTCACCCCCAGTTCCTGGCGAAACAGCCGTGCGATCGTGCGCGTGCTTGCCCCCACCGTCGATGCCCATTGTTCGAGCGACTCACCATGCGTCGGGTCGGCGATCACGGCCTCGCAGAGCGCGCGCAGCCGCTTTTCGCTCGGCATCGGAACGGACAGCGGCAGCGGCTCGGAGCGCGTCAGTTCATCGAGCGCGAGCGCGCCGAGCAACCGCTCGCGCGCGGCGGACAGGCCGGACGTATCGAGCGCGGCGATAACCTCGCGCAACAGGTTCGATACTTCGACGACGCGCGGCGCATCGAGCGCGGCCGGCACCGTGCTCTCGGTGATGTACAGCGTGCGCAGGAACGCATCCTCGACGGCGATGACTTCGTGCGTCACATGCGGCGGCAACCAGATCGCGCGCGACGGCGGCACCATCCACGTTGTGCCCGTCGTCGCGACGCGCAGCACACCGCGCGACGCATAGGCGACCTGCGCCCACGCATGCGTATGACGCGGGATATGCGAGCCGGCCGGCATCGGCCGCGAGCGCACGCGGATAGGATGCGTGTCGTTCGGCGCGAACTCAGGCGGTATATCGGCGAAACGCACACGGCTCAACAGGTCGGAGTCGGCGGACGAGGTCATGGCAAGGTCGGTCGGATAACGGGGCGATGAGGGCGAAGCTTGGTCGCCGCCTTACACCGTCGTGGGCTTGAGCCATTGTAGAGCGTGCCCGGTTGATGTTGCCAACGGATCTCCGTTGCATAATGGGTCGATTTCGCGAGCCACCAACATCACCTCAGACCCAGGAGACTCAACGACGATGCAGACCGTCTTTGTCTACGGCACGCTGCGTGCCGGTGAAGCGAACGACATCAGCGAAGCCGCCGCGCGCAACGACATCCCCGCGCCGAGCCTGCTCGGTAGCACCACCGTGCGCGGTCATCTGTACGATTTTGGCGACTATCCGGGCTTTGTCGTCGACGAAGCGGGCGTCGACGTGCGCGGCGAGGTTTATGAAATCGACGATGCGCTCGTCGCGGTGCTCGACGAGATCGAAGACGTGTATCCCGGCGTCGAGGATCGCTTTCTGGCGCGCGAGGTGATGGTCAAAGTGGATGGCGACGTCGTGAACTGCCGCTTCTATCCAGTTGCGCCCAGCGCGGTCAAAGGACTGCACGAAATCCGTTCGGGAGATTGGGTCGAATATCGGCGCACGCGCTGAGCGGCCACGCACAAAAAAACGGCGCACCAGGCATGTACCCGGCGCGCCGTCGTTCAGATCAAGCCGATGCGATCACATGGCTCGATCGAGCCTAATGCGCTCGAGCCTAATGCGCTCGAGCCCGCATCATCGACACCATCAAATCTCTTCGTAAAGCGGCAGCGTCAGAAACTCGGTGAACTGCTCCGCGGTCGACATCTGCTCGAAGATCTCGGCGGCACGCTCATACGGCTTCGTATCGCCGCCAACAGTCTGTTTGACCTTGTCCAGTTCCTGCACCGCGAGCTCGCGGACCAGTTCGACCGTCACCTTGCGGCCGTCGTCGAGTTTGCCCTTCGGCGAGCGGATCCATTGCCAGACCTGCGAGCGCGAAATCTCGGCGGTGGCGGCATCTTCCATCAGGTTGTGAATCGGCACACAGCCATTGCCCGCGAGCCACGAACCGAGGTAGTGAATGCCGACGTTGATGTTGTTGCGCAGACCCGCTTCGGTGATCGGCGTTTCCGGGCGGAAGTCGAGCAGATCGGTCGCGCGCACGTGCACGTCGTCGCGCTGCTTGCCGATCTGGTTCGGCCTGTCGCCGAGCACCTTGAGAAACTCTTCCATCGCGACCGGCACGAGACCCGGATGCGCGACCCAGCCGCCGTCGTAGCCGTCGCCCGCGTCGCGCGCCTTGTCCGAACGCACGCCGGCCATCGCCTTGTCGTTCGCCGCCGGATCGTTCTTGATCGGAATCAGCGCGCTCATGCCGCCGATCGCCGGCGCGTTGCGGCGATGGCAGGTCTTCAGCAGCAGCAACGCGTACGCACGCATGAACGGCGCGGTCATCGTGATCTGCGAGCGGTCGGCGAGGCAGAAGTCGCGGTCGCTCTTGAACTTCTTGATCGCCGAGAAGATGTAGTCCCAGCGGCCCGCGTTCAGGCCCGAGCTATGTTCGCGCAGCTCGTACAGGATCTCGTCCATTTCGAACGCCGCGACGATCGTCTCGATCAGCACCGTCGCGCGAATCGTGCCCCGAGGCACGCCGACCGCTTCCTGCGCGGCGACGAAGATGTCGTTCCACAGACGCGCCTCGAGATGGCTCTCCATCTTCGGCAGATAGAAATACGGGCCCGAGCCGCGCGCGATCAGTTCCTTCGCGTTGTGCACCATGTACAACGCGAAGTCGAAGATGCCGCCGGACACGCGCGTGCCGTCGACCTTCACGTGCTTCTCGTCGAGATGCCAGCCGCGCGGACGCACGATCAGCGTGGCGGTCTTGTCGTTGAGCCGGTACGACTTGCCGTTCTGTTCAAGCGAGATCGTGCGGCGCACCGCGTCCTTCAGATTGATATGCCCGGTGATCTGGTTGTCCCAGCTCGGCGCATTCGAATCCTCGAAGTCGGTCATGTAGGAGTCCGCGCCCGAATTGAGCGCGTTGATGATCATCTTGCGCTCGACGGGACCCGTGATCTCGACGCGCCGGCACTGCAGATCCTGCGGCAGCGCCGCGATCTTCCAGTCGCCTTCGCGCACGCTCTGCGTGGCGGTGAGGAAGTCGGGCCGCTCGCCCGCGTCTAGCCGCTTCGTGCGTTCGACGCGCGCCTGCAGCAGCTCCTGGCGGCGCGGCTCGAAGGTGCGATGCAACGCCGCGACGAGTTCGAGCGCTTCGCGCGTGAGGATCGCTTCAAAGCCGGGCTTGATCTCGCCGGTGATTTCCATGCCCTGCGGCAGCGACAGCGAATGAGCCATGTTTTCTCCTTGGTCGGTCAGATGGCAGAAATGCGAAGGTTGAAAAGGTGTAGTGGGTTGCGGATGCGAGGGGCACCGTCATTCGCGCGGGCTGGCGCGTTTGCGGCTGCCGGTCGCTCGCGACGCCGTCGCGAGCGTCTGCAGAAAGCCCAGCAGATCGTTCATGCCGCCGCCGGTGCCGTGCGGCGTTACGCCGAGTTCCTCGACGGGCAGGTTCTGCCGGTTCAGCCAGAACGTCGTGAAGCCGAACCATGTCGCCCCCGCCACGTCCCAGCCGTTCGACGACACGAACACGATCTCGCGCGCGGACACGCCGAACGCGTCGGGGCCGAGCGCATACGCGGCGGGCGAGGGTTTGTACGCGCGCACCGCGTCGACCGACAGCACATGATCGAAGAGGGCGTTCATGCCGGCACTCTTGACCGCGATGTCGAGCATCTGCGGATTGCCGTTCGACAGAATCGCAAGCCCGATACGCGGCGCGGCGCTGGACTCGCGCAACGCGCGCAGCACGGGCACCGCATCGGGAAACGCGGACAGGCACGCGTATTCGTCCATCAGACGTTTTTGGGCCGCGCGGCCGAGCGTGAGCTGGAGTCTTTTCGCGGCGAAGCGCAGTGCGTCGAGCGTGATGTCCCAGAACGGGCGGTAGTGTTCGCCGGGCACGTCGGTACGCGCGGCGAGCGTGCGCAGTTGCGTGTATTCGATCTGCTTCTGACGCCACAACTGCGACAGCGCGTCGCCGTGGCCGGGGAACAACTGCTCCGCGGCGGCGATCACCGAATGCACGTCGAACAACGTGCCGTAGGCGTCGAATATGACTGCTCGCGGGAAAGGTGTCGTTGTGGCCGACATTGCCATGCGCTCCTGTCAGAGGTCGGGATCGATTGTATTGGTGACCTTAGATACTAAAAAAGAGGCTAAATATCACTTGATCTTTTACTTTCATATACCTAATCTCACACGCAACCCTCACTTTTGCGCCGATTTCATCGATTCGCGCGGCGCCTATCGCTCATGGATCGTTTCAAGCAGATCGAGACCTTCGCTACCGTCGCGGCCAAAGGAAGCCTGTCCGCGGCGGCGCTCGCCGAGGGCGTCGCGCCCGCGATCATCGGTCGGCGCATCGACGCGCTCGAAGAGCGCCTTGGTGTCAAGCTGCTCGTGCGCACGACGCGCAAGATCACGCTGACCTTTGAAGGCTCGGCGTTTCTCGAAGACTGCCAGCGCATCCTTCACGACATGCAGAACGCCGAGGCGAGCGTGTCGGCGGGCGGCGTGAAGGCGAGCGGTCATCTGCGGCTGTCGGCGCCGGCCGGCTTCGGGCGCCGGCATGTGGCGCCGCTGGTGCCAGCCTTCACGGTCGCGCATCCGGACGTATCGATCACGCTTGATCTGTCCGATCGCCTCGTCGACCTCGTCAACGAAGGTTTCGATTGCGCGGTGCGGCTCGGCGAGTTGCCCGATTCGTCGCTGGTGTCGCTGAAGCTCGCCGAAAACCGCCGCGTGTGCGTCGCGTCGCCCGCGTATCTGAGCCGGCGCGGCGCACCGCACAGCCTCGCCGATCTCGCGCGCCACAATTGCCTCGCGCTCGGCGCGAGCGCGAACCAGCAGCGCGGCTGGATGTTCCAGCAGGACGGCAAGGTCGTGTCGATCAAGGTGTCCGGCACGATGGAGTGCTCGGACGGCGCCGTGCTGCACGAATGGTGTCTCGCCGGGCACGGGCTCGCCTGGCGCTCGTGGTGGGAGGTCGGCACGGAGATCGCCGCGGGCCGCCTCGTCAGCGTGCTCGACGAATTCGCCGCGCCGCCGATCGGCATTCACGCGGTGTTCCCGCAGCGCCGTCATCTGCCGCTGCGAGTGCGGCTGTTTCTGGACTTTCTCAAGCATACGTATGGCGAACCCGGTTACTGGGACTGATGCGCCCATCTTCAGACCGACACGAAGCCGATCCTTACCCACATTCACACGCACTACAATCGTTTCGAGCAGCCTGCACCCTGGGCTTTGTTGGACGCTGACGCCGCGCTGCGCGCAGCCGGCGACGGAGGGCATGATGTTCAGGCACATCCTGGTTCCGACCGATGGTTCAGACCTGTCCCGCAAGGCGATAGCGGGCGCGATCGACCTCGCGCAGGCCGTCGGCGCGCGCGTCACCGCGTACGCGTGTCTGCCGCAATATCCGTACTCGCCGTTCTCCGACATCGCGGTCGAACCGCCCGGCGAGTTCCTGCAACGCAGCGAGCGCGAAGCACGCGTGCATCTGCGTGAGGTCGAGCATGCGGCGCACCGCGTCGGCGTCAGCGTCGAGAGCCGCACGAGCGTGCATCCGGCGCCGTATCTCGGCATCATCGAAGCGGCCGAGCAGGGCGGCTGCGACGTGATCTTCATGGCGTCGCATGGGCGGCGCGGGCTCGGCAGCCTGCTGATCGGCAGTGAAACGCAACGCGTGCTCACCCATACGAAGATTCCCGTGATCGTCTATCGTTGAAACGGCGCGCCTGCGGCAGCGTGCCGGGGCGCGGCGCTTTCGAAAAAAAGCGCGCCGGCGGCGACGCCGGCGCGTTCAGGTTCGCCGCACGCTTGCCGCGTGCCGGCTTCTCTCAGACTCTCCGGCCGTCGACATTCGCTCTAACGCTCCTGCCAATCCGGCACGGCCTCCCTGTGTCGGCGGCACTCTGGCGGTGCCGCGCGACGTTTGCCGATCGTTCCTGCGCTCAGGCCACGGGACGGCACAACCCGACTGGCTGATCTCAGGCGACCTTCTTGTCGAAGAACTGCTCGTTTTCCGTCGAACCGTGCAGCGCGGTCGTCGATGCTTCGCGCTCGACAGTCTGCGTGACGGCGTCGAAGTAGCCGGTGCCGACTTCGCGCTGGTGCTTGACCGCGGTGAAGCCCTTTTCGGCCGCCGCGAATTCCGCCTGCTGCATTTCGACGAACGCCGTCATCTGGTTGCGCGCATAGCCGTACGCGAGGTTGAACATCGAGTAGTTCAGCGCGTGGAAGCCGGCCAGCGTGATGAACTGGAACTTGTAGCCCATCGCGCCGAGTTCGCGCTGGAACTTCGCGATCGTCGCGTCGTCGAGGTTCTTCTTCCAGTTGAACGACGGCGAGCAGTTGTACGACAGCAGCTGGTCCGGATACTCCTTGTGGATCGCGTCGGCGAATTTCTTCGCGAACTCGAGGTCCGGCTTGCCGGTTTCGCACCAGATCATGTCGGCGTACGGCGCATACGCGAGACCGCGCGAGATCGCCTGCTCGAGACCTGGCTTCGTGCGGAAGAAGCCTTCCACGGTGCGCTCGCCGGTCAGGAACGGGCGGTCGTTGTCGTCGATGTCCGAGGTCACGAGGTCGGCGGCTTCCGCGTCGGTACGGGCGAGCAGCACGGTCGGCACGCCCGAGACGTCGGCGGCCAGACGCGCGGCGGTCAGCTTCGCGACGGCTTCGCGGGTCGGCACGAGGACCTTGCCGCCCATGTGGCCGCACTTCTTGACCGATGCGAGCTGATCTTCGAAGTGCACGCCCGACGCGCCCGCTTCGATCATCGCCTTCATCAGTTCGAACGCGTTCAGCACGCCGCCGAAACCGGCTTCAGCGTCGGCCACGATCGGCGCGAAGTAGTCGACGTAGCCTTCATCGCCCGGATTCTTGCCTTCCGACCACTGGATCTGGTCGGCGCGTGTCAGCGTGTTATTGATGCGCTTGACGACGAGCGGCACCGAGTTGGCCGGATACAGCGACTGGTCCGGGTACATTTCGCCGGCGACGTTCGCATCGCCCGCCACCTGCCAGCCCGACAGATAGATCGCTTTGAGGCCAGCCTTCACCTGCTGCATCGCCTGGTTGCCGGTCAGCGCGCCGAGCGAGTTGACGAACGGCTCGTTGTTGACGGCGGCCCACAGCTTTTCCGCGCCGCGCTTCGCGAGCGTATGTTCGGGCTGCACCGAGCCGCGCAGACGCACCACGTCTTCGGCCGAGTAGGTGCGCTTGACACCTTTCCAACGCGGGTCCGTTTCCCATTGCTGCTTGAGTTGCTGCACTTGCTGTTCGCGGGTCATGGTCATGATGTGCTCCTTCGATGCCAGTTATGGGGGATGGGTGACTCTGTCTTCTCGAAACGTCGGGCCCTGCCGGGCGTTCTGTTTCGTGAAGTCTTATATAAGAGTCTAGGCAAATCGACGAAGCCTCAATAGACGCCGCAAAGCGTTTTTCCAATATTTATTTTTCTATTAAATCAATGGCTTGAGATGGGCATTTCGTGATGAGAAACGATATTTTCCCTGTTGCAATAGCCGTTCTTGTGCCTTGCAGCATGATTTTTTACGACGCAAAAATTTTTTTCACATCGTGAAATTTGGGGCGGGCGGGCAAGGGACGAAAAAAAACCGGCGCCTGGGCACCGGTTTTTCCTTTCCTTTCGACTGCCAGACGGCGTGAAGCCGTCCCGCGATCAGCTGCCGCGACGCGCCGTGCGCGGACCGTCGTTGCGGCGCGCGCCGTAGCCGTCGCGCGAACCGTAGCCGTCACGCGAGCCGCCATGGCTGTCGCGCGAGCCGTAGCCGTCACGCGAACCGCTGGCCGACTTGTTGCCCCAGCCGCCGCCGTTGCCATTGCCGCCGCCGTTCCCATTGCGCGAGCCGCCGAAGCCGCCCGGCTTGCCCGAGCCGCTGCCGAAGCGGCGACCGTTACCGCCAGGACGGCCGCGGCCGCCGAAGCCAGGACGGCCATTGCCCGAAGGCGGCGCCTTGCGCGGCTCGAAGCCTTCGACGACGTTGACCGGCAGCGGCGTGCGCACGAAGCGCTCGATGCGCTTGAGCGCGCCCTGTTCGGCGTGATGCACGAGGCTTACCGCGACACCCGAGCGGCCCGCCCGGCCGGTACGGCCGATACGGTGCACATAGTCTTCAGCGAACTTCGGCAGGTCGTAGTTGAACACGTGCGTGATGCCGGGGATGTCGATACCGCGAGCGGCGACGTCGGTCGCGACCAGCACGCGCACGCGGCGTTCGCGCAGCGCGCGGATCGTGCGGTTACGCGCGCCTTGCGGCAGGTCGCCGTGCAGCGCGGCCGATTCGAAACCGGCGTCGGCCAGACGGCCGGCCAGCTGGTCGGCGTCCATCTTGGTGGCGGTGAAGACGATGGCCTGGTCGAGGCCGGCGTCGCGCAGCAGATGGTCGAGCAGACGGTCCTTGTGATCGCGGTCGTCGACGTAGTGGACGGTTTGCGCGATGTTGGTGCGCTGCTCCATGCGCTGGACGATCTCGATGCGCTCCGGGTCCTTCAGCAGACGGCCGGTCAGCGAGCCGATCTTGCCGTCGAGCGTGGCCGAGAACAGCATGGTCTGACGCGTAGCCGGCGTCTCGGCGACGATCGTGTCGATGTCGTCGATGAAGCCCATATCGAGCATGCGGTCGGCTTCGTCGAGCACGAGGATCTGCAGTTGCGACAGATCGATGCGGCCGCGCTCGAGGTGGTCGATCAGACGGCCCGGCGTCGCGACGAGGATTTCGGGGTTCTTCGCGAGCAGCATCAGCTGCTGGCCATAAGCGACGCCGCCGAGAATGCTGACGGTGCGCAGGCGCTTCAGGTGCTTGCCGTACGTCGCGGCGGCGGTCGTGACCTGCATCGCGAGTTCGCGGGTCGGGGTCAGCACCAGCATGGTCGGACGCGCGACCGGTTGCGGACGGCGGCCGCGGCCACCGTCGGCCGGGCGCGGTTCGCGCGGCTGGCTCGCCTGGGCCTTTTGCAGCTGCGCGAAACGCTCGATGGCGGGCAGCATGAACGCGGCGGTCTTGCCCGAGCCGGTCGGGCTCGAAACCAGCAGATCGCGGCCGGCGATACCTGCCGGCACTGCGCGTTGCTGCACCGGCGTCGGGTGCTCGTAGCCTGCAGCGGTCAGCGCGGAGACGACATCCGCGGACAGGCCGAGCGACGCGAAGGTCGGCTTGGCGTCAGCTTGCGCGGCGGCTTCGGGAGCGGCGGGTGCAAGACCGAGTGCTTCGTCGGCGATGGCGTTCAACGGGCTGCTGGGGGTGTTGCTCAAAGTCATGTGAATCCTTGAAAACGATCCTGGGTGGTTCATCGGATGAAAACGTCAACGCCAATCGGCATACCCAAGTCGTCGGATTCAGCGAGCAATAAAGCAGCGAGCAAATCGAAAAACGGGGGCAACTCGCGACAGTGAAGGCGAGTTTTTCGTTAGAAGCTGTATCGGATGCGACGTGCCAACATGGCGAGTCGCCAGCCTGGGACTTGAGCCCGTAGTGGGCTAGGCAGAAGGGGACAGGTTCTAAACTGGATTGGAGCAAACGCTATGGGACGCTGCGCCGCGAGGACCGCTGGAAAAACGGGCAAAGCAGTGAAGCGCAGGCGGCATTATAGCGGGGTTTGCTGCACTGCGCCACCATTCGGACAAATCCGACGAAAAAAGTGCCGGAATTGTGTAGCAAGGCGGGAGCGGCGGCCCGGGGCTTCGCGTCCGAAACCGCCGCGAGACGATCACAGGCTTGCGTGACCGCCCTTTCCGCAGATGATTCGCGCGTCGGAACCTCAGGCCGCGGCGCCGCTCTTCAGCGATGCAACGAGCTCGACGTATTGCTGCTTCGCAGCGTCCTGCGCCGTGCCTTTCAGCGCGGCCCACGCGTCGTACTTGTATTTGCCGACGATGTCGGTGAAGCCCGGCTTGTCGCCGTGCACGTCGCCTTCGCTCGCTTGCTTGAAGAGCGCATAGAGACGCAGCAGCGTCAGGTTGCCCGGACGCTCGGGCAATTGCTTGACGTCTTCCTGGGCTTGCGCGAACTGGGAGTTGATGTCGGTCATGGTCGTTTGGCCCGCGTGGCGGGATAGATGAGATCGGCTGAAAATCATAACAACTGCCTGCCGTCGCGGGACCGAGGGCTTATTCCAAACGGGGGTGGCCGCGAAGCCGGGCGGTGTGTCCACGCAAACCACCCGCAAACCACCATTCACGCGCATCGTGCCGATTACAATACGGTCCATGACTCAAACAGTGCTCCTTGCCCTCGATACATCGACCGAATTCTGTTCGGCGGCGCTCGTGTCCGCGTCCGTCGATACCGCCGGTCAGCCCACCGCCGAAGCCCGCGTCTGGGTCCGTCACGAACAGACCGGCGCGGTGTCCAGTACACGCCTGCTGCCGGCGATCCGCGAACTGTTCGAAGAAGCTGGCCTCACGCTGGCGGACTGCGACGCGATTGCGTTCGGCTCGGGTCCGGGTTCGTTCACCGGACTGCGTACGGCGACCGGCGTCGCCCAAGGCCTCGCGTTCGGCCTGAATCTGCCAGTCGTGCCGATCGGCACGCTGCTCGTGTGCGCGGAGAGCGCCCGCCTGCGCGATCCGTCGACGACGCGCGTGCTTGCCGCGCTCGACGCGCGCATGGACGAAATCTACTGGGCCGACTACGCGTGGGACGACGCGCAACGCGAATGGCGCACCGTGCAGACGGCATCGCTCGATGCGCCTGGGCGGCTCGTGCTACCCGACGTCCCGTTCACGCTCGCCGGTAACGCGGCCGCTGCGTTCGGCGAGCGCTTGCCGGCGGTCGCTGCCGCGCGGCGCGTCGATGGCGAAGCGTTGCCGCATGCGCTGCCGCTCGCGTATGCGGCGCTGCGCGCGTTCCATGCGGGCCGCACGGTGCCCGCTGATCAGGCCGCACCCGAGTACGTGCGCGACAAGGTCGCGCAGACGACCGCCGAGCGCATGGCCGACAAAGCCGCGAAATCAGCCAAAGCGGCGCAAACCCCGCAGCCGTCCCACGACGAGGCGCGCCCATGAGCGGCGTGCTGCTCGCCGACCGCTACATGTCGCCGATGACCGAAAGCGACCTGGACGAAGTCGCCGCAATCGAGAAGCTCGCGTATGAGTTTCCGTGGAGCCGCGGCAATTTCGGCGACTCGCTGCGCAACGGCTATTTCGGCATCTGTCTGCGGCACGTGACGGGGACGTTGATCGGCTACTGCGTGCTGATGCCGGTCGTCGATGAAATGCATCTGCTCAATCTGTGCGTCACGCCGCAAGCGCAAGGCGGCGGCGCGGGCCTGGCGCTGCTGCGCGAGGCGGTGCGCATCACGCACGCGGAAAAGCTCGATGGGCTGCTGCTCGAAGTGCGGCCGTCGAATCACCGCGCGATCCGGTTGTACGAGCGCTTCGGCTTCGCGTCGATCGGCCGGCGCAAAAATTATTATCCGGCGCGGCATCGCGGCCGGGAGGACGCGATCGTGATGCGTCTGTCGTTTGCCATGGAGGGCGCAGATGGCGCTGCATGAATCGGTGCTCGAAGAATTCGGACTCGCGCCGTTGTGGGTGCGTCGCGCAGTGGCGACGCAGGCGGACGAGCCGTTGCAATCCATGCGGGAAGACGCAAACGACGAACCCGTGGCGCGGCCCGAAGCATCACAGCCGCAACCGCAGTCGCAACCCGACCGTTCAGCGCCGCCTACCTTAGACGTCCCACCCGACGACGACTTCGCGTGGTTCGACGATCCAGGCGCGCCGGCCCCCGAACCCGTCGAAGCGCGCCGCGACGCGCCCGCGCTGCCAGCCATCCACACGCTCGACTGGGACGCGCTCGCCGAACGTGTCGCCGGATGCGAGGCGTGCCGGCTGTGCGAGAAGCGCACGAACACAGTGTTCGGCGTTGGCGATCGCGAGGCCGACTGGATGCTGATCGGCGAAGCGCCCGGCGAGAACGAGGACCGTCAGGGTGAGCCGTTCGTCGGCCAGGCCGGCAAGCTGCTCGACAACATGCTGCGTTCGCTCGCGCTTGCGCGCGGCACCAACGTGTATATCGCGAACGTGATCAAGTGCCGCCCGCCGGGCAACCGCAATCCGCAACCGGACGAAGTCGCGCGCTGCGAGCCGTATCTGCAGCGCCAGGTGTCGCTGGTGAAGCCGAAGCTGATCGTCGCGCTCGGCCGTTTCGCCGCGCAGAGCCTGCTGAAGACCGAGGCAAGCATTTCGTCGCTGCGCGGCCGCGTACATACGTACGAGGGCGTGCCGGTGATCGTCACCTATCACCCGGCCTATCTGCTGCGCAGCCTGCCCGACAAGGCCAAGGCGTGGGCGGACCTGTGCCTCGCCCGCGAGACATGGCTCGCGAACGGCGGCGCGCCGTCGAACGAATCAAAGTGACGATGCCCGAGGGGCCGGCGGCGCGCACGCCCGCGGTGTCTGTCAGCCGCGCGGCGTTTTTCGATACGTTGCTCGGTGTGCGCGGCGATGCGTCGGCCGATGCGCTGCGCGATCCCGCCGTCCGCGATCTTGCGTGGCTACTGCTGAGTCCCGATCTGTTGCGCCCCCAGCCTCCGACCGGCGCGCTCGCCGATCCCTTCGATACACCGCAGGACTTGCAGGCCACGAGCGACTGGCTGCGTGCGCTCGACGCCGCCCCAGAGCCGCTGCATCGCGATCTGGCGGTAACGCGCGTTACACGTCTAGGCCGATACGCCGAACGCCTGCTTGGTTTTTTCCTGCAGCATGGACCAGCGACGCAATTGATCGCAGCCGGCGTGCCGTTGCGACACGCGGGCCTCACGCTCGGTGAATGTGATTTTCTCGTGCGCACGCGCCAGGGCGAGCGGCTGCATTGGGAACTCGCGGTGAAGTGCTATCTGCATGCGGGCGATACGAAGGGGGGAGAGACGGCGCGTCTCGCCGATTACGTCGGCCCCAATCTGAAGGACCGCTTCGATCTGAAGCTTGCGCATCTGCTCCATCATCAGTTGCCGCTGAGCGCGCGCGAGGAGTTTGCATCGACGGGCTATGCGGGTGCGTGGACGCCGCAGATGTTCGTCAAAGGCTGGCTGTTTTACTGGCATGGCGAGACGCCCATCGATCCCGCCGAACTCGATCCCGCGCATGGTCGCGGCTGGTGGATCACGCGTCGCGAGTGGCCGGCGTTCGCGGCCGCGCATGCGCGCAGGTGGCGCGCGTTGCCACGGCTCGAATGGCTCGCGCCGCGATATCAGGCGCACGCCGGCGCGAACAGTGCGTACTACGTTGACGCAACCACGCTCGCCGCGCAGACGTCAGTTCAACACGGCCCGGCGATGGTCGCCGCATTCGTCGACGACAACACGGGCCACCTGCTTGAACGCTCACGCGGCTTTATCGTGCCCGACGACTGGCCTGAGCACGCGCAGCGTTACGCGAAGCAATAACGCCGCTCACCACCACCGATGAAAGTGATGCACCGGCCCCACGCCGTGGCCGACGTCTAGCCGCTCGCTCGCCTGCAACGCGCCGGTCAGATAAACCTTTGCATCGGCCACAGCGCTAGCCAGATCGTCTCGCTGCGGAATCAGCGCCGCAATCGCCGACGACAGTGTGCAGCCCGTTCCATGCGTGTTCTTCACCGGTACGCGCGGACCACCGAGACGCAGCGTGCCGCTCTCCTGGACGAGCCAGTCGGGGCTATCGGTCGCGCTCAGATGGCCGCCCTTCATCAGCACGGCGCGCGCACCGAGCGCGCGCAGCGCTTCGCCTTGCTCGACCATGCCGGCTTCATCGCTGGCGGGCTGCGTGCCGAGCAATGCCGCCGCTTCCGGCAGATTCGGCGTCAACAGATCGGCGAGCGGCAGCAGTTCGTCGCGCACCACCGCGACTGCATCGGGCAGCAATAGCGCGTGATTGCTCTTCGAGATCATCACCGTGTCGAGCACGATGTGCTTCGGCCGGTGACGGCGCAGCGCGTCGGCGACTGCGCGCGCGATCGGCGCATTCGCGAGCATCCCGATCTTCACCGCGTCGATGCGGATGTCGTCAAACACCGCGTCGAGCTGCGCAGTGATGAAGCTCGGGTCCGGTGTGTGTATAGCGGTGACGCCGCGCGTGTTCTGCGCGGTCAGTGCGGTGATCACACTCGCGCCATAGGCGCCGAGCGCCGAGAAGGCCTTCAGATCAGCCTGGATGCCGGCGCCGCCGCCGGAATCGGAACCGGCGATCGTCAGCACATTGGGAATCGGTTGAGTCATGGTCAAGCGAGGAAGAAGGAGGGCGCGTTCGGCTGCGTCGCGGCCGGCCCGCTGCGGCTCGTCAGTGCTTGGCTTCGCCAATCAGCGCGACCGAGTCGAACGCGCGCTGGTTCGCCTGATGGCGCCGCATCACGAGCCACATCATCACGCACACGAAGGTGCCGAACAGCACGATCACCACGGTGACCGGCACGTCGAGCCACACGAGCACCGCGTACAGGCACAGCATCACGAGCACGGACAGATTCTCGTTGAAGTTCTGCACGGCGATCGAATGACCCGCCGACAGCAGCACGTGCCCGCGATGCTGCAGCAGCGCATTCATCGGCACGACGAAAAATCCCGACAGGCCGCCCACGAACATCAGGAAGATATACGCGAAGATTAGATAGCCCGGCACGTGCATGCGGCCGAAATAGACGCCCCAGTGTGGGGGAAACAGATCGCGCGTGTAGAACGCCATCAGCATCACGGAGATGCCCATCATGATGCCGACCGGCAATACCGACAGCGACTTCTTCAACGGCACACGCGAGGCCGCGAGAACCGCGCCGCCTGCGACGCCGACCGCGACCACTGCCTGCAGGATCGCCGCCTCGGACAGCGACATGCCCAGCGACACCTCGGCCCACTTCAGCACGATGAATTGCAGCGTCGCGCCCGCGCCCCAGAACAGCGTCGTCACGGCGAGCGAAATCTGTCCGAGCTTGTCGCGCCACAGTACGAGGAAGCAGTCAGCGAAATCGGTGATCAGGCGGATCGGCCCGTGCTCCTGTCTCGGATAGCGCGCGCCGGTATCGGGAATGCGCAGATTGAACAGCGCGGCGACCATGTAAATGGCCATGATCACGAGCATCGCGGCTTCCGCGGGCGTGTTCACGGTGGGGATGTGCCATCTGAGAATTGGCGCCGCGATATGCGGGCTGATCAGCGCGCCGCCGAGCACCGTGCCGAGAATGATCGAGCCGACCGTGGTGCCTTCGATCCAGCCGTTCGCGGCGACGAGCCGGTCAGGCGGCAACAGCTCGGTGAGAATGCCGTATTTGGCGGGCGAGTACGCCGCCGCGCCGAAGCCGACGATGCCGTACGCAATCAGCGGATGCGCGCCGCCCAGCATGGTCAGGCAACCGACCACCTTGATCGTGTTGGTGATGAACATCACGCGTCCCTTCGGACGGGAGTCGGCGAACGCTCCGACGAAGGCGGCAAGAACGACGTACGACAGCACAAAAAACAGCTTGAGCAGCGGCGTCATCCAGTTCGGAGCGTGAAGATCTTTCAGCAGTGCGATAGCGGCGATCAGAAGCGCATTGTCGGCCAGCGACGAAAAAAACTGCGCGGCCATGATGGTGTAAAAACCTTTTTTCATCTGATGCGATGCTGTCCTCGCTGCGGTCCGTCCGCCCCGGCCGTTTGCAAGGCGTCCGGGCTTATGCCGATCGAAATGGGTTGTGCGCACGGCTTTATATCATGAAAATAGGTGGATTCAGACTAGCAGAATCCTTGATCGCACCGCCCAGCGGGCCGCCGAGCGTTGAAAACGCCCTGTAAGCCGCTGATTCGCAAGTGTCTTTACGAAAAAATCCCATGCCGCGCCCCCTTTCCGCCACGATTCATACCGCCGCTCTCGCCAACAACCTCGCTGTCGCGCGGCGCCATGCGCCGAAATCGAAAATCTGGGCCGTCGTCAAGGCCAATGCATACGGGCATGGCCTCGCGCGCGCGTTCCCCGGTTTGCGCGCTACCGACGGCTTTGGATTACTGGACCTCGAAGAAGCGGTGAAGTTGCGAGAACTGGGCTGGGCGGGCCCGATTCTTCTGCTGGAAGGCTTTTTTCGTCCGACCGATATCGACGTGATCGACCGCTATAGCTTGACCACGGCACTCCATTCGGATGAGCAACTGCGCATGCTCGAAATGGCGCGTCTGTCGAAACCGGTCAACATCCAGTTGAAGATGAACACCGGCATGAACCGGCTCGGCTACACGGTCGAAAAATTCCGCGCTGCGTGGGAGCGCGCGCGCGCCTGCCAGGGCGTCGGCCAGATCACGCTGATGACGCATTTTTCCGATGCCGATGGCGAGCGAGGCATTGCGCATCAGATGGAAGCGTTCGAGCGCGGCGCGCAGGGCATCGCCGGTGCGCGCAGTCTCTCGAATTCGGCCGCGACGCTGTGGCATCCGCAGGCGCATTTCGACTGGGTGCGCCCGGGCATCATGCTGTATGGCGCGTCGCCGTCCGGCGTGACGGCCGCGATCGAAGGCACGGGCCTGCAGCCTGCAATGACACTCACCTCGGAACTGATCGCCGTGCAAACGCTCGGCGAAGGCAGCTCGGTCGGCTACGGTTCGACGTTCACCGCGCGCGGGTCGATGCGCATCGGCGTGGTCGCGTGCGGTTACGCGGACGGCTATCCGCGCGTCGCGCCGGAAGGCACGCCGGTGATCGTCGATGGCGTGCGCACGCGGATCGTGGGCCGCGTGTCGATGGACATGCTGACCGTCGACCTGACGCCGGTGCCGACCGCCAACGTCGGCTCGCGCGTCGAACTGTGGGGCACCGCGCTGCCCATCGACGACGTCGCGCAGGTCTGCGGCACGATCGGCTACGAGCTGATGTGCGCGGTCGCGCCGCGTGTGCCGGTTCGCGCGGAGTAACGCGTGGCGAAACCGAAGACGTTGTACATCTGCGGCGAATGCGGCGGACAGTCGCCGAAGTGGTCCGGTCAATGCCCGTCCTGTCAGGCGTGGAACACGCTGGTCGAATCGGTCGCCGAGGCGCCCTCCACGCACCGTTTCCAGTCGCTCGCGAAGAGCACGCCGGTGCGGCGTCTCGCCGACATCGAAGCATCGGACGTGCCGCGCTTTTCCACCGGCGTCAGCGAATTCGATCGTGTGCTCGGTGGTGGTCTCGTGCCGGGTGGCGTGGTGCTGATCGGCGGCGATCCGGGCATCGGTAAATCGACGCTGCTGCTGCAAGCGCTCGCGGAAATTGCCGCGGACAAACGCGCGCTCTATATCAGCGGCGAAGAATCGGGCGCGCAGATCGCGTTGCGCGCGCAACGGCTGGCGCTGCTCGAACCGGGCTCGAAGGCGAGCGAGCTGCAATTGCTCGCGGAAATCCAGCTCGAAAAAATTCAGGCGACGATCGCGGAGCAACGGCCCGAGGTCGCCGTGATCGATTCGATCCAGACGGTCTATTCGGATGCTTTGACTTCCGCACCGGGCTCGGTTGCGCAGGTGCGCGAATGCGCGGCGCAACTCACGCGCATCGCCAAGCAGTCGGGCACGACGATCATCATGGTCGGCCACGTGACGAAAGAGGGTGCGCTCGCGGGGCCGCGCGTGCTCGAACATATCGTCGATACGGTGCTGTATTTCGAGGGCGATACGCACTCGTCGTATCGCCTCGTGCGCGCGATCAAGAACCGCTTCGGCGCGGTCAACGAGCTCGGCGTGTTCGCGATGACCGAGCGCGGCCTGCGCGGTGTCGCGAATCCGTCGGCGCTGTTTTTGTCGCAGCATGAGCAGTCGGTGCCGGGATCGTGCGTGCTCGTCACGCAGGAGGGCACGCGGCCGCTGCTCGTCGAAGTGCAGGCGCTCGTCGATGGTGCCAACGCGCCGAATCCGCGACGCCTTGCGGTCGGCCTCGAACAGAACCGGCTCGCGATGCTGCTTGCGGTGCTGCATCGGCATGCGGGCATCGCCTGTTTCGATCAGGACGTGTTCCTGAACGCGGTGGGCGGCGTGAAAATCGCCGAGCCCGCCGCCGACCTCTCGGTGCTGCTCGCGATTCATTCGTCGATGCGCAACAAACCGCTGCCGAAGGGGCTGGTCGTGTTCGGCGAAGTGGGCCTTGCCGGCGAGATCCGACCGTCGCCGCGCGGCCAGGAGCGGCTCAAGGAGGCGGCCAAGCTCGGCTTCTCGGTCGCGGTGATTCCAAAAGCCAATATGCCGAAACAGCCGATCGAAGGCTTACAGGTTGTTGCCGTCGAACGGATCGAACAGGCCATCGACCGCGTCCGCGCGCTCGAATAGACGGGCATCCCGGACGGCTCGCCAGTACTTTGTACGCGCGCTGTTCCGTAATGCCCGGTAAATATCCCCCTATTGGCTGTAACCTGGTCGCCATGCCATTTTCATAAGCTGTAACGATATGCATCCCTTCTGATGCCCGAAAAAGGATCGCGCTTTGAAACAGTCACATGAAACCGCTGCCGACCATCACATCCAGGTGCGCGGCTGCCGGGTCTCCGCACCGATTCATCAGCCTTGGGGCGGCGCTTGCCGGATCGTCGAGTGGATCGACACGGCAGGGCAGATCTCGCGGCGCGTGGTGGCCGAAGACGTGACGGCCGCCGAAGTGCGCGCCACGATCAGCCGTCATGTGGAAGGCCGCAAACACCTGCTGTACGACGACGAGAAAACTCCGCGTCAAACGCTGCCGAGGCAGACGGTGACGCGGCGTTGACGCAGGTGGTTTTTTTGATGGCGTCGCGGCTTCGTCGCGCGCATTAAGGCTTTTCGCTGGCGCTGTCGTCGTCTGCTTCGGCGGCGCTCGCGGCCACCGCCGCATACGCGTGCGGATTGAACAGCGGATGCTGCGCCGCTTCAGCGGGCGTGAGCACCGGCGACACGCAGCAGTCGAGCGATTCCAGCAACTCCATCCATTCGCCGAGCGTGCGCGTCGCAATCACATCGGCGAGTTCCTGAATGAGCGCCAGGGCATCGGGACCGCCGATCGCCTGACCCATGCTCCAGTGACGCGTCGCCCATTCGGGCCGATCGAGCGCCATGCACAACGTTTCCCAGAACTTCAGTTCGAGCGCGCCGACCGCGAGCCAGCGCCCATCGCTCGTGCGATACAGGTTGTAACAGGGCACGCCGCCGTTCAGCAGACCGCTGCCCGCGACAGGAGCCGCCCCTTCGTTGAGCAGCGAGACTTGCGCGACGAAGTTGTGCGCATAGCTCGTGTGCGTCATCGACACATCGACGAAGCGGCCTCCGCCGCCACGCGCGACGTGCCAGAGCGCGGCGAGAATCTGCGTGACCGCGCTCAATGCACCGCCGAGCAGATCGGCGATCTGGAAGTTCGGCAGGATCGGCGCGCCGTCGCGGCTCGCCAGTTGATCGAGCACGCCCGCATAGCCGAGGTAGTTCACATCATGGCCCGCATGATCCGCGAACGGGCCGCTCGCGCCATATCCGCTGATCGCGCAATAGACGAGGCGTGGATTGGCTGCGCTGAGCGTTGCGTAATCGAGGTCGAGCCGCTCCATCACGCCGGGCCGGAAGCTCTCGATCAGCACGTCGGCTTCCGCCGCGAGCGCGCGCAGCACGTGGCGTCCCGCAGTGGATTTGAGGTCGAGGCGCGTCTCGCGCTTGCCGCGATTGACCATCCGGTAGAACGCGCCGGGCCGGCCAGCGACGCGATCGCTCGACGACTGCATCATCGTGCGAGTCGGGTCACCCGCGCCGGGCGCTTCGATCTTCAGCACATCGGCGCCGAGCTCGGCGAGGCGCAGCGCGGCAACCGGACCCGGCAGCAGGCGCGTAAGGTCGAGCACGCGCAGTCCTTGCAACGGCGGCGGTATGTCCGTTGCCGTTGCAGTTGCGGATGCTGGGGCCGATAACCCGGACGATGAGTTCGCAAATGACAAAGCCAAGCTCCCGTGGATGCCGGCGCGGCCCGGCTGATGCGTGCCGCTAGCCGATCTGTTCGAGTTCCTCGTGCGTCTCGAGCCATTCGGCTTCGAGCGTATCGAGGCGCGCGTTCACGTCTGCCTGACGGCGGATCGCCTCCGTCAGCCTGCTCTTCTGTTCCGGCTCGTAGCTCGCGGGATCGGCGACGAATGTGTCGAGCGTCGTCTTCTCCGCGTTGAGCGCGTCCATTTCCTTTTCGATCTTCACGATGCGGCTTTGCAGCGGCTTCTTCAGATGCGCGAGCTTCTGCCGCGTTTCCGCTTCGAGGCGGCGCTGCTCCTTGCGATTGACGTTGTTCTCGCCGCTCGCCGCGCCGTTGGTCGCGGCGTCTGCCGCACCGGAAGCATTCGCCTTCAGCGCCGCGCGCTGTTCGGCCGCATGCTGCAGCAGCCAGTCCCGATAGTCGTCGAGATCGCCGTCGAACTCCTGCAGACGATGCTTCGCGACCAGCATGAACTGATCGGTCGTCGCACGCAGCAGATGGCGGTCGTGCGACACCAGAATCAGCGTGCCTTCGAATTGCGCGAGTGCCATCGTCAGCGCGTGGCGGGTTTCGAGGTCGAGGTGGTTGGTCGGCTCGTCGAGCAGCAGCAGGTTCGGCTTCTGCCAGATGATCAGCGCGAGCGCGAGGCGGGCCTTTTCGCCGCCCGAGAACGGCGCAATCTTCGAGGTCGCCATGTCGCCGGAAAAGTTGAAGCTGCCGAGGAAGTCGCGCAGCTCCTGCTCGCGCGTATCGGGCGCGAGACGCGCGAGGTGCTGCAACGGCGTGTCGTCCGGGCGCAGTGTTTCGAGCTGATGCTGCGCGAAGTAGCCGATGCGCAGGCCCTTGCCTTCGCGTACGTGGCCGCTCAACGGTTCGAGCGTGCCCGCGAGCGTTTTGATCAGCGTGGACTTGCCCTGGCCGTTCGCACCGAGCAGGCCGATGCGCTGACCGTTCTGGATCGACAGCATCACGCGCTCGACGATCGGAATCTCGCCGCCGCCTTCGGCGTGGTAGCCGCAGCGCACGTCCTCCATCACCATCATCGGATTCGGCGCGGAATCGGGTGTGCGGAACTCGAACGTGAACGGCGACGAGATGTGCGCGGGCGCGATCAGCTCCATCTTCTCGAGCGCCTTCACGCGGCTTTGCGCCTGGCGCGCCTTGGTAGCCTGGGCCTTGAAGCGGTTGATGTAGCTCTGCAGATGCGCGACCGTGCGCTGCTGCTTTTCGTACGCGCTTTGTTGCAGCGCGATCTGCTGCGCGCGCAGCACTTCGAATTGCGAGTAGTTGCCGCCGTAACGTTTGATCTGCTGATTCTCGAGATGCAGCGTGACGTTGCAGACGGAATCGAGAAACTCGCGGTCGTGCGAGATCACGATCAGCGTGCCCGCATAGCGGTTGAGCCAGTCTTCGAGCCAGACGATCGCGTCGAGGTCGAGGTGGTTGGTCGGTTCGTCGAGCAGCAGCAGGTCGGAGCGGCACATCAGCGCCTGCGCGAGATTCAGCCGCATGCGCCAGCCGCCCGAGAAGCTGC
>ABYL01000040.1 GCA_000173575.1 Burkholderia sp. H160 | reverse complement strand
GCAGCGCTCGCGCCCACCCCGACGCCGGACGACGTCGTGCCGCCCGACGCGGGCGGTCAGGGCGCGGAAGGGGCGAATAACGGCAGCGGGGCGAACTGAACGCGCGCGCCCCCGGCGAGCCGCTAGGACCGCGCGACCCCAGGTTCACCCGACGGTCGCGCATGCGGATTCCCATGCGCCGTCTCGAGCGACGAGTCGTGATGCAGCAGTAACACGGCAGCCACCCCGACGAGCCCCGCGCCCGCGAGGCATAGCAGCCCGGCGCCGAAGCCGCCGGTGCTGTCTTTGATCCAGCCCATCGCGAACGGCCCGAAGAAGCCCGCCAGATTGCCGAGCGAATTGATCGCGGCGATACCGCCCGCGGCCGCCGCGCCCGACAGGAACGCGGCCGGCAAGGTCCAGATCACCGGCAGGCAGCCGAAGATGCCGAAGCCGGCGATCGACAGCGCGATCATCTTCTGCACTGGATTGTCGAGCCCGGCCGCCGCTGCGATGCCGCCAGCCGCGATCAACAGCGCAATCGCGACATGCCAGCGGCGTTCGAGCCGGCGATCCGAGCGCCGTCCCCACGTGATCATGCCGATCAGGCCGACCACGTACGGCAGCGACGTCACGAAACCCGTCTGCAGATTGGTGAGGCCGAACGACTTCACGATCTGCGGCAGGAAGAAGCTCAGGCCGTAGTTGGTTGCATTGGCGCCGAAATAGATCAGCGCGATGGCGAGCACGCGCGGATTGATGAGCGCCTCCTTCACGCTGAAATGGCGCACCGCCTCGCGATGCTCGCGCTCCTTCTTCTGGCGCGCGAGCAGCCAGTCACGTTCCTCGTTGCTGAGCCAGTGGGCGTCGGCGGGCTTGTCGGTCAGATAGAACAGCACCGCGAACGACAGCAGCACCGCGGGCGCCGCCTCGATCAGGTACAGCCACTGCCAGCCGCCGAGTCCGGCGCGGCCGTCGAGTGACAGCAGCGCGCCGGAGATCGGGCCGCCAATCACCGTCGACAGCGGAATCGCCGCCATGAAATAGCCGACCACGCGCCCGCGATAGGCGGCGGGAAACCACAAGGTCAGCAGAAAGATGATGCCCGGGAAGAAGCCTGCCTCGGCGATGCCAAGCAGAACGCGCAGGCCGTAAAACACGTGCGCGGGCGAAATCCCGGTAAAACTCGCGATGTTCGGAATGAACGCCATCGCGCCCGCGAGGATGCCCCACGTGAACATGATCCGCGCGATCCAGCGGCTTGCGCCGAAGCGTTCGAGCAGCAGGTTCGACGGGACTTCGAAAAAGAAATACGCGATAAAGAACACGCCCGCGCCGAAGCCGAACGCGCTCGCGGAGAGATCGAGCGCCTTGTTCATCTGCAACGCGGCGAAGCCGACGTTCACGCGATCGAGATAGGCGATGAAATAGCAAAGCATCAGGAACGGTATGAGCCGCATCGTGACGCGATGAAGGGTACGTGCCTCGAGATCCATTGTTGTCTCCTCCGGTTCGATGACCGGTGTATGCCGCCATGTTGTGGGGTCTGTTTGCGATTCGTATGCCTCTTCGTCGAAAAGGCACCGATACAGACTAGCCGGTCAATAGCGATTCGGGAAGCTCTTTTGTGAACCATGTGGTCCGCTCATTGCCGAGCCAAAGTCTTCGCAGCGTGATGCGGGCATCGATTGTTAAGAGGTGCGCAACAGTGTTTTCGCTGGTGCCGGCTGATCTCCGGCGAACGATTCCGGATAATTGCTGCCTCATTATTGGTTAAAAATGCAGGTGTTCCACGATGTCGAATCAGGGTTCGGGCAGTCTCGCCGAGGCGCACAAAACGGTGCGGGTGCGCGGTGCCGCGGCCGTCGCGAAGACGGTGAGCTCAGAAAGGAAGAGGGCCCGGCTCATCACGCGCATGCGCGGTGCGGCCGCGGTGGTGCTCGCATGCGCGAGTCTCGTCGGGTGCGCGTCGAGTTCGGACGTAGTCGCGAGCGACAAGCCCGGCACCTACACGGTCGCCGCCAGCGCGACCGGTGGACGCATGGCGTGGGCGCGTGCGCACGAACGCGCGATTAACGAGGCGCGCGACTACTGCGAGCGTCGTGGCATGCAAACCAGCGTGAATATGGAGACGGTCAGCGGCGTCAGCGTGATGACCGAGCATGGGTCGTCGGTCAGTTTCGAGTGTCATCCGAAGTTTTGATGCAGCATTGCGCGGGGATTGCTGCACTTTGGTCGGACGGCGCGTCGGCGCGCCGACGCTCCTCAATCCTCGCGTGCTTTAACGGTCGTCGAACGTTTGACGAACGGTCCACCTGAAAAGCCTGCCGTGGCGCGGCCCTGCGCGGTTGATTTTTCGCGGGCGCGGCGGGCAGGGCGCGCGGAGGTTTTTTCTGTCCGCGCTGCTTCGATCCGCCGTGACAGCGTGTCGATACGCTCGCGCAACAGCTCGGTCGCAGCCAAGCGTTCGGCCAGCAACACATCCCTTTCCGCCAGTTGCGTGCGGATCACTGTATGCCGCGCATCGGAGGCGGCCAGTTCCGCCTTCGCTGCAGCCAACTCGTCCCGCAGCGCGTCACGCTCGGTTCGCGATTCCGCTTCGAGCGTCGCCGCCCGTTCGTGGCTAGCCTGAAGCTCCTTGCGCAGACGCTGTGCCGTCGCCCGTTCGCTCTCGATTTCGAGCAACGCGCGCTTTTCCGCCGCGGCAAGCCGCTGCTCGTTCTGCTCGTGCGAGCGCCGCAGCTTGGCGAGCTCGTCGGCGAAATCGCGCCGGGCGTCGGCGAGCGCGGCGGTTCCAGCCGTGATTTCTTCCTTCGATGCCGCCAGTTGCGACGTCAGCATGTCATTGGCGGTTTGCAGCTCGACGATGCGCGCCTCGAGCCCGGCAATCCGCGCGCGCAGGGTCGCGACATCGTTGGCCGCCCGCTCGGCATTGTCCACGGCTTCCTGACGCTGCCTGTCCTGTTGCTCCGCCTGTTCACGCGCCGCGGCGATTTGCGCGTCGGCGTCCTGCCTGAACACGTCTAGCGCGGCGTTCGCCGCATCGCTCGACAGACGCCACATCTGGGCCGCGAACTCGCCGGCGGCCGCCGCGACCTCGGGTGGCAAATCCGGGCGGCCGACGTCGACACGCGTTTTGTCACGCACGTCGGTCCAGAAATCGCGCAACGCTTTGGCCGGCGCGCTCATGCTGCCTTTGCGCACCAGTTGATACAGGCGGTTCGCGGTCGGCGTTTCGCCGTACCGGAAAAACAGCAACGCACAGACCTCGCGATACAGCGTTTGCGTGTCGGACGCGTTTTGGCGAGCGACTTCGATGTCGGATTCCAGGGTCATGGTGGACGCGGGCTGCGGAAGTGGTGATGTGTTGATAATACAACGTAAAACGATAAAAACGCTACAATCATCGCTCCATAACACGACATTAGTACTATAATGTCGTGTTTATGATTTGAGCTTCGGAATCTGAGTGCATCGACCATTCGTTTGCAGAAATTTGTAGCCGCAGCGCGTCCACTTGGCATGATGAGCCGCCTCATCGGCGAGAAAGCCTGCCCAACCCTAGTCGCAGCTCCGGGTGGATGGCGTCCGTCCCCTCCTGCTCCTCGTTGCCAAACGGCGCCTGAAGGCAGCGAAATTCGACGGTCAGCATGCGCGGCGGCGGACCGCGAGCCAGATCATGATCTGGGGGATGTTCTCACCGGGTCTTCCCTCAAACGGACGGTCTTGCTGGAATTGACAGCGCGCACGTCGATCACAATCGGATCTGGAAGTGCATAAGATTTCTGAGGACTTGATTCGGAGACGAGCGGCCGCAGCAATTGAGCACTGTCCAGTGCTAGTCCGACCCGTGTCCGCGCGCCAGGTGCGAGGTGGAACCAGTTGTCCTCGGGCAGCATGCCCGGCGCGGAAATCTGAACGAAGCGTGCAACGCAGAGGGTGCGAATGTTCACCCACCATTGCCCATCGCAACACTCTGCGCTCGCTTCAAGACCAATGTCGCCGCGTTCAAACACGCTCGGGTGTGTCCGATCGGGAAAATAGAACGCCTGAGACAAGAGCGCTCCGGTATCGACGGAGTACATGGAGGCGATCACCGTATCATGCTCGCGCGGACCAAATTGATAGGCATAAGTGAAGTCGAAAAACCGGCCAAGCAATTCAACCGAATTGATTCGAAGGCCGCCATGGCGTTCGACGCTGAAGTCACGGTGCGCGCGAACGAGTGGGACTCTGCCGTCTCGCAGCGCGACGACTTCGACCCGCACATCGAGTGCGTGCTGGCGATCATTGAGCAAGTGGATGTCAAGACCGTTGAGCCCTTCGTCCAACAAGAGGATCTGCTGCGGCTGTAGCGAGTGACGCATCGCATACCACGGAGATTTGGGACGCAGATAGGCATCGATGATGCCCCAGCCGGCACCCGGCATAACGTCCTGCAACTGCCAGGCGAGCGCGCCCGAACATCGCGAACCAATACGCCGCCATTCCGAGAAGGTTTCGCTGACCACATCGGCGATAACCGCGCGTGACAATTCCAGGTAGCGAGCCGGATCCTGAATTCGCAGGCGAGCCGGATCCTGTGCGTACAGTTCGTGCAGGTAGTGATCGCGTCCGTCGTCGAAGTCCCAGGATGCACCCTGGTCGCGCGGTACCGCAGTTTTCCAGCGCGGCTCATGAGTCATCGGAGAACCGATCGCTTCCAGGGTGGCGTCGCATGGCACGTTCGCAAACGCGAGGCATTCACTCGCAAACCGCACGTCGGCGCGGCGTGCGTCGTCCAGTGGTCGCCGATACGCGCCAACACCGTAGTAGTGCGATACACCTTCACGCGGATAGAACGGTAGCGGATCGCCGCACGGCGAGTCGGAAATGTAGATCGCGTCGGGGCGATGAAGCGCCGCAATGTCGGCAAGTGTTTGCGCTGTCAGATCGACTTGCCGTTGAGTGGAATCGAGTCCGACCATGGCCGCTTGCTGCGCGATTTCGCTGCCGCCGCAAAGCACCGCGAGCGACGGGTTGGCGCCGCGACGCTCGAGAAATTGGATCGCTTCCTGCTCGACCGAACCGACAAAGGACGGATCGGCCGACGGATAGTCGAAGTTGGCAAACATAAAATCTTGCCAGACTAATAGCCCCATCTCGTCGCATAAGTCGTAGAAGGCATCATTCTCATACACCATGGTGCCGCCAACGCGAACCATGTTGAATCCAGCCGCCTTAGCCAGATGCAGATAACGCCGGTAGATGGATGCGTCGGCGTGAAGACGCAGTGGATCGGCGCTGCTCCAGCACGCCCCGCGCGCGAACACCGGGAGACCGTTGACCAATA
Organism: Burkholderia sp. H160; assembly: GCA_000173575.1. Classification (GTDB taxonomy): domain Bacteria; phylum Pseudomonadota; class Gammaproteobacteria; order Burkholderiales; family Burkholderiaceae; genus Paraburkholderia. The sequence goes on along the minus strand of ABYL01000040.1, from coordinate 49,760 downwards.
GCGCAAAGCCCCGGTTGTCGCGCCCGCGGTCAAGGGCGAGCGTGCGAAAGCCGGTTCGTCCCAACGGCAGCGACGCGCGCCCGATATGTACCGTGACGTCATATAAATTCGGTTCGCCATGCGTGTGGGGCCACCAGAGCTTGGCGTTGGCCACAGTGAGTTCGGCGTGGAACGTGTACGCGTCGCGCTGGACCAAGGGGGTTTCATGGCCGCCGCAACTCAGGCGGGCATCGAGCGTGCCATTGACTGGGGCAGCGAGTCTAAGTGTGACGTCGACACATCCGTCGTGGCCGCGGACGAAAGAACGCAGCGAGTGCTGCCAGATAACCGGCGGCCCTTCCGGATCTACGACCTCGACGCCGCGCCATGGACCAATCGGTTCTATCGAGGGGAACCAGCCTGGCATGTGTCCGAGCAACGTCGTGCGTATTCCGCGCAATCGGGGTTCGTCGACGAGACGGGTCCGCCAGCGGGCCCGTCGCACCGGCACAGCGGCTTGCAAATGACGGTCCATTGAACGGAAGCATAGATATAGCGTATTACCTTCCGGACTCAAGTCGACCGCCGTCTCGTGTGAGACGAACATGCTCGTCGAGCGCAGTAACAACGTGTCGTTGAACCACACTTCGGCGATGGTGGCGAGGCCGTGCAGCCTGATCAGACGACGTCCGGTACCGGAGAGGCTCAATCGATACCAGTAGTCGTATGATCCCAACGGCGTCGGATTGCGCGGATCGAACCTGCCAGCCTGGGCAAGCTCGTGTGCGACCGTACCAGGCACCGCGGCATCAATCCAGTCGGCCGATCCTGTCTCCGCTATATCTCGCGGCTGCGCTGCCGTGCCTGCGGGGGTAGCGCGCATTTTCCAGCCTTGCATGCGACGTGCAAGTCGCGAGCCTGCCATGGTCATTGCCTGGCTCGGCTCCGATACGACGACTCCATCAGTCATGGAATGAGCAAGCGCTTGTGCTGTGAAATCTGCATGCCCCCTTTCACCTGGGCCTCGATCCCGGTCGGCGAAAATGCTTTGTCGAGACCGTCGACAAGCAATTCGTAAGCATGTTCCAGAATGTCGAGGCTGCTTTCCCCCCTATCCTCTCTGCCTCGCGCGCTGGCTCGTGCGAGGCGGAATTCGAGCACCATCGACTCCGATGCGATGGTGTCGCACGCCGCGATTTGCGCGCCGAGCATGCCGGCGTCGCTGTCGCCGCTTGCGTCAAGCCAGCGCAGATAGCGACCCAGCAAGTCAAAATTCGAACCGAGTTGTCTGAGCGTGTTGAACGAGTACGCGTGAAAGTACGACGTCGGCCGCGCGGCGATTTCTTTGGCATCGCGGGCAAAAGCCTGCCGAAAAGCGCCAATCGGATTCACGCCGGGTCTGCGCTGCAGGTGTAGTCGAAGTAGTGAGCGCGATGCGTCTCGCATCCGTACTCCATCGAGTGGCTCGAAGCGACGTTTCGCGCATTCGACATACGGAGGAAGCGGCAACCCGCCGACGGATGCGACGTTCAGCAACCCGTCGTAGTCGGAAGCGGTCGCGAGATAATAGCCGGTGTTGTGAAAGTAACCGAGTTGGCGGCCGCCCGGATCGATTGCGTCGATACAAATGGTGGTCTTTGTGTGCTGTTCTCGATAGCTTACGCCCTGAGTGTCCGGCAAATACCACGCGTCGACTTCAACCAGCATCAGATGGCCGCGCTCTATCTGTCTCTCAACATGCAGATGAATTGGCTCGAAGATTGCGTGTTCCTGTACAACGATCCCATACAACAGTTCGAGATCTGCAAGCGGGAACTTGAAGAACGTGAACTGATCGCCTTCGAAATCCTGTGCGACGGTGAAGGGCAATGCAGCGTGCGGATCCAAACCCCACCGCGAGAGCACCTCGATCCACATATCCACATAGCAATTACTTTGCTTCCAGACCATCTGTGGGCCGTGCAACGGATGAGGTCGGTAGTTGATGGCCCGTTGCCGTGCCTCGGTAAATTTCACGGCATCCGGATCACCTGCCTGAGCGAACAGGCTGCTCATGGTTTGTCCCACAATACATCGCGAACGGTCTTGGGCCATCGACCAATATCAAAACCGTGGTGCCTGAAGAGCGCCAGCGTGAGTCTTTCCAGCCCGAACCCGACACAGCCGGTGTGAGCGACACTCAGGTCGCCGGTCCTGATTCCCCACAGCAGGCCAAAGTGGTCCATGTGATAGTTGAAACTCAGACAGGCGGTGAGCTTGTCCGCACTCTCGATAGGAATCAGCAACTCGAACTTTAGGCTTTGCTCGCGCTGACTCTGAGCGACAATCTTGCCGCCTCGTCCAAAGAACGGGTCATTGGCCAGGTCGATGCTGTTGGGCAACTCGAGCACTGACGCCAGACGTGTTCCGCGCTCCATCCACTCGCTTCGGAATGCCATAATTTGTGCCGGCGTGCCAAACCTCACGTATTCGCGCATCCGGAACAATTGCATGCGGGTCGGATCCAGCGATGGTTCATGGCGGAAGCAATACGACATAACGTCGATTGTGCGGCCCTCCTCCGGCAACGAACCCCGCTTCGCAACGACTGGATATACGGGGTAGCAAGCGGCTGGGGTCATGACGACGTACGTCGGTTTCTGGTATTCAGTCCAGTCATCGCCGCGGTCGAGACATTGCAACACGCGTTGCTGTTCGTGCTCTCCGCCGCAAAAACTGTGAACGGTTCCCGCAAGTTGCGGGAAGCCTTTCAAATACTCGCTACGCTCGAAATCGACGCGGTTCATGGCCGGTGGAAAGCGCAACACCTCGGCATTCTGATCGGCACCCAGGCGGGTGACGAGTGAATCGATGGCCTCGACCACCTGTTCAAACCGCTCGTCGCGACCGAAAAGCCCCTGCACACCTGTCGGTATCAACAATCCCGCTTCAACCAACTCATCTCTCAGTGAATTGACGCCGGGACGGTCATTGCTGGCGGAGAACCCGCGGATCGGACGGTCTTCAACGGTACATGAATCGCTCATTACTCTCTCTCCGGAGTTAGCGTACGTTGCGCGAGCAGAAGGTTGGCTGTGTTGAGGTCGATGCGATCGTTACTGATCATCAACGGTGCCGAATACAGGTCACGGATGTGACGGTTCAGGCTGAATGGCGTCCCATTTTTGTACGCCGCCATTCCACAGATCATCACCGCATGAAAAACGACTTGCAGTGCGGTTGTCGACACGAAGGTCTTCAACGTATTGATCTCGGCGGCATCGGACATGGACTCTGACCATGAGCGTTCGCGTCCTTGTTTTGACTGCAGGCGCAATGCGCTGTCCACACGCGCTTGCATCGCTTGCAGTAACGCAAGCGCCTCGGCAATGCGTCTTCCCGCGGGCCCATTGTCACCATTGTTCTTTTGCATCTGTGCGCGGAAAAAGCGATGGGCGCGTAAAAACGCGTCGTTCGCAATGCCAGTCCACACTGATGCCCAAAGGATGTGGGACGTCGGCACCATGGTCCGTTCGGCGATTTCACTAAATGGCACCGGAAGTATCTGCTGCACTTGCCCGTGCGCGTCGACGGCAAACCCTTCGCTGCAGGTGCCCCGCATCCCGAAAGTGTCCCATTCACTACGGCGAGTCAATGTCGCGTCTTCTCGCAAGAGCGTGACGAGCACCTGCTCTGTTGCCGGCGCCGACGAATCCTTTCTAGCCGTCGCAAGAATTGCGTCGGCATGTGCGCCATATGAAATGACGGGAGCAAGCTTGTGAAGGGTGAATGAATCGTGTTTCGCCTCAATTGCGCATTGGCTGTTGCGAAGATTGCCCCCAACCCCTTCTTCGGATGTCGCCGATGCCAGCAACCACTCATGTCTTGCTAACTCCCTGAGGAACTGCCGATGCCACTCCTCTGACAACGCGTGTCTGGCTATGCACCGAACCTGAATCTGGTGCATGGCATATACCATCCCCGCCGATGAACAGGCTTGGGCGAGAATTCGACAGGCTGATGCGACTGCATCAAGTGAGGCCCCTTCCCCGCCGAGTTCCCTGGGAACCATTGCGCCGAGCAGGCGGTGTTCACGCATGGCGTTGACTGCTTCGGTCGGAAACCTCGCGTCGCGATCCACGGCTTCAGAAAACCGGGCGCAGGTTTGTGCGACAACGAGAGCGGCTTTGTCTAGCGGGTAGCCGCCCTTCTCACCCATGGTCGCCTGTTGCCTGACCTGGGGCGTCACCGACGGTTGTTGATCACCAACATCGGACTCGAGAGTATTCATATGGGTTACGCGTCCAGTTGCAATTGCGTAATAGCGTTGGCCAGCGAATTGATACTCTGGAAAAGATTTCGACTGAGCATCGGGTCTGGGATTTCCACATTAAAGTGGTCTTCGATTGCGAGCATCAGATGAATCGTATTCAACGAAGATAGACCGATCTCATAGAGATCGGCATCGTCAGAAATGTTGTCAGCCAATATGTCGAGGTGAGCAACCTTTGTGATGATTTCTCTCAGTTCTTTTTTCACATATGCACCATGTATAGTGATTGTTTGGGCGTCGGTGGGTAAATCAGACAGGAAACTCACGCCTCGCATGGGTATAAGTAGACCACCGGCACCGCCAACATTTTTGTGCGTCAGGTTACACAAATGGTGAACATCTTCAGCCGAACTGAGTGGCCTTATTACTATTTTTTACTATGGTTCCGAAGTGAAATAGCGTTCGGGCGCGCCGGTCAAAGAACGGCAGGTGCACCCACAGGAATCTTCGTTTGGTCTGCTGCGCCGCTCGTTTCCTTGATCACGCGGTCGCACAGTGAAATCACCTTCGCCGAATTAGCGGCATTAAACAGCGCGTGATCGATGTCATCAAAAATGGTTACGCGTATCGATGCAAAACGCGCCAGGCGCGCGCCACGACTTCCGAAATTCGCGGCTAGCAGATCCATGCTCCCGTCGTAGGCGCCGTGGACGAGGACCGTTCTTACGCCTTTGGCGTCGAGCGCTCGCATCATCGGCAACGGTTCGGCCACTTGCCTTGGTGGCGTATTGCTTCGCGCATGGAGACGCAGCGCACCGACGAAACGCGAGCGCACACGCGCCAAAAGATTGCCGACGACGAAACGAACGATCGGGAACAATTTCTTCTCGCTCAGCACGGTCTTCCATTTGTCAGGATCGAGCATCGAGATCGCGTAGCCGGCCATCGAATTGTGCGCCGCGTCACGTAGCGCACCGAGTGCCGTTTCTTCCGGCTTCTTGAAGGTCGGAATGTTGATCGCGACCACGCCCTTGATCGCCGTCTCGATGATGCTCGCCTTCAACGCGTGATATGCACCCGAACAGATGCCGAAAGCGAAAACCGTTTTATAGCCCTGGCGCGTAAGCCAGCGCGCGGCGGCGGCTGTGTCTTCCGTCGCGACTGGATCATAGACTTGCGCGAACCCTCGGATCGATTGTTTTGCATTGGCGTCTGATGGACTATCGCCACGCCCCTGCGCATCGAAGCGCAATGAAGCGATACCGCCGCGCGCCAGATCCCGTGCGATGCGCACTGACAGGCGACTATCGCCTACGTGGGCGCTCGCCGACGTGTTCGCGAGCAGATACGCCAGACCGTGCTTCGCGCCGGTGCGCGGTTCGCATAAGATGCCGAAAAGTCCCGCTTCGCCGATGCATACCGGCCGCTCTATCGCCTCGGGCGTCTGGATGCGGAGGTCGCCGGGCCAGTGCCTCTCCATACGTGAAGGCGCGGCCCTTTCACGTCCGCCGGACATCCATTCGACCGCCTCGGCATAAGTCTTTTCTGGCAAGTCTGAATAGACCGTCTCCTGGATAAAGCCCGCGAGGCCCTCGAACGGATGCGTCTCGGCCTGCACGCCGAGGGCCGCGAAGGCATCCCTGAGAGGATCATTCGCGCCCGTTCGTGCCGGCATAACGAGCGCACGCCGCGCGGGCGCAACTTTCGCCTTGCTCAAGGTCGATAGAAGATCCATGGACTCGAGCGAGCGCTTGAACTCGTCGGAATAGACTTGCCCCAACACGCTGAACGGACTGTCTTGCTGGGCCGCGCGCAACGGCGGCGCAAGCTGCTCGAGCCAGGTTTTGCGTACCATCGAAAGCTCGCGCACGTAGACTCGCCCGCTCGTCGTGGGCGCGAGCAGCACGAGATCGTCGACCGACCTTTGCAGAGCAGCGCAAAGCGCAAATGCAGCGCCCACACGAAACCCGCACAGGGTCACATGCTCGACGCCAGTTTCGCTTTTCAAGACGTCGATAGCTGCATGTATGTCGCTCACGGCTCCTTCGAATTGATCCGGTTTGCCGTCAGCACCCGCTGAATTCCCCGTGCCTGCATAATCGAAGCGCAACACCCAGATGCCTCGCGCCGACAATTCATCAGCGAGATAACGCATTCCGTTGTAAGTCCAGACATACTCATGGCCGTACGTGTTGCAAAGCACCACACCGCGCGCGCTCGAACCGGTGTGCAACCATCCGAAACGGTCTCCGAAGACGATCGGTCTCATGTTGCCCGTCCTTGTCTCTTATGTCGTTCAAGACACGCTCCTGGTGTCATGTACTTTTCTTCTCTTTCCTACCCAATGAATGAATCAGAAATGGAAAGGCTCGTGCGCAGGAAGGATTACGCTGCCGGGCTGCCCGGGTAATGCTGCCGGCTCGCTCAGAAGATTGCGCCAACGCGTTGCAAATACTGTCACGCTATGCTCGGTCTCGCACCAGGCGGCGAAGCGCTCGGCAGCTTGCAACGCGGCGTCCATGTGCGGCCACGGGTTCGCGACGAACCGCTCGAACTCATCGGCATCCATCGCGAGTGCTGGCTCGTGAAAGCCAAGACCTTCGAATGCGGTTTCGTTCCCAATCGGCACGCATCCATGCGCGATGGCTTCCATCACCTTCGATTTAATACCGCCCGCGAGAAACGCCGGACAAAGCGCGACGGAATTTTCCGTATAGACGTCGGCTTGCGATGGCGCAAATCCAGCGAACCGTACATTCTGCACGGGAGGATGTTGATGCACCATACGACCGTAAATCACGAGTTCGACATCGGGTGTCGCGCGTCGCCAAACGTTGCATAGATATTCAATCGACAGGCGGTTTTGCAGTTGTCTATCTGAGCCAATAAACACGAAGCGTAGCGGATGCCTGGGTCGCATCAGACCGCGCACGGTTGAGACCGGCGGAGCAATAACATGCACCTTGCGATTTGCGTGCGCGTCGAGCGTGCGCCTGAGCGCGGCTGCGTCGGTCGTCGAAACAAGCGTGATGGCATGCGCAGCCTCGACGGCTTCACGTTCGTGGCGTGCAAGACAGAACGCTTCATATCGCAACAGTGCATCACGGAAGATGCGCGCGTTAATGAGCTTCATCACTGACGTGGGGACGAATTTCGTCAAGTAGCCGGCTGACAGCGGCATATCGGCGCGGCGCAATACCGTCGCACGGCGCGACATCAGATCATCGAAGTCCACGATGATAGGCCGCCCCGCCGTCAGCCGCGCAATGTGTTGCAGTTGATCGACGAGGCGAATCCCATCGATATATATGAAGTCGGGTGCGAATGATTTGATCGCATGCGCAAGGGCGCTCGCATGCCGCCGGTGCGAAAACATCGCGACCTGTAACGCGCATGGCGCGCCGTACACGATGCCGCGCGCGAGCCGCCAGAATGCGTCCAGCTTGGGCAGGACTCCGCGTGTCTCGAATACCGAGCACAGTTTCAGCTCGCGCAGCTCGATGTCAATGCCGATCGCCTTCCGAATGAAGTGAAGCGTACGCTCGCGACCGTTGCTCGCCGTCTCTGGGATGTCCCTGGTCATCACCATTAACACGCGTCTCGTTCTCATTTTCCACCCCTCGTCGACGAAAGAGCCTCGTCTGGTTTTTGGTTAAATTCTTTATTGCAGCGGACGCGCTCATGTTCGGCGCGCATTTGTCCGCCGCGGCTTTGAAGATTCGTTCGAATTCGTCCACCTGCTCCCGCGGCACGAAGCGACTGCGATCGGCCTGACAGCGTCGCGAGACCCCGTCGTAAAATTCGCCGTCGCGCGCAAGCCTGGCGATGAGTGCGCCCAACGCCGCGATGTCGCCGCGCGGCACGAGCAATTCAGGCAACCGCGCATAGATTTCCGGCAATCCGCCGGATGCAAATGCCACCGATGGCTTGAAGAATTCCCACGGCTCGATGCCGACGATGCCAAACGGTTCGTCCCACATCGACGTGACGACGACAAGATCGACGAGCTCGTAGAAGGCCTCGCGCGGCATGAAGCCGTGATGCGTGACCTTGAGTTGGGGATAGCGCGCAATCAACGCGGGAACGCATTGTTCGTTATCCTTGCCCGCAATGTGCACTTCCAGATTCGGCACGTTCGCCGCCGCGACACTTGCAAAGAATTGTTCGATGCCTTTCGTCGCATCGGTTCTTCCGATGAAACCCACCTTGAACGGGTTGCCCGGAACGTGAAGCTTTCCGTTTATCCCACGCATCAAAGCCGGCGCGTTATAAACCACGATCGGTTCGCTACGCGGGAAGAAACCCGACGCGCGATGCCGCTCATCCACGAAACGGCTTACGCTGACCGCACGATCGACCATGCGCGATAGCCACGCTTTCGGACGTGCCACCGCCCTGCACTGACCGCATGGCGTCTCGCACGCGTGATCGCGGGCGAACATCGTCGAGCGCGGGCATAGCAGCCAGTAATCATGATTCACGTGAACGACAGGCACGCCGCGCAAGCGTGCCGCAACCCATAGCGCAGGTCCAATGCCTTTGAGCGTATTCGTGCAGAGCACATCGGGGGCCAGCGTCCTGAGGCGCCGCCATGTAAGCGCGAACATGAGCGGATTGAAAACATCGACGATGCCGAACAGCATCTTGACGATGCGGCCGCGTTCCCCATGATGGAACTGGTCGTACACATTGAGGTTGGGAAGCACATGCACGTCGAGCCCGTCGCACGCGGTTCGCTTGCCTTTGCGCGTGTTCGATAGCGTCAACACCGAAACATCGTGTCCGCGCCTCTTCAATTCGACAGCGAGCGCATGAACCATCACCTCTGCCCCGCCGACAACGTTCGGCGGAAACCGATTCGCGCAAAGCGTAATCTTCATGCTCGCTCCTTGTGATGAAGCGAAAAGCCGAAGGTCACCGCCCAAAACAACACGATCGATACGGCTGTGCCGGTTGCGGGCGAATACATCACGAGTGAAGCCGGCATCAAAAACGGTGCGGCGGCAATAGAGGCGACAGCCACGCCTTGTTTGACCATGATGAGCCGATACCGCCGCGCAGCGACGAGCCACGTGCTCAACCCGGCATCGACGAAAGTGGCGACTGCGCACAGGGTCGCGTAAGTCATGACGGGAACCCCGGCTGCGAATTGCGGACCGTAGATGATGTCGAAGGCGCGCTCGCCCACGAAGATGCAGGCGATCCACGCGACCACGCCGACCACGGCGAGATAAAGTGAAAGCCTGACTGCGCGCGCGCGCACCTGTTCCTCCTTGCGCCCGACGTAGACCATGCTTGGAGCGAGCGCAAGCGCGAGCGTCGCACCCACGGAGTTCCATTGCTCAACGAGCGATGCAGCTGCCGCATAAATGCCGAGATCGGCCTTTGACATCAACACCCCGAGCAACAGGCGATCCATGCGCAATACGATGACACTCGCCGCGATCGCTGGCCAGATCTTCAAGCCACGCGACACGAGCGTACGCGTGATGATTGAATACCGGGGATGCGTCCGTGGACTGCCGAATGCCATCGAACGATAGCGGTTAAATGGCGCAACTGCGGCGACACACGCTTCAAGCGGCCATGCGAAAGACGCGACGATCGCACCCATCGACGCATGGGCGGCACCAAGCAACCAAAGCACGCGCACACCGCTCGCATAGGCTTTTGCACGCGTAATGACCCACGGTTTCGTCTCCGCATAAGCCATCAGGGAACCTAGCGCAAGCGGCTCAACCGTCAATACGAGCGCCGCTATCAGCGTAAGCGCGGTCGCGCTCGACACGGGCCTGGCAAGCGCCACTATGCCCATGAACACAATCATGACGGCAAGCGAGAGCATCAGACGTAAGCGAAACGTGTGATAAAAGATCAAGTGCCGCAAGCGTCGATGCTTGCCAAGAATCGGCGCGATGACGGGCGCGCCAAAGATCAAAGCGATGCTGCCAACCACATAGGCAAGCGACAACGCAAATTGCAGTTCACCAAATAGACGCGCGCCATAAATACCCGCGAACAGATGATTGCTCGCGATAGCCGCAAGCGCGCCGACGATCTTCTCGGTGACAACGCCCGAGAACGAAGACAGCAGGAGTTGTAAAAACGAGCTCACGCTTCAACCCCAACTGCGTTGTTGCCGGTCGCTGCGTGCACCGCGTGCGTCGACGCAGTACCACCATGCGCAAGCGAGCGCCATGTATGCGAGGGTACGAATGCCGAAGATGTTCCAGTATTCGCCTTGCTGTAAGCCGAACAATGCGTACGACACGACCTTTGTGGTCAGCCAGAGGAGCACGACGCCGCCGCGCAGCGCAACCACGATCTGCAATGCGGCAAGCGCGCCATAGACGAGTCCGGTCATCGCTATAAATGCGGCCGCGCCCGCAAAGCCGAACCAGTAGACGGGAACGGCCATCTGTCCCATCGTGAACGTCACGTCGTCCTGGATGTAGGCCCGCAAGATTTCGGGCGCTCCATACGCAACCATGAGGTCGCGCAATCCGCTTACGACGCCGTCATCGAAAAACGTAGGGGCCTTAAGCGAGGAAAGTGAACCCAGCAGCCGCCCGAACGCAGCGGCACCGCCCTGTGGGGCGCCAAAGAACGTCGCGTCACCATCGACGACATACCAAACCTGGCCTTGAAGCAATACGCGCGACAGTACGGTATCGGACAGATCGAGGCTTTGCACGCGGTAGGCATAGAACACTGAAACACTGCCGAGCAAAAGCGCCAGGACTGCGCCCAAGGCCAGATAGCGTTTCACAGGCTTGCCATTCATCGCATGGATCGCGATAAAGGGCGACAACATCGAAAGGCTTAAGCCGAGCACGGACATGAATTGCTCGCCATGCAGCACTACAAGGGCGATGTCGACTGCGCTCATCGAAAGCGCGAGCCAGCGCACCCAGCGGGTCGCCGCTGTCCAAAGGGTGCCCAGCAGCACGGCGACGAAGAGTTGATTGTTGAGAAACAGATTGAAGATCGAACCGCCGCCTCCACTGTCGTTGCGCAACGCGAACCGGTTTACGCCTTTCAGCAGCGCAAAGCCTTCGGTCACGCCGGCGATGACGCCCGCCGCCAATACGGCGGCAGCCAACGCAAGACCGAGCATGAGACTCGATTTGTCGATGGCCATGCGCGGTACGATCCGCTCACGTATGCGGCGACGTTCGGGCAGCACACGCTGGAAGCCGCCGAGCGCGCATACCGTGAAAATCACGTAGAACCAGAGCAAGCGGCTGAATGCGCCGTTGGCTTCGCCTTGCACGCCGGTTTCCGTCAAATAACCGCCCGCTTCGATGCCGACTCCGCCGAGAAAGACGGTCAGGCTGATGCATAGCAGATAGAGCATCGATACGGAGAACACCGGACGCCACCACACGATCGCCAGCACGCCGGCACATGCCAGCGCGAGCGTCGTGGCCGCGCTGATGCTTGCGAGCCCGAGCGCGGGCAGCGCCGCATTGGTAGCCAGTGCGAGCAGCATAAACGCGGCGACGATCATTCCGAATGCGATATTCGGCGATAGCTTATTGGCCAGCATGGGCGAGCGCGCGAGCATGTCAGGCCTTTGCCCGACGCGCGATGCCATCGAGCGCGCGATAAAGATCGCGGCTAACGGATTTGCTGGAGAAACGCTCCGCATTCTTGCGGCCGCGCATAGCGAATTCATGACGCAGGCATGAGCCGTCTGCGACCTGCTCGATCGCATCCCGCCACAACGCGACTTGCATCGGGTCCTGCACGGCGATAAACGTATCGTCCATCGTGAAGCGATACACGGGCAGATCCGAAGCAATGACTGGCAGCCCGCTCAGTTGTGCTTCGATCACCGTCCGACCGAAACCTTCATGCAGCGTCGGCGATACATACGCATCGGCCGCCTGATAGCAGTAAGCCAGATCCTCATCACTGACGCCTTCTATGAAATGCGCGTCGATGCCCGAATCTCGCGCAATTTGCTCACATTGCTTGCGGTTCGCGACGTTCTGCGCTTTTCCCACGCGCAGCATGACGATGTCCTTCCGACCGAGCTCGGCCAAAGCTCGAAACACAGTCACATTGTTCTTCCGCGTCTCGTCAGTGCCGACGTTGAGCAGGACGATCGCATCGCCGAGATAAAGACCGAGCCGTTCCTGCAATGCGCTGCGCGCGCGGTGGCGAACGGCGCTATCGGCCGGCGCAATGTTTGCGTCGAACGCGTTCGGCACAAGTTCTATGCGTTGCGGCTTTACGCCCAGTTCCGAGATTGCATCCCTTGTGGTGATGTCCGTGGGCGAAATGACGAGATCGGCGTGCGCAATCAAATTCTGCAACACGCGCATGTAGCGCGCCTTGAGCGTTTCCACTAGACCGCAGGTGCGATCGCGGAAAACAACGTGGTGCATCACGATGCACACGCGTCCGCCCGCAAGCTTGACGAACGGGATCATGTACGCCAGGTCTTCCTGATACAGCACGACGACATCGACCTTTCGCGCTATCCACATCGCGCGCAGAGGATAGAGCACGAACTGCGTCAGGTATCGCCTGAACGAACGTGCAGGTGCAGGAATATCCACGGCCTCGATCGAAAAGTCCTCGAACTGCTTCATCATGTCCAGGCAGGCGAGGCTGTAACGCATTACCCCGTTCCAGCTCGCCGGCCTCGGGCCTAGAAACCATGCGACTTTCGCTTGCGTGCTCGCTGTGTTCGGTGTACTTGCCGTGGCGTCGCCCGCGCCATGCGTCGGCCCGTCGAGCAACGACTCACTGATTCGGCTCATCCCGCCTTCCCCTCGCTGTGATTGCATGCGCCCGTGCCGGTCTTAAGATGTTTAGCGACGTCCCTATTATTCGAGTCTTGCCGTCGCTTCTTCCGGGTACTTATATACGTCGGAGTAGTAGGCGTAGCGCAGCGGCGATGGCTCGAAGCCGTTGAATACCAGGCCATCTACTTCGGTGCCGACCTTGTTCAGGCGCGACACCGATTCGCTCACTTCCGAATAGCTCACCATCCCTTGACGTGCAACGAAAATAGTGACGTCGGCGACCTTGGATAGAGCAGCGGCATCGGCCATCGGTAGCACTGGCGGGGAGTCGATCAATATCATGTCGTAATGGTCGCGCAGCGATTCGATCAAAGCGTTAAGGCGCTCGAAGCCAAGCAGGTTGCGCACCTGGCGTACGTGCTTGCCCGCAGACAATACGTGCAAAATTTCAAACGGCTGGCTAATCGCCTTGATCGCGTCGAGCTTGCCTTGCAGTACATTCGACAAGCCGTCTTCGCGATTTATCGACAAATAGCGATGCAAGCTGGAGCGGCGCATGTCGGCATCGATCAGGAGCGTTTTCAGGCCTCTTTGCGCATAGAGATAGGCGAGATTCGCGGAGAGCATCGACTTGCCCTGGCCTGGAACGGCCGACGTCACGAGCACGACCTTTGACCCTTCCTTTGATTCCAGCTTGTGCTGCAAGGAATGCGCGAGGGAATCGATCGCCTCGACGAGCGGCGTATCTGATTGCTCATGGCTCAACATGAATCGCGAATCCTTTGCACTGCTTGCCTCAATTTGATGCGGAGAGATCGGCAATACGCCCAGCGTCGGAATGCCAACCATCGATTCGAGCCGCTTCGGATCCCGAATGCGACCAGAAAGAAGAGAAATCAGTTGCGTAACGACGAAGCCCAGCACCGCGCCAAACACAGCGCCAAGCAGGAGCACGATCGCCTTCCTGGGGCGCAGTGGCTTGACAGGAACCAGCGCCTTGTCGACGAGCGCCGCATTCCCAACGGCGCCCGCTTCGGCGATCTGCAGTTGCTGTGCGTTGTTCATCAGGCCCACGTAGAGCTGGTTGTTCACCTCGACATCGCGTGCAAGCCGCAGGTATTCCTGCTGTATCGAGGGCAAGCGCGCGATACGGCCCTGCAATTCCGTGGCTTTTTGGTCCAGTGCCTTGAATTTGTTTTCCACCGCTATCAATTGCGGTTGACCTTCTGTCCAACGCTGCCGCAATTCCTCGTAATTCATCTTGGCCTCGAGCCGCGACTTCTCGATCAGCGCCGATTCGTCGAGCAGGTTCCTGGCCTCGCCCTGAACGTCTATCGTGCCTTCCTTGTTGCGATAGTCGTTAAGCGCCTGCTCCGCTTTTTGCACACGCTCCTTCACGATCGGCAACTGCGAATTCAGGAACGCAAGACTGCGTTCGGACTCGGCAGCACGGCGCTTGCTGTTCGAATCGAGATAAGCGGCCGCGAGCGCATTGACGAAACGCGCAGCAAACACGGGATTGACGTTCTCGTAAGAAAGCTGCATCACGCCCGACTGACGCTTGGTCTCGGCGGCGCTGAAGACTTTCTGAATCTCCTCAAGGCGCGTTTGCGTGGGCACCCGCTTGACCGTGAATTCGGTGCCCGGGCGCGCGAGAATCTCCGCGATATCGACCTTATAGCCATTTGCTTGAGCCGGTGTACCAACGCTGCCACTCAACGTTGGGTGGCCATCACTGTCCTTGAGCGTCCACTTGCCGTCGCCAATGAAATCGAGCTCAAGCTTCTTGCCGATCTGAGCGTCCGGCACTTCATAGGCTCTGAAGACGACGTGCTCGCCGCCCCACGCCCATTGCGATTTATCGAAAAGAGGATCGACGAGGCCGTTCGGTTCCCTGGGCAGAATGGTCGACAGGAACCCGCCGACCAGCGGCACGGCATTCTTGATTGAGACATCCGCTTGCGCCACCGTCGCATCCATCGCATCAAGCATCACCGTGCGCGAACGCAGAATGTCCAGTTGCCCGGCGACGGGAGAGTCCTGCACGTCCAGCGCTCTGGACACATCGGAAAGTGAGCCGAGCGGACTCGATTTGCGCTCTTCCACCTGGATCAATGCGTCGGCTTGATATACCGGCGCGGAAAGCACGATATACGCAATCGACAGCATCAAACAGCCAAAGAAAATACCGAAGAAAAGCCATTTTCGGTCAAGGAGATTTTCGAGCATGTCGACAGGCGACAGCTTTACGCCCTCGTGAGCGCTTCCCTCCCGTAGATCGAAAATGCCACGCTCATACGGCGAGGTTCGGTGGATGCCCATTCGTTGACTCCGATGTTCTTTTGGGGGATCGACGCAAAGTACATGCTGGCCTGCCCTGGTCCGTAGGCAGGAAAAAACTGGTCATAGCATGAGACCACGGCGTATTTCCTGAATCTGTTGTCCACCCAACACAACCCTTTTATTCGCCCGATTAATCTCTCGCCATTCCCCACTCATCCTTCGCTTGGCTTTAACCAGGTTTCATGAAGACATTCAAACGGACATTGCTTGCAACTCTGCTTTCAGTCAGCGCGTGGACCGCGTTTGCCGTCGATGGCGCTCCATCAGGCTTGAGCGCGCCCGATACATCCGGCAGCCTTCGTTTCAAGGGCTCGTCGAACGGAAATCTGCCGGGGACTGCATCCATCTCCAAGGTCGATATCCATACGCTGCTCTATCCCGGAAGCACGACGCAAGTACTTGCGCACTATCTGCCGTGGTGGGGCCCAGATCCACGCGGGCTGGACGCGGGCTATCGCTCCGACGATCCCGCTCAGGCGCGGCGTACCTTTACCGACATGCGTTCCCGGGGCATCGACGGTCTCATCGTGGACTGGTATGGCGAAGGTCACTTCGTCGACAAAGCGTGGAAGGCGTCGATGCCGGTCCTCGCGGATTTCCCCACGCTGACTTTCTCGATCATGATTGACAGCGGCGCATTCAAATTCAATGCGTGCAAAGGCTGCGATCTCACGCAGACCATACTTCACCATCTGGACTACGTCGCCGAGCAATATTTCCCTTCCCACCAATATCTGCGCTATAACGGGCGGCCAGTCGCGTTTGAATTCGGCATGGAAGCAGTCGGCAAAGCGGATTGGGCGCGCATCCAGGCAGCGCATCCAGAGGTCGTCTGGATTCACATTCATGCACATGGGCTCAATCTGCCCGATAGCCAGGGCGCTTTCGCCTGGGTGGAAGCGGGCTTGAAAGCAAAATTCCGGGGGGACACCGCCGATCTCGAGGGCCTCAGTGTGTTTTACAACACGCTGACAAGCCAGCCCTGGAAGATCGCGGTGGGCGGCGCGTGGAAAGGCTTTGACGATTCGAAGGCGCCTTGGGCCGCGGCGTCTGCGCACCTGCTTCGGCAGGACTGCGGCAATACCTGGCTGCGGACCTTTAGCCTGCTCAACGAGCACTACAGCGTGCACAATCAGCTGCCATTCCTACAGCTCGTGACGTGGAACGACTACGAAGAAGGCACCGCGCTCGAAACGGGCATCGAAACCTGCACAAAAGCCGATGCCCGGCGCGCTGGGCAAACACTGTCTCTTAGCGTGAGCTACCCCGAAACGGTCGATCATCTCGAACTCTATAAGCAAGCCGGCGGTGGCGCGCTCGAACTCATCGGACGCTATCCCGCCACGACTACCTCGATTCGCCTGAGCGATACTTCAGCTCAAGCGTATTTCGTCAAAACCGTTGGCAAGCCGTTTATCGAGAATACGGTGACGGGACCCATTCCCGGGAAATGATCTGCTCCACGACGTTCAGCGAGTCTACGCGGTCGGCTTGCTCAATCGTGCCTCCTGGCGCGAGCAAGTACCGCCGGCCGACCCCGGCGCGCTGCGCCGCATCCATATCGGATTCCTTGTCGCCGACGAGAATGGACGCTTGCATATCGAGATCGAATTCGCCACATGCACTTTCGAGCATACCGGGCCGCGGCTTTCGGCAAGCGCACGTCTTGCGCAATTCACCCACGCCCGCTTCCGGATGATGCGGACAGTAGTAGACGCGGTCGATCCGCGCGCCTCTCGATAAGAACTGGCGCTGCATCCATTGCATGAAATCGCGGAATTGGGCTTCGGTGTAATAGCCGCGCGCGATGCCCGCCTGGTTCGTGACGACAGCGACTAAATATCCGGCCCGGTTTGCTGTGCGCACGAGATCAAAAACGCCGCCTATGAAGACGCAGTCTTCCTCACGATGCACATAACCGAAGTCTTCGTTGATAACACCATCGCGATCGAGAAAGAGCGCCCTACGCTTCATCGACGCTCGCCTGGAAGAGTCGCGGAATGAACGTCTGCGCACGCGCATAGTCTTGCGGCACACCAATATCGATGAATTCACCGACACCCGCATACACGCGTACATCAACCGAACTGAGGGACTTTTCGAGAAAATCCCGTTCGAAGGAAAATTTCTCGGGGAATGCGTGCGAAAGCAGACGCGTGGCATTTATTACATAGACACCCGCATTGATTAAACCCGCGCCTTCGTGCTTTTCCTTGAATCCGATGAGACGCCCGCTTTTCGCGTCGATATCGATGGTGCCGTAACGCGAGGCGTCGGCAACCCGTGTCGCGGCCATCACGATGTCCGCATCCGTCTCGCGGAAATACGCGCTTAGCGCGCTCAGATCGACCTCACAAAGCGTGTCACCGTTCATGACTATCGTCGCGGGGGCGCCGTGCGAGCGTAACGCATGGATGATGGCACCGCCGGTGCCAAGCGGCTCGCGCTCTTCAACAAACGATACGGAGATATCCGGACGCGACGACGCGACAAAATTTCTGATGCTGTCCCGCCCGAATCCGAGCGACAGCACGGCCTCAGAAACGCCTTGTCGCGCAAGCGCCTGCAGTAACCAGCCAAGAAATGGCCGACCGCCAATTGGCGCCAGCGCTTTTGGACATTCATCGCCGAGCACGGAGCGTAGCCGCGTGCCAAAGCCGCCAGCAAGTATCAGGCATGGCAGCGACGCGTTCATCCGAAGATCTCCTCTTCGACGAGACCGCAGATGATATGGCCGCACACGAGATGCCCTTCCTGGATCTTGGGAGTTTCGGCGGAAGGCATATCGAGCAAAATTTCGCAGCGTTCGCGCATCATTGCAGCGCCGGGTCCATTGCCCGTAAAACCCACGGTATATAAGCCCGCGGCGCGCGCCGCTTCCAGAGCGCGCAGGATGTTCGGCGAGCGACCCGAAGTCGAATAGGCCCAGAAGACATCGCCAGCTCTACCCGTCGCCTGAACTTGCCGCTCAAAAAGCTTTTCATAGCCATAGTCATTGCCAATGGCCGTCATCACTGAGGTATCGACCGTCAAGGCAAAAGCTGGCAAGCCTGGGCGATCGAACATAAAACGACTCACAAATTCACCTGCAATATGCTGGGCATCCGCCGCGCTTCCGCCATTGCCTGCAAGCAGAACCTTTTTGCCTTCACGAAACGCTTGCGTCACGCGCGCGGCAACGCGATGTATGCGTTCGATCAGACCTTCATCAGCACCAATCGCCTGTATGACCGCAGCGGTCTTCGCGATCTGTTCTCGTACGTTCATGGTCATTTCGATTTTCTCCACGACTGTGCGCCGAGATCAGTAAAAGTGCAGTTGAGGACGCTGCCATTCAGATGTGTATTCGCGCGCAATGTACGCATAAGCCCCGGACGATCAACCGGATCGACAAAGAACATCATGAAGCCGCCGCCGCCGGCACCCGACACCTTGCCGCCCTTTGCGCCCGCATTCACCGCAACGCGATACAGCTCGTCGATCATCGGATTGGAAATGTTCTTCGCCATGCGCTTCTTCGATTCCCACGCATCGCGCATGGATGCGGCGAATGCGTTGAAATCGGCCTTCAGTACGGCCTCCTTCATGCGCACCGCTTCTTCCTTGACGCGATGAAGCGCCGCAAGCGACTCCGCTTCACCGTTCACGACGTTCGCGCTCTGTTCCTTGATGATGTTCGCCGATTCGCGCGAGACGCCCGTGAAGTACAGCACGAGCGAAGCTTCGATTTCGGCCTTGGTTTCCTGCTTGATGCGCAGCGGATTCACAATCACCCGGTCGCCGTAGAACTCCATGAAATTCAGGCCGCCGAATGTTGCTGCGTATTGGTCCTGCTTGCCGCCGGCAAGGCTGAGATCAACACGTTCGATATCGTGCGCAAGCGATGCGACGTCGTATTCTCCGAGCGGGAGCGACAGCAGCTCGCAGAAGGCCTGCACGAGTGCAACCACGATCGTCGATGACGATCCCAGCCCGGAACCCGGCGGCGCCTCCGAACACGTTGTGATGGTCACGGCAAGCGGATGGCCACCGTTGAATTCCCTGACGATGCGGTTATAGACGCCCACATGCAAGGCGAGGCCATCGCGTGCATGGAGCTGCGACGCGACCGGGCCTATCCATCGAATGTCGGTATCGGCGGCGACGAGCTCGATCGTCGCATCATCACGCGGCGCGATGGATGCGTAAGCGAATTTATCGATCGTGACGTTGAGCGCCAGGCCGCCGAATCGGTCGGAGTATGGTGGCACGTCAGTGCCGCCCCCTGCGAGCCCCAGTCTCAGGGGTGCCCTTGAACGGGCGACGAAGTTGGTCATTTTTCGTCTCTCTCGGTGCAATCACTTTCCTGAGTGCTGATTCCACACGAGGTCGCTTTGCAATAATCCACAATCATTTCCTTTCTTTTTAATTACTGAGTGGAAGGAAGTCACGTCGTCGTTTGGAAGTCTTTGCTCCCGATGATCTCCAATTTGGAGACCGAAGCGCTTGTCCGTAGAAATCCCACTGAACTGCAGCGGACGCGCTCATCTGGAACGATTTGGTGATGGATTGTGCTACATGCATATTTGCGCATTGGTGCGTCGCCGAACACAATGCGCTAAGTGTTCAATACGTGCCTGCATGCAGCTGTGGGTTCATTGATGATCAGAAGTCTATCGACGCTTTTGACTCGCTGGTCGTGGTCTTTCTGAACGTGGGGTATGACCTGCAAAAGGAAAGGCGAAGAATCATGCGGCAATCGATGGCGCTTCAGAGCCCGGGTTCTATGTGCTCACACCCGGGTTCATCCACACGCACCATCGCAAGAGCGGTGGATGGGAGAAGGTCATGCTGCCGCAGCCGTGCTGGCTGGGATTAACTTCGACATGAACAGTCTCCGCTATTGCAACAAAACTGTTGACGAGGAAGCCAGTGCGATCAGTTGCTCTTTCGGTCGAAGACAAGCTCGGAGAAATAATTCAGTAATTCAATCGAAAGACGTTGCCGCATACGCCATCGATCCGAAACGCGCGTAGCACAAGTCCCTCGGGTTCGAAGCGCGATTGTTCGTAGGGTGCTTTGGTGTTTGAGTTGTCCACGCGCGCCGTGAGTTCGATGCCCAAAAAACAGAGAATGTCGGGATTTGTTATAGCGTCAATGTCGAAGTGGAAGCGCGCTGCTCGAGACGCCGCTCGGCCCGGCCCAGGTAAGCGTCGCGCAACGTCTCCAGGTCCCGCAGTTGCGCGGCACTGCCCTGCGCGGCCACCGCGCCGTTCTCGAGCACGTAGCCGCGGTGGGCATAGCGCAACGCGACTGTTGCGTTCTGCTCGGCAAGCAGGAAGCTGACGCCGTCGCGATTGAGTGCGGCCACGATCTCGAAGATCTCCTCGACGATCTGCGGAGCAAGACCCATCGACGGTTCGTCAAGAAGAACCAGAGTCGGTCTGGCCATTAGCGCGCGCCCGATCGCGAGCATCTGCTGCTCGCCGCCAGACGCGTAGCCGGCCGGCAGCCTTCGCCGCAGTTTCAGTCGCGGGAAGGTCGCATAGATCCGCTCGAGGTCCGAGTCGATCGCCGCGCGCCGGCCACGCCGCACAAATCCGCCAAGACGCAGATTTTCCTCGACGCTGAGATGGCCGAAGCAGCGGCGCCCTTCAAGGACCTGTACAAGCCCACGCTCCACAAGTCGCCACGGCTCGTCGCGCGCAATGTCGACGCCACCGAACGCAATGCGTCCCGAAGTCATCTCGCCGCGCTCGGCATGCAGCAGGCGCGAAATCGCTTTCAGCGTAGTCGTCTTGCCGGCACCGTTGCCGCCGAGCAGCGCGACGATCTCGCCGGAGTCGACGTGCAGCGACACCTCGTGCAAAGCGACAATGATCTGCTGCCATGACACGGCGAGCGAGGTCGCTTCGAGCAATCGGGCAGCGGCCATCGCTTAAAGCTCCTTAAGGCAGTCGCGAGGCGTGATGCCCTTTTCCTTCGCGTAAGCATTCGCCGACTTCTCGATGATCGGCCGCAACAGCGCGCGATCCGCCTGGACCCAGTCGCTGATTACCTTCCAGTGTTGTCCGTCCCATTGCTGAAAGCGCACCGCCCCGCCGCCTTCGTGGTCCTCGCAGGTCAGCTTCAAAGGCTGGACCAGGCCAAGCGCGCCGAGTTGCTTGAGGCGCGCGTCGTCGAGATTCAAATGTTCAAAGCCCCAGCGGACCTGCTCGCCGCTCAGCGGCTGGTTGCCGAACTTCTTCTGCGCGGTGCGCAGCGCTTCGACATTGAGTATCCCATTCACGACGCCCAGGTTGTAGTAGACCGTGCCGAAGCGTGCCGGATCTTTCAGGTCACCGTTGCCGGCTTTGATCACGTACTGGTTGATGGCCTGAAGCACCGGATATTCAGTGCCGGACGGGTGTGTCGTGATCGAGATGAAGCCCTTCGCCGCATCACCCGCGGGTCGAACGTCTTCTTCCGAATTGCTCCAGATATTGCCGATGATGTGATCGGTCGGATAACCGACCTTCTGAGCACTCTTCAGTGCCACCGGATTCATCACACCCCAGCCTCGCAAGATCACCCAGTCCGGCGCGATCTGGCGGATCTTCAGCCACTGCGAGCCCTGTTCGTTACCCGGATGCGGTACCTCGATCTGCGTGACCGCAAAACCGTACTGCTTCGCGAGCAAATCGACCACTGGAATGGTTTCTCGTCCATAAGGCGAGCCGTGGTACAGCACGACGATCTTCTTGCCTTTGAGCTGCTGCAGCCCGCCCGAGCGCTGTCCAATGTAGTTCACGATCGCCGACACCTCGCTGTACGGATTGAGCTGCAGCGGAAACACATACGGGAAGACCGCGCCGTCTGTCGAATCGGTCCGGCCGTGATTGATCGTAATCAACGGCAACTTGTCCGCCGTCGACCGATCGAGTGTGGCGTAGGCAATGCCGACCGACAACGGATTGGTTGCCGCGGTCGGTGCGCCGTCGGGGCCGCTGCTCTTCAGACGTTCGTAGCACTCGACACCCTTCTCGACCACGTACTCTGTTTCGCACTCTTTCCAGACCAGCTTGACGCCGTTGACCCCGCCGTCGCGTGCATTGATCAACTTCATGTAGTCGATGAAGCCGCCGAAGAACCCCGTGCCGCCGGCTGCATACGGCCCAACCCGATAGCTTTGCAGCGGAAAATATTCGGCTCCGCCGGCATGCGCCTGCGATATGGCCACTCCGAGGAGTGCCACGCTCGCCGCGAAACGGCGCAGTAGTTTGCCGAGTCCAGCGGCAGTGAATCGATCGATGTTATTAGCCATACTGATGTTTTCCGTGTGATTGATGAGTCGAAAACCGGGAAGATTCAGGAAAGACTACGCGGGCGCCTTTTCGCCCCTCTCGTTCGGCTGCTGCACACAACCTGAACAAGCCTGGCGAGACCATCGGGTTCCTTGATGAGAAACGCGATGATCAGGGTGCCAAAGATGATCTTTTGCAGGTTTTGCAACTGGTCGGCCCCAATGCCGATCTGTGCGAGCGCGGTCGCGGCATTCGACAGCAGGACCGGCAGCAAGACGATAAATGCCGCGCCGTAGAGGTTGCCGCTGATACTGCCCATGCCACCGATAATGATGATGAACAGAACCTGAAACGACAGATTCAGACTGAAGCCGTCCGGCTCGACCGTACCGAGGTATGCGAATGCCCAAAGTGCGCCCGCTATTCCGAGCACGAAGGAACTGAGCGCGAACGCAAGCAGCTTGCTCTGTCCGACCGGAATCCCAATCACGCGCGCGGCGATATCCATGTCGCGCACCGCCATCCAGCGGCGGCCGAGATCGCTGCGCACGACACCCGCGCCGAGCAGGAACAGCACCACCACGACGCCCAGCACGAACAGATAGCGTGCGGCCGGTGTATCGATTTGCCAGTGGCCGATTACAAGGCGCGGCGCACTGAGCACGCCCGACGTATCGTTATTGGAAAACCAGCTGACGCGGGTAAAAATCCAGACCACGAAAAACTGCGCGGCCAGCGTCGAAACAATCAGATAGAAGCCGCGGATGCGCAGGCTCGGCAAACCGAACAACACCCCTACTGCCCCGCTGACCAGGCCGCCGAGCAGCAGTGCAACAGGCAGCGGCAGCGCGGGTAGCCGGACCAGCAGGTTATAAGCGGCGTAGGCTCCCACCGACATGAAGGCGGCCGAACCGAGCGACAACTGCCCGGCATATCCGGTCAGGAAGTTCAAGCCCAGACCTGCCAGCGAAAGAATCAAAAGCGGGACCAGGATCGCGTTGAGCCAATAATCGTTCGAGACCAATGGCACGGCCACGAACGCGACCAGTACGAGCGACACCGGCGTCAGCCAGCGTTTGAGGTCCGCGCGTCGCGTGTCGAAGGTGGTGCGGGTCAGTTCCATTGTGTCTCCATCAAAGGCGTTCGACCGCCGGTTCACCGAACAGGCCGGCCGGGCGAGCCAGCAGGAAAAGCATCGCAATGACATAAGGGAACCAGTTCTCGATGCCGTCGCCGATGACCGCACCGAGATAAACCTCGGCGAGCTTTTCGCTAGCACCGACTAGCAGTCCACCAACGATCGCGCCCGTGATCGACGAGAATCCGCCGATGATCAAAACCGGCAGCGCCTTCAGGACCACCAGCGACAGCGAGAACTGCACGCCGAGACGCGCGCCCCACAGTAGTCCGGCGACGAGGCTCACGAAGCCGGCGAGTGCCCAAACGATCGCCCAGACCTGTGGAAGCCGCACCCCGACCGCGAGCGCGGCCAGTGGATCGTCGGCGACCGCGCGCAGCTTCAGGCCGAGGCGCGAATAGCGGGTCAACGCGCTGAGCCCGATCACCAATGCGCCTGCGACAGCCGCCGCAAACAGGTCGAACTGACTGATCATGACGCCGCCGAGATGCAACGGCTTGTCATCAATACCGAGATCCAGCCCGTGCACCTGTGCTCCCCAAAACAGTTGTGCGGCCCCCTCCAGGATCAGACTCAGGCCGAGCGTCGCCATGAACAGCGTGATCGGTGGACGATTGACGAGCGGGCGCAGCACCAGCCGTCCGGTCAGCACCGCGATAACCACCAGCGCCGCCAGCGTGATCAGGATCGCGAGCCACGGGGCGACCCCGCGTTCGACCACGCACACATAGGTCAGCGCGCCAAACAGCACCAGCGCTCCCTGGGCGAAATTGAAGATCCCTGAAGCCTTGTAAATCAGCACAAAACCGATCGCGACGACCGAATACATGGTGCCGGCAAGCAAGCCGCCCACCAGCACTTCCACAAAAAATTCCATCGTATGGGCTCTCAAGCGTGGACTGATGTGCTCGCGTGGTGACGCGTGCCGAGATAGGCCGCGAGCACGTCCTCATTAGTGCGGACCTGATCGGGCGTGCCGTCCGCAATCTTTTTGCCGTAGTCCAGCACGACGACATGATCGGACAGTCCCATCACGACGCCGATGTCGTGCTCGATCAGTACTACGGTGACGCCGAACTGCGAGTTCACGTCGCGTATCGTGCGAGACATCTCCTGCTTCTCGGCGGCATTCATACCCGCCATTGGTTCGTCGAGCAGCAGAAGACGCGGCTTCGCGGCGACTGCACGAGCCAGTTCGACGCGCTTCTGTAACCCGTAAGACAGCGTGCCCACGGCGGCGTCGCGGTAGCGCTCCAGCTTCAGTGCTTCGATCACCTCACTGGCATACCCGCGTTGCTCTGCGTCGTCCCGGCGCGCGCGCCCGACTCGCAACACCTGTTCAATCCAGCTGCTGCGCCGATGCAGACTGCGTCCCGTCAGCACGTTGTCGAGCACACTCATGCGGCGGAATAGCGCGAGATTCTGGAAGGTTCGCGCGATACCCAAATGAGCGGCACGGTAGGGATCAATGTGTCGATACGCGAGGCCGTCGAAGCGAACGACTCCCTGCTGTGCCCGGTACACGCCGTTGATCACGTTGAGAAGCGAACTTTTACCTGCGCCATTGGGACCGATGAGTGCGCAGATTTCTCCGCGCGCCACGGAGAAGCCGATGTCGTTGATCGCGTTGACACCCTTGAACGACAGCGAGATGTGTTCAAGGGCGAGCAACGGCGCTGCCGGGGTACGTGCCCGCGTCATGCGAGGGCCGGCTGACGACGGCTTTCCAGTTCTCGAACCAGCGGTAGTACCTTGGTGCCGAAGTATTCGACTTCCTCGATGAAGTGCAAGAAGCCGGTCAGTACCAGGTCGACGCCGATCGCTTTAAGCTCGACGATGCGCTCGGCAATCTGCTGCGGCGTACCGATCAGATTGGTGCGGAAGCCGTCGTTGTACTGAACCAGATCTTCAAACGTGGATTTCGCCCAGTTGCCCTCGCCTTCAGGTGATGCGCGACCGGCCTGCCTGACCGCGTCGCCGAACGCATGGACCGCTTCCACATGTGCGTGGGCGATGATGTCGTCGAGCACGGCTCGCGCTTCGGCTTCCGTGTCACGGGCGATCACGAACGCGTTCACGCCAATGCGCACCTGATGCCCGTTCGCGGCGGCCTTGGCCCGAATGTCATCGATTTGCGCTTTGAGGTTTTCCGGCGTATTGCCGTTCGTGAAATACCAGTCGGACACACTTGCTGCGTTGTCGCGGGCGGCGCGCGAGCTGCCACCCTGAAATATTTCAGGGTGCGGCTTTTGCAGCGGCTTCGGACTCAGCGTGTAGTCGTTGAAGCGGTAGAAGTCGCCTTTGAACGTGAAGTTGTCCTGCGTCCAGATCCCTTTGAGCGCCTGAATGAATTCCCTGGAACGGCGATAGCGTTCATCGTGCTCGAGCCA
The DNA here is from genome assembly GCA_000173575.1 of Burkholderia sp. H160. Lineage (GTDB taxonomy): Bacteria > Pseudomonadota > Gammaproteobacteria > Burkholderiales > Burkholderiaceae > Paraburkholderia. Next base: position 23,640 of record ABYL01000040.1, on the reverse strand, counting down.
CGGTTCGCCGATCGCGGTGAATTCGCCCTTGAACCAGCCGCTCACGACGTTGATCGCGATTCGACCATTGGAGATGTGATCGATCGTCGCGAGTTGCTTGGCGACCACCGCGGGATGCCACGGTCCGGGAAGAATCGCGGCAAGCACCTTTAGACGGGTCGTGGCGTGCAGCAACGCCTGACTGAACGAGACCGACTCGTGCTGATACTCGGCGCCATAGCCGGCCGTGAAGCGGATCTGGCTCAGCGCATACTCAAAGCCTGCCCGTTCGGCTGTCTGGGCGAGACGCTGGTTGTATTCAAGACTCCAGTCGGTGCGTTGTTCGATCGTGCTGACGACCAGGCCGCCGCTTACGTTGGGTACCCAGTATGCGAACTTGACGGCGTCTTGCGAGGTGGACGGGTTGTGTGTCATGGAAGCAGATCTCGTCGAAATGGGAATGGTGTCATCGGGCAGGTGTCATGCTGCCATCTGGACGTCGGCACGGCGCGGCCGTTGAGCGACGAGTGGCGCGGCACGCTCGATAGCAAGCGCGACGCGCGCGTTCAGCAGCGGACTGCTGACGCGGTAGTCATGGAAATCCGCCTCGGATCCATACACGCCGACCGGAAGCGTATGGGCCTGAAAAAAGCTCAGCAGTGGCCGCAGCTGGTGGTCGATCACCAGCGCGTGTCGCTCGCTGCCGCCGGTGGCGGCAAGCAGTACTGGCACGTCGAACAATGCTTCGTGATGAACCAGATCGAAAAGATGCTTGAAGAGGCCCGTATAGGACGCGCGGTATACCGGGCTCGCAACGATCAGCGCATCGGCTGTCTCGATCGCGCGCAGATGGCCTTCCAGTTCGCTCGTGGCACTCGCTCGCGAAAACGTACGTGCCAGTGATTCGGAGACTTCACCGAGATCGACGACGTGAGAATGCACGTCGCGTTTTTCGGCTAAGAGCGCACGCTCCAGGCCCTGGAGCAAACTGAGGGTGAGCGCGCGCGTTCGCGAAGGTTGCTGCAAACCTCCAGAGACCGCGACGATACGCAATGGTGTGGTCATAACAATTCCTCTAGTCCTCGAAACGCACCGTACTTTCAGGAACTCGATCGAGTGACGGTGCCGGTTGATATAAGGCAAGCAATGTGCCAATTGCGATGCGTTTGTCGATTACCGCTAAAACCGCGACATTCAGGCATAGGCGGTCTTTGAAACCTCGATGCGACAGGCATTTCGCTTAGCAGCGCAAAGCATATTCACCGAGCGTATGAACGCTGCCCAGCAACCTGCTTGTGGTGTGCTGCTGAGCAAACAGCAGCAATTCGACTATGAATAGAACGACGGTTTAGGAATGCTTTCGTTGAGCGCCCAATTGCCCAGGTCGCGGACCTTGTAGTCGATCGGATCATGCAGCGTGTGCACGCGCAGATTGCGCCAGAAGCGGTCGAGCCGCAGCGCGGCGGCAGTCGAGCGGGCCCCCGTTACTTCGAACATCCGGTGCGCGACATCGAGACCCGCGCGCGCGGCTGCCACGCGGGCCGCCGCGACTGCGATCGCCACATCACCGCGCTCGGCTTCGGTCAGCGCGAGACCCCGCTGCCATGCGGCGTCGAAGCCAACCGCCGCGCGTTCGGTCAGCGCCCGTGCAGCCTCGAGTTCAAGCCAGAAATCACCGTAGTGCGCGAGTACGTACTGGTCTTCGTTGACCCGTTCGGCCGTCGATGCGATCCATGGCCGGGTCTGGGCAAGGGTTGCGGTCCGGGCGGCTTGCAGCGCGCCCTCGCCCAGGCCCAGATAAACGTGGGCCAGGATCGACTGGGCCAGCAATGGGCGCAAGCAGGCGAATGGACTCGACAGAGGTCCCGGCTTGTCCAACAGCTCATCGGCTTCGACGAGCACCTGTTCGAACAGCACGGTGCCGCTATCCGTTTGGCGCTGCCCGATGTTGTCCCAGTCATCGAGCACCGAAATTCCACTTCGACTCGTCGGGATCGCGGCGATCAACAGGCGACCCGACGGATCGAAAGCGGACGCAAGCAGCTGATCGGAGTCCGACGCGCCCGAGCAGAAGCTCTTGCGGCCGCTAAAGAGCCACGCTCCGTCGTGCCCGGCTGACGCACGCGTGTTGGGATCCAGAGGATTGAGCGCGTTGCCCCAGAACCAGTTGTGCTTGACAGTGTCGGTGTGCCAACGCTCTATTTGGTCATGGTGACCAAACAGGAAAACCGTCGCGAGCTGAAGATGGTGAAACGCAAACAGATGGGCCAGCGAGCTATCCACCTGCGCGATCCGTCGTACCACATCGAGCGTGACCGCCCAACTCTCGCCAAGCCCGCCGAACTTCGTGGGTATGCTCAGACGGAGCAAGCCGCTGTCTCGAAGCAGCGCGCGTTCAGCGCGAGCAGTGCCACCGTTGCGATCCCGCTCCACTGCGTTCGACTCGAGCGCCTTTAGCACGTGCTCCAGTGCGTTCCGCCACAACCCATCCTGCTGATCTGTTTCTGCGCCCATGTGCTTCATCCGTTTTTTTCTCCTTTGATAATCGGCAAGTCGATACCGGGGCGGGAAGAGCACAACACATACCAGATTCGGATCGCATCGATACGCGTGCGCACGCAAGCGGGCCCGCGCGGAGATTGCCGGCGTCCTTGCAAGCGTGGAATCAGGGTTTCGCCGCGAGCAACTGCTGGCTCGGCAGCAGCATGTCAGCGGCTTGCTCCTGAATCAGCAACGCCGCGACGAATATGGGACCTCTTTAGTACCATGCCGCTGCGCAAGCAGCATTTGGACTTTGAATATGAGAAATCAATGTTTCCAGCGCTGCAGTGAAGATGGAACACTTGCTGCTCGATCAGCAATCTGGACCAGCGTCGCGGCACGATCGGGCCTTAAGCGGGCTCTGTCGTGGAGCAGTTCGTCCAGCCCATACAAATGGCCCACCTCGTCTTCAGCCCTGCAACGCACGAAGAGCCGAACGCGCATGACAACGCACGATCCCGCTCGACGCCACAGCAGATCGCGGCGGATCTCGCCGCCCGCTTTTCGCTGACCGCGGTCGAACGGGATCAGCGAGGCGGCACGCCAAAACCGGAGCGCGACGCGCTTCGCGCCAGTGGCCTGCTGGCCCTCAGCATTCCGTCTCCATACGGCGGAGCAGGTGCCAGTTGGCGCACGACCCTTGACGTTGTGCGCATCATCGCTGGCGCCGACGGCTCGCTTGCGCACGTGTTCGCGTTTCATCATCTGATGCTCGCGACGGTGCGGCTGTTCGGGACCGAGCGGCAGTGGGGATCGTGGTTCGAAAGAACGGCCCGGCACGACTGGTTCTGGGGCAATGCACTCAATCCGCTCGACGACCGGACGATCAGCCGGACCCGCGAGGACTGGCTCGAGTTCTCCGGCCAGAAGAGTTTCTGTTCGGGGGCTCTCGATTCGGAAATGCTGATCGCGTCCGCGCGCGACGCGCAGACCAACGCGTTCCTGGTAGCCGCCGTGCCAACGCAACGCAGCGGCATCGCCGTCGCGGACGACTGGGACAACATTGGGCAGCGTCAGACGGACAGCGGAACCGTGACCTTCGAAAGGGTCCGGGTCGATCATCATGAAGTGCTCGTCGAGCCCGGCCCGCTGTCGACGCCGTTCGCATGCTTGAGGCCGCTTATCGCGCAGTTGATTCTTGCGCACGTTTATCTCGGCATTAGCGAAGCCGCCTTCGAAGACGCGCGGCATTACACGTTGAATGAAGCGCGTCCGTGGCCGGCGTCCAAGCTCGCAAGCGTCGGCGACGATCCCTACATACTCGGCCAGTACGGCGAATTCTTTGTCGGACTCGAAGCCGTGCGGACGCTGGCCGCACGGGCCGCTGACCGCCTCGATAACGCATGGGCACGGGGCAGCGCGCTGAGCGAGGCTGAACGCGGCGAAGTCGCGCTGGCAGTCGCGACCGCGAAGGTCGCCGCCGCGCAGACGGGACTCGACATCTGTACGCGGATGTTCGATGTCGCCGGGGCACGAGCGACGCACGGCTCGCTTCGGCTAGACCGCTACTGGCGCAATCTGCGCACTCATACGTTGCATGATCCGCTTGCCTACAAGATGCGTGAAATCGGCGAGTGGGCCCTCAAGCGAACCTATCCGACGCCGAGCTTCTACTCATGAACTCCTCTCTTACCGACGTATGGGGCAACGGTCTCGCCGACCCGGCCTCCTCCGCTGGCGCCCTACCGCATGTATATAGCCTGCCCAATCCGCGCGGGCTGAGCACGTCCATTCGGGGGCGCGCGCAAGTGTTTGTCGATCCGCGCTCGCTGGCTCTGCTCGAACGGGTGCAAATGGTCGCACCGAGTGACGCGAACATTCTGATCTCCGGCGAAACCGGTACGGGCAAAGAACTGATTGCCCGTCACGTGCATGCACTGAGTCAACGTAAGGACAAACCGTTTGTCGCGGTCAATTGCGGCGCGTTCTCCGAGACGCTGGTCGAGAGCGAACTATTCGGGCACGAGAAAGGCGCGTTCACCGGTGCGTTCAGCGCGAAGCCTGGCTGGTTCGAAGCTGCGAACGGCGGCACGCTGTTTCTGGACGAGATCGGCGATCTGCCGCTGTCAATGCAGGTCAAACTGTTGCGCGTGCTGCAGGAGCGCGAGGTCGTGCGGCTCGGCTCGAGACAGAGCCTGCCAATCGACGTGCGCGTGCTGGCGGCGACCAACGTGCAATTGCCGCAGGCGGTGGCCGCCGGTCATTTTCGGGGCGACCTTTACTATCGGCTCAACGTCGTACAGCTCGATGTCCCGAAGCTCTGCGAGCGACCCGGCGATATCCTGCCGCTCGCGCGCTACTTCATCGACGACTACCGGAGCCGTCTCGGTTATGGGCCGCGCGAGATCGCGCCGCAAGCGGAGCGCAGACTGCTCGCGCATCGCTGGCCCGGCAATATCCGGGAACTGGAAAACGTCATTCATCACGCACTGCTGGTGGGGCGCCACGATACTTTGCAGGAAAGCGACGTACAGCTTGCCGCGTTTGCCGCACCGGCAATCGACTACCTGCCACGCCCTGAAGCACTGCCACAGGACGCGCAGCAGGCGCTCGAGACCGCTTTGCGAGACATGCTCGAGACCGAACGCGAGCATCTGTTCGAGGACATCGAGAACACTGTCATCAAGGTTGCGTACGAGTACAGCCACCGCAACCAGATCCAGGCTGCGAGGCTGCTGGGGATCAGCCGCAATGTACTGCGGGCAAGGTTGATTCGTGCAAAGGAGATTGCCGCGCTCAAATAGCGCGGGACCTGCGTAGCCGCGTATCACGCGGCCAGTTTCGCTCAGGTTCCTCCCGGCTTTCGCTAGGCAACTGACTCGTTCGCTGCCGATTCCGTTGTAGTCGGCCCCGCCCCGATCTGCCATACATAGGGCGGTTCGGTCCGGTTGATTTCCCAATCACCGACGATCCTCGCTTTGTAGATGAGCGGGTTGTGCGATGCCGCGGTCCGGGCATTTCGCCAGTGGCGATCGAGTCGACGGGCCTCGCTGGTGCCGGAGGCGCTCAGCGCGTTGAACAGATCGGTCGTTGCTTTGAGAATAAGCTCAGTGACAACGACTTGCGCGCGCGCAGAGTCGAGTTCCGCTTCGATGTTAGTGTCGTGCTCAGCTTTGGCATCGTCCCCGAAGCGTGCCTCGTAGGCGCGTTGCGCCGCCTCGGCTGCTTGAACGGTGGCAGCCTCGGCCGCAAAAACGCGGGCGCCTATCTCGCCGACAACCTGTTGTACCTGTGAGTCGCGGGCGACCGATGGTGCGTTGCCGTGACTGAAAATGCGGCGCCGTGAGCGGACCTCATGCGAGACGTCGCGCAGCGCGGCCCGGCCCACGCCGGTCAGCACCGCCAGCAGCACGAGCTGATAGAAGGCAGTCTGATATTTGAAGCGGGTCGAAAAATCAATGATGTTCTCAGCGTCGACGAGTGCCGAATCGAAACGGGTGGTCCCGCTGCCCGTCGAGCGTTGACCAAAGCCATCCCAATCGTCGCTGCGAGTGACGCCGGGCTGGTCGGCGCGGACCGCCGCGATGACGTTGCGCCCATCGTCGTCGCGCTGGGCGAATACGTCGATCCAGTCGGCGAAAATGGTCCCCGTGGAGTAGTACTTCTCTCCTGTGACGATCCAGCGCTCGCCGTCACGCTTGACGCGGGTCTGCACTTCTCCGATCGCGACGTTGCCGACTTCGGTCCAAGCGTTACCGACGATCTCTCCCGCAACGAAACGCGCAAACCAGCGCTCGCGGTTTGGGTCAGCGGGAGCATTCAGCCGGTCCTCCACGAAGGCAAAATGCCCGCGCAGCGCCTGCGGCACGTTTGAATCCGCCTCACCCAGTTCGATGAGCAAACGAATCAGGTCGGGCAAAGACGCGCCTGCGCCGCCGTATTCGACTGGCACGCGAACGGCGCCGAAGCCTGCCTCCTTTAGCCATTTGATTGGCTCATACGGCAAATCGCGTCGTTGCTCGCGATCGAGCGTTCCATCCGCGATCTTCTGAAAGATCGGCCGGAAACGCGCCGATAGTTGCTCGTAGTCCGCACCGCGGGACAGAGAAGCGAAGACGCGGACGGGTTGGACTGCTTCAGATTGAATCAAGGTAGCCATGTGGTCTCCGGGGTGAAGGCGTGCCTCCATGAAGCCTCGCCATGCGATAAACCCTTGCACATTGCATACCAGTCCGCGAGACCCGAGCATGTCGCGGACAGTCGAATCTTTCCCGTTAGCGCCGTGCTGCTCAGTCAGCAAAGTGCTGCGTACAAGCTGGTAGAGCCGCAGCCAGCGGCAACGGGTGCGCAGTTACCACTGTGCGCACACCACCACGAGCCCGGACGTCACAAGCGCAATGCCCCAGCGTTCGATCGTCCCGAGTTTCTCGCGAAGGAATCGGCGCGACACCAGGTAACTGAACAGCACTTCGATCAGCCCCAGTGTGCGTACGTCCGCGGCGCCGTGCAGCGCCAGCGCAGTTAGCTCGCCGATCGTCGCGAGTGCACCGACCGTGCCGACCATCAAGGAGAAGCGCCAGACGCGAAGGATTGTGAGCAGCCCCGGGCGATCCGTGCCGAGCAGGTATTCGCCCAGCAGCACCGACGTCTACTACCGCACCACCTACCCGCTCTATTACTACACCGACACGAGCTTTCGCATCATCACGGTGGGCGCGGACCTGAAATTCGGCATTCCGTTTTCCGAAGCCGACACCCTCTACTTCGGCCTCGGCATCGAACAGAACCGGCTGCGCACGGATTCGTCGACACCGCAAAGCTACAAGGACTACGTAGCCGAGTTCGGCAACGTAGTGAACAATGTGCCAATCACGACAGGCTGGGCGCGCGACAATCGCGACAGCTCACTCGTGCCGAGCCGCGGCTATTACGTGCAAGCCAACGGGGAAGTCGGTACACCGGTCGGCGGCACTGAGTACTACAAGGCCGACGTTCAGACGCAGTACTACTATTCGTTCGCACGCGGCTTCATCCTCGGCCTGAATCTTCAGGGCGGTTACGGCAACGGCCTTGGCGGCAAGGCATATCCGATCTTCAAGATCTACTACGCGGGCGGCATTGGTTCGGTGCGCGGCTACGAATCGAGCTCGCTCGGGCCAACGGACAAGACCACCGGCGATCCGATCGGCGGCTCGCGGATGGTCGTGGCCAACGTCGAGATGACATTCCCGCTGCCGGGCAGCGGCTGGGACCGCACGCTGCGTGTGTTCACCTTCCTCGACGCGGGTAACGTCTGGGGCAACGAAGGCAACAGCACCGGCGCGAACGGCTTGCGCTATAGCTACGGCGCGGGCCTCGAATGGATCTCGCCGATCGGGCCGCTCAAGCTGTCACTCGGCTTCCCGGTTGTCAAACACGCGACCGACAAGTACCAGAAGTTCCAGTTTCAGATCGGCACGTCGTTCTCAACCAGCGCGGCTGGCGCATGCGGCTCTCATCGCAACTCCAGCTCGCCCCGCAAGCGTTCGAACGAGTGCATCACACGGCTCGCGCTCAAGGCCTGTTTCCAGAATCGTTCCTTCAAGGCGCCGACGACGAACAGATTGTGGGGCAACACAATCGCCCCACGCCCCCAATTCGGCCGCCAGGTATGCGCGAGGCCGCGGCGCATGAACAGCGATAGCGTCGGCACCCCGAGCGCCGACGCGAGATGCCCTAGCCCCGAATCGTTGCCGATGAAAAAGCCCGATTCGGCGATCCATGCCGCCACATCGACGAGTTTGTCGAACGAATGCAGATACGGCGCGGTGTCGCCGTCCCTCAGCCATGCTGGTTTTTCGTCCGGCGCAACCAGGAACGTCGGCTCGAAGCCGCGGCGCACGAGCTTTCTGGCAAGCGCGGCGAATTTCGCACGTGGCCAGATTTTCTGATCGTGGCTGCCGGTCGGATGCACCGCGACGCGCGCGAAATGCGTCCGCGAGCGAACCCCGTCGGGCGCGACGATGCCCGTGTCGCGCGTCACATTCGTCAAGCCGAAGGTATCGCGCGCCACAGCGACGAAGCGGTCGATCATGTGCCCTGCCTTCTTGAACGTATCGAGCTTGCTGATCTCGCACAGCTCACCGTCGGCTGATAGAGCGCGCCCCGCCGCCGTCGCGTGCAACTGGATCACCAGATCGACCTGCTGCGGCATTTCGCTAGCGCTGCGCACGTCGATGCCGGGAAACCACTGCGCAAGATCTTCCATCACCCAGCCGACGACCATCGGCCGGAAGCCGTTCCTGACCAGATTGTTGACCAGCACCATCGTCAGCAGGGTATCGCCGATCGCTGGCGACATCACCACGGCAATCGAATCGGCGCGTCGGAGCATCGCGTTCATGGCTTCGAGATCGGCGTTACGTTGGTGTTAGCGGTCAATGCGAAATCGCATGAGCGCAAGCGAGAGAAAGCCTCGAGCACACGCCGCACCGAAATCGATTCACGCCACCAGCGCTCCTTCATTGCCGCGGTCGGCACCCACCAAGGCGGAACGACCACCGTGCCCGAGGTGAAGCCGGGACGCCAGCGCTCGGCAATCCGGCGGCGTCTGAAGACAGTCAGCGTCGGAATGCCCAGCGACGAGGCCAGATGGCCGACGCCCGAGTCGTTGCCGATGAACCAGCCCGATTCATAAAGCCACTCCGCGAGCGCCGCGGTCGAAGGAAAGATGCGCAGCGACGCGACGTCGCTGACGGCGTGGAGCCAATGCGGCCGCTCGCGCGCGAGCATCGTGAACTCAACGGAAAGGTTTGCCGCGCGCAGACGCCGCGCGAGTTCGATGAAACGGCTCGTGAGCCAGCGCTTGTCGCCGCTGCTGGCTTCGGGATGCACGGCCACGCGCGCCGCGTGCTTGCGGAACGTCACACCCGCAGGCGCCTGCATGCCATTCGATATCAGCGCGTGTTCAAGCCCGAAGTGCGCGGCCGCGAAATCGGCGAAGCGTTTCGCCATGCAATTGCCGTTGGCCGCATACTCGACCTCATGCAAATCAATAAAACCCGGATGCCAGCTTCCGACATCTTTCAAGGGCCGGTCACGATGTTGCTGGACCACGGCGCCGAAGCGCGCCAGCACCTCGCGCGCATCGCTCGGCGTCAGCGCGGGTGCAATCGACAGATGGGGGAACCAAGCGGCCAGTGCATACGCGTGGTCGCCAAATACCTGCACATGCCAACCGGCGTGCGACAGGTTATGCGCAACCACCAGCAGGTTCAGCGTATCGCCTAACGCGGGTGACATGACGATTGCGGCGGAACGAAGCGCCGCTTCGCGGCCCACCGCGCTCGGTCGCGTTGATTCCTGGTGATTCGATGGCGCTGTCGGGGCGGTCCGCATGGGTCTGTCAAACGTCGTTTTTCACGGGCCGTATGCTGACATGGCGCTTTGCTTCGATTGTTTCTGCGAGCTTGCCCTATCTTTCTTGTGGAAGATTTCTGTCGATCGACTGAGTTCCAGCGTCTAGTCGCGGGACGTGCATAGATATTTCCACCTGTTTCCACCCGCTTCCATCTGTTAGCCATCCTTCACGTGGCTTCACGGTATTTCCTTAATTTCACCATCATTGCTGCGTCTTTCCTCCCTATCATCGGTTCATCATTCAGTTGAGGGGAAACCAACTTCATGACTATCAGTCTTCTTGTCGTCGAGCCGGACCAGGCGGTCCGGGATCAATTGCGCGCACAACTCCAAACGAGCCAGATCGCGATGTCTGTGCTGTACGGCACCGCGCAATTGATGAGCCGGCTGGAGCTCGAATGCCCGTCGGCGGTTCTCATGCGCGCCGAAGCACCGATGCTCGACGAACGCGACGCGCTGCTGCGCTTGCGGCAAGCGGGCTATGACATGCCCGTTTTCGTGCTGAGCAGGTCGGATGAAGTAGTCGATAAGATCGTTATGTTCGAACTCGGCGCGGACGATTACTTCGTCGACCCGGTCGATCTTCGCGAACTGACCGCGCGGATCAAGCGCGCCGTGCGGCGCGGCAACCAGACGCTATACGACGCTCCGGAGATGCGAGAGAAAGTTTCGTTTGGCGACTACCAACTCGACTTCGCCACTCGGCGTCTGATCAGAAGTGGCGCTGAAATCCCGCTACGCTGCAGTGAATTCGCGCTGCTCAAGCTCTTCGTCAGCAACCCGATGCGCCTGTTGACGCGCTCGATGATCAATAGTCTGCTAGGCAGGTCCGAGAGCCAGAACAACACGCTCGACGTTGCGGTCTGCCGCCTGCGCACCCTGATCGAGGACAATCCGGCGAACCCGAAATTCATCCAGACATTGCGTGGACGCGGCTACATGTTCGTTCCCTCGCAAAAGCAGAATGAATGCACGGCGATCGTCCGGGACCGCAAGGGCCAGAGCTTTGCCGCGTCCGCGCTTCAATTCGAGCAGAAAGCCGGCCAATAGCGTTAGCGGCCTTCCGTCAGCGCGAGGCGGGTTATCGGCAGCGTCATCGCGGCGTCGATCACCTCGAAGTAGGCTCAGTAGGGATTGCTGGCCGCCGCCAGCAATCCGCCAAACCCGTAGTGAAAATTCGCTGTAACGATCGGCCTGAAGCCCGACGCATCGTAAACGCGTGCCGTACAGGCATTCAGATCGTCCTTGAAGCCGTCGTCGTCACGATCTCGCTCATCCGTGAAAACCTTCATGCTTTCCTGCCCGATCACGTGACGAATAGAAGGACAACAGATCGAAGCCAGCATCAGTACGACTATCAATACACGCATAGGAAAACTCATGAAGTGTTGTGCCGGAACGCGCAGCGCTCACGCACGCGGTAGACGCACCCGGTGCTGAGGCAAACCGGGCTCGTCCGTGAACGTGTGGCGCCGGCCATTGCGATGCGCACGTATCCGTTGCCGGATCTCGGCTTCGGCCGCGTCGCCCGGCACGGCAATGCACGAGTACTCGCCCTGGGCGTTGATCCACTCGACGATCCGGCACCACTCGCCCCACAACGCCATGATCGGGGCTGAAATGCGGCAACCACGCATCTTCATCACGTTCTTGCCGGCATCCGCCGGGGCGTTGATGACTTTTGCGGACTTGCTGCCGCTTGTTGCGCCGGCGGCCGTGTTCCGGCCGACCCGGAAGTCTGGCGAGACTTGCATGGAAGGTTCTCCACTAGTGAATGAAGTGCCCGCTGCGGCCTATTTGCGAAGGCATTCGCATCAGGGCCAGACGATCGTACGGATCAATCGCGCAGCCACGACGAAGAAAGAATGGAGAAGTTGTGGAGATTCTCCCGTACATGTAACGCCATCCGCGAATCATCTAGAATTCGCCCCATGCAAAAGCCTTCTCTTCCTATCCCGCCGGTCAGTCGACTACGCGCCATGCTGCCGCGCGCGGGACATCGCCGAATGAAGATGCGCTTCGGCATCACCTGGAAAATGTTCCTGGCAGTCTTGATCGCCTGCCTCGTCATATTGGTGACGATGGGCTACGCGATACGCGTGAGCTTCGAGAACGGCTTCCTGCACTATGTTCGCGAGCGTGACGCCGGGCGCATCAAGGCCGTCATGGCGAAAGTAACCAACGAATACGCGACGCACGGCAACTGGAACTTTCTGCGTGATCATCCCGCTGCCTGGGTCGCGCTGGTGGACGCGGCGATTCAGGATGCCTTGCACGAGGAGCTCGACTCCGCGCAAATCGGCAAGCGGGCAAGCTGGCATACGTTTCCCGGCAGCGGCAGCGTGCAGCAACTGCTCGGGCCGCTGAGCGGCCCGTCGGAAGGCCCGCACTGGGGCATGCGTTTGCCGCCCGCGCCGCCGGCGGCCTCCTCCATCATGATGGATCACGGCCACCCGGCCGCGAGCGACAGCCCCTACGCAAGCCCGCCCGTTCAACCTCCGCACGACAGCACGAGCGCGACCGTTCCCCCGAGCACTCCGCCGGTCGCGCTATTCGACGCGCGCCACGAACTGGTGGCGAACAGCGGGCACGACACCCCCGCGCCGGACAGCACAATGCGACCCGTCGTCTATAACGGCAAGGTAGTCGGCTGGCTCGCCGTCAACGGGCAGGACACCCTTTCTGACGCCGCCGACATCGCCTTCCAGGCGCAGCAGATGCGCTCCACCTGGCAGATCGCGGGCGTTGCCGTCGTGCTCGCGGCGATCGTCGCGCTACTGCTCGCCCGGATCGTTCTTGCGCCAGTCAAGCGCCTGATGAATGCGACCCATAGCCTGGCCGGCGGCGACTATAGCGCGCGGGTACCCGCCGGCCGGCGCGACGAACTGGGCCGGCTTGCTTCGGACTTCAATGTACTGGCCGATTCGCTGCAAAAAGCCGAACGTTCGCGGCGCGATCTGATCGCAGACATTTCGCACGAGCTGCGCACGCCGCTTGCCGTGCTGCGCGGAGAGCTTGAAGCCATTGAAGACGGTGTGCATGCATTCGATCGCGACTCACTCAAGTCGCTGCACACAGAAGTCAACATGCTCAACAAGCTCATCGATGATCTGTACGAGCTCTCGCTGAGCGACGTCGGCGCGCTCAGCTATCACAAGACGCCCACACACGTCGCGGAGCTTGCGCGTGCATCGCTCGATGCAATGCGCGAATCGTTCAAGGCGAAACAGATCGGAGTCGAGTTCAGTTGCATGCAGGCCATCGCCGACGCGCGGTTCGCGGTCGATTCCGCGCGCTTTGTGCAGTTGCTCAAGAACCTGCTGCAAAACTCGTTGCGTTATACCGACCCGGGCGGTCACGTGCACGTATCGCTCTCGCACAGTGAGCGTGGCTGGCAACTCGAAGTGCAGGACTCGCTGCCAGGCGTGCCGGAGCCGCTGCTCGCGCATCTGTTCGACCGCTTTTACCGCGTGGACGAGTCGCGTAGCCGTCAGAGCGGCGGCGCGGGTCTCGGCCTGTCGCTGTGCCGCGCTATCGCAATGGCGCACGGCGGCACGATCGATGCCAGACCCTCGCCGCTCGGCGGCGTCTGGATCACCGCACGCTTTCCGACGGATGGAGACTGATGGGATGACCGAAGCGCACAATTCGCACATTCTGATCGTGGAGGACCAGCCCAAGCTCTCCGCGGTACTCGAAGACTATCTGCACCTGGACGGCTTCACCACCACGGTCATCGCCGACGGACAGGCCGTGATGCCGTTCATCCGCGCGACGCCGCCATCACTGATGCTGCTCGACCTGATGCTACCGGGGCGCAACGGCATGGACATCTGCCGCGAGCTACGGCAATTTTCGGCGCTGCCGGTGATCATCCTGACCGCCCGCATTGATGAAATCGACCGGCTGCTAGGCCTCGAAATCGGCGCCGACGATTACGTTTGCAAGCCCTACAGCCCACGTGAAGTGGTGGCCCGCGTGAAGGCGATCCTGCGGCGCGCGGCGCCCGCGGTTGCTTCCCAGCCCGGTGCGCAGCAAGCACCGCACGGCCTCGAAGTCGACGAGCAGTTTCATCGTACGCTGCTCGACGGCAAGGAACTCAAACTCACGCCGCTCGAATTGCGCCTGCTGGTGCTGCTGATGAAATCGCCGGGACGCATCTTTCCCCGCGAGTACCTGCTGGACAATCTGTACGACGACCACCGCGTGGTCACCGACCGCACGATCGATAGTCATATCAAGAACCTGCGCCGCAAACTGCAGACAGTGCGGCCGGACAGCGAGCCGATCGTATCGGTGTACGGCGTCGGGTACCGGCTGGAAATCTGAAGGGGACGAAGGCGGCAGGGATGTGGCCCAGATGTTACGTCACATCGTCAGGACTGACCGCCCACGCTCCCCGCGAGGTGAAAGCGTGATGCCGGATGCCATAGCTGCACGGAGGTCGCCACGTCCGCGCCAACCCACGTCCTGCGCCACAACCTCAGGCACGGCTCGCCGATCTCCATCATCAGATGCCGGCGCACGTGCGCATCGGGTTTCTGCGCGTAGATGCGGAACTCCGCGCGCTGGATCGGCGCGAGTCGCACCATGTAGTGGTTCGGCGTCTCGACCGTGAAATCCTGCTCCAGATACGCCGGAAACACCTTCGGGTTCACATACCGGTCTTCGTACTGGATCGGCTCGCCCTCTTCCTCATGCACGATGCGCGAATGGAACACCGGCCCCGTGGAGAGGCCGAGCGCGTCAAGCGCCATCGGATCGTCGCCCTGCTCGAGCGTCAGCACGCGGGCAGTATGACGGTGACCGCGCGCCGCGATTTCGTCGGCGATATTGCGGATTTCTAGTACCGTCGATTCATAGCCCCGCGGCGCGACATACGTGCCCGAGCCCTGGACGCGCGTCAGGATGCGCTCGGCGGTCAACTCACGCAACGCGCGTGACACCGTCATGCGCGCCACACCGAACTCCTTCACGAGTTCGGCTTCGGACGGGATCAGTCCGCCCGGCTTCCAGACACCTTCGGCGATACGTTTCACGACGTAGCGCTTGATCTGCTCGTAAGCGGGCATCGCTTTTAGCGCTGCAGCGCTGCCATTGCCTTTGCCTGTGCCCGCAATCCGATCCTGACCTGGCAGTGGTTGCTCGTTCAAATTCACGTCGACCTCGTGGGTTGCTCGCACTATGTCAGCTAGTCGGCTGGTTGCCGAGCGGCTGACCAGATCAAACCATGCGGGCCACCAGATGCAGATCGTTCGCTGCTTTGCCCGCGGCATCTCCAGCGGCCAGCGTCGCCCTGCTTACGGTATCCAATGCATGATTGCCGGCCGGCGCCGACTTGCCGGGATTTGGCAACAGCGGCGGCGCCGTGTCGGCGATCAGGCGGAAGGCGGCCGCCATGTCGTCGGCAAGCGGCCGGTCATCGTGATACACCGGCACGACGCTGCGCACGCGCCGCCACAACGCATCCGTAAGCGGTGCGCGCGGTGCGTCGATGGTCTGCAGGTCGTAGGCCTGCGCCGCCGCAAGCAGTTCGATCGCGACGATCCGGCCCGCGTTGTCGACGATCTCCAGCGCTTTCAGCGCGGCCGGCGTCGCGTGACACAGATGATCTTCCTGCAAGCCCGACGTGATGCCGCCATCGAGGCTTGCCGGTGCGGCGAGCCGCCGGTTCTGAGCGACCAGCGAGGCCGCTGTGTACTGCGCGATCATGAAACCGGAACAGGTGCCGCCCGGTTGGGCGAGGAACGCCGGCAAACCGCTGACGAGCGGATTCACGAGGCGGTCCAGCCGCCGTTCGGCCATGGCCGCAACCTGCGCAATCGCGGTTGCGAGGCTGTCCATCGCGAGTGCAATCGATGCGCCCACGGCGTGCGCCTGCGAATAGACGCGCGGTGCGTCCGGCGTGCCGGCGACGATGGGGTTATCGGTGATAGAAGCGAGTTCCCGGTTGACGACGTCGGCGGTTGCCGAAAGCACGTCGCGCGCCGCGCCGTGGACGTGCGGAATGGTCCGCATGCTCAGTGGGTCCTGCGTGCGCTGGCCGACTGCCGCCGCGAGAATGCCGCTGTCGGCAAGCGCGCAGCGCATCCGTTCGCCGACCACATTCAGGCCCGGCGACACGCGCAGCGAGAGCGAATCGGCATCGAAGGCGGCGAGCTGCCCGCGGAGGTTTTCGAAACTCATCGCCGCGACCGCGTCGGTCCAGTCGAGCAGGCGTTCGGCGCGCGCGAGCGTCAGCGCGGCAAGGCCCGTGACGCACGGCGTGCCGTTGATCAGGCTCAAGCCCTCTTTCGCTTCGAGCACGAGCGGCTCGAGGCCCAGCCGGCGCAACGCTTCGGCGCCAGTGATACGTTCGCCGCCGTGCCGTGCATGGCCTTCGCCGATACACACCAGCGCAATATGCGCCATATGGCTCAGGTAACCGACCGAGCCGAACGCGGGCACTTCCGGGAGGCAATCGGCATCGAGCAAGGCGACCAGCCGGTCGGCAACCTCCAGCCGGATACCCGAATGGCCGTGCGCGAAATTGTTGAGCGCTGCCGCGATGATCGCCCGCGTCTCTGCGACGCCAAGCGGCGCACCGACACCCACCGCGTGGCTCATTAGAATATTGCGCGACAGCGAGCGCTGCTCGGACGGCGAGACGATCACGTCGCACAGCGCGCCGACACCGGTATTGACGCCATAGGCGCGAATACCGCGCTCGACGATCTGTTCGACGAGCACACGTGCCGCAGCAATGCGCGAGCGCGCGCCGGCGGACAGTTCAAGCGGTTCGCCGGCGGCTATCGCGGCGATCTGACGCCAGTCGAGAGGACGATCGGAACGGATCACAGCCATGATGATGCTCAGTTTGTGGTGCGGGAATGATGGCTCGACACGAACTGCCGGAAGCGGTCGGATTTCAGTTCGCCGAAGACTTCGTCCGGCGTGCCGTCGGCTTCGACCTGCCCCTGATGCAGGAACATCACGCGATTCGACACATGGCGCGCAAAGCCCATTTCGTGCGTCACGACCAGCATCGTGCGTCCCTCTTCTGCGAGCGAACGCATCACGCGCAGCACTTCGCCGACCAGTTCCGGATCGAGCGCGGAAGTCGGCTCATCGAACAGCATGACTTTCGGATGCATCGCCAGCGCGCGTGCAATCGCGACGCGCTGCTGCTGGCCGCCCGACAGGTGCGCCGGATAGTGCCCGCGCTTTTCCGCGAGGCCGACCTTCTCGAGCAGGGCTTCAGCTTCTTCGATCGACTCGGCGCGGGTTCGTTTCAGCACTCGCATCGGACCTTCGATCAGGTTGTCGAGCACGGTCATGTGCGACCACAGGTTGAAGTTTTGAAACACCATGCCGAGCTGCGAACGGATGCGGTCCACCTGGCGGCGGTCACGCGGCTGCAGCTTGCCGTCGGCCCGACGCTTCATCTGCAGTTCCTCGCCGGCGAGCGAGACCGAACCATCGTCAGGCGTCTCCAGCAGGTTCAGGCAGCGCAGGAAGGTGCTCTTGCCCGAGCCGCTCGCGCCGAGGATCGAGATCACGTCGCCTTCGTGCGCATCGAGCGAGATGCCCTTCAGGACGTGGTGTTCGCCGAACGACTTGTGAATGTTCCTGACCGACAATGCAACGGGTGCCTTAGCGTTCATGTGATTCTCCGGAAATGACTGCCGTTCAGGGGGCGGCACGACGTGCTTCGGTGATAGAGGAAACCGGGCCGGCCGCGGCTGCCGCGGGCGCTGCGCGCAGATGGCGCGACAGGCGGCGCTCGAGCAGACCCAGCAGACGCACGATGACAAAATTCAGGAACAGATAGATAAGGGCTGCGCAGATGAATACTTCGGTCGTGCGATAGGTCTGCTGGATGATCTGCTGCGCGACGCCCGTCACTTCCCAGACGGTGACGAGACTCGCGAGCGCCGTCGACTTCACGAGCAGAACGGCCTCAGTCGAATAGGCGGGCAGACACTGACGCAGTGCGATCGGGCCGATCACCCGGCGCAGCAGCGCAAAACCCGACAGGCCGATCGAATAGCCCGCTTCGATCTGGCCGACCGGCACGGCCATCAGTCCACCGCGAATGATCTCGGCCGTATATCCAGCCGTACACAGCGCCAGCGACAGCACCGCGCACATATACGGATCGCGCAGCACAGGCCACATGAAACTCTCGCGGATGATGCCGAATTGCCCCATCCCGTAGTAGACGAGGAACATCTGGATCAACAGCGGCGAGCCGCGAAACACGAGGATGTAGACGCGGGCGAAGCGGTTCGGCAACCAGTGCGGCGACACGCGCATCGTGACGATCAATAGCGAGAGCAGACCGCCCAGCACCAGCGAACAGAAGAACAGGCCCAGGGTCGCCGGTACGGCGCCCAACAGTTGCCGCAGTGTATCGAGAAGGAAATCGAAATCGAATTGCATGATGGCGGTTCCCTCGTCAGTTGCGCGCGAAATTGCGCTTGAACGATCTGCCAACGCGCGCTTCCGCGTGGTTGAAGACCCGGTTGGAGATGCCCGTCATCACCAGGTAGATCGCGCCGCCCACGGCGAAGAAGGTCAAGTATTGATGGGTAGAACCCGCGGCGATCTGGCTCGTACGCAGCAGTTCCGCGAGGCCGGTCACCGAGATCAGCGCCGAGTCCTTGAGGCTCAGCTGCCACACGTTGCCGATGCCGGGCAACGCAAAGCGCAGCACCTGCGGAATCAGGATACGGCGCGCGACCAGCAGGGTATGCATGCCGGTTGCGCGGGCTGCTTCGAGTTCGCCTTTCGACACCGCCAGCACAGCGGAACGATAGACCTCGGCCTGATACGCACCGGAAATCATCCCGACGGCCAGCGCACCGATCGCGAACGGCGGCACGCCGACGAAGCCTTCGGCGCCGAACCACTGCCCGACCGTGGTCAACAGCGTCGAGCCGCCGAAATAGAACAGGTAGATCACGAGCAGTTCGGGAACGCCGCGAAACACCGTCGTGTAGAAGTCACCGATGACGCGCAGGCTTCGATGGCGTGACAGCTTGGCCGCTGCAACCAGCGCGCCAAATACTGCACCCACTGCCAGCGCCGCAAGTGTCAGCGCGATGGTCATCAACGAGGCAAGCAGCAATACGCCACCCCAGCCTTGCGGCCCGAAGCCGAGCATCTCGATCAGAGCCATTCGTTACTCCTCAACCAGTACGATCCATCATTCGGCGATTGACGCGGCGAATGCCGCGTCAATCGCTTTCAACATTGCTGCAAGGTGATCAGGGCGTAACGTCAGTCTTGAACCACTTGTCGGAGAGTTTCTTGATCGTGCCGTCGGCCTGTGCAGCCGTGATCGCCGCGTCGAACTTCGTCTTCAGGTCCGCGTCCTGCTTGCGGAACGCGAGGCCTTCGCCCGGGCCCCAGATCGGGCCGCCGATCTTCGGTCCAGCGAGCACGATCGATGCGTTTTCTTTCTTGTCCATGTTAGCGGCGTAATAGGTCACGTCGTCGAAAGAAGCATCGATGCGGCCCGCGACCAGGTCCAGATCGCGTTCCGGCGACGTCTTGTAGACGCGGATGGTCGCGATGTCCTTGAAGCCGTCGTTGATGAACTTCGTGTAGACGGTGCCCGACTGGATGCCGATCGTCTTACCCTTGAGCTGCTTGCGCAGTGCGTCGACGGTCGGCTGATCCGTTTTCGGATCGCCAGTCAGCTTGACGGGTTGCGCCGTCGGCGCGGCCTTCGATAACACCTTCGTGTCAGTCACGGCGAAGGTGGCAGGCGTCGCCGCGTATGGCTTCGAGAACGCGATGATCTTTTCACGTTCCGGTGTGATCGAGATGGCGTCCATCAGCACGTCGAACTTGCCGGCCTGCAGACCCGGGATCATGCCGTCCCAATCCTGTGCCACGAGGTTGCACTGGATCTTGATGCGTGCGCACAGATTGGCGACAAGTTCCGGCTCGAAGCCACCTAGCTTGCCGCCGGGCAACGTCAGATTCCACGGCGCGTAGCCGCCTTCGAGGGCGATCGTGACCGTTTTCCATTCCTTCGCCTGCACCGGTGCCGCGAGAACTGCCGCGGCGCCAAGCACGGCGCCCATCAATGCCTTTGCCAACGTAGTGCGCTTGACCTTCACGTCGAATCTCCTTTCGTCGAGGGAACACTATCCAACCGGCAAGGCAATCTGCCGCCACGCTGAATTTGTATAGACAAGTCTGCACGAGTCAAAATGTCGTCGCAAGTACATTTAAGAGAAAACCCGATGATCTCCGGGAAATCCATATAGTCAAAGCTTTCTAAGACATTTCGAGCGCGGCGAAAGGTTTGCAGTCGTGCGGATTCGCGCTGAATTGGGATATTTTGTATAGACAGGTTCGTGCAGAAAAGCGGATTGCTCCCGGCAGGCGAGCGGCGGATGAAGTGCGTCTGTGCGGAAGAGCGGCTATTGCAGCGCCCCCCGCTCCATCCATATCGTCAACGCGCGGGCAAGTCCTCAGGCGAACGCGTCGACCGGAAGATGGACCTGCGCACTGTTCGCGATAACCTTGGGCACACTTCGGTTAGCACGATGAGCCAATGCGTACACGAAGAGGACGACCGCGCTGCCTGAAGTTGTCAGTTGGCGTGTCGGGGGAAACTCAGGACGGTGCGAACCGATGATTGGCGGCATGAGTTGCGGCCATGCACTCGATGTCGGGCCTTTTCGCCAGCCGGTGCGACAGAGATGTCTTCGGTCCGTTTCAGTGTCGCGACCGCGTCCAGCGGCACCAGTCGTGGTGATCAAGATTGCGCAGCAGATCAGCACGACGCCGTTCGCGGCGGTAGTGCGCAAGCACGCCGCACGCGGCCATCACCAGCACGATCAGGCCCACAGCCGTACCCAGCCACGATAGGTCCACGTCTGCCTCCTCAGGTACACTCGAATTGCCACCCGCCCGCGAAGGCGGGTCGCCCAACGAGTATGGGACGTCTCAACAGGTTGTCTGTACGGCGGTCAACGTACCCGTGCAAACGCACGCAGCACGGCGTCGCCACGCGGCGTCACGCTAGGCACCCGGGAGCCTGACCCAACTGGCTCGTTCGCAATCAACTGCAGTTCGCGGAGCGCGCCAAGCTCTGCCCGGTCCACATCGATCCGTTCAGGCGCATCCTTCAACAGCAACAACGTGGCCACTTCGTGCGGGCTCAACATGTCGTTTGCCTCCCGGTAGGAACGAAGAACGGGTAACCGGTTCCGGCCACGGCCGCATGGGCAGGGCGCCAAAACCGAACCCGGCAGGTGTGTCGAAGGTTGTCGCCTATCGGCTTGACGAGCGAGGCGCGGGGGGCGTACTTCCGCGTTTCGCCGTGTCGGCGGCCGCCTTTGCGGCTCGCCTGATGATGGCCCGGGTCATGTCCCGTGCGTCAGTCCCGGCGACAGCCTCGTCATCCGCCTGCAGTTGCGGCGACACGGCCTCGCGCATCATGGCGTCGACGCCCGTTGCACAGGCCGACATGCCAGCGGGCATGTTGCCCGACGGGGGCTCATGCCCGTCGTCGAGATTGCGGGCGGAGCGGCGCGGACCTTCTGCTTCCGACACGATGTCCATCCAGCCGCGCGTGTATCCGGCGAATTGCAGGGCGAGCCACGGCATCATCTCGGCCTGTCGTCTAACGAACTGTTCCGGCGTCTGGGCGAGCAATACGCTCTGCCCGTGCACCGCGGCATCGGTGAACGCAGAGTTGCATATATCCACGTTCAGCCGCGTCAGCGCACAAAGGCCGGCAAGGAATTGGTCAGACAGTTGTGACACGATGATCGGAACGGATAGGGTGAATGGCATCTGGTTAGGGCTGCTCATGGAATATCTCTCCGGTTCTCGCTGACACGGCGAGTGCTGCCATTGGGATTCGCGAAGGGCGTTCCACACCGTGCCCGTGGGCCGGGCAAACGGGCTGACGCCGCCCTAGAGCACCCATTCTAACTTTCGTTAAGCCGCGTGATTATGACTGCGAGCCAGGGAGTTTCCCCAATATGTGGGAAAGGGGCGCCTGAGGTGAGTGACCGCCACGCGCCCAGCATTCGGACCATGCGGGTCGAATTGCTCGCGGCCATCGCCCGGTTATCCAATACGCACCAGGGCATGACCGGTGGCACGCTGGAATCGGCTTGTACTATCCTGCTCAAAAGGTCCTCCGCGAGCGGCTTTGGGAGACACCAATCTACCTCGACGGAGCCCGTGGGGAACAAGTATGAGGGGCTTCCTTCTGGCGTTGGCATGCGCGGGTGTGCTGTCGGCCGCCTCCGCGCAGGATTTGATGCCTGCCGCCAGGCCCGGATCCCCCGTCACCGCGACGGAGTTCCTGGCCCTGGCAAAGCGAGTGACCGACGCCGCTTCGCGACCCGCTGCCCCCTGGAACGGGCCGCTCAACGGGCCACGCGCGCAATCTGGAAAACGCATCGCGGTCGTCGCCGAGGATTTGCGCAACGGCGGCATTCTCGGTGTGGTCGATGGTGTGCTCGAGGCGGCCAAGGTGATAGGCTGGCGCGTGAAGATCTACGATTCCGCAGGGGCGGCCGACCTGCGTCTGAAGATGCTCGCGAATGCGCTGGCAAGCCACCCCGACGGTCTGATCCTCGTCGGCGGCGACGCACACGCGCTGCTCCCTGCCCTGCAGCCGTTTGCCGAGAGCAACATCCCGATCGTCGGCTGGCATGTGGCGGCCCGGGCTGGCCCAGTGCCGGGCACGCCCGTCGCGATGAACGTGTCGACGGATCCGCTCGAGGTTGCGCGCGTGACCGCCCTCGCGGCCATCGTGCAGTCAGCCGGGCATGGGGGCGTCGTCATCTTCACGGATTCCAGTTTCCGGATTGCACAGGACAAGGCGGATGCAATGGCTGCCGTCGTTCGCGCATGCAGTGGCTGTACCCTGCTTGAAGTGCGCGACGTGGCGATCTCGCGCAGCCGGGAACTGGTGCCGGGGGCGACACGCGCCCTGCTCGCCCGTTACGGCACGCGCTGGAACTGTGCGCTGGCGATCAACGACATCTACTTTGACTACGCCGCTCCGGTGCTGACCCAGGCGGGAATGCCAAACGCTGCAATGATCATGCTGTCGGCCGGCGACGGCAGCGAGTCCGCCTTCCTGCGCATTCGGACGGGGACGTTCCAGACGGGCACCGTGGCCGAGCCCCTGAATCAGCACGGCTGGCAACTGATCGACGAAATGAACCGGCTTTTCGCTGGAGAAGGCGTCACGGGTTACGTGAGCCCGGTGCATCTCGTGACGGCAGACAACATCGCGGCGGACGGGGGCGATCGTCTGCTTTATGATCCCGACAACGGCTATCGCGACATTTATCGTCGGATCTGGCATCGACCGTGAAACTGCCTTTCCCACAATCGCTCACCGCTCAGTTTGCGGTCGTTGTTTCGTGCCTGGCCGCGCTGGTGGTCGTGGTCGGTGCCACGACCGTTTACTCGTTGTCCGGTTCGGCCCACTCGATCCGTCTGCTGGCCGAAGAGCGGCTCGCGCGGCTCGCGGATGCGCAGGATCTGGTGCAGCACACGCTGACGATCGAACGCCTCGCGTTGCAGTTGTCTCGCGACGATACGGTCGATGCCGTGCGCGAGACGCATCGGCATGTGCTCGACCAGCTGGCATCCTTCGACCGCCTGGTTGACCGCCTGGCCTCCACGACCGCCAGCGACGACCCGGGTGTCGACGCGCTGACGCTATATCGGTCGAGCCAACGGTTTCGCAACATCGTCAACATCGAGGCGCAGGTGCGCGAGACCGCGCTCGGCGCCGGGGCGGCGCCGGCGGAC
>ABYL01000041.1 GCA_000173575.1 Burkholderia sp. H160 | reverse complement strand
AGATGTCATGGTGGTCAGGCGTGTCCGGCTTTCTCTTCGCCTAAGATGGATTGTTCCCGCCACAACCGTCAAGGAAGGTCATGGGCATCGACTCGACAAATCAAACCGGCATCAAAGCTATCGTGTTCGATGTCTTCGGAACCGTGGTTGACTGGCGAAGCGGCGTCGCGCGGGCAGCGCAACCGTTTCTGGAGCGACATGCGCCGGATCTCGACGCATCCGGGTTCGCGGATGCATGGCGACGCGAGTATTCGCCGTCGATGGAAGAAGTGCGCAGCGGACGCAGACCGTATGTGCGGCTCGACGTACTGCACCGCGAAAATCTCGTCAAAGTGCTGACGCGTTTTAGCATCGCCAACGTTCCCGAGTCGGAGATCGATGAGCTGAACCTCGGCTGGCATCGCCTGGACCCCTGGCCCGATGCCGTCGACGCCTTGCATCGCCTGAAGCAGCGCTTCATCATTGCGCCGCTGTCGAACGGGAACATTCGCATGATGGTGGACATCGCAAAGCATGCCGGTCTGCCTTGGGATGCCATTCTCGGTGCAGAGATCGTTCGCGCTTACAAACCCTCGCCGCAGGTCTATAGCGAAACGGCGGAGATACTCGGCATCGCGCCGCGCGAACTCTGCCTCGTTGCCGCCCATAACAATGATCTCGCCGCGGCCCGGCGTGTCGGCCTGAGCACCGCTTTCGTCGCGCGGCCGACCGAGCACGGTCCTCAGCAGACCAGCGATCTGAAGGCCGACGAGGCGTGGGACTTCGTCGTCGACGATCTGAACGAGCTCGCCACGCAATCAGGCTGCGCGCGATGACGCGAGTTCGCGGTCAGTCCGGAATTTCCGGCTCGACCAGCTTCGCCAGTTGGGCAAGCGACTCCTGCCAGCCTAGATAGCACATCTCGACCGGAATCATCTCGGGGATGCCTTCCTGCACGATGTTCAGCTCGGTTCCGCACGACACCTCCCGCAATGAGACAGTCGTGTGCATCTGACCGGGCAGGTTCGGATCATCAAAATGGTCCGAGTAGCGGATCTTTTCGAACGGCACCAGTTCGAGGTACTCGCCGCCGAACGAGTGCCCCTTGCCCGAGCCGAAGTTATGAAACGACATGCGATAAGTGCCGCCGACGCGCGCATCCATCTGATGCACGTCGCAGGTGAAACCGTACGGCGGCAGCCATTTAGCCATCGCAGCGGGTTCGAGGAACGCGCGATAGATACGCTCGGGCGTCGTGCGTAAAACTCGGTGGAATTTGACGGTTCCGGTAGCCATGATGAGTGCGCCTTTCAGTGGATGGGTTTGTCACTACACAATAGACCCGAGAAGATCGCCGCGAGCGGATTCGTCGGTCATCGGGTTGTCGTCCGCCACGCGCTTGCGCCTGTAGAGCAACTGGCCTCGTGAGATACCAAGCAACGCCGCCGCGCGCGTCATGTTGCCGTCCGAGCGCTGGATGGCGGCATCGACCATCGTGTTCTCCATGTCTTCGAGTGTCAGTCCGCGATCCTTCATCAAGCCGCCGACGATCTCCTGCAGCGAACGCGACGGCTGCTCCGGCGCAGCTGACGCAGCCTTCGCGTGGAGCGGCTCGGGTGCCGCCCGCTCCGCACCGACCGCCCTATCGCGCGTCAGGTCCTTCATGAGCACCACGTGAACCGCGTCGATGGCACGCCCATCCTCGGAGAGTATGACCGCGCGCTCGACCACGTTCGAGAGCTCACGGATGTTGCCCGGCCACGAATAGCCCAGCAGCATCGACATCGCTTCAGGGGTGAGGCCGTATGCGTTTCGACCATAGGCATG
The DNA here is from genome assembly GCA_000173575.1 of Burkholderia sp. H160. Classification (GTDB taxonomy): domain Bacteria; phylum Pseudomonadota; class Gammaproteobacteria; order Burkholderiales; family Burkholderiaceae; genus Paraburkholderia. The sequence goes on along the minus strand of ABYL01000041.1, from coordinate 50,297 downwards.
GGTGAAGCGCTGCATGAAATGCTCGATCAGGACTGGCAGATCCTCCTTGCGCTGGCGTAACGGCGGAATCTCGATTGGAAACACGTGCAGCCGGAAGAACAGATCCTCGCGGAAGCGCCCCGCGCGAACCGCCTGCCACAGGTCTTCGTTCGTCGCGGCGACGATGCGAACGTCCGCCTGACGCGCCGTGCCGCTGCCGAGGCGTTCGAACTGCCCGGTCTCGAGCACGCGCAGCAACTTACCTTGAGCGACGAGCGGCAGCGTGGCCACCTCGTCGAGAAATAGCGTTCCGCCTTCGGCCAGCTCAAAGCGCCCTGCGCGCGCCGCATCCGCACCGGTAAAGGCACCGCGCTCGACCCCGAACAATTCCGACTCCATCAGCGTTTCCGGTATCGTCGCGCAATTGATGGCGACGAATGGGCCGCCCGCGCGCCGGCTCTGTTCGTGCAGCAGTCGCGCAAACGTGCTCTTGCCAACGCCGCTCTCCCCGAGCAGCAGCACGGTCGCGCCGGTCGCGGCGACCCGATTGATCTTGCCGACGGCGGCCTGATACGCGGGCGAAAGGCCCACGATGTCCGAGCGGCTCTTCGACCGCTCGAGCGCGGCCAGTGCGCTCCGGTGCTTGCCAGCCTGCCCGCGCGCCTTCAGCGCGAGCGCTTCGGGAAATACCGGCGCCTCGAGAAATTGCAGATCAGCTTCTGCGTCATCCCACTCGCTCGCCGGCCGCGCGATCACGCGGCACGCATCGAAGCCCATCGCCCGGCATTCCACCTCGCGAACGAGGATCAGTTTGCCCACGCAGGCGCTCAGGAAGCCACTCGCATAGCCGGTTTCGAGCCAGCACACTGGCGTGGCCTGGGTGTCGTGCTCCAACGCATGACGCTCGTCCTCGAACGAGTGCTTCCAGAAGAACTCCAGTGAACAACGGCCCTTCTCGATGTCGAGGTCCGAACTGATCGTCTCCACCAGCGCGACACCCTGCAGCGCATGCAATTGCCCGCCGCGCGCAAGCAGTTCGAAGATGCCCTCCTCGGGCGAATGGAGTTGCAACGCCAGTTGCGCGTCGCGCGTGCCCATGGAAAAGCCGATGCGAGTCAGCAGCGTCCGTGCGGTCTGACTGCCGAGCGACGCAATCAACTCGGTGCGCAGGTCGTTGAGCGCCGCGGTATGCATGAGGATCATGCGCTGGTCGCCCAGCGCAATTTCGGCACGCTCGGTCCTGAAGCTCAGCCGCGCCTTGATCGGTGCGATGTCCGGAAAAACCTGATTTGCGCCTGCGCTTCGCACGCTCGTCTCCATGTTCGTTCTCGTGGTTTGCGGCGCGTTTCACTGCGTCGATTGCGCTCGTTGCTTCGTTGCGCGCTCACAAAATTTTTCAGTCGGCGTCTATTTTTTGACAGCGACCGCAAATTCTCAAGCGGTAAATCCCCCACTGGCATTTTGCTGCAACGCGATCATTTGATGCGTTCCAGATTTTGTCACTCCCATGATTCCATTGGGATCTTCGCGTCAAATTGGCCCTAAGCGACGCACCATTCAGCGATTGGCACGACTGTTGCGAAGAGAGATCCGCGCCGCGATGCTCAAGCACGGGTGACAAAAATTCGACTTACAGGAGACAGACACCATGTCGGAGCTTTCCAGACTCGGACACATCGTTTTCAAAGGCCAGCTTTAACGGTCACGGCTGGCGCGTCCCACAGTTAGCGGCGACTTCCGCCGCAAAACAATCGAAACGCCCCCTCTAGCCACGCTCTGCCTGGCAGCCCGGCATTTCTGAAACATAACGAGGAAACACGCATGACAATTTCCGCATTGGGTTACGTGGTCGTCGAAGCGAGCGACCTGAAAGCATGGTCCGACTACGCGCAAAACATTCTGGGTGCCGAGTGCAACGAAGTTGACGGCGCGCTCGAGTTGCGCGTCGACGATCGCGTCTCGCGCATTCGTATCGAACAAGGCCCTTCGGATGACCTGAAGTCGGTCGGCTTCGAGACGTCCACGCCGGCTGCATTCGCCAACGTGCTGGCGACGCTGGAAACACAAGGCGTGAAGTACACGAAGGATGCGGCGCTGGCCAAGAGGCGCGGCGTGGTGGAATTGGCGACCTTCGTCGACCCGGCAGGCGTCACTGTCGAACTCTTCTACGGCGCGACGCGCACCTTCCAGAAACCGTTCGTGTCGCCCATCGGCGTGAAGGGTTTCCTGACCGGCGAACAGGGTATGGGTCACATCGTCATCGCCGTGCCCGACGCTGAGGCTTATCAGGCGTTCTGGACCAGGCTCGGCTTCCGTTTGAGCGACTACATCGAGTTCCAGCCTGCGCCGGGCATCGATGCCAAGGTGACGTTCATGCATTGCAACCCGCGCCACCACACCCTCGCCTTCGCCGCCGTTCCGGGCGCGAAGAAAATCATCCACCTGATGCTGCAGACCAATCATCTCGACGATGTCGGTCTGGCACGCGATCGCGCCAAAAAAGCCGGCGTGCCGATCGCCTGGGACATTGGCCGTCACAGCAACGACCACATGACTTCGTTTTACATGCTGTCGCCCTCGAAATGGGAATTCGAATACGGCTGGGGCGCGCGCGAGATCGACGACGCGACCTGGACGGTGGAACGTCACGATTCCATCAGCATCTGGGGCCACGAACTGACGATCAAGCCCGAGGAGCGCGCTCATGCAAATGGCTGACATGAAAATCGCCGATCTGGGCGGCATCAAACTGCATTACGACGACGTGGGCGCAGGGCCGGCATTGATCCTGATCCACGGCTCCGGCCCCGGCGCCAGTGGTCGCGCGAACTTCATCCGAAACATCGAAGCCTTGTCGAAGGACTTCCGCGTGATCGTTCCGGATCTGCCGGGATTCGGCAAATCCGACATGAAGCCGGCGGGCACGCCGATTCCGGGCTGGTGGGCCGACAAAATCGTCGAACTGCTCGACCACCTCGACATCGGGAAGGCTCACTTCGTCGGCAATTCGCTTGGCGGCGCAATCACTCTCAAGATCGCCATGGAAAGCCCATCGCGCGTGGATCGCATGATCCTGATGGGGCCCGGCGGAGGTACGCCGATCACTTCGGTGTTCCCGACCGAAGGCATCAAGACGCTGGTGGGCTTTTACGATGGCCCCGGCCCCTCGCTGGAGCGGTTGAAGGCATTCATCAACCAGTTCGTCTATGACCCGTCGCAGATCACCGACGAACTGTTCACCGAACGCCTCAAGGCGGCGATGGATCCGCGCGTCATCGCGCAACCGCCGATGCGCATGGGCCCCGGCGTGGCGCTGGAAGAACTGTGGCGCGATCCGCGCATGGCCAGGCTGCCGCATGAAACCTTGATCATCTGGGGCCGCGAAGACCGCGTCATGCCGCTGGATACCGGCTTCGTGCTGATGAAGCAGATTCCGCGTGCGCGCTTGCTCGTCATGCCGCAGTGCGGTCACTGGGCCCAATGGGAGCACGCAGACGAATTCAACAAGACCGTGTTGGGATTCCTGAAAAAATGACTGTGACGAATCAGAAATACGACGCCGACGTCGCCATCATCGGCTACGGCCCCAGCGGCGTGGTCGCCGCCAACGTGCTCGGCAAGCGCGGCATCAAGACCATTGCGATCGAGCGGTTCAAGGACATCTATGCCCGCGCCCGCGCGGTGACGGTGAATGACTGGACGATGCGCATCGTCCAGGATATGGGCCTCGCGGAGCAGCAATTGGCCGTGATGGATGACGTCCACTCGCTGCGCTGGGTCGATTACGAAGGACGTCAGCTCACGTGGATGCCGTTCCCGCCCAGCAGCTTCGGGTTTGCGTCGTCCTACTGCCTGTACCAGCCGGCCATGGAACGTGTGCTGCGTGAAGGCACCGAGCGCTACCAGAATGTGGAAGTGCGCTACGAGCGCGAAATGTCCACGATCAGGCAGGACCAGGATGGCGTCACCATCGAGACGAAGAATCTTGTCACCGGTGAAACCGAAACCATTCGCGCGAAGTACGCACTGGCCTGCGATGGCGGCTCAAGCAGCTCGCGCGAACAACTCGGCGTCAAGCTCATCGGCGATACCTTGTCGGTGCGCTGGGTGGTGATCGACTGCCGCGTCAAGCGTTGGTGGCCGAATCGCCATATGCACACGTTCTGGGCGGATGCGCGCCGTCCGGTGGTGGACATTCCGCTCGGCCTCGGCAACCACCGCTGGGAATTCCCGCTCAACCAGGATGAAAGCGATGAGGACTTCCAAAGCCATGATCAGTTGTGGAAGCTGCTCAATTCGTTGGGTGTGACCGAGAACGAAGTCGAGATTCACCAGCACGCTTTCTACAACCATCACGTGCGCTATGCCGATCGTTGGCGCGTGGGTCGCGTCCTGTTGTGCGGCGATGCCGCGCACCTGATGCCGCCGTGGGCCGGCAACGGCATGCAGTCCGGCATACGCGATGCACAGAACGCCAGCCTGAAGCTGGTGGAAGTGCTGGAAGGCCGTTTGCCTGAAACGCTGCTCGACACCTATGAGCAGGAACGCGCGCCGGACGTTGAGCGCTACACGCAGATCTCGGTCGGCCTCGGCATGATCATCAAGCGCGAATTGAGCGACGAACAGGTCGCCGCGATGATGGAAGAAGAGCGCGCCTCCGGCGACCTGCCGATGGTGTTACGCCCGCCTCACTACCAGCAAGGCTGGCTGCAAAAAGGCGCAGGCAGCAAGGACGTGGTCGGCAAGTTTCTGCCGCAGCCGCTCGCGGCCAACTGCAAGGGACAGGTCGACCGGCTCGACGACCTCACCGGCAATGGCCTGATCGTGCTCGGCGCGAACACGGACCCGGCCAGCAAGCTCGATGCCGAACAGAAAGCCGCCTGGGAAAAACTGGGCGCGACGTTCATCGCGGTGCGTTCGGCCGACCAGCGCGCACAAGCCGACAACGACGTGGTGGACATCAACGGCGAGCTGATCGCCTGGATGCAAAAGGAAGACGTGGATGTCGTCGTCGTGCGCCAGGACAAGATCATCGCCGCGGCCAGCGGCAATCTCGACGTGCCTGCGTTGTGACGTGATAGCCGGGGACGGCGAAACGCTCGAATGTTTCAGCGGTTTCGCCGCTCTACCCCGGCGTCCACCAGCAGGCAGTCAATACATTAATAAACAAAATTGGAGACTTGAATGCGGAAACGCTCCATTGCCCTCGTCGTGGCAAGCCTTCCCATTGGAAGCGCCTTTGCACAAAGCAACGTCACGATGTACGGCCTGATCGACGGCGGCGTTTCGTACGTATCGAATCAAGGTGGACATTCGGTTACCAAATTCGACGATGGTATCTACACCCCGAATCTATTCGGGATCATGGGCACAGAGGATCTGGGCGGCGGAACGAAAGCAATCTTCAAGCTGGAAAACCAGTTTCAGCTTGGTACGGGTGCCATTGAGCAGCAAGGCCTGTTCGGACGAAACACCTACGTCGGACTGGAGAGCGCCCATTTCGGCAAGGTGACTCTCGGCAATCTTTATGATTTCATGTACACGTCGCTAACCGAGGCGGGCAATGCCCCGGGTGTTTTCTCCGGCGGCCTGTACAACTTTCCGGCAGGGCCATTCCAGAAACTCAACCTTCCCCAGAACCCGACTGGATGGTTTGACTGGAGCAGAACCACCGGAACGCCAACGTCGAATTCCATCAGATACGAATCGCCTGTATTCGCGGGCGTGTCCGCCGGTGCCCTGTACTCGCCTGGTGGCGTCGCAGGCTCATTCGGATCGAACTCCGGGATGAGCTTTGGTTTGAACTATGCAGCGGGTCCGTTTGGCCTCGGAGCGGCGTACACGCAGAAGAAATATCCCGGATCGACCAGTGGCTCCCCGCAAATTCCCGTTTGGAACTGGGGCGTCGGAGCGCACTATGTTTTCGGCCCTGTCTACACCGTTGCTGATTTCGTGACCGTACATAATTCGTTTTCTGGCGCGGCGGCTTACGCGGGTCAGGTCGCCGCAAGCTGGCAGATTACGCCCGCGTGGTCGTTCGGTGCGAGCTATATGTACATGAAGGGGAACGACGTTCTCGACAACAACCATGCGAACCAGGTTGGCGCAACGTTGAACTATTCGCTGTCGAAGAGAACGATGGTCTACGCTGAAGGCGTCTTCCAGCGCGCAAACTCCGGTGCCCAGGCAGCCATCAACGGCATCATGGACGCCGCAGGATCGTCGAGCACCGCGTCACAAGCGATTGCCCGCGTCGGCCTGCGCACTGCTTTCTAACAGCGATGCGCGACAGCGTGGAATAGTATTAAAAGGTATTGGCTATGCCTTGCGCGATGACGCCAGTCCGCGCAAGGCGACATACTGCAGCAAGATGATCGTCTTGCCGTCGACGATTTCCCCTTCGTCGACCGCTCGCAGCGCGGTTTGCAACGGCATTTCGATCACCTCGACGTCCTCCCCTTCATCCTCAACGCCGCCGCCGTCGTTCACCCGCATCGACGCGTCGTACTCGCCGACATAGAAATAGAGCTTTTCAGTCACGGACCCCGGGCTCATGTAGGCCTCGAACACCTTGTGGACTTGTCCCACGCGATAGCCCGTTTCCTCCTCGACTTCGAGCCGGATGCGATCTTCCGGCGACGCGTCGTCGAGCAATCCGCCCGGCGCTTCGATCATCATGCCGTCGTGTCCGTTCACGAACGCGGGCATGCGGAACTGTCGCGTGAGTATGACGTTACCGGTGCGCGGACTGTGCAGCAGGATCGTCGCGCCGTTGCCGCGGTCGTAGGTCTCGCGGTTCTGGCGCTGCCATGTGCCGTCGCGGCGCAGGAAGTCGAACGTCACCTTCTTCAGCGTGTACCAGTCGTCCGATAGCAAGGTCGTACCGACGATGCGAACACGGTCTTTCGTTGCGGTCATGGCGGCTCCTGTCGACCCTAGATAGTGATTCATGGTATCGTGCAACTTCGTGCAATTTCAAGATATTTCGTGCAGCGCAATGTTAACAACCCAACGCAAGAAAGCGATCCTCGACGAACTCGCGCGCAACGGCCAGGTGCTGGCCGGCGAGCTGAGCGCGACGTTTGGCGTCTCGGAAGACACGATCCGCCGCGATTTGCGCGAGCTGGCCGCGGAGGGACGGCTGCAGCGGGTCCACGGCGGCGCGTTGCCGGCGTCCGCCGCGCTCGCGTCCTTCGAGCAGCGTCAAGACATCGAGACGGTCGCCAAGCGGCGCATCGCGCGTCGAGCGGTCGAGATGATCGAGCCAGGACAAACCGTGATCATCGACGGCGGCACCACGTCGGCGCTATTGGTCCGGGAACTGCCGTCCGATCTGCACGCGACCATCGTCACGCATAGTCCGAGCGTCGCCACGGCGCTTGCCGCGCATCCTTGCGTCGACGTGATTCTGATTGGCGGGCGGCTCTACAAACATTCGATAGTCGCCGTCGGCGCCGCGGCGATGGAAGGCATTGCGCGCATCCATGCCGACCTGTACTTCATGGGCGTGACCGGCGTGCATCCGAGTGCGGGCCTCACCACCGGCGACTTCGAGGAGGCCGCGATCAAGCGCGCGCTCGCCGCGCGCGCGGCGGAGACGGTCGTGCTCGCGTCGTCGTCGAAATTGAACGCCGCGTCGCCGTTCGTGATCGGGGATATCACGCTCGCGCAAACCATCGTGGTCGAGAAGAAGACCAGCGCGGAAGTGACGAAGCCCATTGAAGCGGCGGGGGTGGTCGTGGTGAGGGCGTAGGGTGTCTTCACAACTTGACTGGCTGGCACGATCGTGAAATCGTTGCGTTGTTCACCCTGATACTCAAGAACAGAGGAGACACTCAATGAAACTCTCGAAACTGCTTATAGGCGCGCTGGCGCTCTTTGCCCTCGGCTTCACCGCAGTTGCGGCCCATGCCGAAGATCTGCTCGATTCGGTCAAACAGGCCGGAGTCCTGAAGATCGGTCTCGAAGGCACCTATCCTCCGTTCGACTCGCGCAACAAGGACGGTGAGCTCGAAGGCTTCGACGTCGATGTCGCGAAGGCCGTGGCAGCCAAGCTCGGCGTGAAGCCGGAGTTCATTCCGACCGAGTGGAGCGGCATTATCGCGGCGCTGCAAAGCGGCAAATTCGACGTGATCATCAACCAGGTCACGATTACGCCGCAACGCAAACAGGTTCTTGATTTCAGCCAGCCGTACACGTACTCGGCCGCGCAACTGATTCAACGGGCGGACGACAAGCGTGAGTTCAAATCGCTCGACGAATTCAAGGGCGACAAGAAGCTCGGCGTGACGCTCGGCACCAACTACGACCAGATGGCGCGCGCGGTACCTGGCATCAACGTGCAGACTTATCCGGGTGCGCCCGAGAAGCTGCGCGATCTCGCCGCGAAGCGTATCGACGCGACGATCGACGACCGGCTGATGCTGCCGTACATCATCAAGAACTCGCAATTGCCGCTGCGTACGGGCGCGGTGCTCAAAGGCGCCGATCAGGAAATGGGCATCCCGTTCCGCAAGGACAATCCGAAGTTCGCGAAAGCACTTGATGATGCGTTGACCCAAATGAAGCAGGACGGCACGCTGAAAAAGATCTCGATGCATTGGTTCGGCACGGACGTGACGCAGCCCATCGCACAGTAATTTTCTCGTAGTTCTCGCGTACCTGCGCCGACTTTCCGAATCGTCGACACAGGTACGTCGCTTGCTCGACGAGCGGTTTTCCCGCGCAATCGCTCGCTATCAACGCTTCCATTGCTTCGAATCACGAAGCGCGCGCAAATCCGCCATTGCGCGCACCGTTCCCTTCGTTCATCACGCTTTAGTCTTCATGCTGAATGCATGCAGGATGCGCTGCGCAGCAGTTGCCTGATGCTTCGAAAGCGTGCGATGCTTTCTAGGCCATTAAACCGGCCATCTCGTGTCGGACTCGCATGTCGCCGGGAGACGGCATCGAATGGCAAGCGAAGAGACCAGTGAAATGCCAACAACCTTGGAGGCATCATGAGCATTCTGTCACTGTCTCGCACCAGCGCCGCATCCAACCCGCATCATTCCCCCAACCCAGATCACTACTTTATGCCGCGGCGCTCGCCGATCGCGATCGGCGTCGCATACGTCGCCACGCTCGTCTTCGCGTCCGCGAGCTGTCTGGCCGACACCCAGGTGGGCGCCCCCCTGCCGCCCGCGCCCGATATTCTGTACGGCGATCTATTCGTCGCCGTGCAAACCGCGCAGATCTTCACCGACCAGAAAACATTCGTCGACTCGACGCCGAATGGCAGCCCCGCCGCGATCGTGCAGTTATACGACACGCAGAAGAACCAGCCAAACTTTTCGCTGAAGACGTTCGTCAACCAGTACTTCACACCACCGCCCGATCAAAGCATCACGCCGCCGCCGAACCAGAGTCTGCGCGAGCACATCGACTGGCTGTGGTCCGGCCTCACGCGCACGACGACGAGCGCGCCCGATTTCAGCTCGCTGATCCCGATGCCCAAACCGTACGTCGTGCCCGGTGGCCGCTTTCGCGAAGGCTACTACTGGGATACCTATTTCACGATGCTCGGACTGCAGGAGTCCGGACATGAAGATCTCGTCGACGACATGCTCGACAACTTCGCGTACATGATCGACACGTTCGGCCATATTCCGAACGGCAATCGCACGTACTATCTAAGCCGTTCGCAGCCGCCGTTCTATTCGTATATGGTCGAGCTCGCGGCGCAGAAGGAAGGCAATACCGTTTATCAGAAGTACCTGCCCGAGTTGCGCAAGGAGTACGCGTACTGGATGCAGGGCGCAACGGGCACACCGCGCGGCGGCGCGACGCGCAATGTGGTCGTGCTCAACGACGGCACCGTGCTGAACCGCTACTGGGACGAACTGGACACCCCGCGCGACGAGTCGTATCTGGAGGATGTGCAGACCGCGAAGCAGGCAAGCGGCCGGCCGGCCAACCAGGTCTATCGCGATCTGCGCGCGACCGCCGAAAGCGGCTGGGATTTCAGTTCGCGCTGGTTCGGCGACAACCAGACGCTCGCCACGGTGCGCACGACATCGATCATTCCCGTCGATCTGAACAGCCTGCTGTTCCATCTCGAGACGACGATCGCACGCGGCTGCTCGGTGACACGCGACTTCGGCTGCGTCGCGCAGTTCATCGGCTACGCGGCGCGGCGCGCGGAAGGCATCAACCACTATCTGTGGAATAGCAACGGCTACTACGGCGACTACGACTGGCAACTTCGCAAGGCACGCGACAACCAGACGCCGGCGATGCTGTATCCGTTGATGGCGGGTGTGGCGTGGCCCGATCGCGCGTGGAAGACCGCGCAGACCGTGCAGAACGTGCTGCTCAAGCAGGGCGGACTCGCGACGTCGATCTATAACACCACACAGCAATGGGATGCGCCGAACGGTTGGGCGCCGCTGCACTGGATCGCGATTCAGGGCCTCAAGCGCTATGGACGCGCGGACCTCGCGCGGCCGATCGGCACGCGCTTTCTCGCGGACGTCGAGAACGTCTACAACACGCAGCAGAAGCTCGTCGAGAAGTACGTCGTCGAAGGGGCGGGAGAAGGCGGCGGCGGGGGTGGCGAGTATCCGTTGCAGGACGGCTTCGGCTGGACCAATGGCGTGACGTTGATGTTGCTCGATCTGTATGGGAATGGGCAGTGAGTCGCTGGATCGTGATGCAGGAACCGCCGGCTTTGCGCCGGCGGTTTTTTATTTAATCTATTGAAGATGCATTTTTACCGGTTAAATTTGCCATTCAACTGTATTTTTCAAGCGCAAATAATTCCGGGCAAGGCAACCACGAGAATTTGCAGTCCATCGCTTGTATTCAATGCAAGGCGGATAAAGCCGCCCCCGCTTTTCCACCTGCTGCGCCGCCACAACCGCGTCAGTACTGCATCACAACGCACCTCCTGCGGCGATGCGTCCTCTTTATGCCGAATCGCACAATTACCGCTTGATCCTTGACAAGACCTCATTTCGCATCCTATTTTCATTTTAGCTGTAAGCATCGGAAAGATTCAATTTTTAAATTTATCTTGAAATGTCGAGTTAAATCGACAGGGAATTCATTTTGCCATTCACCAGGCAATGTCAGAAAGCGAATAGAAATATTAATGCAAGTATTTTGAATCAGTGCATTGCGAAAAGCGGCCTTTGTGTAGCGGTATCACTCAACAGGGAAAGAGATGAAACCAGACAGAAGGAGTACTGACGATGGCCGCATCCGTCGTCATGGCCGGCTGGCCGCGCTAGGTGCGTTGACACTCGGAATTGCCAGCCTCTCCGGATGCGGCGGTGGCGATGGCGGTTCGTCAGCGTCGGCAGTGCCAAGCAGCATGGCGCAGGTCGCCAATCAGGCGCAAGCCGCGTCGGCGCAGCAGACACCGTCCGCCAATCAGCCCTACACCGATCTCACCACCTATTCGACGAGTGCGACGTCCGGCATCGCCGCGTCGCTGGTTGCGGAGAAAGCGGCGATCATGCATTACCAATGGACGTCCGGCAGCACCACCGTCAACTACACGACGACCACCGGCCATCTGATCGCCATGGATCTGAAGAGCGGCGCTCCCGAAGCGACGATGTCCTACGTCGCCTACACGGCGCCGAGCACGAACGGCAAACCGCGCCCCGTCACGTTCATCTATAACGGCGGCCCGGGCTCTTCTTCGATCTGGCTGCGCCTCGGATCGTTTGCGCCGACGCGCGTCGCGACCACCGATCCGCTGCTCGACGGCACGAGCTGGCCGAACTACCCGCTCGTGAACAACACCGAGAGCCTGATCGACACGACCGACCTCGTCTACATCGATCCGCCGGGCACGGGTCTCTCCGAAGCGATCCTGCCGAACACGAACCAGACTTACTGGGGCACCGATGCGGACGCGAACATCATGCGCGACTTCATCATCCGCTACCTGACGGTCAATTCGCGCAGCAGCTCGCCGATTTATCTGTACGGCGAATCGTACGGCACGCCTCGCACCGACATCCTCGCGCTCGCGCTCGAATCGGCTGGCGTGCATCTGACTGGCATCACGCTGCAGTCCTCGATCCTGAACTACTTCGCGGACGCGATCGAGGCGGTGGCCATCACGGGTTCGACCGCTCAGCTCGCGCTCGAAACCGATACACTGAGCGGCTACATGCCGGCCTACGCCGAGGTCGCGGCGTACTACAACCAGGTATCGCCAACGCCAGTGAACCAGGCGCTCTTTGCGCTTCGCAGCGAGGTGTTCGTGACCGCCAACTACAACCTCTTCAAGAACTATTCGTTGTACTGGACATTGAGCCAGCTCGGCGCGCCTACTTTCGCGGGACCACCGAACTTCCCGCCGACGTGGCTCGAGAAGTTCTGGGACGCCGAATCCGGACTCACGTTGCAGGCGATGCAGGGCTACTTCAACATCAATCCGTTCAACATCACGCTGGTGCCGGGCTCGACGATCGGCCGCTACGATGGGCGCGTGTCGCTGCCCAACACGGACCCGCGTCTGCAGTCCGATGGCGACCCGTCGGACATCCTGATCTCGCTGCCATTCACCAATGCGCTGGCGACGCAGATGCCGGATTACCTCGGCTACACGGCGCCGAACGCGGCGTACATGCCGCTGAACGACGCGATTATCCAGGTGTGGAACTTCTCGCACGGCGGCCAGCTCTTGCCCGACACGATCCCCGATCTCCTCGGCGCGCTGAAACTGAATCCGCAACTGCAGGTGCTGGCGGAAAATGGCTTCCACGATCTCGCCACGCCGTTCTTCAATACCGAGAAGCAGCTCGCACGGCTCAAGACGGTGCAGGGTCTCAACCCGAATCTGCAGGTCAACTTCTTCCAGGGCGGACATATGATTTATCTGGACGACGTGGCGCGCCCGCAGATGAAGACGGATCTCGTGGCCTTCTATGGCGGCACGCCGATAGCAGGCGCACTCACGCTCGCGACGCTGCCGCGGCCGTGGCCCGACGAGGCGCCAGCCGGTACGCCGACGAGCGAGGCGGTCGCCGCGGCCGCGCCCTGATTGATGGTGGTTTCGCTGCGCGCGGAACCCTGTGACTACTTTTTATGGCGAATGATCATGTCCTCAATCGATATCTTGCGACGTACGCTGGCGTTGATCGTCCTCGGTGTGGCCGTCGGCAGCGCGCACGCGTTGCCGCCCCAACAGGTGGCGCCCGTGACGCTGCCGAATGGCGGACACGGCGTGGACGGTCCGTTCTTTCCTCATAACCGTGCTAACGCTGTCGCGCCGACAACCGGTTCGACGCTGGAGCAGCAGGCTCAGCAACGCGTGGAGAGCAGGCTGGGCGCGAATTCGATGCTCAGCAATGGCTCGTCGATTACCAAGGCCCAGGCGCAAAGCAATGGGCTCGGCTATATCGCGAAGCATTTTGATGAGATCGATACCGCGCATTCGGGCCGGGTGACCTTGAACGACGTCAGGCAGTATCTGCAGCAACATCAGTAGTGGTAGTCCATTAGCCCGGTATGACGGCCGGCGGTGCGAAGCATGAGCGGCACAGCGGCCGCGCGACGCGGCTCGTGTTCATCGTGCAGGGCCTCGCAAGATCGGTCGTCGAGGACACGATCGCGCACTTTCTGCGCGAGGCGGGCGTGACGACGCTTCGCTGACGCTCACTTCCCCGCTGCCGCCTGGATCATCTTCCAGCCATTGCCCGCGGGATCGCGAAAGCCCGCATCGACGCTGCCGAAACGATCCACCGGCTCCTGCGTGAACTCCACGCCGCGCGCCTTCAACTGCTCGTAACTCGCGCGGCAGTCGGCAACGGACAGCACCAACGGCGGCATCGCGCCTTTCGCGACCATCGCGCGCAGCGTTCGCGCGGTCGCTTCATCATGGACCGGCGGCCCGGGGGTGAACAGGCCCAACTGGAAGGACGGCTGCTCCGGATGCTGGACCGTGAGCCAGCGGTAAGCACCGTTGCGTACGTCCGTGTGGACGCGAAATCCGAGTTTGTCGACGTAGAACGAAAGCGCTGCGTCCTGATCGTCGACGTACAAACCGACCACATTGATCCCTTGATTCATGACTCCTCCCTGGTTGAAGGTTCGACTGTATCTCCAGCCACGCGACGGCGCTTCTCCAAAACTGCGATCGTCAGGTCCGGGCGTTGCGCGGCCTTCAGCACGCAGGCGGGCACGCGATCGAGTTCAGTCTGATTCGCGCGTGCCTGAACCCGCATCTCGCTCGGGCTCAGGCCAGTGATGTCGCGAAAGATGCGGCCGAACGTGCCGAGGCTTTCCCAGCCAGTCGCGAACGCGATGTCCGTGATGTCGAGGTCGGTGTCGCGCAGCAGCGTGGTGGCTTGCTCGATGCGCCGTGTCAATAGATAGCGATGTGGCGGCAAACCGAAAGCACGCTTGAACGAACGTGCGAAGTGCGCTTCCGACACGCCGCTGACCACGGCTAAGCGCCGCACCGGCCAGGCTTCGTGCGAGGCGGCATCGATGCGGTCTTTCGCGCGCAGCAGGCGACGCAGCAGCGCGGGGTCTTCGAGTGCGTCGGCGCCGCGCGAGACGGGGGCCGGCGGGACGTGAGGGTCGTGTGAGCGGGACATGATTGGATGGGTTTGCGTGAATGCTGCGTCAAAAACCGCGCGAAGATTTTTCGATTTATTCAAAGAGATGACAAGGACTCAGTGGACTCGCCGTCGTCAGGCTGAGCGTGGGAAGCGTCCGACATCTCGTCCTCGTGGGGCCGCTCATCCTCGTCTTATGCAGCGGTCGAGCCGGTCATGTTATAGGTTGTCGTACAACTTTGCCGTGACATTGATAATGGTTTGATAAGAGCATCGACGGCCGATTATCTCGAAATACCACACCAGTCCAAAATAAAAAAATTGTCGCGCTGTAAGTTCGGGTAAGTACTGCATGTACGTAGACGCATCATTGACGTAATATTTATATGTTGTCATACAACTATCGCGGCGTCGCCCGGCATGCGGCATCGTCAAGACCTCGCCTCGTCAAGAACAAAACAACCAACCATCGAGCTCCCGTCTCAACGAGCCGAAACACGTCTAAATACTTAG
Organism: Burkholderia sp. H160; assembly: GCA_000173575.1. GTDB lineage: Bacteria > Pseudomonadota > Gammaproteobacteria > Burkholderiales > Burkholderiaceae > Paraburkholderia. The sequence continues at coordinate 35,247 of ABYL01000041.1, read as the reverse complement.
TCCTCTTTAATAAAAAGGATGAGCCCATGCTTTACAGAGTCACCGTCATAGCCTGCCTGAGCGCGCTGCTCGCGGCGTGCGGCAGCGGCGATAACGCGCCGAACACGAGCAGCACCACGCCGCCGACATCGGCCGCCTTCAAGGTCGGCACCACGACCAGCGACCCCGATCTGCCCGCGGCACCGCAACTGCCGACCGCCGATCAGGTCTGCAGCACGCTCGAAGCCAGCAATAACCTCGTGCGCCAGCCGAGCGGCGCACTCGGACCCGAAGCCGACAACGGCACGACGTCGGCAATCCTGAATCCGGACCAGGCGCGTATCCAGGCCGCGCTCGACGCCTGCGGGGCCGCCGTGGATGCTCAGGTCGGCGCCGCGATCTACGCGGCGGACGCCGCGGCAGCCGCATCGCAAACGGCGGCTGCGGTGCCGAACGTCAACATCAAGGGCGCGTCGGCGCAAACGCTGGCGGGTGCGCAGTATCGCGCGAAGCAGTTCGCGGTGCGCCTCGTCGTGTCGAGCACGGGCGCGGGCAACGCGTTCATCACAGGTCCGCTGACGCTGCCCTCGGGCGTCATGCTGTGGATCGACAACGGCGTGACCGTGTACGCGACGCGTGACGTGATGGCCTATGCGCCGAACGCGGCCGGACCGTACTGCGCGAACACGGCCGTCAGCTCGACCAAGGCCGGTAGCTCGAGCAACTGCCTGGCGCTGATCAACGGCAACTACCTCGTCAACTCGGCGGTGGTCGGCGGCGGCAGCATCGACGGTCGCGCCGCATCGGAAATCACCACTTCGAACAGCCTCTATCCGCTCATGCGCGTCGACCTGAGCTGCACGAACACGTACGCCGCGTACGCGAAGGGCCAGCAGGCCGCGACCGGCACGCCTTGCGACGACGGCGGCAACTTCGTGAACACGAGCGCTTCCGCGCGTCACATGACGTGGTGGGATCTCGCGTGGCTCGGCAACATGATCGAGAACGGCACGACCGGTGTCGGCTCGCAGTCGAACTTCCGCATGATGGTGTTCAACTACGCGAAGAACCTCACGCTGTTCGGCATCACGCTGAACAACAGCGCAAACTTCCACGTGGTGCCGAGTGGTGTGGACGGCCTCACGGTGTGGAACGTCAAGGTGCAGACACCGTCGGCGTCGGCATCGGCGAACCCGGCTGGTAACGGCAACCCGAACTACCTGGGCATGGTGCCGACCGTCGATACCGCGAAGAACACCGACGCGTTCGACCCAGGTTCGTCCTCGAAGGCAGTCACGCAGGCACTGACGACCGGCAGCACCACGACCTCGTCGGCCGGCAAGATCGCGTTCGACGGCTACCTGAAGAACGTCGTGTTCGCCTACAACTACCTCAGCACCGGCGACGACGACATTGCGATCAAAGGTTCCAGCAACCCGAGCCCGTCAGGTTCCGGCCTGTACGGCGTCGACGGCAATCGCGACGTCGCGAGCGATCGCAAGTCTGGTTTTGTCATCGCGCACAACCATATCTACGCGGGTCATGGCGTATCGGTCGGCAGCGAGACCAATGCGGGCGTGACGAACATCCAGGTGTACGACAACTCGTTCGATGGCTCCGAACAGGCACTGCGCATCAAGTCCGACTGGGCGCGCGGCGGTCTCGTGACGAACATCAACTACAACAACATCTGCATCCGCAATAGCGGCCAGGCGCTGTTGTTCACGCCGTACTACAGCACCAAGGCGCTGTCGAATCCGACCTCGCCGCTTTATCCGGACTTCCACGACATCACGCTGTCGAACATCCACAACATCGGCGGCACGTCGGCGATTTTCGAGGGCTTCGAGGCGAACACGGGCGGCATCGCACACGCGCAGATTCCGCTTGGCATGACACTCACCAACGTGTTGGCCGATTCGCCGAATAACGTCGCTGTCACCGCATCGGATGCGAATCTGACGCTGAACAACGTGAACCTGCCGATCTTCCCGTCGACCGCGAACCGTGTCGTGCTGACCGGCTCCGCATCGCAGTCGCTGTCCACCGCGAACGCGGTCGATTGCAGCACCGCGTACGTCGACTTCCCGGCAATCGGCGATTCGTCGACGAACGGCCAGACGTGGGCGGGTTCTTCGCAGTAAGCGCCAGGTGGATCGGCGCGTTCGCCGCGGCAGCCGCTTCACGCGGTCTGCTCGGACTTGCCGTAAGTGAGCCGCCCGTTCTTCGACAGCAGCACCGCAAGCGGCCGCGTCATCTCGAACTCGGAAAAGATGATCGTCATGCTGACGGTGATCGGCACCGCAAGAAAGGCGCCCGGCACGCCCCACAGCGCCGACCACACCGCCATGCTCGCGAGTATCGCGAACGGGCTCAGGTTCAGCGAGTTGCCCGTCAGATACGGGTCGAGGATGTTGCCGATCACGAAGTGAATCGCGCTCAGCGTCACGAGCACGACCAGGATCGAATTGAGGTCGCCGAACTGCAACACCGACATCAGCACCGGAAACATGACGGCGAGCACCGAGCCGATGTAGGGCACATAGTTGAGCAGCGCGGTCAGTATCGCCCACAGCCCGGCGAACTCGAGGCCGACGGCGCGCATCGCGAGCCAGCAGACTGCGCCGAGCAGCACGCCGAGAACCGTCTTCAGCGCGAGATAAGCGCCAATGCGCCGGTTGATATCGGTGACGACACCCCTGATCCGTGCCGCGTTGGTCGAATTGGCGGTCATGTTCGTCAACTTGTCGCCGAATGTCCTGCGCTCGACCAGCAGAAAACTCGCGTACAGCACGATCACGAAGAGGTCGATGATCACCGATGACAGCGATGCCAGCATGCCGGTCACCATCGCTTGAATGTTCAGCTGGGTGAGCATGTTCCGCCGCAGCGACTCCCAGGTCGGCTCGCTCTCGAGATGCAGCAGCGTCGAGATCTTGTGGATCATCAGCAGGACCGAGTCCTGGTAGCGCGGCGCGAGTGCGACGAGCGCGTCATAGTTCGCGACGAGCATGTCGATCGCGAAGAAGATCGCGGCGCCGATCAGGAACATCGAGAGTCCATAGCGCAACTGCTTTGGCAGTCGCGGGCCAATCACCGGAATGCGTTGCAGGAGCCGCGTAAAGTCGACCACCACGTAGACCGCCATGCCGCCGAATACGATCGGCACGAACACCACGCGGCCGATATACAGCACCCAGCCCACAATCAGCAGCAGCACCACGACGTACACGGACGCTTGCAATCTGTCGGTCATTGGTTAGTGCTCCATGCTTCAACGCGGCGTGCCCGAATGCCCGATGCCGCCCGGCCGTCGCGGCGCGATGCCCGCGACGGCACGCGGCGCCGCGTTCGCGACCAGAATCATCGACGCGCCGGCCAGACCGCTCGCCACGTGCTTCAACGCATGGCCGGCGATCACGTGATGCGTCAGCTCCCATATCTGCCAATCGAGGCTTTCGAATATCTTCGCGACGCCATAGAAGACGATCACGAGCGTCCACGCGAGCACGCCGTCCACCTTGCGCGTGAGCGTCATGCCGACGATCAGCATCAGCCCGCCAAACTGAAGAATCGCGTAGGGCCACAGGCTGTTGAACAGGAGCCAGTAGCCGACCGTGGCAGGTGACACCACGGCCATGATCAGCATCTGCGGCCAGCCGACTCGCTGTCCGCTCCACGACGTCCATAGCATGGCGAGGATGCCGGCGAACACGATCGTCATCGGCAGACGATCCCAGACCAGCGTCGCATCGGTCGGCGCCATGTGGTAGTAGGCCGAGCCGAACGCGGTCAAGAGCAGCCCGAACGCAGCGACGACCATGCCGGGGAATTGCGCCGGCTGGTTCGACGCATGCCGCCTCACCCAACCGAGACAGAGCAGGCCGGCGATCAGGATGACGACGTTCGACAGCACGTCCGACGCATTGTGCAGGGACCCCAGCGAGCGTTGATCGGCGAAGTGGTGATACGAGGCCGGCTGCGCAAGCGGCCAGATCATCTGCAGCGCGGTGCCCACCACGAAAAGCAGCACGCTGGCAAGCAGCAAACGGGAGATCTTCATGTTGCTCGACTCCAGAATGGGCGAAACGCGCGAAGGCGCCGTGAACGGGACCCATCCGGTCGGTTCGCGGCCGGGTTGACCCCCGTTCGAATTCGCGCAGCCTGGCCATATCATCGGACAAAGCGCTTTGCGCAACAAGAGCATCCGGCGGCGCACCGATGGGCATGCGCTCATAGTATTCTTCTCAACCAATGCAAGCGGCGTGCAAAATTGTGCGCGACCCAAAGGAAGACCTGGACGCCATGCAAGCGCAGACACACGGCCTGTTGTTCCTGCATCGTCGCTGGAGCGGCGCGCTCTGCGCGCTGCTTTGCGCAATCCTGCTCGCCGGCTGCGCAGCGTTACCGTCGCTCGAGGATCGCAAGGAAACGCATGCGTTGTCGCCGGCGGTGGCCGCCACCACGGATCTCGGTCGTGCGGTCGCGCCTGAGCTTGCCGCGCACGCGGGGCTGGCGGGCATTTATCCGCTGTCGGATGCGCATGTCGCGTTTGCCGCGCGCATGGACCTGATCCGTTCCGCGCAGCGCACGCTCGACATCCAGTACTACATCTGGCGCGACGACCTGACCGGCACGCTGCTGCTCGAACAGATCCATGAAGCGGCGGACCGCGGCGTGCGGGTGCGGCTGCTGCTCGACGATCTCGGCATCGCCTCCGCGCTCGACTCGACGCTTGCGGCGCTCAACTCGCATCCGAACATCGAGGTCCGCCTGTTCAATCCGTTCGTTGTGCGCAGCCCGAAATACCTCGGCTTCGTGACCGACTTTTCGCGCGCGAACCGACGCATGCACAACAAGTCCCTGACCGCCGACGCCACCGCGACGATCCTCGGCGGCCGCAACATCGGCGACGAGTACTTCGATGCCACCGACGGCGTCGTCTTCGCCGACCTCGACGTGCTCGCGATCGGGCCGGCCGCGGCCGACGTCTCGCGCGATTTCGACCGCTACTGGGCCAGCGCCTCGGCGTATCCGGTCGAGCGGATCCTGCCGCACCAGAGCGTCGATGAGCTGGCCGAGCTGGAGCGCAGCGCCCACGCGATCGAGCAGGATCCCGCGGCCGTGGCCTATAAGGAAGCGCTACGCGGCTCGCGCGTCGTGCAGAAGCTGCTCGACCACAAGCTGCCGTTGGACTGGGCCAAAACGGAGATGATCAGCGACGACCCCGCGAAAGGTCTGAACAACGCGCCGCCAGAAGCGCTGATTTCCCACCAGCTACGCGAAGTGATGGGCCAGCCGACCCGGTCGCTCGACCTCGTATCGCCGTATTTTGTCCCGGCGAGCGCGGGCACGCAGTATCTGAGCGGCCTCGCCGCCCAAGGTGTCGATGTGCGCGTGTTGACGAACGCGCTCGAAGCGACCGATGTCGTCGCCGTGCACTCCGGTTATGTGAGGCGGCGCGTCGAGCTGCTGCAAAACGACGTGCATCTGTACGAATTGCGGCGCGTAGCGGGCGCTGCATACAAGAAAGAACAGTCGCCTGGGCCGTTCGGCAGCTCCGGGTCGAGCTTGCATGCGAAGACCTTCGTTGTGGACTCCCAACGGGTTTTCGTCGGCTCGTTCAACTTCGATCCGCGCTCCGCGCATCTGAATACCGAGCTTGGCCTCGTGATCGACAGCCCCGAACTCGCGACGCGGGTCGATAACAAGTTTCTCGCGCTGCTGCCGAAGGTCGCGTACGCGGTGCATCTCGACGAAAACGGCAAGCTGTACTGGATCGAGACCAATGGCGACGTCCAGATCCGCCACGATACCGAACCGAACACGACGTGGTACGGACGGCTCGGCGTGTGGATGCTGTCGGTTATGCCGATCGAATCGTTGCTGTAGCGACCGCGACGGAAAGGACGCTCAGAACCGCCGCAAATTGCGCTCAAACAATGGATCGGGCATGCGCTGCGTCTCGCGCAACACGCCACTGGTGTCGAATGCGAAATTGAACAGCATGTGGTTGATGTTGTTTTCGGTGTAACGATACGACCAGACTTCGCGTTGCGAGAGCCGGAAAAACTGCGTTTGCACGGGGCGGCCGAAATTGGTCAGCACATCGTCGCGCGTCCATTTGCCGATTTCCGCGCGGTTGAATTCGTTCAGCTGCAAGACCTGACGCACGCTCACGATCTTGCCTGAGGCGTCGACGTCCGCGGCAACCGTGGTCGAGCCCATCGGCTGGGTCGGCCACATCAGCCGGCGCCCGCCTCCGGGCAAATCATAGACTTCGCGCGGCGGACCCATCCGGGCGATGATCGCCGATTGATCCTGGCCGGCCTGGAATTGCTCCCACGGTTGCGCGCAGGCCGCGAGCATCAACGCCGTCACACCGGTGAGCGCGGCGCGGCGCAAAACCAGCGACGCGCGTACGGTTCTCGCGGCAGAGTCCGGAACGTGGGCGAGGCGGATAAGCATGGATTCCTCCCGTTACGTTCGATCGCGCGATCAGGCCAAAGCCAAGGCGAGACAGGCTGCGCGCCCGCACCTGGCTGCAATCAGGCACTTGCCCCTTACTGCACGAGCTTGGCGCGCAGACGCGTGTGCTCTTCGTCGGAAATGGAACCGGACGCTTTCAGCTTGTCGAGCTTTTCGAGTTCGTCGGCGACACTGAAGCCCACCACATTGCGCAGGTCTTCGCGCATCTGCTTGGCCCGCGCCTGTTCGCGTTCCGCCATGCCGCGATGCTGCGTGAGCAGATACGCGAAGATGCCGATATACGGCAGGACGATCAGGAAGATCACCCAAAGAACCTTGCCCCATCCGGACACATCATGACGGCGGAACAGGTCGCTCGACACCGTGATCAGCAGCCAGAACCACAGGATAAAGATGAAGATGGAAAAAACGTCGGCCAGAAAATTCGGGAATGTGAAACCATCATTAAAGAAAAGCATTGTTGTTCTCCAGTCAGTCCAGTTGCAATTGAAAGGCTTAACGGATTTCGAACTATGCTTGCCAGCTATGGATGGCGCATGCGATCAGCACAGCAGCGCTGAAAATCTACCATGACCGCACGTCGGTTGCCTACGCGCATTCCTACATCTTCCTCACTTCGCGGGTGGCAAATGCATGATGCGGACCTGTTTGTCTTTATAGACTATCCCGGTAAAGTAACGCGAGCAATTTTTAAGGATTCCGTTCAATTGATAATTGTCGCTGATGCCGCGAGCACGCAGCACTGCATTAAACATGCATGGGCGAAAGCAATGTCAAAAGCGAGCGCCTTTGCAGCGCAATAGTCAAGCCAAAATACGCGTTTTGGATGCATCCATTAAGCGTCTGCCTGCTTGTCTGAATCTTCATGGACCGAGTCTGAAGCCTGCAAAAATCGTACTCGTCCGAAATTTCCAAGTTTTTCGGGGCCTCAGGCCTATTTATCTGGCCGCGCGCTATCGCGCCTGCGCGCAGAGCGGCCAGCACGGCGAAATCAGCGTTCCTCGCCGCGATGAGTCACGAGATCCGCACGCCGCTGAACGCGGTGCTCGGCAACCTCGAGCTGCTCGCGCAATCGTCGCTGGACGCGCTGCAACATGACCGGCTCGCGACGATCCGCGCGTCGTCGGAGGGACTGCTCGCGATCATCAGCGACGTGCTCGATTTCTCGAAAAACGAGGCGGGCGAGATGACGCTCGGGCCAACGACGAAAACACCGATAGCCTGCTAGGCGGCCTCGCGCTGCCTGCTGGGTTGCGTCAGATCTTCGTCGAGTCTCTCGACAAATCGCTCGCGTCCATCGCCATCGCACAGGACGACACCGACACGCCACACCTCCTCGCGGAACTGCATTCGCTGCGTGGCGCGCTCGGCGTGTTCCGGCAATATGCGCTCGCCGAACGTTGCGCGCCGCTCGAAGACCGGGTCAAGCGCGCGGGGCTCGCGAGCCTCCGCGGTTTCGATATCGCGGCTTATCTGCGCGATGCGCAGGAGCGCGAATTGACTTACGAGTAAGCCGGCCCGCGCCGGTTACGCCAGGCAGGACGACCGGAACACCAGTGCCTCAGCAGGCGCCGCGGCCGGGTCGGCCACCTCGATCGTCATATGTGTAAGCGCACTTTTAGATGCAAACGCATCGAGCCACTGCCTTGCGAGACGCGGCAGAACGTGCTGCTCGATAAAGCCGATCAAAAGGCGTGCGCCCGTCTCCTGCACGAGGCAGCGCTCGACGATGTAGTCGACCACCTCCGACGCATAACTCAGCGCGATGCGGTTGTTGTCCACCATGCGCCGGATCACTCGATCGAGATGCAAGTGCACGATCTGGGCAAGCGACTCCGAGCCCAGCGGACGATACGGCACCACCGTCACGCGCCCGAGGAATGCAGCCGGAAAAGCTTTAAGCAATGCCGGCGCGAGCGCCGAACGCAGACCATCCACGTCGGGCGCAAGCATTTCGTCCGCGCACAGGCTCGCGGTCAGATCCGAGCCGACATTGCTGGTCATCAGGATTGTCGTATTGCGGAAATCGATATAGCGCCCATCGCCGTCTTCCATGTAGCCCTTGTCGAGCACCTGGTAGAACATTTCGTGCACATCGCCGTGCGCCTTTTCGATTTCATCGAGCAGCACGACCGAGTACGGACGCCGGCGTACCGCTTCGGTCAGCACGCCGCCCTCGCCGTAACCGACATAGCCAGGCGGCGCGCCCTTGAGTCCCGACACCGTATGCGCCTCCTGGTACTCGCTCATGTTGATCGTGATCAGGTTCTGCTCGCCGCCATAGAGCGCCTCGGCCAATGCGAGCGCGGTTTCCGTCTTGCCGACGCCGGACGGCCCCGCGAAATGGTGAACGGCGTGGAGCCGTAGGCAGTGCCAGCCGTAGGCAGCGTCTTCGCAGACACAGTAGGCAGCGTGACCGTCTGGTCCTCGTCACCCGCTTTGATCACACAGGTGTCGTCGGTCAGCTTGCCGTTGAACGTTACCTTACCCGTGCCCGGTGCGGTTTGAGCGAAAACCATCGGCGCGACGGACAGGCCCATCATCGCGATCATGAGTTGCGTGACTTGTTTTTTCATCAGAATCCTCTCTGTTTCTATTTCAAAACGACAAACCCTTGTAAAGCCGATGTTTCCGGCGATCGTCAAGGCAGAGGAATGATGTCATTGAAGCGGATCACTGTTAATGGGCCGATACCCAAAATGAAGGACCACATGGCTCATCGCGGAAGAGACATGTCGGATTCTCGAACCGGACCGATAACAGGATCAGCGATAAGCGTGGGAGAAGATGCAACGAGAGCTGAAGACTCCGCGTGGGAAGGTCGGCAATTGTTACGATCAGGTCCACTCGCGCACGATCGTGGCGAGTTCGACGTCGTTTTTGGCACCAAGCTTCTTCATGCCAGCGTTCTTCTGATTGCTAACTGTCTTCCGACTGCGATTGAGCCGCTGGGCGATCGATCCGATCGACATTCCATCGCAGATCATTCGTACGACCGTCGACTCTTTTTCAGATAGTAAATTGAGAGAAGATCTGCGTTCCGCTGCACGTCCTGTTTTCGACAACATTCTGTTCGCAATGGAATCGGGCAGAAAGACACTCTTATTATTGGCGGCACGAACGGCAGTGGTAAGGCTGACGAAACCCTCGGGCCCCTTACCCACGAAGCCGGCCACCCCCGCATCGAGCGCAGTTGAAATGATGTGTGCCGAAGAATGCGAGCTCAGAAAGACAACTCGTACGGCTGGAGCGACACGGCGAATCCGGTCAAGAAGGTTGAGACCATCGGCATACGGATCGCCTTCGAATTCGTAATCGCACACAAGGACGTCAACTGGCACTTCACCCAACAGCTCGACCAGGCGGCCAATGCTTTCAGTTTTGAAGCAGATCTGGATGTCCGGACAAGGCTGAAGAAGATGCTCGACGCCGAGGAGAATGAATGGATGATCGTCGGCAATAGCGACTCTTATTTTGTTCACTCACACTCCCTGACCATGCCGGTGAGAATTTTCTTCCCACCAAAAACCTGTACGCTTTCTGACCAATGTAAGATGTCATTCCGTGCTACTAGTCGACGTACCGCATCCGGTCTGATGCAGGTCTAGCCACGGGCCGCAGACTGCGGCATTTGCTCGATTGCGCTAACCATTTCGGCTTTGCAAAAAATAAGATATTCGAAGTACTTTCTTTAGAGCATCAAAACTCGATGAGAAGGTTGTCGCGCCTCGGCAGAGACAAAGCAATTTGTCCCCATGCAACGTGGAATGGATCAACGATGAAGGCGGGATAGCACAACGCGCCGCACTCGTCGGCGAGGAATGGAAACATCCTCGCTTAGGAGATAGTCAGATTGTACGCGGCACCAGGAAGAAAGAAATCAGCGGATTCCTATATGCCTCATAGGAACATCAGCGTGCCTTGATCAGCCACCTTCACGACGTGCCCTTACCGGTACCTTAAGTCGCAAAATGATCGCGCATGAGATCCACGAACGCGACTAGCGCGGCGAGCAGGACCACAATAAACAGCCAGCGCTCGCGCAGCGTAAACACCGGCCGCTTCCCCTTGCGACGCTCGGCGATATAAAACCACGCGGTCCCTGCCGTATAAAGCACGGTGGACATCAACAGATAATGCAGGCCCCCCCGCGTACACGAGAAATAGCGCATAGAAGCAGCCCGCCAACGCGAGTGTGAAATCGATGCGTCGCGACCACGGCTGCCCCGCATACGATTCGCCGCTCGATACGAGCTTCAAACCATAACCGGCGACGAACAGGTACGGCATCAGACTCATCGACGTCGTGAACTCCTTGGCCACCGTGAACGCTTCTTCCGAATAGCGACCGTCATCGACGCATTCGCTATCGACGAGCCCTTCACGCCGCGCAGAATCAGAAAGTGGAACAGCCAGATCATCAGCGAGGAACTGACGATCGCGCTCAGCGTATTGCCGGCGCCGAACGCGGGGACGACGATCGCGAGCGCGGACTTGATCAGCACGAGATAGGCCACGTTGCCGAGACAGCTGGCGCACCAGTAGCCGAATGCCGACAGGAAGCCCGTATAGCGTCCAAAGCCGGCACGTGCATAGGTATAGACGCCGACGTCGAGCTCGGGCTTACGCCATGCGAGCTGCTGAAAAATCAGCACGAGTATCAGCATGCCGGAGCCGGTAATGGTCCAGCTGATCATCGAACCGACCACGCCCGTATATTTGCCGAGCACCTGCGGCAACGAAAAGACACCCACCCCGACCATCGAGCCGATCACCATCGCCATCAGGCCCGGCGCTGAAAGTCTGACGCGCTTGTCCATGCTGCGATCGCTCTCCCGCGAACACGTTCCGATCCAGTCGCGCTGGTGCAACTACGATGATCAACCGCTCAGATGACAATCGTGCCGGTCGTGACGCCGATCAGCGCGGCAATCGCGCCGCAGGTCGCGACTGCAAAGATGACCCACTCGACTTTCGAAAACACCCGCAGGCCGCGCTCGCGTTTGGCCACCACGTACAGCACCGTACCGGGGGCATAAAGCAGCGCCGACAGCATCAGGAACTTCAGACCACCCGCGAACAGCAGAAAGGCCGTGTACAACGTCGCGAACATCGCGACGAAATACTCGGTGCGCAACGCGCCGCTCAACGTGCCGCCATTCCGCTCGCTATCGTGTCGCGCGGCCTTGATACCGTATGCGGCCACCAGAAAATAAGGAATCAGCGCCATCGAGCTCGTCAGATTGAGCATCAGCGCAAACGCATCGTTTGACCAGTACGTGCTGATCACGAACAGCTGCACGACGCTACTCGTGAGCCAGATCGCGGCGACCGGCAGCTTGCGCTCGTTTTGTCGCGCGAAGACGCGCGGCATCGTCTCGAGGCGCGCGGCGGCGAACAGCACCTCGGCACAGATCAGCGACCACGCGAGGTACGCGCCCAAGATCGAAATGATCAGACCGACGCTGATGAACACGACGCCGAAGGGGCCGAGCAGCGCGCCGAGTACCGCGGCCATCGACGGCTGGCGCATCACCGCGATGTCGGCGCGCGGCAAGCTCGCGTATGGCAGCAGCGTCACCAGCACCAGCAGACACAGCACGGCCACGAAGCCCGTGATCGTTGCCGCGCCGACGTCCGAGCGCTTTTTCGCATAGCGCGAGTACACGCTCGCGCCTTCGATACCGACGAACACGAAGACGGTGACGAGCATCGTCGCGCGAACCTGCGAAAAAAGACCCGCGCCGATCTGATCGCGGCCTTCCCACAGATTCGCGAGGAACATATCGGCGCGAAACAGCGCGATCAGCATCACGATGAACAGCACGATAGGGATGACCTTCGCGACCGTGACGATCGTGTTGATCATCGTGGCCTGCTGCACGCCGCGCAGCATTACCAGATGAAACAGCCAGATGCCCACCGACGACACGATGATCGCGGTCGCCGTATTGCCTTCGCCGAATGCGGGGACGAAATGGCCGAGCGTCGACTTGATCAATACCCAGTACGACACATTGCCGAAGCAGCCGGCCATCCAGTAGCCGAATGCGGACAGAAAACCCGCATAGTCGCCGAAGCCCGCTCGCGCGTACGCGAACACGCCGGCATCGAGCTCGGGCCGCCGCTGCGCAAGCGCCTGAAAGACACGCGCCAGCGCATACATGCCGATGCCCGCCACGCACCATGCAATGACCGCGCCGAACGGTCCGGTCGCACGCGCGAAATTGCGCGGCAACGAGAAAATTCCTGCGCCCACCATTGAGCCGACGACCATCGCGGTCAATGCGGGCAACGACAGTTTCGTCTCGACCTGGGTTGCCATCGTCCACCCTTCAGAGAAGCGGGTTACTTCCAGAAAGGGACTGACGCGGAGCAGGCACGCGTACGTTGCGCATCTCCTGTTAGTCCTCCCGACTGAAGCCAACGGTCTTACGAGCACCGGACTGCACCACCGCTCGCGCAAGCCTCCCGGCCTGCCATCCGCATGTTCTATTTCTTTTGACGCCAGTACGCTTGCTGCAGATTGATGCCATTCACCGCGCATGCGATGTCAACTTTGGTGGTCATCATAAGTTATCTTTAGTCCTATTCTCAACAGCGGGCGCAATTCCCGTTCGTCAACGCGACATTCGTTGAATTCATAGGGGTCCGTATTAGTAAATCGGTGCTTTGGTATCCACCGGGACTTCCACGACTAGTAACGACGAAGTGCGTAAAAGTGCTATAGGTTTAAAGGAATTGCGTTTCGCCGATGATGCACCCGTAGTTGTTAAACCGGAGTACAGTACTCGGCGGACAAATAACTGGCTTTGAGCCTTATCGATTGGGTACACGAGGCAACGGTCCACAGCACAATGACTGACACGGCACCGCACACGACTGGACTCCAATCCACGCGCGTCGAAACGCTTGATGCCGTCGGACACGTCGCAGGTCGCGACAGCGATCCATCGAAGACCATGGTGCGTCCGGCCGTCCGCGCAAAGCATCCAATCTCGCGCGGTTCGCGATTGGCCGGACTAGCCGCCATCGGCGCAGCACGGCATCCGTATCGCTCGAACCGCTTCGACGCATCATGACGCGCGCGCTCGCAACATGGATATCACGTTGCGTGGCGCTCGCCCTGCTCGCCAGCAGTCTTCTGTCCGGCTGCGCGATGGTGACCGTCAGCTCGCAAGGCCCCGAGCAATACATCGCGATGCGCCGCGGAGACATTCTGTCCACGGGTCGTCTGAGCGCCGCGACGCGCGACACGCTGAACATCGCGGCACTCGACGAGAACACGTGCCAGCGCGAGCCGCTCGATTGCATCAATAAGATCTCGACCGTCGGCGGACTCAACACCGACCGGCGATTGTCGAGTCTCGCCGAATTGTCGTTGCAGATGGCCATCACGCACACGCCGGTCAATGCAACGGAATGGAGCGACGCGCAATTCGATCTGTGGCTCCGGACCTTACGATTCGCGTATGCATTTTTATTCCTCAGTGAGCGCACTGCCGGCGAACGCGCATTCGAAGATCGTCAGACCCAGGTGCGCGACTATTACAACTATGCGGTGCAGGAGCTGGCCCGCGCGCTCTTTCTGCGCGGCGCGCTCGATACCGGTGCGCGCACCGGCGAGCCGGGCACTCAGCAAATTGCGGGCTGGGCCATCCATCTCGACCTGAGCCACGTCCGGCTGCCCACGGGGGTGCGTGAACCGCGCGAAGTGATCCCAGCGTCGCGATTGTCGTTCGGGGGGATACGCAGCATTTATCGGCGCGATGGTTTGGGCGCGGAACTCGTTGCTGTGATGAACGGACCGCCGCCTGAGGAGAGTGCCGATGCGGGTGGTCAAGCCGGGAGCGATGCCGGTGCATCGTCACAGGGCGCGAGACGGCCGAGGCCAGCGACGAGCTATTTCAGCGAGATGCCCTCGCCGAACGTCACCGCGTTGATCTGGTTCAGCCAGGGCACGCTCGAACAGGTGCTTGCCTCGCATGATGTCGTGCTGTCCGTCTACGATCCGTATCGCGAGGAGAGTGTCGAGCGGCACGGCCAGACGGTGCCGCTCTCGGCCGACTTCAGCGCGGGCTATGGCATCTGGCTCGCGCGCTCGGGTTTCGCCGGGCAATCATTGCGCACGCTGTTTGGACGCGCGCGCGGCATCGATGCGCCGCGCATCTACATGATGCAGCCGTTCGATCCCAATCGACGGATCATTCTGATGCTGCACGGCCTCGCGAGCAGCCCTGAAGCATGGGTCAACGTCGCGAACGATATTCAGGGCGATGAGGTGCTTCGCCGGCATTTCCAGGTGTGGCAGGTCTACTACCCGACCAACGCGCCGATTCTGGTCAACGTCGCGCGCATCCGGCGCGCCACGCAACAGACGCTCGCGCACTTCGATCCCGACGGTACAGCGCCGGCGTCACATGGAATGGTGCTGATCGGTCACAGCATGGGCGGAGTGATCGCGCGACTACTCGTGTCGAGTTCCGGCGACGCGCTTTGGGCGACGTTCAAGGACTCGTACGTGCCCGAAGGCACCGATATCGATCCCGAGGACGAGCGGCTCAACCGGCTGCTGAACTTCACACCGATGCCTCAAGTCGAGCGCGCGATCTTTATCGCGGCGCCACATCGAGGCACTCCGTTCGCGAGCAACCGGCTGTCCCGTTGGGCGGCCAACCTCGTGCGCCTGCCGCTCGCCCTGCTCAACGAGATCGAGGAAATGATGCGGACGGCGACGACCATCGAAACGCAGGGCCAGACCTTCCACGTGCCGAACAGCATCGAGCAGCTACGCGAAACCGATCCATTGATTCGCGCGACATCGCAATTGCCGATCAGTCCACAGGCGTGCTTCCACTCGATCATCGCTCGGCGCCGCGAAACCGGGCCGCTCGAAGACTCCAATGATGGCGTGGTCCCTTATCGCAGTGCGCATCTCGCCGGCGCACAGTCCGAGAAGGTGATCGTGGCGGGGCACAGCGTGCAAGAGACGCCGCAGGCGATCCTCGAGATCCGGCGGATCTTGCATGAGGATATTGCGCAGATCGAGGAGTCCGGGGAGGTGTGCGGGAAGGCGGGGTTGGCGAAGTGATGGCGAGTCAAGGTGCCGGAATGCTCGAAATATCACTCGTGCCAGTTGAAAATTACTTGCTACAAATTACGTATTAAATGCTACGGGTCACTGAGACCGGTGTAGATATTTTTGTGTTCTGTCCCATTTGGCGGGAGAGGCGTGGGATCGTGTACTGATTTGATCATTTTTCGTGAAACAAAGACAGATTGGGGTCGAAAAAGTCTTTTAAAACAATTGGTTGTCGTGTATTAACGACGCTTGGATATGTTTCACGGCGGGTCGGCCGGCTAGATCAGCCGAAGAATCAGGCGTTCGCGCTCGTATTCACTAAAACCTGCTGCTTTTTCGATATTTAGTTCGTGGGCGACGCGGATGTGATCTGGCACCATATAGTGCCGTCTTGTTGATGCGCTATTGTCAGGTCCGCTGAAGCTGAGGTTGCCATCTCGAGCGGTGGCTGGCAGTCGCTTGAGGTTCGGGTCGGTGATTCGCAAGCGGCTCCCTTATCATCGTGGCATGGCGACTCGAGTGATCACGTCTAATGCCCGCGCTTATCGTGAGTTCGCTCTCTCCTTTTCTGTCGCCCACCGCATGGCGGATTTTGTGCCGACGCGAGGAGAGCACTAGTCATGATCGCTTGCAGAGAGGTGCCGCACAGGTCCATGCGGTTAGCGCGGCATACGAGATCGCACGGGGATCAAAGGTGTTATACCCTGCGGCTTTTTATTGCTATTGGGCTCTGCACTCATTATTCAAACGCGGGGAAGCTGGTGACTGGCAGGATCGCGATGCAGAGTTCGAATGCAATGGTTCAGGCATGCTTGCCGCTGGCAACTCAATCTTGAGCTGTCGGGGGGCAATGCGGGAGATTTGGCGAGTCGGGTAAGGCCGACCACGGCCTTCGTGCGCAGTGACGCACTCGCCTTACTGAGTTCACTGTAATGGCGACGAACGCTCTGTATCCGAGGCGTGTCTGCGATTGACATTGTGGTCGTTGGTCGAGGCAATGGAGCTGCGACTAGGTTCGCCTCCCATCAAGCTGGTGCCAATCGAAATCTAGGTCGCACACTGTGCGCGAAAAATTTAGCCTGCTTCGATTGCTGGGCGATCCCGATGCACAGGTCAGCAACCTTGAACGCTACAGACAATCATCACCACCGCTCGCCAGTGCGTTATCGACCGCAAGCTGGCGCATCTCGTCTGGTCGCAAGGCGCAATCCAGAGTCACAGCGCTACCCAGAAAAGTCCCTCTGGTCGACCGTCGTTCCGGATCTCATCGCTAATCGAACTGAACGGATTCCCTCGCAAAAGAGACCGCCGACTTTGCGATGGATACGCAGTCGGGAGGGCCCTGCGCGCATCGGTCCCCTCGTGAACTAGTGAACGATGGCGCAACCGTGCGAAGCTTTAGACGATTTGAGTGAGACTTGCTGCGCGGACGATGCCATCGTCGACGGGGCGCTTTAAGGAAAATCACGCCCATCGCATGAATCGCAATTTGACTGGTGTACCGGCCAATCCCTGGAGTTCCGGTCTTGAGGAGAGGCCGATAGGAAGGGCAGCGAATGCCCGTGGCGGCCTGCTTGATACAGATTTCGCTCAATGCCCAGTAGGCCGCGCGCGCCTTGCTATCCCGTCATTGGAACAGCAAATTCCCGCGAAGAGCCTCCTAAGCAATTCCAAGCAAATGTTCGCTTCGCCCGTGCCGATAGGTTCGCCCACTGCCGACCGGTGCGTGTGCGCTCCACTAACTCCCCACTGATCGAATCCCCCATACACCGAACTAGACACGCGGGACACTCGTTCGCACCGGTGCGGCAGTCTTGCACCAGTGGCCACACCAGGCGGGAGAGTGTCTAGAGTCTAGACACTCGGATGGCGCCAAGGGAGTGTCTAGACTCTAGACACTCTTCCCGCCGCCAAACCTCGCTGCCCAACAAAAAAGCCCGCATTAAGCGGGCTTCTCTTCACTACAAACCAACCACCAATCAGTTCGTCTTCGGCTGCGACTGGAACATCTGGCCAATCAACTGTCGTATCTGAATTTCTTGCGCCTCGGTAATCACCCCGGTTTTGATTTTGATCGTGAAGTTACTGATGTCCTTCGTGATGCTCCCAGCGTGCTCCCGTCCTGCAAAAAACTTCTCGATGCTGCGCCCGCTGGTACCAGTCGACGTCGTCTGCCGCGTCGCCAGAGCTGCAATCGCTGCAGCAACCTTGCCCTGATCCATTTCGCCTCTGACCAACAGCGGCCAAATCTCTCGAGCCGCCTTAACGCCATCCTCGCCATGCTTCTTGATCACCGCCGCAATTGCTTGCGCCGCGGTTCCGCCCAGTAGTCGCGGCTGGATATCGAGATCCTTCTTGATGAAGTCCGGCAGATTATCGAACGAGAGGAACTGGTACAGCCCCGCGCGCGACAATCCCATCGCTTCCGCCAGCCGCTTGCGATTCGGGAATTCTGTTTCCGATCGACGGATCGCAACACCGATCTCATAGTCAGCAAGGTCATCGCGGCTGATGTTTTCGACCATCGCCAGAACAGCCATGTCCGAATCGGAGCAATCCGCGACCACCGCCTTGATCGTGTCGAGATCCAACATCTTGTGCGCACGCCAGCGCCGTTCGCCGGCGACGATCTGATAGTCGTCCGCTACACGGCGAACCACGATCGGCTGCATCAGGCCAACTTCGCGAATCGACTCGGCGAGCTCTGCCAGCTTCGCTTCGTTGAACACGCGGCGCGGTTGCCAGGGATTCGGCAAAATACCGGCGACCGACAGTTGCGACGCGACGCCGGTCGACTCCAATTCCTGCACGCGAAGTTGCGCAACGGCCAGCGCACCAGCCAGGCCAGGCGCCGTTTGTGTACGGTTGCTGCGCTTCACCTCGTCCTCGTTGATCGACGAGGTTTTGCGAATACCGGACGTCTTGGCCAGCAACTGTTCTCGCATATTGCTCATTGCGCGTTCCTCCATTTTTCCGAATAGATCTCGTCGATCCAGCGACAATAGTCGACGAGAGGCTGCCGCACGCGTTGCAGCGACTTAGCCGCGCTGTGGTTGCTGCTAATGTCGAAGACCGTCGAGAACGCCAACGCCCCAGTGCTCATCACCGAACTCGCCGGTACCTCGATCGAATGCAGCCAGTTTTCGTACGCGCTTTGCGCCCACGCGCGCACGATCGGCGCTGACGAGTTCCTCCCGTAATCGACCCGCGACAACACGAGCGACACGAAGTCGTACTTCTTGTCCTTCTCGAATTTGATGAAGCTCTTGGACACGTCCGAAAAGAGTCGCCAAAAAGACAACGAGCTGATGAAGTCCAGGTTTTCCGGCACCATCGGCATCACCATCGAATCGGCGGCCATCAGCGCGTTCAGATTGAGATACGACAGCGACGGCGACGTATCCATCAGAATGTAGTCGTACTTCTTGCGCAGCGGCTCAAGCCCTTGACGAAGCACGGTCCAAAAACGGAAACCCGGCCGGATCTTTTGCATCGCTGGCAGATGGAACTCGGCGCCGATCAGTTCCGTGTGCGCGGGGATCACGTCGATGCCATCCCAGTACGTTGACTGGACACGTCCCTCCAGACCACCTTCGATGTCCTGGTCATAAACGTACGGCAACACCGTATCTTCCGGAGTGACGTCTTTTTCCGCGTACAGTCCGCACAGTTCGGAAAGCGAGGCCTGCGGATCGAGATCGACCACCAACACTTTGCGGCCCCGCAGCGACAACCCTTGGGCGAGGCACATCGTCGTCGTGGTCTTGGCAGATCCGCCTTTGAGTTGAGCGGTGATAATGATCTTGCCGTCCGGCTCCTTCAGGCGCGTGACAAGCGGAGTCTGATAGATGTCGGAAATCTTCTGCACCCAGATCCGCGCTTCTTCCAACGTGAAGGTCCGGGTTCGGCCCGTACCGGCCGCAGTGCCTGAAGGCAGTTCTCCATCGCCTTTTGTCGCGAGATACTGAACCTGCGAGTGGGAGATGTTGCACATCTCGGCAATCTCGCCAGTCTTGAAAACGGGAGCCGTTTTTCGAGGACGGGGAGCCAGAATCGTGTCACGCAGCTCATTAGTGAAAATGGTGACTTTTTCTGCGAACTGGCTGATCTGCTCAAAGTGAACGGTTCGGTCCACGGCAGGAAGTTGGCTCGTTCTGACCATTCTGAGGTTTTTCCATAAAATTCCGGAAACCTCAGAATACAGGAAATACTTGAAAATAGCTTTTTAAATTACTGTTTTTACGCAGATTTTCAACAAATTTCTGCATTTCCGCATCGTTTCGCCCACCGACGCGCGCTCGAAACTGAACTAGCCGCGAATATATGAAGTGCGCGAAGGCACAAATGACCTCACCTTCCCCCGCGATCCGCCCACCGAGCTCGTCGTGGTTGCTGAAAATCTAGGCGCGTGGTGAGGTCATTTGTGCATTTTCTCATTTTCGACGGGTCCGGCCCAGCCGCCCATAGCACAACCGACCTCACCTTGATCGAGCTTTAGCCGCATCTTGGCCGGCGCTCAGGCGACTCAGAGCGCCAATGCACAATCAACCTCACCTAAGAAACCATCAATCAGCCCGGGACGACCGGTTAGCGGCACGCAGGACAGCAGCATTCAAGACGTCGATCACCGTACAAGCACAACCAACCTCACCATTGCCCCAAAACCACTTTCGCTCGCATTCACGCTTGCACAATCAACCTCACCATGCTGCGCCGCGACATTCTCATCGGCATTTGCCTGCGCCTCCGGGTTGGTACGTTTTTTTTAAAGCGAGAGCAAACCAACAAACCAACACGTAGACTCGACTTTCAATTCATTCAACGACTTAGGGTTAAAAAGGTGAGGTGCATTGTGTCAAAGGTGAGGTTCGGTGTGCACAGAGGTGCGGTTGGTTGTGCATCAAGGTGAGATCAATTCCTCATCAAGGTGCGGTTCGCTGTGCTTGACTGAAGCCGCCAATCCCAAAGGTGAGGTAGGTTGTGCACATGCGCGGAAACCCGCACGAAAGGCCCGTCGCAGAAGGCCTTGTCGCGCGAAGCGCCTGCTTGAAGGTGAGGTTCCTTGTGTACATGGTGAGGTTCTGTGTGCGACAACGCGGACTGGAAGCCGAACCGGCGCCTCCGCAGCGGCCGTTCTGATGGTGAGGTTCTGTGTGTTGACAGCTCACCAGCGCGTGCTTACAGTCCGGTGAGCGCAAAAAGTGGATGAAGAACATGGCCGCGGACCATCCGGAAGAGGGCAAGTCGAAAACAACGTCACGACAGATGGCGCTCGCGCTGTTCGAGGACATGTTCGATCAGGGTTTGCGCATCAACGAAGCCAATCGAGAGATCGGTTATCAGCGTAACGACTTCTTCACTGAAATCGTCAACATGGGGCTGCCGGCGCGGCGCTTTCTCGATGCCGCCTACTTTATCGTCGCGCAGGAGCCCGAGCAGCGCGACCAGTACGACGTCGAGCTCAACTATTTCAAGTGGTTGATGCGCTATGACAGCCGCAACCTCAAGCACCTGCGCACGATCGCCGACGAAGCGCAGAACGCGAAAGTCCGCGTCACGAACACGCCGGCGGACCGCGATCCCAGCGAAGACGATCTGTGGGTGCAGGTCCAGTTGATCGGCATGGTTGGCTTTCATCGCGGACGCATGCGTTTCGACGTCCATCCGCGACTTGTGCCGCACATCCGCGATCCGCAGAAATCGCACTGGCTGAGCTTGCGCATTTCCACCGCGTTCACGCGTAGTCTCGCCCGCGCGGTCTACGACAAGGTTTTACCCCACGTGCCAGCGGGACGCACCGACTGGATCCAGCTCGAGGAAATGCGCAACTGGCCCGGCAAAATGGGCGCGAACGCTGCCATCTTCAAGTACTTCAAGCGCGACTGGCTCGAGCCGGCAGTGCGCGAGATCAACGATGTGTCCGACATCGAGCTGTCCTACGAGACCCGGACCGCATCGACGACGTCAAAAAAAATCGACCGCATCCGTTTTCTGCTCAAGCGCAAGGACACAGCCGACGCGGTGCTCGCGAGCCTCGCGGACGCGAGCCATCTGTACAAGATTCTCACCGACGAGTTCGGTCTGTCGACCAAGCAGTTCACGGAGATTTCGGAGAATCGCGATCTCTGGACCGACGAGCGCATCCAGCAGGCCGTCGAATACACGCGCTTCAGAATCCAGCGCGGCCAGGTCAAGAAGAGCCCCGCGGGCTATCTGATGCGTGCGCTACGCGACAACTGGAAGATCTCGGACGCCGAGCGCACGATGGTCGACGTGCAAGCCAAGCTGATCGCCGACGAAGCGCAGGAACAGGCGGTCAAGACCGAAACGAGAAAGACCGTGGCGCACAGCATCGCAACGCGCGAAGAAGAAGTGCGCGCGCGTATGAACGACGATTCGCGCAAGGGCCGCGACCATTTCAACGCCGCCGATGCGAAGACGCGCAAGGAACTGATGCATGCGTGGACGACGTCGCGCGAGGGCAAGCTGATGCTGCGCCGGATGAAGCTCGAGCCGTCGACAGTCACCGAAGATGCGATCTTCGCGAACACCGAGCTGGTCTGGTATCTGGGTCAGTTCGTGTTTGGCCGCATGAATGCGCTGCGCGCGTCAGCGTAAGACCCCTTGATACTTCAGAACGCTCAGAACGACCCGAGCAGCGAGCCCAGCACGATCACCACCACCAGCGCGAGCAACGCGCCGAGAATCGCGACGATCACGATGTCGCGGTAGCTTTCGCGGTGCGTCGAGCCGCACACGGCGAGCAGCGTCACGACCGCACCGTTATGCGGCAGGCTGTCGAGCGTGCCGGAGGAAATCACGGCGACCCGGTGCAGCAGCGCCGGGTCGATGCCGTATTGCCCGGCCAGCTGCAGATAGGTGCTGCCGAGCGCATCGAGCGCGATGGTGAGACCGCCGGAAGCCGAACCGGTCAACGCCGCGAGCAGATTGGTGGCGACTGCGAGCGAGACGAGCGGGCCACCGCCGATGCCGAGCACCCATTCGCGCACGAGCGCGAACGCGGGCAACGCGGCGATCACCGCGCCATAGCCGACCAGACTGCCGACGCTCAGCACCGGCAGCACCGATGCATTCGCGCCCGCACCGACACTCTCGCGCAGCGCCCGCAAGCGGCTCCGATTGAGCAGCACCAGCACGACGATCGCGACGATGAGCGCCACGCTCACGCCCCACACACCACCGACCGCCGCAAGCGAGGTCTCGCCCCAACGCACCTCGCCCAGATAGTCGGCGTCGATGCGCGGTAGCACGATCACGTTCATCACGAAGTTCGTCAGCACGACGAGCACGAGCGGCGCGAGCGCGACGCCGAACGACGGCAGATCCTCGCTGACATGCCCGCGCTTCGCTTCCTCCGGATCGAAACTCTGCGATACGCTCGCACGTTCACGCAAGAGGTTGTCGCTGGCCGGCGGCGTGGTGGATTTCGCCGCCGCGTCGAAGCCGTCGAACCCTTCGTTGCGTGCCTTCGCGCGCGATTGCTGCAGGGACAACCACCAGAGCCCAAAGGCAACCATCACGATACTTGCGATGATGCCGAGCCCCGGCGCGGCGAACGGCGTCGTGCCGAAGAACGGCATCGGGATCGCGTTCTGGATCGCGGGCGTGCCGGGCAGCGCGGACATCGTGAACGTCGAGGTGGCGAGCGCAATCGCGGCCGGCATCAGACGGCGCGGAATATTGGCGGCCTGGAAGAGGGCGGTGGCCATCGGCGCGAGCACGAAGAACGCAACGAAGAGGCTGACGCCGCCATAGGTGACGAGCGCGCCCCCGATCACGACAGCGAGAATCGCCCGATGCGCGCCGAGCTTTTCCGTCATGTAACTGGCGATTGCCTTCACGGAGCCGCTGTCTTCCATCAGCTTGCCGAACAGCGCGCCGAGCAGGAACAACGGAAAGAACTGCGCGAGAAATCGCGCAGCGCTGAGCATGAAGGTTTGCGTCCAATGGGCGAGAATCGGTTCGCCCGAAATCGCGGCGGCCAGCATGGCGGCGAATGGCGCGAGCAGCAGCACGGTCCAGCCGCGATACGCGAGGCCGATCAGCAGCGCGAGACTCGCGAGCATGCCAAAGAGGCCGAGACCGATCGCGAGCGGTGACAGGGTGATGACGTCCATGGTCAGACTCCGTCGAGCAACGCGTCGAGATCCAGCGAGGAGCGCACGCCGATCGATTCGCTGTGCTCCGTGAGGAACGCGTCCGCGGCACGCCGGCCCTCGTCTCGCAGCATGGTCAGAAAGCTCCACTCGGCGTTCAGCTTCGATGAGTAGCCGAGCTGGGTCATCACTTCGCTTGAGATCCGATGGATGCGCATTGCCGCCCAATGGCGGCCTTCGTCGCTGCCGGCGTCCGCCGCGCGGCGCAGCAGCGCGATCATGCGCAGCTCTTTGAGCAGCGGCGCGTTGAAGGCCACCTCGTTCACGCGGCTGATGATGTCGCGCGCGGTACGCGGCGTTTCATTGCGCTCCACGGGATTGACCTGGATCAGCAGCGTGTCGCTCGACGTGCATTCGCGCACCAGCGGGGTGATCGTCGGATTGCCGGCATAGCCGCCGTCCCAGTAGTCTTCGCCGTCGATCTGCACCGCCTGGAACAGCGTGGGCAGACAGCCGGAGGCGAGCAGCACGTCCGGCGTCAGGTCGGCATTGCGAAACACGCGCGCCTGGCCGGTGCGCACGCGGGTCGCGGTGATGAACAGCTTGATCGGCGCGTCGCTCAGATGCGCGAAATCGATTGAGTCCCGCAAGATCTTCTGCAGCGGATGCACGCCGCGCGGATTCAGGTCGTAGGGCGAAAACAGGCGCGCCGCGAGGTCCATCGCAATGAAGAGTGGCGAGTAGTCGAGCGTCCAGCGGCCCATCATCACGTCGAACGGGCTGCGGCGAAACGGGCTGTACACCGACGCTTCGAACACGCGCCGCCAGAACGCTTCGAGCGCGGCTCGCGCGCCGGCCGCGCCGTTGGCCTGAAAGCCGCTCACCAGCACCGCCGCGTTCATCGCGCCGGCCGACGTGCCCGATATGCCTTCGATCTGCAGCCACGACTCTTCGAGCAAACGGTCGAGGACGCCCCATGTAAAAGCACCGTGCGAACCGCCGCCTTGCAACGCGAGGTCGATGCGGGCGGGTTCGCGGCGTGCAGGTTGGTTTTGCGTTGCAGCCAAGACGACTCCTGTAGTGAGGAGTGCTCCATTTCGCGAGCTGACGCCGCATGCACGGCGGACGAATGAACTGCTGGCCAATGCTTTGAACTGCCGGGTGACATGCAGCGCGTTTCAAAAGCGAAACATCGCACTGCACCATGGGTATTGAAAGTGGGCAGTGCTTAAAAGTCAAGCGTATTCAACCTGATTCACCGGCTCCATGAAGCCCGTTGGTCATGCCGAGGTCAAAAACGGCGTGTAGGGAATCCGGCTCCCCGCGCCACTTACCTGTTCACGGATAAGCGGAGTATCTTTGCAAGGGGAGTACGGCAATGCGGCGGCAAAGAAGCGATATGCATTATTCGTTTGGGCCTGCCGCTCAAATGTTAATTCGCGCGTATATCCCCGTGGTTTCGCTTTGCGCTAATCGACGCGACCGATTGCAAAGTAATGTATCGACTCGGCGGCCGGATACATTGCGACATAATTCGACTGATGAACCAGGCTATAAAACAGGCATCGTCAAATCACGGAGAGCACCATGAGCGCCGAATTGCTGCAAGGGTCCTGTCACTGTGGGGCCATCAAGTTCGAAATGCGCACAGAAATCGTTCCGGCCGGCCGTTGCAACTGCAGCCTGTGCCGCCGCAAGGGCGCGCTGATGACGCCGCTCTTTCCCGCCAGTCAGCTGAAGATTCTCAGTGGTGAGGACTCGCTGACGCTGTACCAGTTCAACACGAAGGTCGCGAAGCACTACTTCTGCAAGCATTGCGGGATTTATCCGTTTCATCAGACGCGCAAGGATCCGCAGCAATGGCGCGTCAATATCGGCTGCCTGGACGGGGTCGATCCGTATGCGCTCGAAGCCGGCGTGGCCGACGGCGCGAGTCTTTCCGTGCTGGAGGACGCATGAAACGCCTCTTTGCCATCGCATTGTTCGTCGCGGGCGGCTTCGCGACCGAGCTCACGCATCCGTTACAGTGTTCATTGATCCAGGCGAGCGGCGTGCAACTCAAGCGCCGCAACAGATAAACCGTCGATGGAAACATCCGACCACGTACTGATCGTCGACGACGATCGCGGCATCCGCGAACTGCTCGCCGGCTACCTCGAGAAAAACGGCGTTCGCGTCTCCCTCGCGGCCAATGGGCGCCAGATGCGTGCCGCGCTCGAGAACGGCGCGCCGGACCTGATCGTGCTCGACCTGATGCTGCCGGGCGAAGACGGCCTCGTGCTGTGCCGCGAACTGCGCGCCGGCAAGTTCCGCACGGTGCCGATCCTGATGCTGACGGCACGCAACGAGGAAGCGGACCGGATCGTCGGCCTCGAGATGGGTGCCGACGATTACCTGACCAAACCGTTCGCCGCGCGCGAACTCCTCGCGCGTATCCGCTCGGTACTGCGCCGCGCGCGCATGCTGCCGCCCGGCATGGAGGTGACCGAATCAGCGCCGATGCTGTGCTTCGGCGACTGGCGGCTCGACACGACCGCGCGCCATCTGCTCGACGCGGACGGCACGATGGTCGCGTTGAGCGGCGCCGAGTATCGTCTGTTGCGCGTGTTCCTCGATCACCCGCAGCGCGTGCTCACGCGCGATCAGCTCCTGAATCTCACGCAAGGCCGTCAGGCCGACCCGTTCGATCGCTCGATCGATCTGATGGTGAGCCGCCTGCGTCAACGCCTGCGGGACGGCGCGCGCGAACCGCGCTACATCAAGACGCTGCGCAGCGAGGGTTATGTGTTTTCGGCGACGGTGACCGCGATGGGGGACCCGCAATGAATGCACCGTCATCACCGTCCTTGCTGCGCTGGCCGCATTGGCCGCGCACGCTGTTCGCGCGGCTTGCGGTGATCCTGTTCGTCGGGCTTGCGCTCACGCAGGCGCTGTCGGTCTGGCTCACGATGACCGAGCGCGATCAGACGATGACCAACATCATGATGGGCTACATCGAGCGCGAGGTGGCGAGCTCGGTCGCGCTGCTCGATCATCTGCCGCCCGACGAGCGCGCGCAGTGGCTGCCGCGGCTCGCGCGGCGCAGCTACGAGTTCGTGCTCGGTCCCGGTGTGCCTGGTGCGCCGGTCGACGCGAGCCTGTCGGCGCGCGTCGCGCAATCGATCGGCGACGGCATCGGCACGCGTTATCCGTTGACCGTCAACGCGGTGCCCGGCGATCGCGAGCGTCTGCAGGTGCACCTGAAACTGAGCGACGGCACGCCGCTCACCATCGACCTGCGGCCGATGCCCGGCGCACCGTTGTCGCGCTGGCTGCCGCTCGTGCTGACGTTGCAGCTACTCGTGCTCGCCGCCTGCTGCTGGCTCGCGGTGCGACTCGCGACGCGCCCGCTCAAACAGCTCGCGCTCGCAGCCGACACGCTCGGCCCCGACCTGAAGGCCGAGCGCTTGCCCGAAGCCGGTCCGTCCGAAGTGGCGCGTGCTGCGCGCGCGTTCAACGCGATGCAGGACCGGATCGCCACGTACATGACCGAGCGCATGCAGATTCTCGCGGCGATTTCGCACGATCTGCAGACGCCGATTACGCGCATGCGCCTGCGCGTCGACACGATGGACGATGAGACCGAGGCCCCGAAGCTGCGCCAGGATCTGCAGGAAATGGAAGCGCTGGTCAAGGAAGGGGTGACTTATGCGCGCACGATGCATGGCACGACTGAGGTGCCGCGCCGCATCGATCCCGATGCGCTGTTCGACAGCCTCGTCTGCGATTACGTCGACGCCGGACAGAGCGTGTCCTTGCAGGGCCACTTCGGCCAGTCGCTGACGTTGCGTCCGCAGGCGTTGAAGCGCATCGTCGGCAATCTGGTCGATAACGCGCTGAGGTACGGCGGTGCCGCGCAGATCGATATCGGCGCGTTGCACGATGGTGAAGCCACCGTGTCGGTGCTCGATCGCGGCCCCGGCATTCCGGCCGAGTCGCTGGAGACGGTGTTCGAGCCGTTCGTTCGACTCGAAGGATCGCGCAATCGTCAAACGGGCGGCACGGGGCTCGGGCTCGCGATCGCGCGGCAACTCGCGCTCGCGATGGACGCGACGCTCACGCTGCACAACCGCGTCGGCGGCGGTCTCGAAGCGCGGCTCACGTTGAGGAAGTTGCGCCAGTCATAGCATCGTGTGTGAGATCGTCATCAGGTTAGTATTGTTGACCACATTCCTGAACTGAACGACCACCGGTTCGGCCTCCTTCAGCGATTCCCCATCATTTGAGAAACCGCATTGATGATGCGGCACGTCGCGTCAATGTTAAATCATCGATAGCGAATGCGACTTATTGACGTGAGCGATTCAGATGTATGCATCGCGTGTCATATGACACGCGGGATATCTCGAACTGCTAATTCGCGCATTCAATCGAATTCGGCGATGCAGCATTGATCATCGACTCAATCGAATAACGCGCCGCAGGCCATTATCTGGTTTCGCGATCAATTGACAAACGCCAACGGACAGACCATTCTTTTTGTGTGGTGGTTGCAGAGTAACGCGGCTGATCAGAGACCGGACTGGCCAGGAGAGGCATTCGGTTCGAATCTGATTACAGATCCTTGTTAAGAAGGCAACTAAAAGGAATCCGAATGGCGTCCACTCCACAAAAAATGTCCAAGATGCAGCTCCTCGGGATGGTGGTGGGCGGCATGGTCGGAGCCGGGATCTTTTCCTTGCCGCGGACTTTTGCTAATGCCACCGGTCCGTTGGGCGCCGTGATTGCCTGGCTCATTGCGGGCACGGGTATGTATATGCTGGCGCGGGTGTTTCAGGCGTTGGCAGAACGAAAGCCCGAATTGGACGCCGGTGTGTTTGCATATGCGAAAGCGGGCTTTGGCGATTATCCGGGCTTTCTCTCCGCATTCGGCTACTGGATCGGTAGCTGTATCGGCAACGTTTCGTACTGGGTGCTGATCAAGTCGACGCTCGGCGCGTTTTTTCCCGCGTTCGGCGAGGGCAATACGGTCGTCGCGATCGTTGTTGCATCGATCGGCATCTGGCTATTTCATTTCATGATCCTGAAGGGCGTGCAGCAGGCGGCCTTCATCAACAGTATCGTCACGGTCGCCAAGGTCATTCCGATTCTGGTGTTCATCGTGATCCTGATCTTCGGCTTCCGTTTGGACCTGTTCCAGGCCAACCTCTACGGGGGAGGACTCGAAGGCAATATCCTCGAGCAGGTGCGGGCCACGATGCTGGTCACGGTGTTCGTGTTCATCGGAATCGAGGGCGCGAGCGTTTATTCCCGTTATGCAAAGGAGCGCGCCGATGTCGGCCAGGCGACGATTCTCGGCTTCGTCGTCGTAACCTCGCTGATGGTGCTCGTGACGTTGCTGCCTTACGCGGTGCTCCAGCGTTTGGACATCGCGGACATGCGGCAGCCGTCGATGGCGGCGGTGCTCGAAGCGGTGGTCGGTCATTGGGGTGCAGTTTTTGTCAGCATAGGTCTGCTGGTTTCGGTGCTGGGCGCTTATCTCGCCTGGTCGCTGATCTGCGCCGAAGTGTTGTTCGCGGCGGCAAGGACCAAAGACATGCCCGCCGTGTTCGCGAAAGAAAACGCTAACAAGGTACCTGCCAATGCATTGTGGCTGACCAACATCGTGGTGCAGTTGCTCGTCATCAGCACGTACTTCTCGCGAGATGCGTTCGCGCTGATGCTGAATCTGACGAGCGCGATGTCGTTGATACCGTACCTGTTCGTCGCGGCGTTCGGCGTCATGAATGCGAATCGTGGCGACGGTTATGACGTGCGCCCCGAAGAACGCCGGCGTGACGTGATCATGGCCGCAATCGCGGCGATCTATACGGTCTTCATGATCTGGGCGGGCGGCCTCAAATTCATTCTTCTTTCAGCGGTGCTGTATGCGCCAGGAACGGCGCTCTACATCTGGGCTCGGCGCGAGCAGAACAAGAACGTCTTCATCGCTACCGACTGGATCATTTTTATCGTTGCGGTCATTGGCGCGATCGTCGGCATCTATGGCCTCGTGACTGGAAGGATCGCGATTTAATGACATCCGGTCGAACAGGGCGGTTCAACCGGTATTCAGGAGATCATCATGGCAAACACAGACGCGAAAGCGGGTGAATTGGGTGTCCACTCCGAAGTCGGGCAACTGCGCAAAGTGATGGTTTGCGCACCGGGGCTTGCGCATCAGCGTCTTACCCCGAGCAATTGCGATGAACTGCTGTTCGACGACGTGCTATGGGTCGAGAACGCGAAGCGTGACCACTTCGACTTCGTCACGAAGATGCGCGACCGCGGTGTCGAAGTGGTGGAGATGCACAATCTGCTTGCCGAAACGGTCGCGGTGGCCGAAGGCAAGAAGTGGATTCTCGACAACCAGGTGGTGCCGAATCAGGTCGGCCTCGGCTTTATCGATGAATTGAGAAGCTATCTGGAAGGGCTCGACAATCGCAAGCTCGCCGAAACGCTGATTGGCGGGCTCTCCACTCACGACTTCCCGGAAGCGCATGGAGGCAAGGCGCTGGAGGTCGCGAAGGAAGCGGCGGGCGGCACCGAATATCTGCTGCCGCCGTTGCCGAACACACTGTACACGCGCGACACCACCTGCTGGATCTATGGCGGCGTCACGCTGAATGCGCTGTACTGGCCGGCTCGCCACGAGGAGACGATCCTCACCACGGCGATCTACAAGTTCCACCCCGACTTTGCGGGCAGGGTCAATGTGTGGTGGGGCGACCCGACCGTGGACCACGGTCTCGCCACACTGGAAGGCGGCGACGTGATGCCAATCGGCAAGGGCGTCGTGCTGATCGGCATGAGCGAGCGCACCTCGCGTCAGGCCATCAGTCAACTGGCGGCGACGCTGTTCAAGAAGGGCGCGGCCGAGCGCGTGATCGTCGCGGCAATGCCGAAGATTCGTGCGGCGATGCATCTCGACACGGTGTTCACGTTCGCCGATCGCGATTGCGTGCTGGTCGCCCCGGACTTCATGGCGAAAACGCGCACCTATTCGTATCGGCCGAGCAGCCATCCGAGCGGTGTCGAATTGCACGCGGAAAACAAACCGTTCACCGACGTCGTCGCCGAGGCGCTCGGGTTGAAGCAGCTGCGCGTCGTCGAGGCGGGCGGCAGCGATTATCAGCGCGAGCGCACGCAATGGGATAGCGGTGCGAACCTCGTGTGCGCGTCGCCGGGCGTCGTCTATGCGTACGACCGCAACACCTACACGAACACGCTGCTGCGTAAACAGGGCATCGAGGTGATTACGATCGTCGGTGCGGAGTTGGGCCGTGGGCGTGGCGGCGGTCACTGCATGACCTGCCCGATCATCCGCGATGCGGTCGACTATTGATCAAACGAGCGGATCGATCTCGCGGGTAACTGGCAAAGTGTCGCCCGCTCGCTGAAGTAGCGAGCGGGCGACGTCAGCGAGGTTGTACTGGCCGGTCTGTCGTACTTCCTGTTCTGCGATGTGGGCGCGTGCGGCCCGAACCATCCGGACGATTGACACGGCGAATTGAATATTCCCGCTAATCGCCGGGTCGAATCACGCGGCAGCCGTGGGCAGGTCCGGCTTGAAGTCGAACTTCCTTTTACTATACTTTTTAACGACTTCGGGTCGCGCCCGAATTATCGAATTTGATATCTCGCGATTTACAAAGATTGCATTCGATAGAGCGGCGAACACTGCAATGAAGTTCGAGTTAATGGATCTGCGAGGACCCGGATGCTCACTTTCACGTCGATCACGTGAATGCCCGGAGCTTTCTACCACCGCACGGAGGTTCGAAGATGAATAAACGCATTGTTGCGCCACTCGTCGCCTTGTCATTTGCCGGTGTGTCAGCGTTCGCGATTGCGGCTGGTCCGCCACCGCAGGACGAGGGCGGCGCCCAGATGGGCGGTATGCCTCGCCAGCAGGTGATGCCGTCGATTCCGCATCGTGATTGGCATAAAGGCCAACGTGTGCCCGCCGAATACCGTCATTACAACTTCATCATGGACGACTGGCGTGGACACGGCCTCGATGCGCCGCCGCGCGGGCATAAATGGCTAGGTGTCAATGGCGACTATGTGCTCGTAACGACGAATAACTGGACCATTTCCAACATCGTCGCCGGAACGCAGTAATGCTTCATCGTGGTGCCCGGGTTATCCGGCGACTGAGTTTTAGCACCGGATAACCCGGGCCATTCTTTGACACGATGGATTTAATGCTGCGTATCGTATAGCCCGTCAGGAACGAACAATGCAGTCACGCCGCTCAAAAAGAAAACCGCGCCGGCTTTATTGATCATCGAGCCAGCACGCGAAGATATTGCCGATGAGCGCGTCGGCCAAGGCCGATGGAGCGGCGGCACGGCGGGCGTGTAGTTTCCGTGATGCCGCGCGTCGATGAGGGCGGCTCAGCTTTACCGGGCGAGCTTCTGATTCAACCGACGCATGCCGTCGAATACCGCATCGGCCACGTCCTGCGGAAAATCCGCGGGCAATTGCGACGATACGGCGTCGATCACGGTCTGCGTTTGCGCGGTCAACTCATCGATCAGCGTATCGACATCCGCGGCGGAAAAGCCGACCCGCTGTCCTTCGGCGACCCAATGCCGGCGCTGGATCTGATTGAGCAGATAGTGGACGTTCTTGCCGCGAACCGCCATCGCCAGTTTCACTTTTTGCGCCGCCAGGCGCCCCGCGCCGCTGCCGATGATCGGATGCGCGGACAGCACGTCATAAAGCGGCGTGGATTCGTAGCGGTTGCCGGGCAGATGCGCGATGCTGAAGTTCTTCGCGTGGCCATCGGTTGCGGCGAGGAGCCAGAAAACGAGCTGAGTCGTGAAGAAGTTGCGCCGGTCCGTCGCCGCGCGCGCGGACCCCGCGAGGATCTCCATGATCGCCTCGATGCCAGGACCGCCGTCGGACTCGTACTTGTGCAGCGCCGACGTGCCGGTGGCCTGGCACATGTCCTCCTGCGGTAGCCGCACGATCCATGTGGCATCGCTCGACGGACGGCGATCGAAGCGTTCGACGATCAATACTTTCTGCTCTTCGAATCGCGCGATTTCGCAGCGCGCGACGGGCAGCCCATAAGCCGCGACGATCTGCGAGCACAGCCATTCGTTTTCCACCGACGTGCGCATGTCGGCGCGCATGTTGCCGACGAGCCCGAGCGGCAGCTTGAAGATGTGCGTGGTCGGCGTGCTGCCTTCGGGCAGCAGCCAGCGGTTGCGATGACGCAGCAACGCGGTTTTTTCCTGCGCGCCGGCGATCGACAGACGCAGATCCTCGAGCGGATCGTGCTGTCCGAGCGGTGCCGTCGACGTCGTGCCGCGCAGCAGTGCCGCGATTTCGCTGTCGCTGAGTTCGCGCCCGCGGATGCTGGTGAGATCGCGCGGTTGTTCGTCCGGCGCCAGCAGTTGCAGCGCGCCGACGCAGTCGCGTCCGAGCGCGGTGAGCAACGCAAACGGCGCTGTGTCGCCAGTCCGGTAGCGTGCGGCGATGCGGCGCCGGATCGGTTCGCTGTCGGGCAGCAGGTTGTCGAAAAAGTCGGCGACGATCTGGCCGCGATATGGCTGATTGCCCGGCGTGAACGGCAGCGACAGCGATAGCGGGCGTCCTTGTGGATCGTCGATCCAATCGTCGCCATAGGTCAGACGCTCGCCGCTGCGTGTCGTTTCCCAGGCGCCGACCGGCAGGCCGTTCATCCACAGGTTCAGGCGGTTTGATGTGCTGCGCGCCATGCTTACCAGTCCTCCCGTTTCTTGCTGGGGTTTGCCGCTTTGGTCTTCTGGGCGGCGCTGGCGGATTTGGC
The DNA here is from genome assembly GCA_000173575.1 of Burkholderia sp. H160. GTDB lineage: Bacteria > Pseudomonadota > Gammaproteobacteria > Burkholderiales > Burkholderiaceae > Paraburkholderia. Next base: position 1,760 of record ABYL01000041.1, on the reverse strand, counting down.
TGCTTTGGCTGAGGTGCTGCCTCTGGCCTCCCCGGTCGATGTCCTGGCCGCGCGTTGCGCTGGCCCTCGTGCGCGGGCCTGCTTTTGCACCGACGCTCCCTGTTTGAGCGGCGCGCGCGCGGCGCGCCGGGAGAGGGCGCGGTTCGGCGGCGGTGCGGCGTCTTCCACGGCAGCGCTTTGCTCGGATCCGGTCTGGGTGAGTTTCAGATCGACCTGCAAGATCCGCAACACCCTGAAGAGCCGTTCGACGCTGACGGTCGCCGGATTCGCCTCGAGTTGCGCGTAGGTCTGTTGCGTGACCCCGAGATGTGCGGCCATCGCGGCCTGCGTGAGGCCGGCGGCCTTCCGGAAGCCCTGCAGGATCGGTCTCAGTTGGCTCAGTGTCTTGATGGCGTAGTCCACGGTCGGTCTCCGGTTCCGCTGCGACAGCGTAACAGGTCAAAGCCTGTAAGTGATCGATACAGTCTATACTCTGTATTTTGCAAATACAAGCTAAAGGCTGTTAATGGCGAGAGCGGGCGCATTCCAGACGGCACCCGGTACCTCTCGTCAATAATGCAACTAACCGTCAGCAACGCACCGTCAACGCCTTCGCTGCTGCGCAGCCACTCCGGTCTGAGAGTTCCGCTCGATCAGCGATAAAGATGATGCACAAGCGCATCAACAGAAAATCGCATTTGTTTCGCTATTGGTTGGTACTGCTACCAGAAGAAGAAACGACTCGACCGGAAATAGATAAATTCCAATCGCTATCAATTGGCAGTTTACTCAGAAAGTCGAACATTCGACCGTGCAAAATCTCTGGCGTATTGCATGGCTTACTTTCATTGGTCGAATGGTGTTTGACACAATGTCACATCGGTGCGCACTGCGCGGAAATGGGCTTGGAAATTACAAAAAAGGCTCTAGACTCTAAAGCGTGTCTGGCGCGTCAAGCACAGCACGAGTCCACACGTTGCGTGCGTACAGCATGTACGCAAACCACTCCTATCCGTCACGAGACTTGCTGTCATCAAGGTGTCTATTCGCTGTTACGACCTGACGCCAATAGAACCCGAATCGCCGCCGCCGGATGCGATCGCCGGCGGGCCGCTGGAGAACATAACTTCCATGGAGTATGCGATGGCAATCAAACCACAATGGCGAACGCTGTTATCTCTGACTTTCCTGTCGCTGGCAATGATTGGCAATGTCGCGCGTGCGGAGAGCATTCCAATTGTCACGGGCCAGCAATGGATGGCGTCGACCGATGACCAGAAGAAAGCGTATCTGATCGGTATCGCGAATGTAATCGACGTCGAGCGTGCCTACGCCGGCAACATGGCGAAAAGCGACGACATCGCGCAGCGCTTCGGCATGGGCATGCAGGGCCAGACGCTCGACAGCGTGCGCCAGGGCCTCGACAGCTACTACGCAGCCAATCCCGCGATGATCCAGCACCCGGTGATCGAGACCATCTGGTTCCAGATGGTCGTGCCCGGCCTGAAGAAAAATCAATAAGGAGAACGATCATGAAACGACTTGGTTGGATCGTCGCTATTGGCGCGCTGGCCGCGATGATCGGTTGCGCCGACATGAGCCCGCAGACGCGAGGAACGGTGGGCGGCGCGGCAATCGGCGCGGGCGCCGGCGCCGGCATCGCAGCGATCTCCGGCGGCGATGCATGGACCGGCGCGCTCATCGGCGGCGCGGCGGGTGGCGTGGCCGGCAATATCCGCGGCCGGTAGTCATCGCCTGCGAGCAGGCAAGGCGGGGGCGCG
>ABYL01000042.1 GCA_000173575.1 Burkholderia sp. H160 | reverse complement strand
GGGATATTTACTATCGGTCACTACATTCGAGGGCTGATATCAGAGTCCACGGCGACGCGATCGTCACTTGCTTTGTACTCGCGACACTAGAAAACCGTCGGACTGAAGCCCTCTCCCGGTGCGCCCATACGCCGTCTCAGTGCACGGTGAAAACGCAGATTACCGCATCGCCATAAGAAAGCCATTTGCGGGCGTATTAAATCGCTGGCCCAAAGCTTGCGTAGTCAAGCGGTGAGACCACCGCCATGAACCTAAATATGTCAAATCCCCAAGCTATCGTAGACCTCACCCATGAAGTAAGGCGACTCGCCACAAGCAAGATCAGCGATATCAACGACATCAATCGCGAAACGACATTCCTTGCACTTAACGCACTTATCGAGGCCGCACGGGCGGGCAATGCCGGAAAAGGTTTCGCCGTAGTCGCAAACCAGGTCAAGCATGTGTCGAAACGGATCTCCGAGATCACTACTGACCTGAACAAGGACCTGGCCGGCTCACTGAGCACCCTCACGCAGCTCGGCGATAGTATGATCGACCGGCTGCGCTCGCATGATGGTCAGCGTTGCGCCGACCTCGCACTCAATATGATCGACGTGATAGACCGCAACCTGTATGAACGCTCGTGCGACGTACGCTGGTGGGCAACGGACTCGGCGGTTGTGGAATGTCTCGCGAATGGCACACCCGCCTCATCAGAACATGCGTGCGAGCGTCTGTCAGTGATCCTCGATAGTTACACGGTCTACCGCGATTTGTGGGTCGTCGACGAAAATGGTGTCGTCGTGGCGAACGGACGACCCAGTTTATATCCCGTGCGAGGCCAAAATATGGCTGGCACAGAATTGTTCAAAGCCGCTATGAAAACCAAGTCCGGAGCGGACTACGTCGCTCGCGACGTGGAGGTACTTGAACCGTTGCGACACACCCAGGTCGCCGGCTATTCGACGGCGATTCGGGCAGGAGGGCTTACGCATGGCCGCGTTCTCGGCGTACTCATCATCTTCTTTGACTGGGCACCGCAAGCGGGAGCAGTTGTGAAAGGGGTGCGCTTAAGCGAGGAGGAGTGGACGCGCACCCGTTGCATGATTGTCGATTCGTCGTTTCGCGTAATCGCCGCCTCCGACGACAAAGGAATTTTGACAGAGCGCATTGCTCTGCAACCGGATGGTAAACAGACAGGCTTCTATCGGGCGCCGAACGGAACCACGGTTTCGTTTGCGGCAACGCCTGGTTATGAGACGTATCGCGGACTAGGCTGGTACGGTGTTATTTGCCAGCGAACTGCAGACAATGCGCACTCTCCCTGACGGTGTGTGGACGATCGTACGCGAGTATTAGCCATCTAACGTTAGGCACGCGCGCCTCGCGGCGGTCGCCCACTCGGAACCGGTGGCACTCGTAGCATATTTCGCACCGGCAACAACCACAGGTAGTGGCGCGCTTCCTCCTTGTTCACGACGAGAAGTTTCTGCCCAACATTGAACAGCCTTTTGTAGGGGGAAGTGTACTTTCCGCGCGAAAAATGGCGGTTAGATCGGAAAAGATCCAAAATATCAATAACTTGCCATCCCGCGGGTCGCGAGAAACCGGATCGGCCGCAAAGGCTTCCAGCAGGTGGTTCGGCACGCAAAACCGCCAGATTTCGCGCGGAAAGTACACTTGCCCCAGCTTGGCAAAATTTGCCAAAGCGTGCTGGAGTGATCTCATGACCACGATGAACATTTCGCTACCGGATTCTCTGAAAGACTACGTCGATGAACAGGTCGACGCGGGCGGCTACGGCACGAGCAGCGAGTACGTCCGCGAACTGATCCGAAAGGACCAGGATCGCAAGCGGCTGCGGGCGATGATCTTGCAAGGCGCCACGTCCGGCCTCGCGGTACCGGTCGACGCCGACTACTTCGAATCGTTGCGCGCCCGCGTGCGTACTTATCGCAAATGACGGCTAAGCCAGTTACCCCGACAAAACTGGCCAGACAGGACGTAGAGGACGAGGTGACGCACTACCTCGTAGATGAAGGCTCGGAGCAGGCAGCGCCAGGATTCATCACGGAGATCGAGCAGGCATACGTGCGTCGCGCCAGGCACCCCAACATCGGATCTCCCCGCTATGCATACGAACTGGACATACCGGGTCTGCGCTCGTGGCCGCTTGATCGCTATCCCCATCTGATCTTCTACATTGAGCGCGAGGCTCATGTGGAAATCTGGCGCGTGCTCAACGGAAAACGTGATATTCCGGCGTGGCTGGAGAGCAACGACGGTCAGATTCATTGACAGCTGCAGCCACGAATTCCATAGCTCACTCGCCCAAGCGGGTCCTGACAGCCCTCCTCCGTCCGCGACACCAATGATCCTACCGCCGCGGTACGCCGTCGCGCCACTCGCCCCAATGCGTGACGATGTCCTGCACGAGCGGATTGCCCGTCAGGAACAGATTGTTGATCGCGATCGTGAAGCCGCCCTGTGACGCGTAGTTGAGCAGATTGTCCGCGCTCGACTGGCCCGCGTACGGCCGGTCGAAGTCTGAGCCGGCGCGCAGCACCGCTACGCGGGCCAGGTCAACGCGATGCGCGGTCGCCGCGCGCGTCAATGCCTCGAAAGTGGCGTTGTCTTCCTGCTGCGTCGTGCAATAGGTGCCCTTTCCATCGGTCAGGATTTTCGTCCATTGCCGCGCGCGCTCGCCGAGATCGGAGCCCGACCACCAGGTGTCGCCCGCCAGCGTGTCGCACTGGATCACCGTAGGCGGACGGTTCGCGGGCGCATAGTTGTATTTGGCGCGTGCAGCCTGCGCCTGTGCGTCGTCGGTGAGCGTCACGGTACGCGACAGCGCAAATGCCGCATTCGAAAGCGCCGGATTGAGCTGGAACACTTCGGTGCGATAGTCGAGCGGTGGCTTCTGCGTCGGGCTCGTCGTGTTGATGCCAAGATAGCCGGTGTTCCAGCCCGGCGGAATTTCGCGCCCGTCGATTTCCCATTGAATCCCGAAGTCGACGAGCCAGTTGGCCCACGCAGCGGAACCGACGGTCCCCTGAAGCGGATCGATACCCGCGATGCCTGCCACCATGAAGTACGTGTGACGCAAGTCGAAACGCGGCGAGAATGTCAGCGCCATGATCGACGCGGCGGCATTCGCGTGCCCCATGCCCGTCGTCATCACGCAGACCTCCTGGCGATTGCAGTGGACTGCCGGATAGTCAGGGGAAAGACCCGCGACGGGGATGTCCTGCCACGGTCCGAGATGATCGAGCCACACCTGCCCTTCCGGACCGAACATCGAAATGATCATCACCTTGACCGGACGGCCATTCGACGCGCCCTCGTCCTGCGCGAAGCCGTCGTCGGCATGCGCGATGGCCGGTGAAACTGCTGCGCCTGCCAGCAGCAACGATGAAATTGCAGCACCAAAAGCACGATTTCGCATAAGAGGTCCCACCCGATATGTAAGAACTGCGGTTCTAAAACGTGAATCGCGTGCCGTATTGTCGACTGATGTCGTGGCTTCTTGTCGGCGTGCAGCGTGGGACCTGGACGTGAGCCGTTCAGGTGGCTATGAGTATAAGCAGAGAAAAATATGAATTGGCAAGCATTAGCGGAAATCGATGCGCATTCCGAGCAGGGCTTCCACTTGTTTCAAGGTCCGATCGCGCCGCCATTGCATGCACTTTATGTAGCAGGTCCGTGCAGGTGGCATGTCGGGCGGCAAATAGGCCCATGTCTTTTGGTGAGTCGCCCATAGTATCGCGTTCAAAATTTCACGCGAAATGTCATGGATTTTATGTTAAAACTTCGCTCAATTAATTTATGTAAAGTAAAGAAACTCATCGTCAACAGGTGTTCCCGTTGTTCCGGGTTTTGCAGATGAGATTCGCAAGAATCGTCTGTGACGAACATTCACGCGGCCATGGATCAGGCAGAAAACCGTACGAGCCAGGCTACCCGCCGCCGCCGATAGCGAGTCCCGGCGCTTTCTGTCCACGCCCGGCCGCCCTCATTGCAAAGAAATGCCCAATCCGCATATCGGTAGTATCCGCAACGATGCGCGATCCATCATCCGCCCCGGCCGAATCGAGCACGGCACGCCAGAACTGCTGGAAAACACCTGGCCCGACGAGAAGACGCGTCAGTATACTGAGCCACTGCTGCCGGGCGTCGTCGCTTCGGAAAGACTGGGGCGCCGCCCGTCGGACTCACCTGGAGGATGACAAACATGCTGCGCATCGTTCTTGGCTGTCTGTTGGCTTTTTCCACGATCGTTGCCGGTGTCCTGCCCGGCGTAGCGCGCGCCGATGCCGCGCATCCCGTGGTCGCGTTGCTGCCCGGCGTGACCGATCCGTTCTACTTCACCATGAATCGTGGCGCTCAGCGTGCGGCGAAGGAAGAGAACGTGGAGCTGCTCTTCCAGGTCCCGAAGGCCTGGAACACGACCGAGCAGGTGCCGATCCTCAAGGCGTTCATCGCGAAGCATCCCGACGTGCTGCTCGTCTCGCCTGTCGACAAGCAGCAGATGATCGGCCCGCTCAAGGAGGCCGCCGACGCCGGCATCAAGGTCATCACCGTCGACACCTATATTGGCGATGGTCACTACCAGACCGGCAAGGGCGACGCCGATTTCCCGCTCTCCTATATTGCTTCGGACAATCTGGAAGGCGGTCGCGTCGCGGCGCGCGCTTGCAAAGGCCATCGGCGATAAGGGCACGGTCTATTGCGAAAACAACAAGCCGGGCATCTCCAGCACCGATGCTCGCGTCCAAGGCTTCATGGAGGAGATGAAGAAGCACCCGAACATCAAGGTGCTCGAGACGCAGTACAACGAGGACGATGCCAACCGCGCCGCCGCGCATGTGGCGGCTGTGCTCGCGCGCAATCCCGACCTCGCGGGCTTGTTCGGCGCAAACACGTTCTCGGGCAGCGGTGCCGCGCAAGGCGTAAAGGCAGCGGGCAAGCAGGGCCAGGTGAAGGTCGTGGTGTTCGACGCAGTGCCCGGCATCGACGAGCAGATCAGGAGCGGACTCGTTGATATCGCCATCGCGCAACGTCCCGACGAAATAGGCTACTACGGCGTGAAATTTGCAGCCGACGCAATCCGCGGCAAGTCGATCCCCACCTTCAAGAGCACCGGCTTCGTCGTGCTCGACCGGTCGAACATCGACAAGCCCGAGATGAAGCAGTACATCTACTCGAACTGATCGAAGCGAAGGACCTGCGCGCGCACAGCATGAATGACAAGCGCCTAGATCGCCTCGCCCTCGTCAGCAAGGTATGGCCGTGGCTGTTCTTCGGCGTGCTGCTCGTGTTCTTCGAAGCGTGGGCACGCATTGCCGCGCACCGCTCGTTCGTCTTCAACGCCTATAACCTGCAGTCCATCGGGCTCGCCGCGAGTGCGCCGCTGTTGCTTGCCATTGGACAGACCTTCGTGATCGTCACGGCAGGCATTGATCTTTCGGTCGGGTTCGTTATGGGCCTTGCCGCCGTGTGCGTCGCGCAGTTCACGCTTCTCGGCGGCGGCTCGCCGTGGATACTGCTGCTCTCGATTCCGCTCACGATCGCAGTGTGCCTGATCCCGGGTTTCGTCAATGGCGTGCTGATCGCGCGACTCGGCGTACCCGCGTTCATCGGCACGCTTGGCATGTACGGCGTCGCGCGCGGCGCGGGCTTTCTCGCCGCAGGCAGCGGCATGACGGTAGCCGTCGACAACCCCGGCCTCGCATGGCTTGGGCGCGGCTGGACGCCCGTCGTGCTCACCACCCTGCTGCTCGCGTTCATGCACTTCGTTTTGTCGCAAACGCGATTCGGCCAGTACACCTACGCCATCGGGGGAAATCCGCAATCGGCGGTGCGCGCCGGCATCAATGTGCGCCGCCATCTGTTCGCCATCTATCTGATCGCTGCAGCCTTCGCGGCGGTCGGCGGCATCGTCTATACCGCGCGCTTTGCCGCGGGTGCCGCCAACGCTGGCGAGCCGATGCTGCTCAACTCGATCGCCGCGGTCGTGATCGGCGGAGCGAGCCTCTTTGGCGGTACGGGCACCGTGATCGGCACGCTGATCGGTTCGCTCATCATCGCCGTCATTGAATTCGGGCTCGTATTTATCGACGTCAACGCGTTCTGGCAATTCATCGTCGTGGGGATCGTGATCGTCGTCTCCGTATTGATCGATCAGTACAAGGAGCGGCTGGGGGGCGCACAATGAGCGACGCGGCTGCAACGCCGATACTCGAAGCGCGCGACATCTCAATCCGTTTCGGCGGAGTCGAGGCACTCAAGCGCGTCTCGCTCCAGTTGACGCCCGGCGAAGTGCTCGCGCTCGCGGGCGACAATGGTGCAGGCAAGTCCACCCTCATCAAGATACTCTCTGGTGTCTATCATGCCGACGCGGGCGAATTGCGCTTCGACGGCCGCACGATGCAGTTGCGCGACCCGCAGGACGCGCGGGAACAAGGCATCGAGACGATCTATCAGGATCTTGCACTCGCGGACAATCTCGACGTAGGCAGCAACATCTTTCTGGGCCGCGAACCCACGCGCCCGAAATTGGGCTTTCGGGTAATCGACCGGCCGCGCATGGCCCAGGTCGCACGCGAGGTGCTCGAACGGCTCGATATCGTGATTCCGCAGCGTAAGCTAACCGGCCCGGTGAAGATGCTCTCGGGCGGCCAGCGCCAGGCCATCGCCATCGGCCGCGCCATCTACTGGAACGCGCGCGTGCTCATCATGGACGAACCTACGGCAGCGCTCGGCGTTCCCGAGCAGCGCAAGGTGATGGCGCTGATCGGCTCGTTGAAGGCGCAGGGCGTGGCCGTGATTCTCATCTCCCATAACCTGCACGATATTTTCGCGGTGTCCGACCGGGTCGTCGTGTTGCGCCGTGGCGAGGTGGCCGGCGAGCGCCGCATCGAGCAGACGAGCGGTGACGAGATCGTGCGGCTGATGGTGGGCGACACTTATGCGAACGGCGCACGCTGATAACGCTGATGTCTGCTGACGCGCACGAGATGAAAGCGCAAGTCATGGCAGATTCGCGAGACAAGGCCGATTCGAAGCTAAGCCGTCGGCAGACCCGCATCCCACTTCTTACAGCGACAGAAGGTCTGTTCCGATTCGCGGACGTAGTGTCAGCCTGGCGAGCGGAATCCTCGCTTTGGCCTGTTTCAGCGCCGCCAGGACCTGTACGACACTGGAATGCCCGGTGACAGTATCGTTGCGCTCCAGATGGCCTGTCGCGTTAAGTCGTTCTCGACGCACTAGCGGAAGGGGCGCGCAGTCGCTCAGAAATCGTACGGATCTTGGGTGAGGCCGGTGAAGCGATGCCACGCGGCAAAGCGCGCAGCGAGCTGTTTGCGACAGAGTAATGCGCGCAGTAAATGTCGCTTGAGCGCGAAGTGCTGGCGAATCGGTCCGAAGCTGGACAGGAAGGTTTGTGCGTGCGCTTTTGTTCCCTACCGCTAGATTTTGCACGCTCCGCACGATTACCCCACGGTGCTCTTGACTGCCCTCCGCTCTGGGACTAACCGGAAGCGAGCATCCCTGCCACAACGGCCTGCACCACATTGAAGACCTTCCTGATTTCAGTGGCTGATCCAGCGAAAAAGCGAGCGCGCAAGTGCCGGAGTGGTCCAGGCACCCGGCTCGCAAAGCGCCGAATTACGGGCTGGGTCCAGTGCTTTTCGAAGCTTCGCTTCGCCGAATTGCGGCCTAAGCTTTGGCTCAATTTTCTGCACTGAAACAAGGTAAGAACAGCGATGTCCACACGACGTCACCGGGCGTATCGCGCGATCGGTTTTGCCCTTGCCGCTGCGACGTTCGTCGTGTCTGGCACGGCGGTGGCCAGACATCCCACCCGGCTCTCCTCGTTTTCCGCTGACGATCAGATTTTCATCAAGTTGCGGGACGCCGCCCGCGACAACGATCCCGCGCGTGCCGCGCAGTTGGCGAGCCTGATCCGAAATTATCCGGCGCCGGCTTATCTCAGCTATTTTCAGATCAAGCCGCGTCTGTTCAACGGCTCGGGCCATGCGAATCTCGATGCGCCGGACGCACTGGTGCTGTCGTTTCTGCAACGCTACGACGGACAGGCGATTGCCGACCGTCTGCGCAACGACTACCTGCGCGTGCTGGGCGCGCGCCACGACTGGAAGGATTTCGATTCCCAATATTTACTGTTCGTGCTGAACGACGACACGCAGGTGAAGTGCTATGCGCTCGAGTCGCGCGCCGCGCGGGGTGAAAACGTTGCCGACGCGGCGCGCGCGCTGCTCGTCGAGCCGAAGTGGTACGGCGACGGCTGCGTCGATCTGATCACCGCGCTCGACGGTAATCACCAGTTCACTTCGGAGGATGTCTGGCAGCGGATTCGCGAGGCCTACGAACAGGGCGCGACGACGACCGGCGGCAGACTGATCGATGCGCTGGGCGCGGCGCGCCCGGATCCGCTGCGGCTCGATCAGGCGACGAACCAGCCGCGCGTGCTGCTGGCGAAAGGCGTCCCGATGGACGCGGCGTCCCATCAACTCGCGCTACTCGCCACCACGCAGGTGGCGGCCAGCGATCCGGCAGCGGCCGCAGCCATCTTCACCGCGATCGCACCGGCGCTCACCCTGGCGGAACGCGCTATCGGCTGGGGCGCGATTGCCTATCAGGCAGCGACGCGGCAGCTGCCAGGCGCAGTGGACTGGTACCGGCTGTCGGCGAACGCGCCCCTGTCGAGCCAGGCCTATGAGTGGCGCACGCGCAGCGCGCTGCTAGCAGGAGACTGGATGATGGTGCGCTGGTCGATCGAGCAGATGCCGGCCGCGCTGCGCGCACAACCACCGTGGGTCTACTGGTACGCACGCGCGTTGAAGCAGGCCGGCGAGGTGACAGCGGCGAACCAGGAATTCGGGAAGATCGCGGGAACTTACACCTTCTATGGCCAACTGGCCTCCGAGGCGCTCGGCCAGCAGATCGTGATTCCGCCACAGATCAAAGTGACCGACGAAGAAGTTAAGAAGGCCGGCCAGACACCGGGCTTCGAACTGGCAAAACGTTTTTATGCGCTGAACCTGCGCACGGAAGGCAACCGGGAGTGGAACTGGCAGTTGCGCGGCATGACCGACCGGCAACTGCTCGCAGTCGCCGAGTACGCACGCCGCATCGAGCTCTACGACCGGACGGTGAGCACCGCCGACAGGACGCAGACCGAGCATGATTTTTCGCTGCGCTATCTGGCGCCGTTCCGCACGACTGTCGAGCGAGATGCGCAGTCCACCGGGTTCGATGTCGAATGGGCGTATGGCCTCATTCGCCAGGAGTCGCGCTTCATCATCAGTGCGCGCTCGGAGGTTGGCGCAGGCGGCCTGATGCAGGTGATGCCGGATACCGCGGAGATGGTCGCGAGGAAGATCGGGCTCGGTCCGATCTCGCGGGCGAGGATGAACGAGATCGACACGAACATCCTGCTCGGCACGTATTATCTGTCGATGATTTACAACCAGCTTGACCGTTCGGCCGTGCTCGCGACCGCCGGCTACAATGCCGGCCCTGGACGCTCGCGCAAGTGGCAGGCCAACCTGCCGCGTCCGGTGGAAGGCGCGATTTTCACGGAGACTATTCCGTTTAACGAAACCCGCGATTACGTCAAGAATGTGTTGTCGAACACGGTCTACTACGCGGCGCTGTTTGATGGCCGCCCGCAATCGCTGATGGAGCTGCTTGGGCAGATCGAGCCCCGATGACATCGCAACGCTTCCGCGCTGACCGCACGGATAAAACAAAGAGCTATCCTGGTGGCGCCATTACCGGCAATCCTACCTAAGTTCAGGACCAGGCCGAGGATGACGCGCTTCCAATGAGCGGCAGAAGATCTGCGCCTCCATGTGTCCGCGTGAACACGTAGCTGCCTTCATGAAACGGGTCCGCTTGTGGTACGCCCGCGCAGGCAACTGCAGGTCCCAGTCCGCTGCCCACACCCAGCAAGCGCCGCGGGATAAGGCTCGCAGAGCTGCGGTCACACCTCTTTTCCGCCATTTTTTGGCGATTGCGGAACGTTCCACTTTCCAGCCCAAACCTGCAAACACCAGCCATGCTTGGTGGGCCGGGCGGGATTCGAACCCAGGGGGAAGTGTACTTCCCGCGCGAAAAATGGCGGGTAGATCCGAAAAGATCCAAAATTTCAATAACTTGCCATCCCGCGGGCCGCGAGAAACCGGATCGGCGGCAAAGGCTTGCTGCAGGTGGTTCGGCACGCAAAACCGCCAGATTTCGCGCGGAAAGTACACTTACCCCAACCGGGCAGGAATGACCCCAAATGATCGACAACGACACGCGGGCCGCCATTGTACGGACCGCCTGCCTGGACGCAGAAATGCCCGCGAACTATTCTAAAAGCGTCCACGCCCAGGGATGCCGCTACCGATACGCGACGACCGGCGCTGCCAAGGAATTTCGCTGCTGGCTGACACATGAACTGCATCACGCTGTTTCTATGCGGGGATGTGATGTTGGGGCGCGGCATCGATCAGATACTGAAGCATCCCAGCCGGCCCCGTCTCTTCGAGCCCTATGTTCGATCGGCGAAAGACTATGTGAGCCTCGCCGAGGCGCATGCCGGCCCGTTGCCGGAACGTGTCCCGTTCGACTACGTTTGGGGCGATGCGCGGCGCGAACTTGATCGCATAAGTCCCGACGCGCGCATCATAAATCTGGAGGCCGCAGTCACGTCCAGCGAGGACGCATGGCCCGGGAAGGGCATCCACTATCGCATCCATCCCGCCAACGCGCCTGTCCTGAGCGCGGCGAAAATCGACTGCTGCTCGCTCGCGAATAATCACGTGCTCGACTGGGGCTACCGCGGCCTGACGGAAACCCTGAGTACCTTGCGTGCCGCCGGCATTCATACGGCCGGCGCGGGACAGGACGACGTCGAGGCGGCCACGCCGGCCCTGATCGAGCTCGGGGGCCAAGGCCGGGTGGTGATCTTCGGCTTCGCGACGCAATGCAGCGGCGTGGGCGAGGACTGGGCTGCCGGCCGGAGCCGTCCCGGTGTGAATCGGCTCGAGGATCTTTCCGCCGAATCCGTGCGCGCAATCGCGACGCAGGTGCGTAGGGTCAAGCAACCCGCCGATGTCGTTGTCGTCTCGATCCATTGGGGCGCGAACTTCGATTTCGACATACCGGCGTCGCACCGGCGCTTCGCACACGATCTCGTCGATTCGGCTGCAGTGGACGTGGTGCACGGTCATTCGTCGCACCACGTGAAGGGCATTGAGGTGTATCAGGACAAGCTCATCCTGTACGGCGCCGGGGACTTCATCAACGACTATGAAGGTATCAGCGGTCAGGAAGCGTATCGCGGCGATCTATCGGTGATGTATTTCCCCGTCGTCGAGGTCGCTACGGGCAAGCTGGTCGAACTGTCGATGACGCCCACCCAGACACGCCGCTTCCGCATCAACCGGGCGCCCGAAGAAGGCGTACGATGGCTGGAAGAAACGCTCAATCGGGAAAGTAGGCCGTTAGGTGCTGCCGTTGAGCGGCGCGCAGACGACACACTCGTGCTGCGCGCATTCGCTTAGGCGCTGCGCATCCACAGCAGCTCGTGTGCCTCGCCAGCCCGGCCGGCTAACGCCGGTGGGTGCAGCATCACGCGTTGCCACGCGAGTTGCCGAGGTAGCGCTCGAACCAATGCACAGCGAGCCGCGCGACGGCTTCCAGTGTGCCGGGCTCCTCAAACAGGTGCGTCGCGCCGGGAACGATTACCAGATCCTTCGGGCCTTCGAGCAGGGCGAACGCCGCGCGATTGAGTTCGATGATGTGAGCATCGAGCCCGCCGACCACCAGCAACGTAGGCACGTGCACTGACGAGAGCACGCCGCGTCCGGCGAGATCGGGCCTCCCGCCTCGCGAAACGATGGCCTGGATCGGAACAGACGATACCCACGCCGCGCGGATCGCTGCAGCGGCGCCCGTGCTCGCGCCGAAGTAGCCAACGGATAGCGGTGGTGACTGCCGCGCTGCGATCCATTCCGTCGCTTGTGCGAGACGCGTTGCCAGCAGATCGATCTCGAAGCGGGCAGCCGGGCCGGTGTCTTCCTGCTCGGAGAGCAGGTCCATCAGCATCGTTCCGATGCTGGCCCCATTGAGTTCAGCGGCCACGTACCGGTTGCGCGGGCTGAACCGCGAGCTGCCACTGCCGTGCGCGAACAGAACCAGTGAGCGAGCGTTCTGCGGCAGCGCAAGCGTGCCCATCAAACGCGCGCCCTCCACGGGAATCGTGACCTCCTGCATAGTTAGCCGAGATGCCATGGCATCCTCCCTTCGCCAGTCGGCGCATGCCGTCCCGCCCCAATCTCTGAGCGCCTCATAAGGCTTCGCCCACGACGGGTCGATACTGCTGCTTTGCAAAACCTATACTTGACGTATGCCCGTCGAACTCGAATCGCGCGCGAGTTAAAATCTTATTCGGCGGGCATGTAATCAGACGGAAGGCCTTCGTAATTCCACCGTTGTGCGTGGCGTTACAGAACACATCAATCTTGCCCATGATCACCCTCACCTCTGCCGAACTGATGCTGTTACAGCAAAGGCTCTGCGAGCGCCGTCGTGAGTTGCTGGCGACGCTGCACGGCGAATACGGAGATCTCGCCGGAGCCCGACCGCCCGAAGCGCTGGGCCCCGAGTCGCATCCCGACGAGACCGCATCGCGCAAGGCGGGCGACGAGTTGCGCGCTGCCCTCGCGCGGCACGATTTCCATGAACTGCAGCAGATCGACGGAGCGCTGGCACGCATCGCCGCCGGCCTCTACGGCGCATGCGTCGAGTGCGGGGAGCCGATCGGTTATGAGCGGCTTGCCGCCGCGCCCTGCACGGCCCGATGCGTTTCGTGCCAGACCGCATTTGAACGACATCGCGCGACCCGCTAATAAGAGGTCGATCAGGTACGAAATACCTTCCTAGTGCGCAGACGCAGTAGCCCCCGCCCATGGACAGTTCATTGGCATCCGGAACGCCTATCGGCGGGTGCCCCCGTCGGAAATGTCGAAGCAAGTCGCGTTTTCACACATGGGGCATTGGCATTCAACGCTGGACAGTAGAGGATGGGCAATCGGCAATGGCACGCGTTTGCGCAGAACGTCGCCGATCCTGAGCAAGACCACGCCCGCGGAAGCAATCGGATCGTCGTCGTGCGGCTCACGCAAATTCAGGGAAACAGTGTCGCAGAGTAGTTGTGCGTGCTATGCAGGACGTGAATAACATCGATGCGCTCGGGAGGCTCGCCAACGACACGATAAAAAATCTGATGACCGCCGTGAACCTGGTGGCGCACGCCGAGGTCTTCGTAGCGAGGCACAATCGGGAATGCAAGATACACGTCGACAAGCCGCCGGCACTTGTCACGCAGCTCGTGCACGAAACTCAGCGCGCGACGAGGATTGTCGCGGGCCAGGTAGTCGCCGATCGCCTCAAGGTCGGCCTCCGCATCAGGAAGAATCTGGACAATCATTGCCTCGTGCTCGCCATTGCATGGTACTTTGCTTCGAGTCGGTCGAACACGTCCGTGGCGGGCGTGCCCCTTCCGGCCTCCGAATCGACAATGCCGCGATCGATGATCGCATCCAGCGCCTTGAGTTTCAGTTCGCGATCCTGAATGAGCTTTACGCCTTCGCGCAATACCTCGCTTTCAGAACCGTAGCGACCCGACTCAACCAACTTCGCGATATAGCCCTCAAGCTGTTGCCCAAGATCCGCATTGATCATAGCTATACCCCGGAATATTCATTCGCCAGACCATCCCCTGTCTATTATAGGGCGATGCGGCGCAGCCGGTCCGCGCACCGACGCGGCCGGTTTATCCGGAGTACGCGGTGTCGATCTCGGAGGCTGCCTCGGATCATCGGGCGTCGTCCGCTCGCGCAACTGAACCTGCAACTACCAGTGTGCAGCTGCAATATGCCCGCTGGTCCTTGTCACCCAAGGTGCCGACGGAATTTTCCACTTCAACTAGAGTTGCAACTACCAGGGCAGCGCCGTCAACTAAAGTTGGGGAGCGTTAAAAACCTTGGGGTTGTAACTGCTGCGATGCCAACCCGAGCTGCTCTAGCAACTCGGCGGCTTCGCGCGACAATGGTTTCCTTGGTGGCTCATACTCCCTCTGAGCGCGGGCGGTCCTTGCTCGTACCCAGCCTACCTGGAAGAACCTTCACCAAACTGGTCCTCATGCGAACAGTGAACCCAACCGAGCCTCGGGCACGCGTCCGACTCAATCATGTGGACCGGGTAGGCCGTACTGGATTCGAACCAGTGACCAACGGATTAAAAGTCCGCTGCTCTACCAACTGAGCTAACGGCCCCCTGCTCCCGATCATCCACTGCCGTCGCGCTGTTCCTGACACTAGCCGATATCGATCGTGCGGCCAGCAGTTCGTGACGGTTCAGATTTCGGCACCGTCAAAGTGAGCACACCGTTATCGAACTTCGCCAGGGTGTGTTCGGGATCGGCGTTATCCGGCATCGGAATCGTGCGCACGAAACTTCCGTAGGCCCGCTCCAGCCGGTAGCAACCGTCCTCCTCGCTGCGTACGTCCTGTTTTTTTTCGCCTCGCAACACGAGCGCCCCGTCCTCCACGGTGACGTTCAGATCGTCCCGCTCCATTCCGGGTAATTCGGCAGTTACGCGCAGCACCTGTCCTTCGTCGACCACGTCGATGCGCGGCTGGAAGCGCGCTGAACTGAAGTCGCCGAACCATCGTTCCAAGGCACCGCGTCCAGCGAACGGATCGTGAAAGAACTCTTCAACAGCACGCCATGGTTCCCGCGAGAGTAATCGCGAAACATCAGGCCATGAGGCATGCCATTGTTCGCTTTCCGACCCACCTTCCGGACTCTGCGCATCGGACCTGCGTCCCGCGCCGCGAAGAAACTTGAAGGGATTCCACTTTCTCGTGTTCATCCTATCCTCCGCTAAAGTGTGGCGGGAGAGCCGGATATTCTCCATGTCACCGGACTCCCGACTCCGCCGCCTACCACTTGTACCTGCCGCCGCCGGGCGATCTCCCTGTCGCTGTTGCCCGCACTTTCAGCCCGTGCGCACCTCGATGCGGCGCGGCCGCGCTTCGTCGCGGCGGGGTATCGTCAACTTCAGCACGCCGTCCTTCAGGTTTGCGTCGATTTTCGAAGTGTCGAACTCAGGACTGAGGGAAAAAGCCCGCGCGAAGTGAGGCTCGCGGATCTCCGCATGCTGCACGCGTAAGGCCGTCGGCGTCGGCACCACCGCTTCGGCCTCAATGTACAGATTGCCGTCGTGCACCTTCACGTCGAGGCGTTCCCTGGTCACGCCGGGCAAATCCGCCCACAGGGTGATGCCCTGACTATCCTCGAAGATATCTACAGGCGGCGTTAGCGTGACCCGCCGTTGCGACTGTTCGTCTTCGCGGCGGGAAACTGCCGTTTCATCTTTTCGGGCAAGTTCTGTCGTATCGTTCATGATGTTCTCCTCGGTTATCTGGCGCAGTTCATTGAACGCTGATGGCCCGCGGCTTTGACGTCTCCCGCTTGCCAATGCTCACGGTCAGACAGCCATTGGTGTACTTCGCCGTGACCTTGTCGGGATCGGCGTGCTGCGGCAGTTCAATGACACGCCGGAACGAGCCGACGAAGCGCTCCTGCGCATAGGTGCGCGTGTCGTCGCCAGCCGCGTCCGGCCGTACGCTCCTGCGTTCGCCGCTGATGGTCAGCAGGCCCTTGTCGATGGATACGTCGAGGTTCGCCGCATCGACACCCGGTGCGAATGCGACGATCTCGATCGAATCGTCGGTCGAACCGATGTTGACCTGCGGGAAAGCGCTGAAGCGCCCGGAACGAATGCTGGATGGGAAGCCGCCGAACAGGCTCGCCATCTGCCGTTGCAGACGGTCGAACTCGCTGAAAAGGTCGGTCCCGAAGTAGAGATCACTCATGGTCGTTTCCTCCTTCAAACCAGCAGGAGGACGAACCGGCCTACGCGCTCCAGTCCGTCCGCCATGCTGCCGGCAAACAAATCGAAACACGCAGCGCGCCTGAAACCTCCCGGCGCGGCTGCCCGAGCGGTATTTAAGATAGAACTGGATACGAAAATTTCAAGGAAATTTTGGCGACGTGGCGTTCTTGAATCCGGCGTGAAGCGCCCCTATGTAACCCAGCACCTTGTAACACGATGCGAGGCCACCATGGAATTCGAATACGATTGGCTTACTCTTGGGCGTCACCGTGTCCGGTTGCGCTCAACGAAGGGTTTCCCGACCGAAACGATGCGCACGGCGGTCGAAGTGATCCGGCTGGCTATCGACAGCAACATGAGTGCTCGCGCGCGGCTGGCTGAGGTCGTATTCCGGCAGGAATCCTCTTACGAAATTGCGGTTGGCACCACTTTCGCTGACGACCGGTTATGCGCGCCGCAGCTTGAAGCGGCGATCGCGACCGTACTGGGTTTGCAGCCAGCGCAGATCAACATCTTCGTGACCGTCGTTACACAGGAGGAAGTCGACTTGCACTTCGGTGTCTACGAGAGGATGCTGGCTGAAAAGCTCGGCGTGGTGCCGCCGATCCAGTAACACACGCGGCAAGCGTGGAGCGGTTGACTGGCAAAAGAAGCGCCAGAATGAAGGGGCAACTGTCGGCAAGACAGTCCACGAGACCAGGTGCCCCTTTATGACCGGCCGCGCTCCCGTGGCGAGCGGGACAGTACATCAGACCGTTGACCGCAGCCTCCACGTCCGCGTCTTTGAATATGATGAACGGTGCGTTGCCACCCAGTTCGAGGGAGAGCTTTTTTAGCGTGCCCGCCGACTCTCGCGCGAGGTGCTTGCCCACGACAGTCGAGCCGGTGAACGTGATCTTGTGCACGCGATCGTGCGCGAGCCAAAGCGCGACGGCCGCGATGCCCTGGTCGCGATCCGCCGAGATCATATTGAGCACACCGTCGGGCACGCCGGCCTCTTGCGCGAGGGCTCTGGTGCAAATGGCGCGGGCGAATCGGTTAGAGTGTCGCGCTGAACGAATAGAGAGCCGACGATGAGCAAGCCGAAGAGCCTGGAGGAACTATTCGCAGGTCGTCACTTCGACCGCGAGGTGATCATTCTGTGTGTTCACTGGTATTTGCGTTACAAGCTCAGTCTGCGCGATCTCGCGGAAATATTGGCAGAACGGGGTTTGTCGCTGGCCCACACGACGATCCTGCGCTGGGTGCAGCGTTATGCGCCGGAATTCGTCAAGCGCTGGAACCGTTTCGGCGTGCCCACGGGACAGTCGTGGCGTGTCGATGAAACGTACCTGAAGGTCCGCGGCAGGTGGGTCTATCTCTACCGGGCGGTGGATCGGGCCGGCCAGACAGTTGACTTCATGCTCCGTGCAAAGGGCGACGTGAAGGCGGCCAAGGGCTTTTTCAGGAAAGCCCTCAAACATCAGGGCCAGCCGCCGAAGACCATCACGCTGGATGGCTATGCCGCCTCACACCGCGCGGTGCGTGAGATGAAGGAAGACGGCCTGCCGCCTGAAGACACCAGGGTTCGATCCTCGAAATATCTCAATGATCTGATCGAACAGGACCATCGCAACATCAAGTCCCGGATAACTGTGATGCTCGGCTTCAAACGCCTCAGGAGCGCAACGATTGCGTTGGCCGGCATCGAGTTGATGCTACGCATTCGCAAAGGCCAGTTCAACCTCGTGAAGCTCGGCCTCAAGAATCCCACTGCGCCCACAATCTGGAATGCGGTCCTGTCAATTCAATAAGAGGTCCTTACCTATCCAAGGTAATCGACCGTAACGCCTATTTGCACTCGCGATTCTAGTTCTTTTGATCGCGCTGGTCGTCGCAAAGATCATGACGAAACCCGAGGAGGCCAAACGTATCGTGGCAAAACACGACATTGCCACAATCATGCAGGCACTCAACAACTACCGCCGCGATAACGGCCGCTATCCGACCCAGGCACAAGGCCTGGATGCTTTGATTGAAAAGCCCAACACCAATCCGGTGCCGGGCGTCTGGAAGGAAGGCGGCTATCTTGAGCGTTTGCCAGACGACCCGTGGGGCAATGCGTATTGGTATCTCAATCCGGGTGTGCATAGTGAGATCGACGTATTCAGCTACGGCCACGACGCCAAGCAAGGCGGCGAAGGCAACGACGCCGACATAGGCTCATGGGAATAGTCCACTGACGCGCACATTGGGTCGAACGGCGCGACGATTCACGCGCCACGGACATACCGAAGACGCCCAAACGACGCTGCGAATATGACCGACTTCGCAAGGCCTGTCAGCGCGCGCAGCGCAAATGGGCGACGATGCCTGATGATCATCTGCACGGATAGACGTTCGCCAATGGGATCTGGCGGCCGGGACGCCTGAACCGGTAGGCACAACTTTGCTTGCAATTTAGGGCACAACTAATGACATGGTCCGCCCCGCCTTACCGAATAAGTTACGCTGACCGAGCTCACTCGGAACCGGAGACCATCATGGACCACGCGATGCTCGTTGGAATCGATCTTGGCAAGCATTCCTTTCACCTTCACGGTCAGGACCGGAACGGCAAGGCCGTGTTTCGCAAGAAGCTGGGGCGTAGGCAACTGATTGAATTCTTCGCGACGTACGAGGTCTGCACCGTCGTCATGGAAGCGTGTGCCGGCTCCCATCACATGGCGCGCAAGCTGGCCACATTCGGCCACGAGGTCAAACTGATTTCACCTCAGTTTGTGCGGCCATTCGTGAAGTCGAACAAGAACGACTTCGTTGACGCCGAAGCGATCTGCGAAGCCGCATCACGTCCAGCAATGCGTTTTGTGACGCCGAAGACGGAGTCGCAACAGACACTTTCGGTTCTGCACCGCGTGCGTGAATCGATGGTGCGGGACCGAACGAGAACGATCAACCAGATGCATGGTTTCCTGCTTGAGTTTGGTGTTAGCCTGCCGGCAGGCAAGACCGCCGTTGCGCGACTGCCGGAACTTCTCGATGTGCACGCATTGCCGCCCAGGCTGATAGCGATTCTCGAACGCCTCCATGAACACCTCAAGTACCTTGAGAAGCAGATAGGTGAGATTGAACGGGAGCTGGCGCGCCAACTCGCCGATGACGACGTTGGGCAACGGCTCATGAGCATTCCAGGAATCGGTCCGATTACCGCGAGCGTGCTTGCCGCAGAAATGGGCGATGGCAGGCAGTACGGTTGCAGTCGTGACTTCGCCGCGTCAGTTGGACTTGTTCCGCGCCAATACAGCACCGGCGGAAGGTCCAACCTCCTCGGGATCAGCCGTCGAGGCGACAAGCACGTCAGATGTCTTCTGGTCCTGTGCGCCCGAGCCTATCTGCGCGGGCTCGAGAAGCGAACTGGCCGGCTCGCGGAATGGGCGCGCGCGATGATGACGCGGCGCCACTCAAATGTTGTGGCGTGTGCGCTGGCCAACAAGCTGGCGCGAACCGCGTGGGCCATCGTCGCACGCCATAGCACCTTCGATTCTGAATTCGCCAGGCCCTCAGCCTGAAAGAGCGCAGGCCAAGCATTATCTCCTCTGCTTTTGCGACGACTGAAACCTGATGACGTGAACGGCACACCGGCCTGCGGAACACCCCGGCAAGTAAAGAGGCTCCTGAAGCCGCACAACTTTATGGGGGCCGTGGGCGCGAACTTCATCGAGGCGCGGGGAGCAGTCCCCACAACGACGTCGGATAGATTTGTGCAAGCCAACACTGCATCAAGCGTCAGGGGTTGCAAAACTGGGGCGGACCATAGATTTACTTGCGAGACTGGTAACAGTAACGAAACGCGGCTGCATATCCGGCCTTCTTGCGGTCAACGCCGATTTGAAACTGAGCCACGCCCGACGAAGCTCGAGCCGTTCAAGGACTATCTGCTCGAGCGAGTTGCGGCTGCATAACCGCACTGGATTCCGGCGACAGTGCTGCTTCGGGAACTGCAGGAAGCCGGCTACGAAGGCGGTATCAGCCAGCTCAAGGCATTCCTCGCACCGTGCAAGCGCGCGGAGCCCGAGCCGGCGGTGGGGTTCGAGAAGCCGCCGGGCAAGCAGACGCAGGCCGACTTAACGGTCATCCGTCGTGGCCGCGCGCCGCTACTGGCGCTGGCTGCGACGCGCGGATAGACCACCACCCGGCACACGGATTCGCAGCCGCCCATCCTGAGCGCTTCGTTTGCATACCGTTGCATTTACAACCATATCTGGCGCAGGACTTGCCTGTAAGTTTCGGCGTCCTTTCTCTGCTGTCGCCTCACTACGCCGCTGATAACTGCGGTATTGCACCACGCGGGTAAGCCCGAATATTACACATACATTAACGATTCCATACTGCGTCACGGCGGACGCTCAGGCTTCCTGAAAACGTTCAGTCGGTACGCCTGGAAGCCGCTTCCAGGCTCTGTGCAAAAAAAGACATGCTACGGAGACAGTATGGGAATTCGCTTGAAGAGCATCGTGAGCGCGCTCGCGTTGTGTGCCCTCATTGACGTCAGCTACGCCGCCGACCCGATCAAGATCGGTGTCGACGGACCTTTCACCGGCGGCTCGTCTTCGATGGGCGTGAGCATGCGCGACGGCGTGCGGCTCGCCACCGAGGAAATCAATAAAGCCGGTGGCGTACTTGGCCGCCAGATTGTGCTGGTCGAGCGCGACGACGAAGCAAAAAATGAACGCGGCGTGCAGATCGCACAAGAGCTGATCAACAAGGAAAAAGTGGCTGCGGTGGTGGGCTACGTCAACACCGGCGTGGCACTCGCGTCTCAACGCTTCTTCCAGGAAGCGAAGATTCCAGTGTTCAACAATGTCGCGACTGGCAGCGTCCTGACCAAGCAGTTCACCGATCAACCGGATAACTACGTATTCCGCAACGCCGCCGCCGACCGCATTCAGGCGCCGATGATCGTTGACGAAGCAATCGGCAAGCGCGGCTTCAAGAAGGTCGCGATTCTCGCGGACTCGACCAATTACGGTCAGCTCGGCCGCGAAGACCTCGAAAAGGCGCTGGCCGCGAAAGGCGTGAAACCGGTTGCTGAAGAAAAATTCAATATCAAGGACGTCGACATGACCGCGCAGCTGCTCAAGGCCAAGGAGGCCGGCGCTGAAGCGGTGTTGACCTACGGCATTGGGCCGGAACTCGCGCAGATCGCCAACGGCATGGCCAAGCTCGGCTGGAAAGTGCCGCTGATCGGCAGCTGGACCCTGTCGATGGCGAACTACATCGACAACGCGAGCACCAACGGCGAAGGCGCGCGTATGCCGCAGACGTTCATTCAGGAAGCGAACACGCCTAAGCGCAAGGCATTCATCGACGCATACCTCAAGGAGTTCAAGCCGAAGAACAACCGCATCGAATCGGCGGTGTCCGCCGCGCAAGGTTACGACTCGGTCTATCTGCTGGCCGCGGCGATGACCCAGGCG
This sequence comes from Burkholderia sp. H160, assembly GCA_000173575.1. Classification (GTDB taxonomy): domain Bacteria; phylum Pseudomonadota; class Gammaproteobacteria; order Burkholderiales; family Burkholderiaceae; genus Paraburkholderia. Next base: position 29,483 of record ABYL01000042.1, on the reverse strand, counting down.
GGATCGGTCGATGGTTCGAAGGTGCGCGCCGCGCTGGAAAACCTCAACGGCAAGGTGGAAGGCGTCGTGATGGCGTACGACAAGCCGTTCACGCACGACGACCACGAGGCGATCAGCCCGAACGTGCCGGTGGTTGGCGAGGTCAAGGGCGGCCACGTGATCTATGCGTATGACGCTGATCGCAAGGGCGGCAGCCAGTTGCGCAGCAAGCAGGCGTCGACGAACTAGGCGTGTTCGGCGCGTGTTCGGCGCGAAGCGCGCGCCGAACACGCGCGGATACAACCACAGACCTACGTGCGGATACAAGCGCAAATCCAGCTTGGCAGCATCCTCCAAAGCCGCACCCGCCCGCCAGCGGGGGCGGCTTTGTTTCATAGACGGTGAATTCAAAGGCGCTCGACGATGACCATTCTTTTACAGCTCATCTATAGCGGGATCGCACTCGGCATGATCTACGCCGTGATCGCATTCGGCTACCAACTCACATTCGCGACCTCCGGCACGCTGAACTTCGGCCAGGGCGACGCGCTGATGCTCGGCGCGCTGGTCGGCCTCACGCTGGTTTCGCTCGGCATCAACTACTGGCTGATGATCCCGCTCGTCTGCGCGTTCGGTCTGTTGCAGGGCGCGTTCGTCGAACGGATCGGGGTGCGGCCCGCGATCAAGATCAAATCCGAATTCGGCTGGATCATGTCGACGATCGCGCTGGGCATCATCTTCAAGAACGTCGCGGAAAACATCTGGGGCCGCGACGATCTTCGCTTCCCGTCGCCGCTGCCGGAAGCACCGCTCAAGGTGTTTGGCGCGAACGTTCTGCCGATGGAACTTCTGGTGGTCGGCGGCGCGCATCGTGATGATGCTGACGGTCGAGTTCTTCAATCGCAAGACGATCTTCGGCAAGGCCGTTGTGGCCACTGCGAACGACCGCGACGCCGCCGCGCTGATGGGCATCAACACCGGCCTCGTGATCACGTTTTCGTATGCCCTCTCGTCGCTGACCGCCGCGTTCGCCGGCGTTCTGATCGCGCCGCTCACGCTAACCGGCGCGACGATGGGCGCGGTGCTCGGCCTCAAGGCGTTCGCGGTGGCGATCATTGGCGGACTCTCGAGCGGCCTTGGCATCCTCGTCGGCGGCGTGATTCTCGGCATCGCCGAGACCACCACTGGCTTCTATATCTCCACCGGCTATAAGGACGTGCCGGGGCTCGTCCTGCTGCTCATCGTGCTCGCGATAAAGCCCGCCGGACTGTTCGGCAAGACTTCAATCAAGAAAGTGTGAGGACCGCCGTGAATCTGAAGAAACTCGTCGCGACGGCACTTGCGCTGATCGCGCTCGCGGTGTTCCCGGTGCTTTCGGGCAACCCGTACTACATCCATTTGGTCGAGACCATCATGATCTACGCGATCCTGCTGTTCGGTCTCGACATCGTGGTCGGCTACACCGGCCAGGTTTCGCTCGGGCATGCGGGGCTGTTCGGGGTTGGCGCCTACACGGCGGGCGTGCTGTTCATGAAGCTCGGCTTGCCGATTTTCGTGACCGCGCCACTCGCGATTCTCGTCACGGCCGGCTTCGGCGCGATCCTCGCGCTGCCCGCACTGCGCGTGTCCGGCCCCTACCTCGCGATGGTGACGCTCGCGTTCGGCACGATCCTGCAGATTCTCATCAACGAGATGGATTTCCTGACCAACGGGCCGATGGGCGTCAAGATTCCGAAGCCGTCGCTCGGCGCGCGGCCGATGAACGAAGTCGAATACTACTGGCTCGTCGCGGCCCTGCTGGTGGCCTCGCTGATCGTCGTGCACCGCGTGCTCAGGTCGCATCTGGGCCGGGCCTTCGAAGCCCTGCGAGACAGTCCGATCGCGTCGGACTGTATGGGCGTGTCGGTATACCGTTACAAGGTCTACGCGTTCGTGATCAGCGCGGGCTTCTCAGGTCTCGCCGGCTGCCTCTACTCCTATTCGGAGCAGTACATCTCACCGAATACCTACAACTTCGAGCTGACCATCCTGTTCCTGCTCGCGATCATCATGGGCGGGCGCAAGACGCGCGCCGGCGCGCTGCTCGGCTCGGCGATCATCGTGCTCTTGCCCAAGCTGCTCGATGACATCGATATGTTCCGCACCGTCGCATCGCTGCTGGCGGCCGTGGTCATGATCGGCGCGAGCGTGGCGCTCGCGCGCAAGGTGTCGACAGCACGCAAGGTGGCGATTCCGGTGCTCGGTACGGTGGGGCTTGCCGCGTTCTCATACTGCATCGACACACTCGCCGACTGGCGGCTGACCATCTTCGGTCTGATGATCCTGCTCGTCGTGTACTACCTCCAGGACGGTGTGGTCGGATTCGTGCGCAAGATCGTGATTCGGGGCGGGGTGCACGCGAGCACCGTCGACGCCCCCCAACCCGCGACGATCGGTGCCGACGCGGTCGCAGCCGTGCACGCGGGCGGCCTGGAAGACGTCCTGCAACTGCGCGGCATCCTGATGCAGTTCAGCGGGCTCAAGGCGCTCAACCATGTCGACCTGACCGTGCGGCGTGGCACGGTTCACGGACTGATCGGCCCTAATGGCTCTGGCAAGAGCACCATGATGAACGTGTTGACCGGCATCTACGTGCCGACCGCAGGCTCGATCGAGTATTGCGGCATGTCGCTCATGGGCAAGACTTCGTCGCAGATCGCGTTGGCGGGCATCGCGCGCACCTTCCAGAACGTGCAGCTGTTCGGCGAGATGACCGCGCTTGAAAACGTGCTGGTCGGTTTGCATCACACGTTTCGGGCAAATATCGCGGACGTGGGACTAATGTCCCCACGTTACCGGCGCGAGGAGCGCGCCGCCCGTGAGCGCGCGTTGGGCATGCTGCGCTTTGTAGGGCTCGAACATGCCGCCGGCGAAGAAGCGCGCAACCTGCCCTATGGCAAGCAACGGCTGCTGGAAATCGCGCGGGCGCTCGCACTCGATCCGCAACTGCTGCTGCTCGACGAACCGGCGGCCGGCCTCACCGCCCCCGACATCAAGGAACTGGTCGCAATCATCCGCAAGGTGCGCGATCACGGCATCACCGTCGTGCTGATCGAACATCACATGGACGTCGTGATGAGCGTCTGCGACCGCCTGTCGGTGCTCGACTTCGGGCAGAAGATCGCGGAAGGCAATCCGGCCGACATCCAGTCGGACGAAAAAGTCATCGAGGCTTATCTCGGCGGCGAAACGGCCGGGCAAGCGGCCTGAGCCGCGCTCCCCGACCTCGAGCCCCACGAGACACACAGGAACAGACATGCTATCGGTCAAGAATCTGCATGCAGGATACGGCAAGGTGAAAGTGCTTCACGGCATTTCGATCGACGTGCCCAAGGGCTCCGTCGTCACGCTGATCGGCTCAAACGGCGCGGGCAAAACCACCACCATGCGCGCGATCTCCGGAATGATCCGCCCCAGCGACGGCGAGATCACGATGGGCGTGGGCGCGAACGCGAAGCGGATCGATGCACTCGATTCGCATCGCATCGCTCGCCTCGGACTCGCGCATTCGCCGGAAGGACGGCGCGTGTTCGCGACGATGAGCGTGAACGACAATCTGATTCTCGGCGCCTTTACACGCCTCACGTGGGCGCGGCCGCGTGGCGATGTGAGCGCCGATCTGGAACGCGCGATCGAACTCTTTCCGCGTCTGAAAGAGCGGCGCCATCAACTGGCCGGCACGCTCTCCGGGGGCGAGCAGCAGATGCTGGCGATGGCGCGCGCGATCATGCTGAACCCGGAACTCGTGCTGCTCGACGAACCTTCGATGGGGCTCGCACCGATACTCGTTGAAGAGGTCTTTCGCATCATCGAGAATCTGAAGGGCCAAGGCGTGACGATGCTGCTTGTCGAGCAGTTCGCCGCAGCGGCGCTCAATGTGGCCGATTATGGTTACGTATTGGAAAACGGCCGGATTGCCGCGCATGGGCCGGCGCTGCAATTGCGCAACGATCCATCAGTGAAGGCCGCCTATCTGGGAACGAGTCATTGACGTAACGCAGGGGGGCCTCCCCTGGGTCTGTGACGCTTGGGTGGCCTTTTTTGCAGTCCACGCCCGCTCTCTTTCGAGGGCGGGCCTTTTTTGCTCTGTAGTGGCAGTAGTCAATCGTTGCCGACAACCTTGTTCCTTTTTGCAACTGTCACCGGACATGATCGGGCGACCGACAGCGCGGCAGGTAGTCAAATGGACCAGACCTCGCCGCGCACGGCGTGTGACGGATCTCATCGAGGCTGCGGGCGTGCTTCGGCAACCGCCCATCTGGCAAGCCGGATACATGCATGCAGACCGTTTCGACATCACGAACAGGAAGCTTGCAAAAGGCGTCGGGGCCATACATACGAAAAGGACGATTACCCCTATTTAACCCGCGCCCGGTATCTGAGGTTTGGCAAAGCGCGAGTCAGGCAGATCCGAATTGACCGTCGCTTTTTCGATAACGATTCGTTCCGGCTGTCGCAAGCCTTCGCCGACCGTCTCCATCACGAACGGAATCATCACGCCGTCAACCTTCCTGAAGTCGCTCAACGTCGTGACCATTGTGCGCGTGCGCGTACCGACCTGGCGGGTCCCATCGACCTTGACGTCGAGAAACGTCGAGGAGTCCACCCAGACGTGGCGGACGTCGCCGTTTTTCAGCGTGACCTTTAGCTTGTATGCACGGTGTCCATCCACGGGCTCGACACCTTCCATCGCAACCTGGCTGCCTTTGGCGGCAGCGTCGATCAACAGGCCGTCGAGATCCTGCTGATCGCCGGCGAGCTTCAGTTCAGCGGCACTGAAGGGCTGCACGGTGGCATTCCCGAGGTAAGGGCGCGAATACCACCCGGCGGTGCCGTCGTAGACCTGCACCGCGGTCTTGCCGGCAAAGTCGACTTCGAAGCGCACCTTGCGCGGCCGCTTCATCTCGATCCGGTACGGCAACGCAATCACGGTGCCCTGGACGCCACTCTTGCCGGTCATCGCCTTTTCCAGCATGTGACGCTTGGGAGACGATTGCGGCGGGTTGTCGACCGTGCCTTGCGGCGCAGGGTGGGTTAGCCCCACATCCATCTTGCCCGCGAAAGACAGCGAATGCACCGCGCGCCAGGCGTCGAGGCCGCCACGCGCCGAGACATTCTTCGCCACCACCTGGGCAGCGCTGATGCCGGCGGTCTCGGCCAGCGCCGGGCCCGACAGGACAAGCACGATGCCAGCGAACCAAGCGAGCCGCGCGCCTTGAGAAGTGATGCCCGCATGTTTCATCATCTGGACTCCTATCGGCAATGAGCATGCCTTTCTATTCGACGATCAGATTGTCTGCGACGAACCGCCCTATCTCAATCTGCACCCGGTTGCCACGCTTCACGATCTTGTTGGCATTCCCAAAAACGACGTAGTACGTACGACCTGGCTCGGGCGCTGAGACCTGTCGCAACTCGCCGATGTTTTCGAGCGCCGGAACAGCCAGCTTCGCCCCGCTCGCTTCGTCGATCAGGTACGGTTTCGCGTGACTGTCCAGCAGCGTCCTGGCTTTCTCAGGATCGGTCACGCGGTACTTGAATTGCAGCATCCAACCCGAGGAGACGAGTCGCACGCCGACGATATCGACGCCCCACGTACTGTCAAAGTACGGCGCCCGGCGCACCCGCCACGCGTGCGCCGCATCGCGCGGGTCCGCCGCGCTGGTGGAGGCGGGCGCCACGCATGCGCTCTGCCCCACCAGTGTCGCCAACACGCACCATCCGCCCACCGTGCGCAGCACGCTCATGCTCCGCTGCCTCATGGCGCCACCGGAAGTACGACGCCCGGCAGGGCCGCGCTGCCCAACGCCGGCAACCGCCTGGCGAAGCCCGCCAACACCGACAGCGGCGTGAGCGCAAGCGCCCCTGGGACCGCCACCTGCGTCGCACCGATATCCACGCCCGGCATGCGTCCCGGTGTCGGACGCGCGGCGCCGCCGAAGTCGAACTTCGTTGCCCCGACCCGGCTTTGCGGATCAGCCAGCGTGCCCTGGTTGAAGGCGGCACCGGTCCCCGTCACGTGGTAGTCGCCATAGGCGACATAACCCGGTTGCAGTGGATCGGACAGCGACAGCGGACCGTACTTGAGGTCGACGAAGTTACCCGCCTCGTCCAGCGTCACGCCGGCCGCAAGGCTGAACGGCGGCAGGAACGGCTGGCCGGGCTCGAACTTGAAGGCCGGGTTGGCGCGCGGACCATTGCAGTAGATCTTCGTGAGGCCCGGATCGCTGGTCGACACGCCCGTGCCGGCCTTGCTGTCATAGACTGAACCACCCGGGGACACCACCGAGTTGTTGATGTCTGTCAGCCGGAAGTTCGACGCAGCAGCCGAACTGTCGCCAACCGTGCCGATGTCCCAATAGGCGGGCGAGCCGGTACAGGCGCCCGCAGCGGGCGACACCGGCAAGACTGTGCAGCTCTGCCCCGCATCGGCCACATTGTTGCTCGAGCAGACGTTGGCCGCGCCCGTGCTGGCGTCGACGAAGAACGACCGGTTATGCCAGATGATGTCGTTAAACAGTACCGGGTTCGAGTAGCTGTTATGCGCCTTGGTCGCAGTGGCCGGTACACCAGCCGACGCGGTTGCCGGCAACGCGGCGAGCAGGGCGGACGAAGTCATCTCGGTGCTGATGCCGGCCGGGCTCGGGTACGCGGTGGTCGCGCCGCGCCCGCCGGTGCCGAACAGCGCTCCCGCTATCGCAGCGCTGTCATTGCTGGCGATCGTGTTCTCATGGATCGCCGCGTTCAGCACATCGACAAGCGAGATGCCGCCACCGGCCCAACCCGCAACATTGTTGGCGATGATGTTGTTGGTGACCGTGGCGCGGTACCACTTCGCAGGATTGCGCGGGTTCGTCACGACGTCGTTGCCGTTCACCTGTTGCAGGCGGATGCCGCCGCCGTGGCCGCCTTGCGCGAAGTTGCCCACAATCAGGTTCGAGTCGATCGTGATATTGCCGGTCCCGTTGGAGAGCGTGGTCGCGGACGTCAGGTCACCTTCGATGTCGATGCCGCCGCCATGCACGGCCGCCGTCTGCTGCCAGCTCTGATTGAACAGGATCATGTTGTGCGCGATCGTGCCGTTCATGTTGACGCCTATCGCACCGATGCCGCCGCCATTGCCGTTGCTGTAGTTGCCGCAGATGAAGTTGTAGTTCACCGCGTAATTGTCGGTGCCGGTGCAGATCGACACGCCGGCGCCGGAGCCGGTCACGTTCACGCTGCCTGCCCCGGGCGTTGGCTCGACCGTGCCATTGCGGGTGATCGAGTTGTGATGGATGCGGACATTGTTGTCGTAGCCATAGCCACCCGCCGGTGGGGTTTCCTCCTCGAAGGGGCTGCCGACCCGAAGGCCGCCGTGCATCGCGCTCGCATTGCTGAAAATGCGGTTGTTGGCGATCTCGAGGCCATGAGCCCAGCCGTTGACGTAGATTCCGCCGCCCGCGTCGCTGCCGGTAATGCTCAGCCCGTCGATACGCGACGGCGCACACAGGAAGTTCGAGTCGGACATCTTCCAGCCGGTCGACGTCAAGGTGGTCGCGCTCGGCACGCCGTTGTTATATGAGGTCACCTTGAAATAGCTGCTGTCCGCATTAATCGGCGAGTTCCGGTTGGTGCTGCAGTCGTGCGCCGTGAGCGGCGTCACGCCGTCGAGTCCGACGCCCTTTGCCAGCACCGTGATGCCTGCGCCCTCCTCCGTGGCGAGGATGGTTGGTTCGAGCAGGATCACTCCACCGGTGATCGGCGCCTGGGTCGGCAACGGATCGACCTGCGGATTGATCACCAGTTCACCCGCGCCACCGGTGTCAGCGGTTCCGCCGCTGTTGCTTGGCGCCGTGGGATTGAGGCCGAACAGCTGGTTGATGCGCGGGCGCCAGTCGTCGAGTTTCTGCGTCGGATACTTGGCCGCGTTGATCGTGACCGAAGCCGCGCCGACACCTTGCAGCCGCACCGGTTTCCACATGATGACGAGCTCCGGATAGACGCCGGCATCGACCATGATCAGATCGCCAGGCCGCGCGGCATCGATTGCATCCTGGATAGGATGCGGGAACCCTGCGGCGTGGCCGCTCCCGGTGGGAGCCTCAGCCGGGCTGACCACGACCGGCGCCGCGCCGCCGATGTCGACCGTCACGGCATCCACGCTATTCGTGCCGTTTGCGTTCGTGATGGTGAGTTCACCCGTGGTCGTACCGTGGGCAACGGTGCCGGTAATCAGGCCGTCCGACCACGACAGGTTAGTGAGCGGCACGCCGTTCACACGCACCGTGCCCGCCGTCGCGCCAAAGCCGTAGTGGCGCTTGACCGTGCGCTGGTTGAACGGCGCGGCGGTCGCGCTCGGCCCCTGGTACACCGGGTTCGGCACATCGACATCGCCCAGCGCGGTGATACGCAGGGTATGCATGCCATCCGCTGCCGCCACCCACGGACCTACTTTGTCGCCGTCCACCCGCTTGATCGCGGGCGTGCTATCGGGGTAATCGCAATCCGGCGGGCTGTAGCCGTCCGCGAACGCCGCGACGGGCAGAACCGGCGTATCCAGATACACCGTCGCGCCCGGCATGAACGGATTGGTATAGCAAAAATTGCTGAACGACGGATTGAAAAGCGGGTCGGTGATCATCTGGCCGTAGGTCGGCGAACCAGGGCGCGTATCGAGCACCGGCCCTGGATCGTTCATGCAGGTGACGAGCATGTTCGGCGAGTAACCCGCCGGATTCGGCACATTCACCTGCCAGGTGGACGGCGTCATGCCGTTGTAGGTGCCCCACTGATCCGAGTAGGTGCGCGAAATTTCCACGCCGTTCATGTCGCGAATTGACACGGGCGCATATGAGGCTGCGAATTTCTCGCCGAAGTCCGGCGAGGCGGCGTTGATCTCACTGGCGGCGTCGTCGAGGATGAGCCCCGTATAGTGCGACGCGACAGGCGTATTGCTGAACACGAAGAAATTTGCGAGCGCCGTCATCTGGTCGCTCAGCGTGACTTCCTTGCGGTCGCACAGCGCCTTGGTCGCGCCGGCAAAGGGCGCCACCTGACCCGAGTTCGGAAAGAGACTCATGAAATCCGGAACCGTATGCAGCGAGCCAACGCAAGCCGGAAATAGCTGATTGGCGCCTTTGAATCCGAGGCTGGTCGTTGGGTTGTTGGGATTGCCCGGGTTGTAATACGCGGCCACCTGCGCCTGGTCGGGGATGATGAAAATGTTCGAGAGCGAGGCAAACTGCTGTGCCGCCGGCGCCACCCACGCATCGCCGATCAGGATGTTCTTGTCCTCCTCCTTGACCACCTCGTACCCCGGCGGCGGAATCATCTCCACGACGTACTTGCCCGGCGTGAGCGCATGCCCGGCCGAATCGGTAGTGAACGTATAGGCGCCGTCGTACACCGCAGGCTGGACCTGATTCCACAGGTGGAAACCGTCATAGCACCTGAACTGGTTGGCTGTCCCAAGCGTGTAGGACAGGAACGGATCGGCCGGGTCCTGCCCCGGACAGACCATGTTCGGCGCGCCGTTCGCTTTCGTACCGTTCGCGAAGTCGTCCCAGCTGTTAGTGTTGGCGGAGTTGACGAGCGTCAGCCCCGTGGTGCCGTCCGGGTTCGGAGTCTCGCGATACAGGTTGACCTGTACCCGCGGTACGCCCGGCTCCCACATGAATTGAACCTCAAGGCTCGGGTCATCGAAGCCGCGAGTCGATGCGTAAACAACCATACCCTGAATGCCACCGTTTTCGCCGACGGCGAAGGGGCGCTTGCCCCAGTCCAGCATCTGGGTCTGATTGATGAAGCCTTGTAGCCCCTCATAGAGCACATTGCCGGAGTCGACACGGCTCGTGGCGGTCGGCACGCCCGGCGGCACGGCACCGTACGTCTTGCCCGAGACCGGATCGGTCCATGCGTACGATGAGTTCAGAATGCCGCCAGTCTTCGAGCACGGCTGGGTACTGTTCTGGTTGCTGCCGCCAAGTGTTCCCTGTCCGGTCGTTGCGTTGTACGTCACACAATCGACCAGGCCTCCGCCGTCGACCGTCACGTTCACGCCCGTGCTCGCGAATCGCGTCCGGTCGGATTCAATCACATACCAGTTGAAGAGCGGAAACAGCTCATTGAACACCGCATTGCCGTCGGAATTGGTGAGCAGCGTATTCGACACGGAGCCGTCGCGGTAGCGGATCCGCACGGGCACCTGCGCAATGCCCGCTTCGCCCGCGTCGCGCATCCCGTTGCCGTTCGAGTCAATGAAGGTACTGGCTTCAACCCGCGTGAACCAGCTGAATACCGGCACATCGCCCATTGCGACCGCCCCTGCAGGTACGGGATTACCGTTCGAGTCGGGGGTCGGCTTCGCCGTAACCTCCACAGCCTTGGAGGCAATGATCTGGTCGAGCCATTGATCCCAGACCACCAGCATGTAGGAACCGACCGGAATGTGATCCAGCGTGAAGTTGCCATTGGAATCGCACGCGGCAAAGCCGATATTCAGGCCAAGCTCGCCCTGCTGGTTCAGGCCGACGAAACAGGTGGTCGAGGCCAGCGCCGCCCGCGACGCGGAGTCCCACAAGGTTTCCATGACTGGCCGGGACATGTGCAGGCTCGTGATGCGGCCGGTCACCGATGTGGTCGCAAGCGGTATCGGACCGGTTATCGGCGGCCCTTCCGTGTCGCCGTTAGGATTTGAAGGCGGCACGCCGCCGGCCGGCACATGCGTCGCAATCACGTTCTGCTGCGCGATGTGCGCCGGATTCACAAACCCGATGAATGTGTGGAACCCGGGCGGCCCGAACTCCTGGAAGTAAGGTGGCTCGCCAGATTTTGTGAACGCGTCCTGTCCGGGCGTGCCCTCGAGCGTCGACACCTGATACCAGATTTCCCCTGCCCCTTCACGCGCGGCGCCCGGGTGCGCGATCACGTCGAAGCGTCCCGGCATCAGGTTCTTGACGAGCGCCTGCCCCTGGAGGGCGTAGTCCGCAGACGGATTGGCCGGATCCGTCGGATCGTTCGGGCACGTGATGATGACGCCGGTCAGATCCTTGCCCGCATAGTTCGGATGTGTCGACGGCACGCCCGACGCGGTCGGGCTATAGACATTGGGGCAGCCGGGCGTGCCGAGAAGTGCGTTCGTCAGCGGCTGGTTGAAGGCGTCGTACGTGACCTGGCCGATCGGGTCGCCACTACGGCCGGCCACGTCCCAGATCGCGATCTCGAAGCCTCCGAGCCCATGTTCATTGGCGTCGGGATCTCCGTTGGTCGGGTTGCTGTCTTCGAAGATAAAGATCGACAGTTGCGCCGGCTTGAGAGGATTGGGCTCGACCTTGATCGTGGCGGTCTGATACGCGCCGTTGACAGGCGGCGGGATCGATATGCCGCTCATGGTGTGACCACATTTCGCGTCGTTGGCGGTCGCCGAACTCGGCGTCAGACAATCGGGGTTAATCAGCGGATCATTGGCATATCCGGCGATGAACGGATTCGCCGCATCGCCCGGCAGGATCGAGACGAAATACCATTTCGTCGGGTCCAGCGCGACGTCGGAGGGCAGCGACCGGGGCTTTGCGCCCGCAGCCGTCCCACCGTTCGTTTGCGCGTCGCCACAACTCAGCGGTCCGGTACAGCCAGCGGCTACCACCGGCATGTAGCTGCGGAAGAAACTGGTGGCAAGGCTCGGCTGCGGTGTTCCGTTGACGACCGGCGGCGTGGTGCCTGGCGTCGGGTTGTGCCACGTCTGATCCTCTTCGATGATCCAGCCATAATCACTGGGCAACGCGGTCCCGCTCTGCGCGTCCACCAGGTTCACGGGCAGACCGCTGCCGGCTGGAAACACGACCGTGGCCGTCTGCGCCGCGCTCGACGTGCCCTGCGAATTGACCACCACGAACTGAAACGTGCACGTCGCCGGCGCCGGCGAGCATGGCGTGGCCGCAAAGGATCCGTCGGGATTCAGCGTGACCCATGCCGGCGCGGTACCCGAAAACTTCGCGGTGATCGGGAAATTGCCCGGATCCGACGCGCCCGCCAGCAGGCCAGCGCCGCGCGGCACTTTCAGCAGCGACGATACGCGGCTCGGATAGGCAGTCGACACCGTATTGTCGTACTGGCGTCCAGCGGCGACCGGTGCTGCACCCGTCGCCTCGAACGCCAGGGTGACGAGCGCGCAGGCCATCCCGGCGTTGCCGCAGTACGTGAACGTATCGCTTGTGGGCGTGGTGGTCGGCGCGCTCGTGACCGTATAGGTGAACGTGCCGCTGGTGTTGAGCGTCACGGTACCGTGCGCGAGGGAGAGCGTCGTCGAGGTCGCGCCGGCGGCAGGCGTCACGCCCTTGATTGCTACGCCGGACACTCCGATATCGTTCGTCAGCACGTTATTGCTAAAGGTCGTCGCATTCGGCGCCAGCGTGTAGTTGTCCGGATTCGCCTGAGCCGCCACAGCCGGCCGCGCGCTGCCCCCGATCGCCGTGTTGACCCCCGCGGTAAAGCCGCTGGGACTGGCCGTGACATTGCTCGCTGTGGTCACGACCACGTAGCCCTCGAACCCGCCCGCTGTCTGATTGGCCGTCGTCAGGCCCAATGCGCGGTCGAAGAATGCGAAGACCGCGTCGGCGTACGAGGTTGCATTTCTCGTCGGCCGGACAATCGCATCGATGGTTTTGCCCGCGGGCATGTTCACTTCATTCTGGATCTTCGGCATGCCCGGTGCGACGTTGCCGTCCTCGGCAATCAGATGGAACGGCTGCCCAACGATCGACGGCACATGGGTACGCGAGCCGGCGTTGACCATCCGCACCAGCACGTTGCCGCTCAGCGCGTTGTTGTCGCTTCCCCGGAGGTCGGGCAGCGCCACCGAGGTGCGCGCTGGATTCGACTGGTCATAGGATTTTCCGTTGACGAGGAAATACGTCGGCGCATAGTTGACGGCGGCCGGATAGCACGGGATCTGCGTTTGCGCCACGCCGTTGACGATCGGAGCGGGCTTTTGGGATTGCGCGCATTGCGGGTCGTTCCAGCGGATCGTCTCGCTCGTGCCAGCTACAGCGGCGGCATCCACCGCCGCGTTCTGGATTGCATCGATCTCCGAGAAGAGCATCACGGCGTCCGCGTCATAAGGCACATCGGCCAGCGACGCAAGTGCCGGCCCGGCGCCCCGGTACGCGCCCGGGAACGCCTTGCCCTCGGCGCGCGGGTCGTTCGACAGATGAATCTCGGCATCGGGAGTGCCGGCGGCCTCGACTTCGTACAACGGCGCGTACGTGACAACCAGCACGCCGTACAGCCCCATCGGCGCCTGCAGCGACGGATGGCTGCCCGTCTCGTACAGGTAGGTGCCGGGCTTCAGGTACGTAGGGGTCGCGCCCGCCGGTGAGATATTGGTATCCCATGTGTACGACACGGTTCCGCCTGGGCTTGCCTCCTGCGCGAACGCGCGCGCGCGGGCGGCCTGCTGCGGGGGCACGAAAGCCGTCGAGCCAGCGGGCACCGGCGTATTGACGGGCCACGTCGTCGTGGTCACAGACTGGTGGACGATCGCCGCGGCGTCGCGCGTCGGCTTGCCGGCGCTGCCACCAATCTGCCCTAGGATCACGAGCGACGTGGAAGTGCCGGCCGGCAGGTTATTCGCGAGATTGATGCGCAGCTTGTTGCCGACGGGCACCACGATCGTGGGACCGGGCTCCCACACGCTGTTCGGCACGGGCGTGGCCGATCCCGCTGCCGTGTTCGAGCACACATTGGCGTTGCTCAGATGGCCGCCCCCGAGCGCCGGGCTCTGTGCCGCGTCGTTCGTGCAGTAGCCCCACATCGGCACCGTCGAGCCGTCCGTCAGCGTCGTCGTCATGCGCTGCGCACTCAGGTTGACCGTTGTGACCGTTTGCGCGGACGCAAGCGATGCGAGGCACATCAGCGCGGCGCAGACACAAGCTGACTTCGACGTCAGTCGATTGATCAGGGATCTCATGCTCTCGACTCCTTTTGAGCGCTCGGGTCACTGCGACTCGTCAATCTTCGCGGCCGGTGGATCGATGATCATCATCATCATCATGCCGCCCGGGAAGACGTCGTTGGTTGTTATCTCGCGCTCATCGTGCGAGTGCCACATGAATGCGTAACCGGCGCTGGGATTCTGGCTCGCAAATCCCGGGGGGCGCGGCGTCGAGATGAACTGCGCGCTTCCGCTCGGAATGCTTTGCAGACCGAGATAAGGCGTCCCCCCATACCACAGACCGTTGGCAACGATATTTGGATCAGGAGGCGTAACCGGGATCGGCTTGTTGTGATCCGCACACCATTCGCCGTAGTTCGGTGTGACGCCCGGGATCGCGGCCGGATTGCTCGTGTTGGTGTAGTAGCCGTTGAGGTCCGGATAGCACGGCGCCGGGTCGCCATTGCCCACGGTGCTCGGTCCTGCTGGCGCACCGGCATACGTGTGCCCGTAGACGTCCCAGTTCAGCCCCTTACCGGTCCATTGAAACAGCGCGTCGACGGTCTGGCCTGACACCGTCGGAAACGTGAAGACCAGAGGCCCTGCCAGGCTGAGCTGATCGACAGAGGACAGCAGAAGATTGCCGTCACGCGCAAGCACACGCGCGTGGTTGCCGTGAATGTGCAGCGGATGTTGAATGCGGCCTTGACCCACTGCCCGGATCAGCATCGTTTCGCCTGGATGCAAGTGCGGATTGCCGTTGTACGGCTGATTCGGATAGGCGGGCGAGTACAGGCCATCCATGTCGTCCGGCATCGAGCGGCCGTTAATCAGGAAATAGTTCGGGTGGTACGGCTCGGTTTGCACGGCGATCGGCGCACACGTCGCCGTTGGACTGGCAGCGACTGTCGCATCGCAGTCCTTCACCTGCTGCAGGGCCGCGAGGTGAATGGTCGAGTCCATCTCCATGAGTTGGAACAGATATTCTCGGTCGTAACAGGTTTGCGGATGGCCGTAGGCCGCCGTGGAGAGCCGGTAGTCGGCCTGGGATCCAAGCGCGCCTGGCGTCTGACAGACCGCGGGAGGGGTCTTCGGCAGCACGACGACGACGCCGTAGAGCCCCATCTCAATCTGCAACTCAGGTTGCGTGCCGCTGTGATAGACGTATGTGCCCGGCTTCGTCGCCGAGAACGAATACGTCACCGTGGACCCGCGTGTCGCCTCGCGCGCAAGCACGCCTGCCACGCCGTTGGTCGTCGACACCTGGAAGCCGGGGAAGATGATCGACGTATTGCCCGCGGCCACCGGCAATTCATTCGTGAGATTGACCGTCACCGTATCGCCTTCCGTGACAATCAGCGTAGGTCCGGGCAGCTGCATGATGGGACAGGTGCTGAGCCCGGCGAGGGCCGCGGGCGCGAAGCCGGCTGGCGCCACCGCCGTGGTCAACCCGGCTGAGGCTCCTGCCTTACCGCAGCCGTAGCCCCATGTGTAGATCGACGCGCCGTCGGGCTGCGAAGTCGTTCCGGCGCTCGCGACCAGATTGAAGGTCGGCGTTTTTGCGCCGCCCGTGATCCCCGGCACGGCCGCGCGCGCCCGTCCGCAACACAAGCTCGCGGCAACCGCCAGAATCACCAGCGTCGCCATCGATAGGATAACTGACCAATGACAGGTCTTGAACGAGTACATGACGGGCTTCTCTTATAAGACCCGGATCTCAGTCATCATTCCGCCGAAATTCTCGGCGTCGTTCGACAGGTGATCGAGCTGTGTGGTGTAGAGGAAGTACGTACCCTGTGGAATGTTCGTCACGTCGAGAATCACATCGGCGGATTCGCCGCCGCCTATCGTCAGCGAGTT
The DNA here is from genome assembly GCA_000173575.1 of Burkholderia sp. H160. GTDB lineage: Bacteria > Pseudomonadota > Gammaproteobacteria > Burkholderiales > Burkholderiaceae > Paraburkholderia. Next base: position 13,693 of record ABYL01000042.1, on the reverse strand, counting down.
CGTCGTGTAGTACATGTTCGCGCCGGCCATGTCGCGCAACAGGCGCGCATGGAAGCCGATGACGAGCATCGGCACACCTTCGGTCGCAAGCGTGTGATATTCGGTGACGCTCAGGTTAGACACACGTAGCAGCGCACGCGTCTGTCCCCCGGTCTTGTTGATCGTGATGAGCGTCGGCATCGGTTGCGACACACGCGACACGCCATCTGAATCCAGTGTCGTGATTGCCCCGCTCGCGGTCGGGTTCGTCGTTCCCGTTGGAAGTCCCGCATAGCCTGGTACGCCGATCGTATCCGGATAACTGCGACCGCTCAGCATGAAATACTTGTCCTTCATGTCCGCAAACGGCTCGGGGTTGAAGGTCATGCCGATGAAGTGGAAGTTCGGGTCGAAGCCCATCATCTGGATCGGATACTCGACGTCGTAGCGCGTCGAGCCGTCGCCATCGTTATAGGCGTAGTGCGCGCCCGGCGCCTGCACGGCACCCGTGTCCCGCAGCGGCAGCGGCGTCGAACACAGGACGTCCTTACGGCAGTCTTCCGGCGGAAACGATGCGTTCGGATAGTGCGCCACGGCCGCGGCGCTGATCGGCTGCAACGGGTATTCGTAGTCGTGCAGCGCCGCATACAGATTCGCGCCCGGCTTCAGGCGATTCTGCCGGGGACGCACGTAGAGTTGGCCTTCCATGCCCATCTGCAGATGCTCGGGCGGCGTGATGTGGCAATGCCAGAAGTAAGTTCCGGCGTCGGGAGCGGTGTAGTAATACGTGAAGCTGCCCGAGATGTTGATTGCGACGGACGCGTCCGGCACGCCGTCGAAGAACGACGACGCATTCGGATATCCATGAAAATGCACGGTGTGCTGTTCGAACAGGTCCGGCCGCATGATCATGCCGACGTTCGACAAGGTGAGGAAAAACTCGTCGTCCTCGTCGAGCGCCATGGTCGGCGCAGGGGCCTGCCCCGCGAGCACGCCGTTGTTCATCATCAACGCGGGCTCCTTGACGGCCGCGTTGTTGGTGGCGACGCCGTCACCCGGAAAGGTTGGCCCGACGAACGGACCATTGAATACTGACGCAGGCTGGGTGCCCGGCAGGCCCATCGATATGTCCGACAGGCCGGACAAAGGGCCGAAGGCAAACAGGTAGATCTGCTGACCGTCGGCCATCGTTGCGTAGCCATCGCCGCCGGAAATATGCTGGCATTTAATCTGGGGATTCGCGTTCGCGGCAGTCGGCCGGGACGGATCTCCGGACACCATAGAGTCGACCTTGCCGTCGAGCGATTTGTGCAGCGTCGTGCCGTTCGGACACTGCACGCGGAACGACTGCGCGAACGCCGGTATCGAGATGACGAGAAAAAGAAACGCCGGCAACCCAATGCGAAACAAGCGAGTGCCAAACATAGATCCCTCCGCGACCGGACGAACTGCCTGCGCAACACACGCCGGCATCTTGCACCGATCCTGTAGATATCCACGCTTGCCGCGCTGGCCCATGTCTGGACGAGCGGCCCCTTCAGCTTACGTTCGACATGTCCACACCCATGAACGACCTTGGAAAGTCGCCATCCGCCGGATGAAGCTGCCTACGAGCCGATGTCATGCAACCAATTGTTTCGGAGTGTCCTAAAACTAAAGCCGAGCGTCACGGGTGGAATCCCCCCAAAGCACCGTAGGAGATGCCCACCCGCCTCTGCGCTTGCGCAGAATTCATCCCCGTTGAGGCCTTTCTCGCATTCTGGCCGGGCGGAAGAAACGCAGCCACGGCAGAAGCGCCCTGAGATCGCTATATGACGCGTGTCCACTTGCAGCCCATGTCCCGTTTCGATGCATGTTCACATGCGTCCAGCAAATAGTTGCAGCCTGCATCTGCGCGCTGGCGCACGTAGTCGCGAGAAGCACCAATAGCCCGACGAACAGCAAGCGAAGTTGCACAGTCTGGTTCGCGCAATAAGGAAAGCTGGAAATGTGGGTAACAGCGAGATATCAGAATGGGGAAAACACCCAGATTGAAATTCACCCAATCTGGATCATCATTCGGGCCGGCCAGTATGTCGGTGCAGACCTTTCAGTTCCCTGGGGAACGGCGATAGCACCCAGTTCGAGGAACCCCGAAAAACGGGAAGATATAGTTTTTTTGCGGAGGCCCGTGACAATGATCCGCTTGGGGGTGAACACGCGATTCCTGACTTCAGGCGTGCTCGCGTTCCTGCTGACCGTCCGCCTGGCATGCGCAGCGGACCCATCGACCGCCGAGGCGCTGTACCGCGACGGCATACAGCCATCGGGCGCCCCGCTTGTCGGACTGCGCGAGGCAGGTGCATCAGTCAAAGGCGCCGATGCAGCGTGCGTCAATTGCCATCGTCGCAGCGGTTTCGGCACCGCCGAAGGGCAAATCATCGTCCCGCCCATCACCGGGCACTATCTGTTCCGCCCGGCGAGCAGTGCGAACGACGATATGGACTACCGCTACATGCCGGGATACGTCAATCTCAAACGCCCGCCGTACACCGATCAGACGCTGGCGGAAGCCATCCGTCACGGGACGGGCCGGGACGGCCGCCCCCTCAACGAATTGATGCCGCGTTTCGACATCGACGACAAGACGATGACCCAGTTGGTCAGCTATCTGCGCGGACTGTCGAGCACCCTTTCGCCCGGCGTCACTGAAGACACGCTTCACTTCGCTACGATTACCACTCCGGATTCGGACCGCGCGAGCCGCGACGGAATGCTGGCGGTTATTCGACAGTTTTTTTCCGACCAGAACGAATTTTTGCGAGGCGGCGTCAAGCCGATGCAAAGCGACCGCAATGTGTTCTACCGGGTGAAGCGTCGCTGGCAGTTGCACGTGTGGGAACTGAGTGGGCCACCGCAGACATGGGAACGTCAACTCCATGAGCATCTCGCCAGCGAACCGGTGTTCGCCGTCATCTCAGGCATCGGCGGCAAAACATGGGCGCCAGTGCATCGATTTTGCGAGGCGGAGGCACTGCCCTGCCTGTTTCCGAATGTCGACGTACCGGTCGTCGCCGAACATGACTTCTACAACGTCTACTTTTCCAAGGGTGTCCTGCTCGAGGCCGAGTTGCTCTCAGCGCGTCTGGCGCTCCCTCAGAGTGCGACACCAGCGCACGGGAAATCGTACGCCGACCGACGGGTGATCCAGGTCTTTCAGCGAGGCGATGCAGGCGAAGACGCGGCCGCGCACTTTGCGGCCCAACTTGCGGCGGCAGGTCAACCTCCACCGCTCGACCGGCCACTGGACATCGACGCCGCTGCGAGCGCGATCAACCAGGCGTTAAGTGGAATCAAAGAGGACGATGTACTGATCTTGTGGCTGCGGCCGGGCGCACTTGCCTTATTGCCATCCTCTGCACCAAGGGGGACCGTCTACGTGTCCGGATTAATGGGCGGCCTTGAGCATGCGCCGCTCCCATCGGCCTGGCGCGAATCGACGATAGTCACGTATCCGTTCGCTCTTCCTGTGCTGCGACGGGTTGCAATGAATTTTCCGCTCGCCTGGTTGAACATACGGCACGTGCCGATACTAGACGAACGTGTGGAAGCAAACACGTACCTGGCGTGCCAGATACTGTCGGATACGTTGTCCGGCATGCTCGATCTCTTTCATCGCGACTATCTGGTCGAACAGCTCGAAAATATGTTGAGCCGACGACTGGTGAACGGCTATTTCCCTCGCTTGAGCCTCGCGCCAGCGCAACGCTTCGCGTCAAAAGGTGGCTATTTCATCAAGCTTTCCCGGGGTGCGTCCGACGAGGTCTCGCTGCAAGGGGGCTGGACCGTTCCTTAGATACTATGGAAGGGCGGCGGAAGTAAGCCTCCTGGAGTAAAACGAGGATTCCAACACCCGTTTTCGGAGAGGAGTACGCAAATGAATGCGCCTCGCACGGCCCTTCACGGGCAGGTTACAACCATCACTGGATCGCTGTATGTCGCCTTCGAACTGGATAAACCCCGGCCGCTCGCAAACGCGTTGATCGCAGGATCGGCTTCGAGTTGCACCCACTGATCGAGCGCGGAACGCCGGCAAAAGGTGAGCCGCCGGTTTAGTTTCGGAAGCGCGCGGATCAATAACCGGGCTGAAAAAGGTCATCAGCCGACACGCGAACGCGAGCGACGCATGCGTGGCTTTCGCGATCCAGAGCGCACCCAGGCTTTCCTGAGCAAACGCGCTTCCTCTCAGCTAATGCGTCGTGAACACTTTAACGTGACAACGCCCTTTCCTTGCGTGAACAGCGAAGCGAATTCAAAAATGCTGTGCCCGAACCACGCGATTAAGATAATCCTTCTTATCACAAGATGCCTGTTTCTGCGTTAAACTCGACGGTATGTCAATCCACCTCACCCGGACCCCCGCCCCGGCCGCCGCCGACCGGTCCGGCTTTCCCGACGCCGACGAACTCGCCGTGCTGCGTGCGTGGTATGCGGGACTGCCCGTGCGCGAGGCGGTCAAGCGCTATCAGCCCGCGTCGCTGGGCGACGGCAGGTCCGCACGGGGCGTGCTAGGACGCATCCGGCGCCGGCTGCAGGCCATTGCGCGCACCGCGCATCGTGACGATCTCGCCGCCCTCCTCGATCACCCCGCGGGAGATCGCGCCCGGCACGCAAAAGCAGTCGCGCACGCCATCGAATTGCTGCGCACAGCGCGTGCGCCCGAACCACAGATTACCGACGACGTCGCACAGTGGTTCGCACTACGAGCCGTACGCGTGCTGCACGCCCACGGCATCCGCACGCTCGCGGATCTGACCGTACGCGTGCCACGCCGGCGCCAGTGGTGGAAAGCGGTACCAGGCCTCGGCGCGGCCAGCGCCCGCGCCATCGAGCAGTTCTTCGCAGCGTGGCCTGCGCTGACCGAAAAGGCACGCGCGCTCGTCATCGCGAGCCGCCGGGGCGAGCTCGTGCCGTGGGAATCGCTGCAGGTTCCACATGAAGTCGACGGCTCCCAGGGAACCTTCCGCGCGCCAAGGGCCACCTGCGCGCTGGACGCCGACAACGATTACGAAGCGGTGCAGACCTGGCTTGCCCTGCACGAATCCTCGGCCACCCAGCGCACCTACCGCAAGGAGGCCGAGCGCCTGATCCTGTGGGCGATCGTCGAACGCGGCCGCGCACTGTCCTCACTCACGACCGAAGATGCGATCGCGTATCGCGCGTTCCTGCGTCACCCGTCGCCGCGCGCCCGCTGGGTGGGCCCGGTGCGGCCGCGCACCTCGCCGGACTGGCGGCCCTTCAACGGCAGCCTGTCGGCCCGTTCGGTCGCCCATGCACTGTCGATTCTGGGCGCCCTCTTCCGCTGGCTGATCGAGCAGCGCTATGTGCTCGCGAATCCGTTCGCTGGCGTGAAGGTGCGGGAGGCCTCCGGCGGCAACGTGCTGGACACCTCGCACGCGTTCAGCGAGGGCGAATGGGCGCTGGTGCGCACGATCGCCGATGGACTCGAATGGTCGTACGACTGGTCTGCCCCGGCCGCACAACGGGTGCGCTTCCTGCTCGACTTTGGTTACGCGACGGGCCTACGTGCAAGCGAACTCGTCGGCGCAACATTGGGACACATTGAGACGGATGCGCGCGGCGATCACTGGCTACGCGTCACCGGCAAAGGCAAGAAGCTGGCACGCGTCGCGTTGCCGCCACTCGCGTGGGACGCCCTCGCACATTATCTCGCCGAACGCGAACTGCCGATCGCGCCGGTGCGCTGGCGGCCGGAAACGCCGGTCATCGGCAGCCTCGAGGCGGACAGCGAAGTGGCGATCAGCAGCGTGCGGCTCTGGGCCGTGCTCAGGCGCTTCTTCCTGCTCGCCGCACAGGCTATCGAAGCCGATCATCCGCCGCTGGCAGAGAAGCTTCGTCGCGCGTCTCCGCACTGGATGCGCCACACCCACGCGACCCACGCGCTCGGGCGCGGCGCAGAGCTGACCACCGTACGGGACAATCTGCGGCACGCTTCGGTGTCGACAACTTCAATCTACCTGCATAGCGATGAGGTGAAGCGGGCACGACAGATCGGGGAGGCTTTTGCGAGTGACAGACGCCGGTAGTCAGGGCGCAACCGGCATTGAGAACCACGGGCTTCCACGCAGTTCGAAGCGGCGCGCCATGGCCCGCAACCCGCGAACTTCACCTGCACCCAAAATGCATAACCTGTGCAAAAATCACCGTGACCCGATCAGAAGCGCCGTCCTTGCCGCTCATGGAAATTGCTGAAACCGTCGAACTTGAACCGCAGGTGCTCGCCAGTCGCCTCGGCGTGGCATTTTCTCTCGTCGTCCAGAACCGCCCGATCGAATGCATGATCACGATCACGGCGCTGGAAGCGTATTTCTGGCTCGAGCCACGCGCGGGCGACGAGCGCATCCTCAAAACCTTTCGCGATGGCTACGGCCGCATCCGGGCGATGGCCGAACGGAAGTTGCTCGCCCATCCCGCGGCACGACCCGAGCTGACGCCGGCAGATTTCTCGCGCCCCTGAGATACCGGTTTTCGGTTGAGACGCCTCCTTCAGCTCACATTCCAGAATCGATTCCGACAGCGCGCGTGCAACTGGTCTGCAGTTGGTTGAGCGCCGCGTCCGCGGCCAGCAGGTGAAGGCGCTTTGATGAAAGCGTATTAGCCAGTGCTCATCACGTGCATCCGGCCCCGACGGCAACCCGGGCTGGCTACCTTTTGTCAGCTGGTTTTGGGGCGAAGCCCGAGTGTGATGGTGATGCGGGTCCGACCGTTAGTTGCACTTCAGGCGGGAAGATATTGAATGACAACGACCGTGGCGATATGCTTCGGGGCGCCCATCAACCATCCTTAACGAACGACGCACCCGAAGGAAGCGACACCATGCGATTGCGACGCATCACCGCACGACGTTCTCCCGTCCACGGCATGGGACTGTTCGCGCTACAGCCGCTCGCCGCGGGCGATCGGGTCATCGAATACAAGGGGGAAGTGACCAGCTGGCGGCGCGCCGCCGCCCGCCAACGCTCTGAGGCTGGCCACACGTTCGTGTTCGGCCTGTCGGATGGGCGTGTGATCGACGGCAGCCGCGGCGGCAACAGCGCGCGCTTTCTGAACCATGCGTGCGTTCCCAACTGCGAAGCGATCGAGATGGGCGAGCGGGTGTTCATTCATACGCTCGCCGCTATCGCACCCGGCGAGGAGCTTTTTATCGACTACGGTCTGACAGTCGACGGTTCAGTCACCGACGACATCCGGATCCAGTACACCTGCCATTGCGGTGCATCAGGATGCCGTCGAACTATGCTCGGCAGCGATGCTGCGTCGGCATAATCCTGCTGCAGCGCAGACGGACCGATGCGCCCGGTGTCTGATACGGACACAGCGCGCGCCGAGATCTGAGCATGGCCAGTTGGCAGCACAGACAGGGGCCAGCTTGCGATACTTTGGCGCATTGCCGATCAACAGACGGCCTCCCCTCCGCTGTTTCAAGGGCGGCTGTCCGGGACGTTACGGCCATCCAACACCGCGTTTGAAGGAGCAGAGTTCGGCCTCATGTAAAGCTTCACATAAGGCCGAACTGTGTGCGCAGCTCGTCCGTCATGTTTCGGAGTCATGCAGCCAATCCGACGGCAGGTTTCCCGGGCACTGCAATATGGAGTGGGCCGAACTGCTCTCTTGGGACCGTCCCGTCAGATCCTCTTGATGGCTCGACCGGGCGGCTGGGGGCAGGCGGCCGCCCCCCGGTCCGCTCGCCGGCGACGGGATCGGACAGGGATGGACAGAGCAGACACTGGCGCGCGGGTTGACGCGATAACGGGTGTTATCCCTACCGTGTCTTCGCGAATCGCGCTGGAACGGACATCTGGAAGCAACCCCGACGGCTCAAACCTTCGCTGAACTTAATCATGTCAAGTTAAATCCGGGATCTACACGCATTTTCTGGCTTTCGCGACGTCAAGCGCCAGTTCGGCAATGTAGGGCTAAAACCTGCCGCGACCAGTCGGCGCAATGTATCGGCTACGGCCCCCATAGCCTGCGATCGGCCGCGGCAGCGCTTATTCCGTGTGAGCTGACCGCGAACTATCGCTCAACACAATTTGGGCAGTTGCAGCCACTTTATCAGCGCTCCAACACGCAACCCGAAATGAGAATTCGCCTAGACGGTCACCCTCGCTATCCAGCGTGCTCAAACCGCACTGCGACACGTATTTATCCGTCTCAACGGCTCACTTTGGCAACCGTTCGCCTCTTCCGTCCGAAAAGCACCGCCGCGCATATCCATAGCAGCAATGCTTCCTTGTCCCACGGAAGGGCGTCGACAAGAATGAGCAATCCACGACCACGCCGCGCTGCGCTGCGCATCGTCCCTATCAATGGCTAATCGAATCCCGCGAAACTTTCTGCGAACCCTCTCCCTGCTGAAGTCCGCGTTGCTCGCCGCGGCACTGGTCTTCACGGTAGCCCAGGCCCACGCGGACAAACCTGCCGTGATCCGCATCGGCGTCGCGCACCAAGGCGGCGGCGATCCGCCGACCTTCGGCGGCTCACCAGCCGCCACCGTGCAACAGCTCCAGTTGCTCGAAAAGGAATTCGCTGCCGACGGCATCAAGGTCGAATGGCTTTTCTTCAAGGGCGCGGGCCCCGCCGTCAACGAAGCGATTGCCGACAAGTCGCTCGACTTCGCGTTTCAGGGTGATCTGCCGTCCGTGCTCGGCCGCGCGAACGGATTGAAGACGCGCATCCTGCTCGAATCGGGTGTACGTGTCGGCGTGAAGTTCGCCGTGCCGCCTGACTCGCCCGTGCAGAACATCAAGGATCTGAAGGGCCGCCGCGTATCGATCTTTCGCGGCACCAACCTCCAGCTCGTCGCCGACAACGTGCTCGCCGCCAACCAGCTCGACGAGCGAGATCTGCATGTGATCAATCTGGATTCGGCTAGCGCGCTCGCGGCGCTGTCGTCCAAGGGCATCGACGCGTCGGTCAACGACTATAACCTCTACAAGCTGCGCGATCAGGGCCTCGCCAAGATCGTCTACGAATCGCAGACGGCCGGTCCCCAGTTCACGCGGCAATCGCACCTGCTCGTGCTCGACGACTTCGACCGCGCGCATCCCGACATCGTGCAGCGGGTCGTCAACGTGTTCGTCAAAGGCGCGCAATGGTCGTCAGATGAAGCAAACCGCGACGCGCTGTTCAAGCTGTGGGCGAAAAGCGGCGTCAGCTACGCGTCATGGCAGGCCGAGTTCGCGAATCAGGAGCTGAAGTCGCGCAACTCGCCGCTAATCGATCCGTTCATCGTCGCGCGCTACAAAGCCGTGTCGAGCGATGCGCTGAAGCTCAAGCTGATCCGTCAGCCCGTCGACGTCGACGGCTGGTTCGAGCCGCGCTATCTCGACAACGCGTTGCACAGCCAGTCGCTCGATCACTACTGGACGCGCTACGACGCGCAAGGCAAACCCCTCGGCTGACCGGAGATCGACGATGAGCAAGGCGCTTGGCGAATGGTCCCCCGCCGCGGCGCAAGCCGCAGCGCAGGTGGCAAGCGAAGCGAAGGCGCAGGCAAACGCCAACCTGCGACGACGCGCGCGCGCCGTCGGCTGGCATCTCGCGCCCTGGCTGCTGCCCGCCACGCTGTTCGCGCTCTGGAGCATCGGCTGCGAGCGCGGCTGGATCGCGCCGCAAATCCTTCCGCCGCCGCAGATGGTGTTCGACACGCTGTACGATCTCGCGCGCAACGGCGACCTCGCGCACCACACGCTCGTCAGCCTGCAGCGCGTGCTGCTCGGCTTCGGCGCGGGCACCCTGGCGGGGTTCATGATCGGCGCGGCGCTCGGCCTGTCGCGCACCGTCGAAGCGTACGTCTTGCCGGGTTTCAATGCGCTCGTGCAGATTCCCGTGCTCGGCTGGCTGCCGTTTCTGCTGCTGCTCGTCGGCGTCGGGGAGCCGCTCAAGTACATCCTGATCGCGCATGCCGCGCTCGTGCCCGTCACGTTGAGCACGATGCAGGGTTTTCGCCAGACCCCCGCCGCGCTCGATGAAGCCGCGCGCGTGTTCGGCTATGGCCGCTGGCAGCGCATCGCCTACGTGGTGCTGCCGGCCGCCGTGCCGACGCTCGCCACCGGCGTGCGGCTCGCGTTCACGAAAGCGTGGCTCGCGCTGGTCGTCGTCGAACTGGTGGCCTCGTCAGAAGGGCTCGGCTATCTGATCGTCTATGGGCGACAACTCTTTCAACTCGATCTGGTCATGGCGTCCGTCGTGATCGTCGGCGCGATCGGCTTTGCGATCAACTGTCTGCTCGATGCGCTCGAAGCGCGGCTGCGGCGCGGCCAACCTTCGGCGTTTCGCGAGTAGGCGCCTCGTTTCGGGACTCCGACATGGCACGCCCCCCTGCTTCCGATGCGCTGCGCCGCTTCTTCGAGCCACTCAGAAGCGCTCCGCCACCATGCAGTTGCGAAGCGCCCGCCAGGCCGACTCGCGTGGCAGCGCTCAGGACCCTTCTGGCCGCCGTCAACTGGCGCGGGCTCGTGCTGCCGCTCGTGTTGTTCGCGCTATGGTGGCTCGTGTCGGCGTTACGTCTCGTCAAGAGCGGCCTGCTCGTGAGCCCAGCCGATGTCGCGCATACCGCGTGGCAGCAGATCGAAAGCGGCGCGTTGCTGCGCGCGCTGTCGGCTTCGCTGGCGCGCGAGGCGAGCGGTTTTATCATCGGTACGGTGGGCGGCCTGCTGCTGGGCTCGGTGCTAGGACTCTCGCGCATCGCGACTCGGTTGATCGGCCCGAGCTTCGACACGTTCAAGCAGATCTCGCTGTTCGCGTGGATCCCGCTAATCTCCGTCTGGTTCGGCCTCGGCGATATGGCGAAAGTCGTTTTCCTGTCGCTCGCGGCGTTGCTCCCCGTCGCGGCACATACCTGCGACGGCATCCACGCGGTGCCGCGCTCCTACATCGAGGTCGCGCGTGCGTTGCGCTACTCACGCATCCAGTTGATCCGCTACGTGATCCTGCCCGCCGCGTTGCCGACGATCTTCACGGGCCTCTACCTAGGGCTCATCTATTCGTGGCTCGCTACGCTCGGCGCCGAGTATCTGCTGGTCGCGGGCAGCGGCATCGGCAACACTCTGATCGACGGCAGCGAGCAGTTCAGGATGGACCTCGTGCTGTTCGGCATCATCGTCGTCGGACTGACGGGCTGGGCACTCAATGCGCTCGCCCGAGGCGTCGAGCGACGCGTGATAGCGCGCCGCAGCGGTGCGCCGCGCGAACGCGCCGTCGCATGAGGTGGATCGTCAGTCAAGCGGCTCATCAACAGGAGGCGAACTCATGACCACCACGGTTTCCAAAGGCATCCGCATTCGCGGCGTCAGCAAGCGCTATGCGCGCCAACGCGATGCGGACGACGACCTGCTCGTGCTCGACGACATCTCACTCGACATCGCGGCGGGCGAATTCATCAGCGTGCTCGGTGCAAGTGGCTGCGGCAAGTCCACGCTGCTGCGCCTCGTCGCCGGTCTCGACACCGACTATCGCGGTGATATCAGCGTCGACGGCGAGCGCGTGCGCGATACGTCACTCGAACGTGGCATCGTGTTCCAGGATCACCGGCTGTTTCCCTGGCTGACGGCGTCGCAGAACATCCTCGCCGCGCTGCGCAACGCGCCGCTCTCGCCGCAACAGAAGCGCGACGCGGTGGCCGAGCACGTCGGGCTCGTCGGCCTGCAAGGCTTCGAGCATGCGTATCCGCATCAGCTGTCGGGCGGCATGGCGCAGCGCGTGGCGATCGCGCGCGGGCTCGTGAATCGCCCGCGAGTGCTGTTGCTCGACGAACCGTTCGGCGCGCTCGATGCCCTCACCCGCGCGCGTCTGCAAAACGAGCTGCAACGGATCTGGGAAAGCGAACGCATCACGATGATCCTCGTCACGCACGACGTCGACGAAGCGATTCATCTCGGCGATCGCGTGGTGACGATGGCGCCGCGCCCTGGTCGCATCAAGCGGATTACGCATGTCGGCTTGCCGCGGCCGCGCGAGCGCAGCGACCCGCGCTTCGTGCGATTGCGCGAGCAGATCCTCGCGGATTTCTCCGAGCGTGCCGAGAACGCGGGGTGATTCCGCCCGCGATAGCAACCGCCTTCCCTCAACGTCTCTCACAAGGAGCCAGCAGTGAGTGCAGCATCACAACACAAACGACAGATGAGCCTCGGTGCGTTCCTGATGGAGACGGGCCATCACATCGCCGCGTGGCGTCATCCCGACACGCATGCGGCGGGCGGCCTCGATTTCGCGCACTACGCGCAACTCGCGCGCATCGCCGAGCGGGCCAAATTCGACGCGATCTTTTTCGCGGACAGCGTCAGCGTGCGCGACACGCATCTGCCGTCGCTCTCGCGCACCGCGCGCGCCGATCACTTCGAGCCGTTGACGCTGCTCTCCGCGCTGTCGGTTGTGACGGACCGTATCGGGCTGATCGCAACCGTGTCGACCAGCTTCAACGAGCCGTACAACGTCGCGCGCAAATTCGCGTCGCTCGATCATCTGAGCGGCGGCCGCTCGGGCTGGAACCTCGTCACGTCCAGCACGGAAACGGAGGCGCACAACTTCAGCCTCGAAAGGCACCTCGATCACGCGGTGCGCTACGAGCGCGCGAAAGAGTTCTACGACGTGGTCGCGGGTCTGTGGGACAGTTGGGAAGACGATGCTTTCGTGCGCGACAAGGCGAGCGGCATCTATTTCGACGCCGACAAGCTGCACGTGCTCGGCCATCGCGGCAAGCACTTCAGCGTGCGCGGTCCGTTGAACGTCGCGCGCTCGCCGCAGGGCTGGCCGGTCGTCGTGCAGGCGGGCGCGTCGGAAGCCGGGCGCGAGCTGGCCGCGCAAACGGCCGAGGTGATTTTCGTCGCGCATCAAACGCTCGACGAAGCGCAGCAGTTCTACCGCGACGTCAAAGGACGACTCGCGCGCTATGGACGCGCGCCGGAGCATCTAAAGATCATGCCGGGCATCTTCCCGGTGATCGGCAAAACGCAGCAGGAAGCGCGCGACAAGTTCGACGCGTTGCAGGAGCTGATCGATCCAACGGTCGGGCTCGCGTTGCTGTCGAAGATGTCGGGTGGCATCGACCTGTCGCAGTACCCGCTCGACGGCCCCGTGCCGGATCTGCCCGAAACCAATGGCGGCAAGAGCCGGCAACGGCTATTGCTCGACCTCGCGCGGCGCGACAATCTGACGATCCGCGACCTGTATCTGCGCATCGCGGGCGCGCGCGGACATCAGCAGGTGATCGGCACGCCGCAGAGCATCGCGGACCAATTACAGCAATGGTTCGAAGAGGAAGGCGCGGACGGCTTCAACATCATGTCGCCGTGGCTGCCGGGCGGGCTCAGCGAATTCGCCGATACCGTCGTGCCGGAATTGCAGCGCCGTGGACTCTTTCGCACCGAGTACGCGGGCCGCACGCTGCGCGAGCATCTGGGGCTGCCGCGTCCGGTCAATCGCCACACGCAGAAGGCTCCGGAGCGCGGCGAACTCGCGGCGGCCGCTTCCTGAAGAAGGCGCGCCGGCGAGCGAGGTGCCAAGCCCACGCCCGCCGGCAAACGCCTGTCAAAGCCTGCCCGGTCGCGGGTCCGGCACGAAGCCATCCCGGTTCGGCATGCGGATGGCCGCCAGCGAATGCGCGTCGAGATGCGCATCGTCCGGCACTATGCCGTTGCGGTTCAATATCCAC
>ABYL01000043.1 GCA_000173575.1 Burkholderia sp. H160 | reverse complement strand
CGCTGCATCGCGCGCGCGGCGCCGGTGTCGGGATCGAGCCCGGCGTCGATGTTCATTTCGAGCGACGGGTCGAACAGCAGCCCCGCTTCGAAGAACGCGCGCCGGTAGCCGAGCGCGCGCTCGGCGATGCTGAAGTGCGCGAGCGAGCCGCCGATGAACGCGACGCGCTTGCGCTGCTGCTCGAATAGATGGCGCATCGCGAGCGTCGCGCCGGCGGCGTTGTCGAGATTCACCGAGCGCAGGCCCGGCGACCATAGATCGATCAGCACCAGCGGGCGCTGCATCGCGACCAGCGTGGCGAGCGTTTCTGGCTCGACGAAGCCGGCGATCGCGACGGCGTCGGGCGCGTGCAGGCGCATCTGGTGAATCACGTCCTCGGTCGGCCCGGCGGTCAGCACCGAAGGCACGATGCCGCGCTCGCGGCACGCGTCTTCGACGCCGTGCAGCACGTGCGAGAAGAACGGACTTGCGGCGAAGTTATTGTGCTGACGATGCAGCAGGAAGGTCAGGCGGCGGATGCGCGGACGCAACTGCGCGGGATCGTAGCCGAGCTGGCGCGCTGCCTCGACGACGCGTTCGCGCGTGGCCTCGGAAAGGCCCGGCTGATTTTTGAGCGCGCGCGATACGGTGCCGATCGAAACGCTGGCTGCGCGGGCGACGTCGCGGATGGTTGTGGCCATCGGATGAAGCTGCCACGCAAGGCGCGGCATCACGGGTTCAGGTCGGGCGATTGTATAGTAAAACGCCGCTAAAACAGGCCGAAAGACGTCCATGTGACACAGGTAAATACCCGTATTCAATGGAATTGTTTGCATTTTGCGTGTTTAGTAAAAATGACTAAACAGTAGCCGGGCCGCCGTTTTCGAGGCACATCTGGAATCGTCCTATGCCATCCGGCCGAGGCGACAGCGAGAGCGTTTGCGCGTGAAATAACGAAAAGGCCAATGAAAAGCCAAAAGAAAAAGCCGCCCGAAGGCGGCTTGGTTCACACGATCAAAACGACGCTCAGGGAGGGCGCTTATGGTTGTCCTGTTTGCATTGCGCGTATTTTCAACGGCGCGCGACGGCGGCGGCCGGTTGCCGCGTCGCAGCCTCGCTCTCGCCGCTGATGTCACGGGCGCCCCAGCGCTGTGCGAGCGCGGCGCAGACCATCAGCTGGATCTGGTGGAACAGCATCAGCGGGAGCACCACGGCGCCGACCGCGTGCGACGCGAAGATCACCTTGGCCATCGGCACGCCGGCGGCCAGGCTCTTCTTCGAGCCGCAGAAGATGATCGTGATCTGGTCCGCACGGTTGAAGCCGAGCCGCTTGCTCGCGAAGATCGTCGCGGCCAGCGCGAGCGCGAGCAGCACGACGCTCACCACGACGAGGCCACCGAGCGCGGACAACGGAATCTGATGCCACAGGCCTTCGGTCACGGCCTCGCTGAACGCGCCGTATACGACGAGCAGGATCGAGCCCTGGTCGACGAACTTCAGCACGCTGCGGTTCTTCTCGATCCACTTGCCGATCAGCGGGCGCAGCAACTGGCCGGCGATGAACGGCACCAGCAGTTGCAGCACGATGTTGCCGATCGTATGCCACGGCGAGGTGCCGCCGCTAGCCGCCTGATTCGTGACGATGAGGCTGACGAGTGCTGGGGTGACGAAGATGCCGAGCAGGCTCGACGCGGACGCGCTGCACACCGCGGCCGGCACGTTGCCCTTGGCAATGGACGTGAACGCAATCGACGACTGGACCGTCGATGGCAGCGTGCAGAGGAAGAGGACGCCGGCATAGAGCGACGGAGTGACCAGCGGCGAAAGGACCGGTTTAAGCGCGAGGCCGAGCAGCGGAAACAGCGCGAACGTGCTGAGCAGCACCACGAGGTGAAGGCGCCAGTGCGTCACGCCCGCAATGATCGCCTCGCGTGACAGCTTGGCGCCGTGCAGGAAGAACAGCAGGCCGACCGCGATGTTCGTCACCCAGTCGAACCCCAAGGCGGCTTGCCCGTGAACGGGCAGGAAGCTGGCGAGGATCACGGTGCCCACGAGACACAGGGTGAAGTTATCGGGCAGGAATTTCGGGCGGGGCATGTCGGAATCTCGATTCAATGACGCGGTATGAGCACGCGATGCGCCAGTCAGGGCGCGGTCTGTGGCAATGGAAAGCGGCTATTGTTGTCGAAAGTCGATTGAAAACGCAAATTCATTTGCCGAATCGATTAATGAAGTTTGCGCATTGGCTCGCCCGGCCGTACATCACCCCATCCATGTGACGCGGCAGATTTCAGTATTGGCGAGGTGCTTCTTCGCGACAAACCGTTTAACCATTGACGCTGCGAGCGGCGTTTATTTGCAACAAACGGAGCTTGCACGGCGCGGGTAAAAACGCCTGCCAGCAAGGCCTCGCGGCGCGCCCGCGCAGGCGCTGCGCCGCAGAAAAATGTCGCAGTAACAAGGTGTTACATCCACCGACGAGACCTAACACTTTTTGGCTCGACACCCTCTGCCGGCAACCATAAATTACCCGTTCAAAGGCCGCAGGGATGCCCTGCGCCGCGGCAGGAACGCGGCGCTTTTTTCCTTCCCGCAACAAGTCCATCGCAGCTCGAACGGTGGATTTCAGGCAAGTATTCGGGCGTGAGAGTCATAAGGTGGACGGGTTGTCGAGAGCGAGGCACTGGGCGTGGGGCGCGGTCATCGCCGTGCTGTGTTCGTTCGCCTATGCAAAAGGGCTGGTTGTGCCACATGGCGGCGGTGCCGCTGTGGGCGGCGCGCTTGCTCCTCACGCTTCGCACAATGCGATGGCTTCTCGCGACTCGCGCGCGCAACGCGGCAACCCGAATATCGCGAACGCCAATTTCGGCTATGGCTTCGGCGGCTACAAGTCCGGCATGCGCCGTATTGGCGATCCGTCCGGCTATGCCGGCGCGATCACGCCGGTCAGCGCGGATTCGCGTCCGGTGCCGCACCCCCCGCCCAACATGCCGCCGATGCGTAACGGCTCGATCCGCGCCGACGTCGCCCGCTACAACGAAGAGCGCGGCGCAGCGCGCCCGATGCAACGCCCAGCCGACGATCCGCGGCCTCCTGAAGGTTCGCCTTACCGTAATTAGCTGAGCGCGATTTACCTCATCGTTTCGCGTCATCCCGGGCAAGCTGCACGCGACCGGAGCGGGTGAGCGCGCCGCTGACTTCACTTCCACGCGAACCACCGCAGCGCCGAAACCGCGCTCGCGGAACCCATTCTCCAGATCCCCTCCCACGATCCTCCGCGCAGCTTCGTGCGCCTTCCTCCGCGCCCGAGTCCCGAATCTGACGTTTCGACGCCACACTTTTTTGAAAACATACGGCGTCGAAGTTCCGGTCAGCGTCAAATCCTGGCATTCTGCTGCGTCGCGTCATCGGCCTGTCATTTAAAGCATTCAAGCGCGCTGTGGCGCGCCGTTCGCCGCATGCCGCATTGCGTTCGAACCGCCCAGGGCGGTTCCGTCGAAGCGTCCTATCAAGCCGATATCCGACCAAGCTAATCAGACCGATATACCTGCAATAAGCAGCGATATTTTTGTTCATAAAAATGATCCGCAAAGATGGTCCAGCCCAGATCGGCTCGACGGTCGAACGGACAACAACAACGATTCGCGCGAGCGCCCCACTTTTCGCACAGCCACACTCATTTTTGACAAAGATTGGAGAATCCATGAACAGAAGCCTCAGCACCGCGCTGAAGACTACCCTCAAAGCCGTCGCATGCGTCGCCGTGCTGGCTAGCGCCTCGTCGGCGTTCGCTCAGTCGAGCGTGCAGCTCTACGGCCAGGTCGACGAATGGGTCGGCTCGCAGAAGTTTCCGGGCGGCAAGACCGCGGTGGTGGTGTCGGGCGGCGGCATGTCGACGTCGTACTGGGGCTTCAAGGGGGCCGAGGATCTGGGCAACGGCTATAAGGCGATCTTCACGATCGAAGGCTTCTTCCGCGCGCAGACCGGCGAGTTCGGCCGCTTCACGGGCGACACGACGTTCTCGCGTAACGCCTACGTCGGCATCGAATCGCCGTACGGCACGGTGACCGCCGGCCGTCTGACCACGCCGCTGTTCGTGTCGACGATCCTGTTCAACCCGTTCATCGATTCGTACGTGTTCTCGCCGATGGTGTATCACGTGTACCTCGGCCTCGGCACGTTCCCGACCTACTCGACCGACCAGGGCGTGACCGGCGACTCGGGCTGGAATAACGCGGTGTCGTATGCGACGCCGAACTTCAACGGCCTGTCGGCGACGGCGATGTATGCCCTCGGCAACACGACCCAGAACGGCGCGAAGAAGTGGAGCGGCCAGGTGCTGTACTTCCACGGCCCGTTCGCCGCGACCGCGGTGTATCAGTACGTGAACTTCAACAACGTGCCGGGCGATCTCGGCAGCTTCGAGACCTCGGGCGTGCCGGGTCTGCGCAGCCAGAGCGTCGCGCAGGCGGGCGTGTCGTACGACCTGAAGTTCGTCAAGCTGTACGGCCAGTACATGTACACGTACAACAACCAGCAGGTCACGAGCTGGCACGTGAACACCGGACAGGGCGGTGTCACGGTGCCGTTCGGGCCGGGCTCGGTGATGGCGTCGTATGCGTATTCGCGTAACGGCGGCGGCTCGAACCAGACGCGCCAGACGGCGGCGGTCGGCTACGACTATCCGCTGTCCAAGCGCACGGACGTCTACGCGGCCTACCTGTATGACCACATTACGGGGCAGTCGAGCGGCAACACGTACGGCGCCGGATTGCGCGCCAAGTTCTGATCTCGGCCTACGGTTTCACCACAAAGCCCGCGTTCCGCCCGAACGCGGGCTTTGTCGTTTTCAGCGCAGTCGAATACCGGCGTTTACTGCCTTTCCTTTGATAAACCCGGCAAAATGGCGCCGATTGATTCCTGAAGCGAGCGACTGAGATGGACACCCTCGTCAGCATGAAAGTGTTTCGCCACGTGGTCGAAGCCGGCAGCTTCGTCGGCGCGGCGGAGAAGATGGAGATGTCGGCGGCGATGGCGAGCAAGCACGTGATGCATCTGGAGCAGCAGCTCGGCGCGCGGCTCCTGAACCGCACCACGCGACGCGTCGCCCCGACCGAAGCGGGCCGCGAATACTACGAGCGGCTGAGCCAGGCGCTGACGGAGCTCGACGAAGCCGGCCAGGCGGTCGGCGCGGCGAGCGTCGTGCCGCACGGGCGGCTGCGGGTATCGTCGCTGTCGGCGTTCGGCCTCAGTCACGTGATGGCGGCGGTCGCGGACTACGCCGCGCAGTATCCGCAAGTGACCGTCGACATGACGCTGTCCGACCGCGTCGTCGAGCTGATCGACGAGGGCTTCGACGTCGCGATCCGCGCGTCGCCTGGCGGGCTCAAGTCGTCCTCCCTGATCGCGCGGCAGATCGCGACCGCGCATCTGGTGCTGTGCGCGTCGCCGGCCTATCTGCGCAAGCACGGCACGCCGAAGAGCGTCGCCGATCTCGCGCGCCACAACTATCTGCAGTACGCGGGCGTGTCGGCGCTCGAAGTCGCGACCGGCGACGCGGCCTCGCGCGTGCGTCAGTCGGGCAACCTGATCGTCAATCAGCTCGAGGCGCTGCGCGTGGTCGTGCTGCACGGTGCGGGCATCGCGACGCTGGGCACCGAGGTGATCGGCAGTGATCTCGCCGAGGGGCGGATCGTGCCGCTGCTCGTCGACGAAGTGCCGCCGCGCGAGTTGCCGATCCACGTGATCTACACGAGCCGTCGACATCTGTCGGCCAAGGTGCGCTCGTTCGTCGATTTTCTGGTGGCGCGGTTCGCGAACCAATCGCTGTGGCCGTCGCTGGACGAGATCAGGGCGTTGGCGGTGCGCTAGCTGGCCACCGGCAAACCGCCCCGGACCGCCCCGAACCGCGCGCCCCGCGTGCCGCCGCCGTCTTACCCCGTTTCTATATACTGACTGTCAACACCCATCAGTTAAATGATCCGGGGGAGACATGACCGATCTGTCCGCGCCGCAGCGTGCCGACAGCCACGAGCTGCCCTCGGGCCGGCGCTTGCGCTTCGTCACCGCCGCCGCATTGTTCGACGGCCACGACGCATCGATCAACATCATGCGGCGCATCCTGCAGGCGAGCGGCGTCGAGGTGATCCACCTCGGCCACAACCGCTCCGTCGCCGAAGTCGCGACCGCCGCGCTCAACGAGGACGCTGACGGCGTCGCCGTATCGAGCTACCAGGGCGGCCACAACGAATACTTCCGCTACCTCCTCGAATTGCTGCGTGCGGGCGGCGGCGAGCGCATCAAGGTGTTCGGCGGCGGCGGCGGGGTGATCGTCCCCGAGGAAATTGCCGCGCTCGAACGCGATGGCGTCGAAAAAATATACTCGCCGCACGACGGCCAGCGGCTCGGCCTGCAAGGCATGATCGACGACATGATCGCGCGCTGCATCGAAGGCGCGCGCGCGGCCGAGGCGGCTCAGCCGACGCCGGTGCACGAATGGCTCGCCGAGCTGGCCGCGCAGCCGTTATCGCATCGCGGTGATGCCGATGCGTCGCGCGCCGACGCCGCGCCTGGTTCACAGCCTGCCGATCCCGCCGCGCCGATCTTTCGCCGCCTCGCGCAGTTGATCAGCGCCTTCGAAACGAACGCCGTCGACGCCGCTGCGCGCGACCAGCTAGCGACGCTCGCGCAGGCGACGCGGATTCCCGTGCTCGGCATCACCGGCACCGGCGGCGCGGGCAAGTCGTCGTTGACCGACGAGCTGATCCGCCGCTTCCGGCTCGAGCACGGCGACACGCTGAGCATCGCCGTGCTTGCGATCGATCCATCGCGCCGCAAGTCCGGCGGCGCGCTGCTTGGTGACCGCATCCGCATGAACGCGATCGGCGATTGGGGCGGTGGCGACCGTGTCTACATGCGCTCGATGGCGACGCGCGAAGCATCGACCGAACTCTCCGATTCACTGCCCGCCGCGCTGATGCTGTGCAAGGCCGCGGGCTTCGATCTGATCGTCGTCGAGACGTCGGGGATCGGCCAGGGCGACGCGGCGATCGTGCCGTTCGTCGACGAATCGCTGTACGTGATGACGCCGGAGTTCGGCGCCGCGAGCCAGCTCGAGAAGATCGACATGCTCGACTTCGCGAGCTTCGTCGCGATCAACAAGTTCGATCGCAAAGGTGCGCAGGATGCGCTGCGCGATGTCGCGAAGCAGGTGCAGCGCAACCGCGCGGACTTCGCGACACCGCCCGGCGCGATGCCGGTGTTCGGCACGATCGCGTCACGTTTCAACGACGATGGCGTGACCGCGCTGTACCGGCACATCGCCGATGCGTTGCGCACCCACGGCCTGCGCGAGGGCGGCGCACGGCTCACCGCGCCCGCCGGTCTGCGCTTTTCGAGCAACCTGCATGCGATCGTGCCACCCGCACGCGTGCGCTATCTGGCCGATATCGCGCTGACGGTGCGCGGCTATCGGGCGCGGGCCGACGCGCAGGCGCAAATTGCACGCGAGCGCTGGCAGCTCGTCGAGACGCGCCGCATGCTCGGCGAGGCGGGCGGCGACGCTGCGTCGCTCGACCCGCTGATCGAGCAACGCGGCGCCGCACTCGGCGAGCACGAACGCAAGCTGCTCGACGCTTGGCCGCAAACGGTGGCCGCCTATGCCGGCGACGAGCACGTGGTGCGCATCCGCGAGCGCGAAATCCGCACCGCGCTGACGGTCACGACGCTGTCCGGCTCCGAAGTCCGCAAAGTCTCGCTGCCGAAATTCGTCGATCACGGCGAGATCCTTCGCTGGCTGATGCTCGACAATCTGCCCGGCTATTTTCCGTTCACGGCCGGCGTGTTTCCGTTTCGCCGCGAGAACGAGGACCCGACGCGCATGTTCGCGGGCGAGGGCGATCCGCAGCGCACCAATCGCCGCTTCAAGCTGCTGTCGCAAGGCATGCCGGCCAAGCGGCTCTCCACCGCGTTCGACTCGGTGACGCTGTACGGCGAGGAGCCGCACGAACGCCCGGACATCTACGGCAAGGTCGGCAATTCGGGCGTGTCGGTCGCGACGCTCGACGACATGAAGACGCTCTACGACGGTTTCGATCTGTGCTCGCCGGAAACCTCGGTGTCGATGACGATCAACGGCCCAGCGCCGACGATCCTCGCGATGTTCTTCAACGTCGCGATCGACCAGCAGATTGCTTTGAAAGAGCAACAGCAAGGCCGCCCGCTCACCGAAGCCGAACTCGCCGCAACCCGCCGCGCCGCGCTCGAAAACGTGCGCGGCACCGTGCAGGCCGACATCCTGAAGGAAGACCAGG
The DNA here is from genome assembly GCA_000173575.1 of Burkholderia sp. H160. Lineage (GTDB taxonomy): Bacteria > Pseudomonadota > Gammaproteobacteria > Burkholderiales > Burkholderiaceae > Paraburkholderia. The sequence continues at coordinate 40,938 of ABYL01000043.1, read as the reverse complement.
GGCAGAACACTTGCATCTTCTCGACCGAATTCAGCCTGAAGGTGATGGGCGACATCCAGGCGTATTTCGTCGAACACGGCGTGCGCAATTTCTATTCGGTGTCGATCTCCGGCTATCACATCGCCGAGGCCGGCGCGAACCCGATCTCGCAGCTCGCGTATACGCTCGCGAACGGCTTTACGTACGTCGAGGCGTATCTCGCGCGCGGCATGTCGATCGACGACTTCGCGCCGAATCTGTCGTTCTTCTTCTCGAACGGCATGGACCCGGAGTACACGGTGCTCGGCCGCGTCGCGCGACGCATCTGGGCGATCGCGATGCGCGAGCGCTATGGCGCGAACGAGCGTAGCCAGAAGCTCAAGTATCACGTGCAGACGTCGGGCCGCAGCCTGCACGCGCAGGAGATCGATTTCAACGATATCCGCACGACGTTGCAGGCGCTGATCGCGATCTACGATAACTGCAACTCACTGCACACCAATGCGTTCGATGAAGCGATCACGACGCCGACCGAGGAATCGGTGCGCCGCGCGGTCGCGATCCAGCTGATCATCAATCGCGAATGGGGACTCGCGAAGAACCAGAATCCGAATCAGGGCAGCTTCGTGATCGACGAACTGACCGATCTGGTCGAGGAAGCGGTGCTCGCCGAGTTCGAGCGGCTGACAGAGCGCGGCGGCGTGCTCGGCGCGATGGAAACCGGCTATCAGCGCGGACGGATTCAGGACGAGTCGATGCTGTACGAGCACCGCAAGCATGATGGCTCGTATCCGATCGTCGGCGTGAACACGTTCCTGAGCGCGCATCCGCATGAAGCGCCGCGGCCCTTGGTGCTGGCGCGTTCCACCGATGCGGAAAAGCAGAGTCAGTTGCGGCGGCTGCGCGACTTTCAGGCGCGCCACCGCGACGCCGCGCCTGAAGCGCTCGAACGCCTGAAGCGCGCGGTGATCGATGACGGCAACGTATTCGCAGTGCTGATGGACGTGGTGCGCGTGTGTTCGCTCGGGCAGATCACTCACGCGCTCTTTGAAGTGGGCGGGCAGTATCGGCGCAATATGTAGGACGAGGGGGCGGGGCGGCCCGCCCCGTTCGCTGCCTCAGCGCGCGATGCCCAGGCGAGCCTTCGCGTCGTCGTATTCCTGCTTCAGACGCTGCACGAGTTCGGCGACGTCCGGCACGTCGTCCATCAGGCCGACGCCCTGACCCGCGCCCCAGATGTCCTTCCACGCCTTCGCTTTGTCGCTGCCGAAGTTCATCTTGGTCTTGTCCGATTCGGGCAGTGCGTCCGGGTCGAGCCCCGCGTTCAGGATGCTCTCGCGGATGTAGTTGCCATGCACGCCGGTGAACAGGTTCGTGTAGATGATGTCCGACGCCTTCGCGTTGATGATCGCCTGCTTGTAGCTGTCGACCGCGTGCGCTTCTTTGGTCGCGATGAAGCGCGTGCCCATATACGCGAGGTCCGCGCCCATCGCCTGTGCGGCGAGGATCGAGCCGCCGTTCGCGATCGAACCCGACAGCACGATCGGGCCGTCGAAAATGCGCCGCACCTCGCCGACCAGCGCGAACGGCGAGGTGGTGCCCGCGTGGCCGCCCGCGCCCGACGCGACGAGGATCAGCCCGTCGACGCCGGCTTCCAGCGCCTTCTGCGCATGGCGCAGATTGATCACGTCGTGCAGCACGATGCCGCCATAGCTATGCACCGCATCGATGATCTCGCGCGCCGGCGCGCGCAGGCTCGTGATGAAGATCGGCACCTTGTGCTCGACGCACACGCGCACGTCGTGTTCGAGCCGCGCATTCGACTGATGGACGATCTGATTGACCGCGATCGGCCCGATGACCGCATCCGGGTGCGCGGCCTTGTGCTCGGCGAGCTGCGCCTGGATCTGCGTCAGCCACTCGTCGAGCAGCTCGGCCGGGCGCGCGTTGAGGGCCGGGAACGAACCGACGATACCGGCCTTGCACTGCGCCAGCACGAGTTCAGGATAGCTGACGATGAACATCGGCGAAGCGACGACGGGCAGCGCGAGGTTTTGCAGAACGGCGGGCAATGCCATGGTGCGAGTCTCCAGATTGAGCCAACCGGTGCGACGTGCGCCCGGCGATAGATGAGTTTAGCGGCAGACGCCGAAGCCGCTCCAAATATTTAAGAACGATCGTTCGATTATAGGCGAAGCGCGCGCCGCGCGCGCGGCAGGCGCGTTTGGAACCGTTCGAAGGAGTATTCAGGTTCCATGCTTGCGTGGGTTTTCCCACCTCACGCGGACCCGTCGGCCTTCTACAATGCACAGACCCCAAACGACCAACGAGACGTCATGGCCTTCGAGAATTTCACGCCTTTTCGCGTCGCCGTGGGCGATGTCGATATTTTCGGAGTGAAGGGCGGCGCCGGGCCGCCTCTGCTGCTGCTGCACGGCCATCCGCAATCGCATCTGATCTGGGAACGCTGCGCCGCGCCGCTCGCGCGGCACTTCACGGTGATCGCGACCGATCTGCGCGGCTACGGCGCGTCAGGCAAACCACTGAGCGATGCCGAGCACACGCCGTATTCGAAACGCGTGATGGCCGCCGACCAGGTCGCCGTGATGCGTCACTTCGGCTTCGAGCGCTTCCTCGTCTGCGCGCACGATCGCGGCGCGCGCGTCGCGCACCGGATGGCGCTCGATCACGCCGACGCCGTGGAGCGTCTGATGCTGCTCGATATCGCGCCGACGCTCGCGATGTACGAAGCCACCGACCGCACGTTCGCGACGCATTACTTCCACTGGTTCTTCCTGATCCAGCCCGAGCCGCTGCCCGAAACGCTGATCGGCGCGAATCCGGCCGCCTATGTCGACTCGGTGATGGGCGGTCGTCACGCGGGCCTCGCACCGTTCGACCCCGCCGCGCTCGACGCCTATCGTGCGGCGCTCGCGCAACCGGGCGCCGTGCATGCGATGTGCGAGGACTATCGCGCGTCGGCCAGCATCGACCTCGAACACGATCGCGCCGATATCGAGCGCGGCAACAAGATCGGTTGTCCGCTGCGCGTGCTGTGGGGCGACAAGGGCGTGATCGAGAAGTGCTTCGATGCGCTCGAAGAATGGCGGCATGTCGCGCGCGACGTGAGCGGCCGCGCGCTATCGTGCGGGCACTATCTGCCCGAGGAAGCGCCGGACGAACTGGTCGCCGAGATGCTGTCGTTTTTCGAAGCGGTCGAACAATGAGCGATGGGCCGCTACTTGCGGCCTTCGTTTGACCTTCCCTAGCCGAGCGGCGGCAGCCGGCGCGCGACCGGCGTCGACTTGACGATCGCGGTGCTGGTCTCCGCGCGCTCGGTCACTTTCGACAGGATCTCGTCGAGTTGCTCGATCGAATGCAGGTAAAGGCGGCAGATGAAGCAATCGTCGCCGGTCACCTTGTCACATTCGACGAACTCCGGAATGCGCCGGATCACGTCCTCAACCAGATGCAGTTGGCCCGGCAGCGGCTTCACGCGCACGATCGCCTGCAGCGTGAAGCCGAGCGCGCGCGGATCGATCTGCACCGTGAAGCGCTCGATCACGCCCTGCGCTTCGAGCCGTCGCACGCGTTCGGCCGTGCTCGGGGCCGACAAGCCGACGACGCGCGCGAGTTCGCTGACCGGCTGACGCGCATCCTGTGCGAGCGCGGCGAGCAGCGCGCGGTCGGTGTCGTCGAGTGCGACCGGCGCGATCGATGCAAGGCGTTTGCTCATGATGGCCTTCGTTTATGAGGTGAAAGCGTGGCAACACTTAAGTTTAATCATATATTCGCGCGGGCGGATTAATTAGACTGAAGTCATACAGGCATCAATCCGGGATCGAATCATGGCTTCAAACAAAGCTCCAGCGACGACCTCGACCAGTTCGTCCAGCGACATCCGCCGCGGCGCGGCAGAGATGAGCATCGCGATGCTGATGTCGGGCACGATCGGCTGGCTCGTCGTGTCGTCGCAGCAAAGTCCTTTTAACGTAGTGTTTTTCCGCTGCATCTTCGGCGGCGCCACGCTCGCGCTCGTATGTGCCGTGCTCGGCCTGTTTCGCCGCGAGCTGTTCTCGTGGAAGATGCTCGGCCTCGCGCTACTGGGCGGCGCGGCGATCGTCGTGAACTGGGTGTTGCTGTTCGCCGCGTATTCGCGTGCGTCGATTTCGATGGCGACGGCCGTTTACAACACCCAGCCGTTCATGCTGGTCGGGCTCGGCGCGCTGGTGTTTCGCGAGCGCATCAGCGCATCGACGCTCGCGTGGCTCGTGGTTGCCTTCGTTGGGCTCGTGTTCGTCGTGAAGGTCGAGCCGGCGGTGCTCGCGGTGCCGGGACAGTATCTGATCGGCGTCGCCTATGCGGTCGGCGCGGCGGCAATGTACGCGGTGTCGTCGATCATCACGAAGCGGTTGAAGGGCACACCACCGCATCTGCTTGCGCTGATCCAGGTATCGCTCGGCGTGCTGTTGCTCGCGCCGTTCGTGCGCTTCGACGCGTTGCCGGCAAGCGGCGTGCAGTGGCTCGAACTGGTCGTGCTCGGCGTCGTCCACACCGGTCTCATGTACGTACTGCTGTATGGCGCGATCCAGAAGCTGCCGACGTCGATGACGGGCGCGTTGTCGTTCATTTATCCGGTGGTCGCGATCATCGTCGATCGGATTGCGTTCGGACAGACGCTCGCGTGGATTCAGGTGTTCGGTGCCGCGCTGATTCTGCTGGCGGCGGCGGGCGTCAACCTCGGGTGGCGGATCGTGCCGCAGAAGAAGCGCTTATCGTCCACGTGATGTCGACGTGAGATTCGATCGGAAATCACTACGGATTCCCGAGTAAAGTTGCACTTGTAAAATATGGTGTCAAAATTCTGTAGGGAAATCACCGATGCGTTGTAAAAAACCGTACGCGTATCATTGATTGCGACGCTGATCACGTCCACAAAGATGTTCCGCCGCTCGCTTCGTCGAGCGGTTTTCTTTTTGTGGGAACGGTTTTGCGTTCAACGCCGCGCGAGGATGCGCGTGCCGTCCACTTCGAGCGGACCACCGTTCGCAGCCAGTTCCCCGATCATTCCCTTCAGCAAAGCGGGCCACTCGCCGCGCGGCTTCAGCATCGACGCGGCGGCGCGCATCACGTCCGCGTCGTCGAGCATGCGCAGCAGCGTGTCGACATTCATCTCGCGGACGTCGAGCAGCTTGAATACGATCAGAACCTTCAGCGCGTTCCTTGCGTTGCGCGCGGGATCGGCGCGCAACCAGGCGACGCGCGACATCGCGCGTTCGAGCGCCGCTTCGACCTGCGTGAACGGCGCGCCGTGGCCAGGGATGACGACGCGCACGTCGAGTGTCGCGATCATGTCGAGCACGGCCTGCTGCTCGGCGAAGCCGCTCTCGCCTTCGAGTTCGGGAAAGATCACGCCGAAGCCGTTTTCCCACAGCGCGTCCGCGCTGATCAGCAAGCGTTCGTCCGCGCAATAGAGCATCAGCGAATGCGGATCGTGGCCGGGCGCGCCGAGTACCTGCCAGTCGAGCGCGCCTAGCCGCAAGTGCGCGCCGGGAGTGAGGGTGCCGGTGAAGCCGAAGCGCTCGCAGGTTTGACCAGTGGCGCGAAACGTGAGGCGCGTTTGATCCCAGTCGCGCACGGCATCGGCTTCGGGTAAGGGGATCAGCGTGCGGCATGGCCACGTAGCCTGCAACAGCGCATTGCCGCCGCAGTGATCCGAATGCAGATGCGTGTTGACGATCAGATCGAGCGGCCGCGTGCGCAATGCATTGCGTACGAGTGCGACCGTTTGCGATGCGTGCGTCGCATAGCCGGTATCGACGAGCGCGGCGCATGTGTCGTCGATGAGCAGCACGTTGTTCGACGACAGCCAGCCGCGTTCGAAAACCTGGATCGATGCGGGCAGCGCGATCATGGCGTGGCCGTTTTCGCTTGCGCGTCCGCGACTGCCTCGGGCTTCGGCATGACGAGGATCGTCGATGTGCCCGTCAACATCAGCTCGCCGCGCTGATTGACCACCGAGCCTTCGAGGTAGGTCAGATCGCCATTCAGGCTCGGCTTCCAGTGAGCGTCGCGCACGCGCCACGTGATCGTCAGCGTGTCGTGCGGCTGCACCGCCTGCTTGAGCTTGATGTCGAATTCGAGGCCGAGCGGCTGCGCATAGGTCGAGAAATGCGTCGCGAGCAGGGCCATGAAATATGCGGTCGGTTGCGTGCCCGACGCGATCAATCCGCCAAAGCGGCTCTGCGCGGCATACGCCTCGTCGTGATGCAGTGGGTTCAGATCGTTGACGAGCGTCGCGAACGATTTGATCGAATCTACCGACAACTCGAGCGTCGAGTGGAACGTCTCACCGGGTGTCACCACGCGCGGCGCGGCTTTCATTGTTTCTCCTTCGTCTTCGATGCTGTGTGCCTCGCCATGAACTCCGCGTGACGCATCTCGATCGCGTCCCACACCGCGCGTTTCGCGTCGTCGTCGAACGTCGACCAGCCGGCGATTTCGTCGATCGTGCGCAGGCATCCTTCGCACCAGCCCGTCGACGCATCCATCCTGCACACGCTGATGCACGGTGACGGCACGGAACCGTCGTCGTTCTTGTCTACGCAGTCGTTGCCGCTCGCCATCGTGTTCAGGCCGGCTCGCGCAGCGCGACATCGACGACCGGTGCGCCCGTCAGCGCGATCAGCTCCTGAGCGGTCAGATTGAACACCGCGTGCGGATGACCGGCGGCGGCCCACAGACTCTCCAGCTCGAGCAGATCGGCATCGATCAGCGTGACTGGCTCGGTCGCATGACCTACCGGGCACACGCCGCCGATCGCATAGCCGGTTTTTTCGCGCACGAATTTCGCGTCCGCACGGCCGATCTCGCCGACCTGCGCGGCCACTTTCGTTTCGTCGACGCGATTCGCGCCGCTCGCGATCACGAGCACCGGCGCGTCGTCGTCTCGGCGCCGGAACAGGATCGACTTGGCGATCTGCGCGACCGAGCAGCCGAGTCCGGCGGCCGCTTCGGCGGAAGTCTTGCCGGTTTCCGGCAGCATCACGATTCGCCCCGCGTGACCGCGCTCGCGCAGCAGCAGCGCGACGCGGCGTGCCGAGTCGGGCAGCGCGGCGAGATCGTCGGAGTCGAAGGACGCGAGGTCGTTCATCGTTGGGGATCCTGAGTGAAAATTGATAGAGCGCTTATGCGCAGGTATTCGCTTCGCTGCGCGCCTTCGCGAGCAGCGCCTTGCCGGCGCGCGACACGTTGGGCCGGCCGATCGCGTTCGAAATGAAGTCGCCGATTTCGACCACCTGCGCGAGGTCGATGCCGGTCTCGATGCCGAGGCCGTTCATCAGATACAGCACGTCTTCGGTCGCGACGTTGCCGGTCGCGCCCTTTGCATACGGGCAACCACCGAGCCCCGCGACCGACGCATGAAAAATCTCGACGCCTTCGAGCAGCGCTGCATAGATGTTCCCGAGCGCCTGGCCGTACGTATCGTGGAAGTGTCCCGACAGATGCTCACGCGGAAACACCTCGGTCACCGCCGCGAATACTTCGCGGGTGCGACCGGGCGTGCCGACGCCGATCGTGTCGGCGATATCGATCTCGTCGCAGCCGAGCGCCGCGAAGCGCTTCACGACGTCGACGACCGACTCGACCGGCACCTCGCCCTGGTACGGGCAGCCGAGCGCGCACGACACGCTGCCGCGAATCCGCAAGCCATGTTCTTTCGCGGCTCCGGCAACCGGCACAAAACGCTCGATGCTCTCCGCGATGCTGCAGTTGATGTTTTTCTGCGAGAACGCTTCGCTCGCCGCGCCGAAGATCACGATCTCGTCGGCGCGCGCGGCGAGCGCGCCTTCGAAGCCGCGCAGGTTCGGCGTCAGAACCGAGTAGAGGGTGCCCGCGCGGCGCTCGATGCCGGCCATCACGTCGGCGCCGTCGGCCATCTGCGGCACCCATTTCGGCGAGACGAACGAGGCCGCCTCGACGTTGGGGAATCCCGCCGCTGACAGACGGTTGATCAGTTCGATCTTCGTCGCGGTCGGCACGAATTCTTTCTCGTTCTGCAGTCCGTCGCGCGGACCCACTTCGACGATTTTCACTTGCTTTGGTAAGGCCATGATGTGTCTCCGATCCATTGCGGCTCATCGCCGTCCTATCGAGGATGGGTGCTGCCGTGTTGCCGCCATTCAATTGAGCCCGCGAGCCTGCGACGCGCGCGAGCGCAGTTTTCACTTAGTAGCCGCGGTCCAGTTGCACCGCGCCGCTTACTTGCTCACCGCGCATCAGCGCTTCGATCTTGTCCGCAACCTGCGCAACGCTATCCTCGCGCAACGTCAACGCCGACGTGTGCGGCGTGATCGTGATCCGCGGCTCGCGCCAGAACGGATGATCGGCAGGCAACGGTTCCTTGCGGAACACGTCGAGCGTCGCGGCGGCGAGTTGGCCGCTCGCGAGCGCCGCGAGCAGATCCGCTTCGACCAGATGCGCGCCGCGCGCGACGTTGATCAGATACGCGCCGCGCGCGAGCTTCTCGAACATGCGCGCGTTCAGCACGCTTTCCGTATCGGGCGTATGCGGCAGCAGATTCACGAGCACCTTCACGCCGTCGAGGAATCGATCGAGCTGCGCGTCGCCGGCGTATGTCGTGATGCCGTCGATCTGCTTCGCGCTGCGGCTATAGCCACGCACCGGCAGGCCGAACGAAGCGAGCGTTTGCGCGACGTGTGTGCCGAGCACGCCGAGTCCGAGCACGCCCACCTTGAACGTCGCGCGCGGATGCGGCTCGAGCACTTTCCAGCGGCGCTCGCCTTGCAGCATCTGATATTCATCGAAGCGACGCAGATAGCGCAGTACCGCGTGCGTCACGTACTCGGTCATCTGCGCGCCCATGCCGGTATCTTCGAGGCGAATCAACGGCACCCCGGGTGGCAACGTGCCCGGCTGCTCGCGTTCGAGCGCGAGTATCGCATCGACGCCCGCGCCGAGATTGAAAATCGCGCGCAGCGTATCGCGGCCGGCCAGCATCTCGTGCGGCGGACGCCAGACCACCGCGAAATCGGCCGGGTCGGTGTCACCGGGCTGCCATTCGCGCAGCTCGGCCGCGGGCAGTGCGCGCGCGAAGTCGTGCAGCCAGGCGGCGGCTTCGGTGTGCGGTGCGTAGAAGAGGATTTTCATGCGGTCCGGAATGGGGCGGCGTCGATGTGAGCATGAGGGAAGATGACCCGGACCGTGCCACGGCAATGGGACGACGCGTGTGGCGTCGGGTCTCCTCCCGTAATGGATAGGCTTCATTCTACGTTTTCGACGCCAATCGCGCGCATACCCTCGCATTTCTTCGTTTGACCCATAACGAAAGCACAAAAACTTGGTTCATCGATGCGCGACACAGCGGGACAATGATTGCCCGGATTCCGTTCGCAGCGAGGCACGCACATGCTTTCATGCACCCGATCGAGCTGGCCGCCAAGGCTCGTCACCGTTCCCGGCCTGCACGGCAGCGAAGGCGCGCATTGGCAAACATGGCTGGAGCGGCAGTTCGCGCGCTCGCTGCGCGTCGAGCAGGCCAACTGGGATGCGCCCGATCTCACGCTATGGGCGAAGTCGTTGCGCGATCTGCTCGCGCGCGAACGCGGCCCGTTCGTGCTGGCCGCGCATAGCTTCGGCTGCCTCGCGACCGCGCATGCGTTGCAGCAGGGCGCACTTACGAGCTACGTGGTCGGCGTGCTGTTGGTCGCACCCGCGAGTCCGCGCAAGTTCGCGTTCGCGGGATCGTTCGATGCGCGACGCTTGGGCGTGCCGTCGATCCTGATCGGCAGCGAAACCGATCCGTGGATGACGCTCGGCGACGCGCGCGATCTCGCGCAGCGCTTCGGCAGTGCGTTCGTCAATCTTGGTGACGCTGGGCATATCAACACGGCGGCAGGCTTCGGTCCGTGGCCGCGCGCGAAGCATTTCATCGATACGCTCGTGCATTGCGCGGCGCCGCTGCGCTTTCGAGAAGAGGCGATCGAAGCCGTACAGCATGTGCTCGTGTGAGCGCCTGACGACGCCGCCGGGTTTCGCGTCAAAAGATAAAGCTGCCTCGCAAATGCGAGGCAGCTTTCTTTATTCGCACACGCTTAGCGCATGCGACTTGGCAGGGTAACGGTTCCGCGACTCAATTCGCCGAGCCGTGCTCCCCATGCCCATGCGCACACCCCTGCTCGCACCCGTTCTGCTCGACCGGCATCTGCTGCGCGGCCTCAGCGCGAATGCCCAGACGCGCGAGCAGCTTGCGGTCCGCTTCCGCTTGCGGGTTGCTCGTGGTCAGCAACTGGTCGCCGTAGAAAATCGAATTCGCGCCGGCGAGGAAGCACATCGCCTGCAATGCCTCGTCCATCTGCTCGCGGCCGGCCGACAGACGCACCATCGCGCGCGGCATCGTGATGCGCACAATCGCGATCGTGCGGACGAACTCGAACGGATCGATCGCTTCGGTGCCGGTCAGCGGCGTGCCTTGCACCTGCACCAGATTGTTGATCGGCACCGATTCCGGATACGGCTCCATGTTCGCGAGCTGCGCGATCAACCCCGCGCGTTCGCGGCGCGACTCGCCCATCCCGACGATGCCGCCGCAGCACACGTTGATGCCCGCGTCGCGCACGCGCTCGAGCGTGTCTAGACGATCCTGATACGTGCGCGTCGAGATGATCTGGCCGTAGAACTCAGGCGACGTATCGAGGTTGTGGTTGTAGTAGTCGAGGCCCGCGTCGCGCAGCGCCTGCGCCTGGTGCGTTTCGAGCATGCCGAGCGTCACGCAGGTTTCGAGGCCCATCGCCTTCACGCCGCGGATCATGTCCTTGATCGGCTCCAGATGACGGTCCTTCGGATTGCGCCACGCCGCGCCCATGCAGAAGCGCGTCGCGCCGTTCTGTTTTGCGACCTGTGCGGCGGCGAGCACGTCGTCGACGGCCATCAACTTGTCGGCGACGAGACCCGTGTCGTGATGCACCGACTGCGGACAGTACGCGCAATCTTCCTCGCAGCCGCCGGTCTTGATCGACAGCAACGTCGACAGTTGCACCGCGTTCGCGTCGAAATGCTCGCGATGCGTTTGCTGCGCGCGAAACAGCAGGTCATTGAACGGCAGCTCGTACAGCGCGACGATATCGGCGACGCGCCAGCGGGCGAGCGGCTTGGCTTCGGTGGCGGCGGTGTCCGCTGCGATGTTCAGTTGTGTCATGTGATCGATCCTTTTGTACGGATGAAATGGGGTCTGGCGCTGCGGGCAGCGCTATGCCGCGCGCAATTGGCGCAGCGTTTGCAGTAGCAGTCGAATGTCGAGGTGTTCGGCCGCGAGCTCCGGCGACAGCGGACTGATATGCGGCACGATACCGAGCAGCGGCGCGTCGTACGCTTGCGCGAGATGCGCGCGAATCGACGCGATGTTTTCGTCGGGGAACGTCATGTTCGGGTCGATGCGATTCGCGACCCAGCCCGCGAGCGTGAGACCGCGCGCGGCGATCGCTTCGGCGGTCAGGAGCGCATGGCTGATGCAGCCGAGCCGCATGCCCACCACCAGCACGACCGGCAGCTTCAGCGCGACGGCGAGATCGGCGGTGTCCTGCGTCGCGGTCAACGGCACGCGAAAACCGCCGACGCCTTCGACCACGACAACATCGGCAAGCTTCAGCGCTTGGCTGTGGCACGCGACGATGTGCTCGAGATCGAACGAGACGTTTTCCAACGCGGCCGCGATGTGCGGCGCGGCCGGTTCCTTCAGCAGATACGGCGTGCGCACGGCAGGCGGCAGCAGCACGCTCGACGCGGCGTCGAGTTGATCCGCGTCCTCGTTGTGCAGCACGCCGTCCACTTCGAACGCGCCCGCCGCGATCGGCTTCATCGCGGCCGCTTGCAGGCCCTCGCGCACGAAGCCGCGCAATAGCGCCGATGACACGAAGGTCTTGCCGATTTCCGTATCGGTGCCGGTGACGAACAGCGACAACGCGCCGTCATCGTTCTTCATGTGACTCATGCGGCGCGCGCTCCGACCTGTTGCAGGCCAGCTTCGAGCCGGTCGAGATCGGCATCCGAGTGCGCGGCCGAAAGCGAAATGCGCAGGCGCGACGTGCCGGTCGGCACGGTCGGCGGACGAATCGCCGGGACCCACAGACCCGCGCGATCGAGCGACGCGGCGATCTCGAGCGTCGCATCGTTCGCGCCGATGACGAGCGGTTGCACGGCCGTATGCGAATCGACGCGCAGCCACGGCGTCGCCTTCAGCATCGCGCGCGTGCGCTCGATCAGTTGCCGAAGATGCGCGCGGCGCGCGTCGCCTTCCTCTCCGCCGATGATGCGCAGGCTCGCCGACACCGCATGCGCGGCCGCCGGCACCGACGCGGTCGTGAAGATATACGGACGCGCGCGCTGCACGAGCCATTCGATCACGGTCGCATGCGCGACGACGAATGCGCCCGACACGCCGGCCGCCTTGCCGAGCGTACCGATCGAGATCAGATGCGGCGAGCGCAGCGCGGCTTGCGCGATCGCGCCGCGGCCTTGCGGACCGAGCGCGCCGAAGCCGTGCGCATCGTCGACGATCAGCCACGCACCGTGCCGCTCCGCGAGTTCGAGAAGACGCGGCAGCGGCGCGATGTCGCCGTCCATGCTGAAGACCGTATCGGAGACGATCACCTTGACGTCCGCCTCCGACGCTTCGAGCATCGCGCTCAATGCGTCCATGTCGCAGTGCGGATAGACCTGCACGTCAGCGCGTGAGAGGCGCGCACCGTCGATCAGCGACGCGTGATTGAGCGCGTCGGAGAACAGCGTCGTGCCGCGGCCCGCGAGCGCGGTCAGCGTCGCGAGATTCGCCATATAGCCGGTGCTGAAATACAGGGCGCGCGGTTCGTCGACGAAGCCGCCCGCAAATTCAGCGAGATCGTCTTCGAGCTGCGCGTGTGCGCGCGAATGACCGCCGAGCAAATGCGAGCCACCGCTGCCCGCGCCATACAGGCGCGCGCCTTCGGCGATCGCCTCGATCAGCTGCGGATGCGCGGCGAGCCCCAGATAGTCGTTGCTCGCGAAGCCGATGATGTCGCGGCCATCGACCGTCATGTGCGCGGCGCACGGTGTGTCCGCGGTGCGGCGGCGGCGGCGCAGGCCGCGCGCGTCGAGTTCCTTGAGCCCGTCGGCGAGGGTGTCGAGCAGATGCATCAGCGGGCCTCCGCGAGCGTGGCGTCGAAGGTGGCGCGCGTGCGCGCGGCGAGCAGTGCGAGCTCTTCGTCGTCGAGGATATACGGCGGCATCAGATATACGGTGGTGCCGATCGGGCGCAGCAAGAGCTCGCGCTGCAGCGCGTTTTCGAAGAAGCGGCGCGAGAATGTTTTGGCTTGCAGAGGATCGTCGATCATCGCGTCGAAGGCGAAGATCGTGCCGCGCTGACGTAGATTGCGTACCTGCGCGTGCCCGGCGAGCGGCGCGAGTGCGGCCTTGAGCGTCGCCGATTTGCGTGCGTTGGCGGTGAGCACGTCGTCGCTCGCGAACAGATCGAGCGTCGCGAGCGCGGCTCGGCATGCGAGCGGATTGCCGGTGTAGGAGTGCGAGTGCAGAAAGCCGCGCGCGGTGTCGTCGTGATAGAACGCCGCGAAGATTTCGTCGCGCGACAGCACGATCGACAGCGGCAGATAGCCGCCGCTGATGCCTTTCGACAGGCACAGGAAGTCCGGCCACACGCCAGCCTGTTCGCACGCGAAGAAGGTGCCGGTGCGGCCGCAGCCGACCGCGATTTCGTCGGCGATCAGATGCACGCCGTACTGGTCGCACAGCGCGCGCAATCCCGCGACGTACGACGCGTCGTGCATCGCCATGCCGGCCGCGCATTGCACGAGCGGCTCGATGATCAGTGCGGCGATGCGGTTCGCGCGCGCATCGAACAGCGCGCGCACATTGTCGAGCGCGCGGCGCGCGACGTCGGCGGCAGACTCGCCCGCTTGCGCGAGCCGCGCATCGGGCGAAGCGACGACGTGCGCGTGACGAATCAGCGGATCGTACGCGTCCTTGAATAGCGCGACGTCGGTCACGCCGAGCGCGCCGATGGTCTCGCCGTGGTAGCTGTTGGCGATGCAGACGAATTCCTGCTTGTCGGCGTAGCCCCGGTTGCGCCAGCTGTGAAAGCTCATCTTCAACGCGATCTCGACCGCCGACGCGCCATCAGAGGCGAAGAACGCGTGGCCGAGCGTGTTGCCGGTCAATGCGGACAGACGTTCCGCGAGTTCGACGGCGGGCTCGTGCGTGCAGCCGGCGAGCATCGCGTGTTCGAGGGTATCGAGCTGATCTTTCAGCGCCGCGTTGATGCGCGGGTTCGCGTGACCGAACAGATTGACCCACCACGAGCTGATCGCGTCGAGATAGCGATGACCGGCGCGATCGTACAACCATGCGCCTTGACCGCGCGCGACGGGGATCAGCGGCAGGCGTTCGTGGTGTTTCATCTGCGTGCACGGATGCCAGACCGCGCGCAGACTGCGGGCGACCCAATCTTCAGGGGCGACCGGGGGGACTGCTGACTTTTCCAAAGAGGTACTCCAGGGTGCTTTTTCGCCACGCACACGCGGGGGTGTTCTCGAGCCGTTATTGCCAGGGATTTTTTCGCTGTTCCGCAGACTTTTCTGGTCGCGGAAAACGAGCCTCGGCGAGTGCGCGGGGTCGAGATTAGCGGTTTATTTCGTCGTGCGCATCAGGGGCGAGACGCGTGTTTTTCGCGGCGGCGTCGAGGTTTGGCGCTGTTCGATGCGGCTCGTTCGACTTCGGCATCGAAGCTCGCTAATCGACGGAGATAGCGACGTCAAAGTAATGGGCTATTACTGGAGAGAATTTGTGGCGAGGAGGCGTTTTTGCGGACGCGTGGCGCGAACGCACGCTGCCGTGATGGCGCAAAGGCGACCTAAAAAGCAAAAAGGCCTGCTAAGTTAGCAGGCCTTCAACGCGCCAGAACCAGACTTCAATCGAGACGTTACTCGTACCTCACTCCCGGCTCGCAATCGCGCGCCGACCATTGGCATCGGCACCACCCGCATCCGCCGTCTGCGAGTTCTGGTTGCCCCACACGACCGCGTTATCGACCGCATACAGCCGGCACGGATCGGAACTCTGCTTCTGGCAATTCGCCACCGCCACTGACATCGGATCGTCGCCGCCCTCGGCCCACGACCACGCGCCCGAATCCGACACCGCGAACGCGCGGCTCGGATACTGATGCAGGAAGTTGCGATAGCCGTTGCGGCCTTCGTTGTCGAGGTACGGAACAGCGTCGACCGCGTCGAGCGCGGCGAAGCCGGTCGCCTTCGGCGCAGCCGGATCGGCGACGTGATACTGCACGGCCGTCGGCATGCCGGCGCGCGCGAGGAACGCTTCGACGGCCGGCCACCACACGTGCACGCCGTCGCGGTCGCCGACCAGCCGATGCGCGTCGTTCTTGTAGTTGCCGAAGTCGACCATCTTCACGCTCGCGCCATGCGAGCCATACGCGGTGTACATGTTCGCGACGAGCGGCGCGTTCCACACAGAATCGTTATCGCCATACAGCCACAGCGACGGCACCTTGGTCTTCTCGCCGTACGTGCCGAATGCGCGCGTCAGGTTGCCTTGCCAGTCCTCGCAGGCATCCTGGCGCAGGCCGCCCGAGAAATTGATCAGTGCGCGCACGCCGGGCGCCGCTTCGGTGCCGTACGCGATCGTCGCGAGACCGCCATGCGAGGTGCCGGCCACCGCGATGTGCGTCGCGTCGACATAAGGTTGCTTCGACATGTAATCGATCGTCGCGGCGACGTCGCCGGCCTGGCCGATGCCATTACGTTCGACGTCGCAGCCGTCCTGCTCATACACGCCGTCGGAGTGGCCGAAGCCCTGGCGGTTCGGCGCGACGACCACGTAGCCGCGGCGCACGAATTCGCGCGCGAACGGCAGCGGGTCGCTGCGTTCCTGCGTGCGCGGGTCGCCCGGGATCTTGCCGTGGTTGAACACGATCATCGGGAACGGGCCGGGACCGTCCGGCTTGTAGATCGTGGTTTCGAGCGTGACCGTGCCGGCAGCGTCGACCGGCACGCGGATGATCTTTTGGTTCAGGTGCGCGGTGGGCAGATAAGCGTCATCGTCGAGCGCAATACGCGGCACGCGGGCGCGCGACAGCGGTCCCTGGGTGTCGCTGAGCGGCGTCGCGTTCTGTGCCGAAAGGGACGGGTAGGCGAGCGGATCGGCGTGCGCGATCGTGACAGCACACGTGGCCGCGGCGCAGATCGCCGCACACTTCGTCAGAACCTTCCTCAACACCATTGACACACCTGCCTGAAAGACCTGTCCTGAACTCCGTGCTGTCCGGTTGCGAAAAACGCTGCTGACGTTCAGCTTTCGTTCGCGTTTTCGACACAAACAGACTCACTTGCGTGCGTTGCGCGGGATGCGCACGCACGACAATCGAGATCGCACGGGATGAACCCAACGGCCGACGCGACCCCACGCGCCGAGGATGACCGTCACCTGATACTGCTGGAGCCCGCGCGGTCCGCATTCGATCAGCGGCCGGTCAGGCTTCCTGCGCACCTTGCGGAGCCGGTATGACCTGCCCTCGCAATGTGACGTCATGAAGTACGGGCTCATCCTCGCATGACAATTTTGTTTTGTGCAATCAAGGAGAACCCGCGACGAAAAAATTGCTGCCTGTGCCGACAAGGCTTCAAAGCCTTGCGGGGCAAAGGCTGCAGACGTGTGGCGGGTAGCGGCGAGTAAAGGTCGTGTAAGTGCTGTGGTGCGAGGCCAACAAAAAACGCCCGCGTGAGAAGACGCAAAAAAGGGCCCTGTACAAGGGCCCTTTATGAATCTCGTTATGAGGTGGCGAATGACGCGAGAAAGTCTCGATGCGTAATGCAACGACTACTTAATCGCCGGTTGCTCGTCACTTACTCGTTGACGTCGCCATCGACATAACGCCAACGGCCATCCTCGCCGCGTAAGAAACGGCTCAATTCATGCAACCGATGCGCACGTCCCCCCACTTTGTAGCGGGCGATGAATTCGACGGTCGCGTGATCCGTATCGCTTTCGGCGAACGCTTTGATCTGTAGTCCGAGCCAACGCGGTGCGCCGGGCGCGGCCGGGTCGGCGTCGAGATCGGCAGGGCAGGTGTGGGCGTCCCACGTCGCGCGCAGGTAGTCGGTTGCGCCGAGCACGTACGCGCTATAGCGCGAGCGCATCAGCTCGAGCGCGCGCGGCGCCGCTTCGCCGCCATCGATATAACGGCCGCAGCATTGCGCAAAACGCGGCGCTTTGATGGCGGCGCCCGCGCGTGCGTCGGGCGTGGCGCCGCCGCACGGGCAGTTGACAGGTCTTTGCACTGACAACAATGGCTTGTTCATGGAAATTTCAGTTGAGTGCGCGAGCGATCAGGATCTTCTGGATGTCGCTCGTGCCTTCGTAGATCTGGCACACGCGCACGTCGCGGTAAATCCGCTCGACCGGGAAGTCGCTCAGATACCCGTAGCCGCCGTGAATCTGCAAGGCGGCCGAGCAGATGCGCTCAGCCGCTTCGGAGGCGAACAGCTTCGCCATCGCGGCTTCGGTCAGACACGGCAGGCCCGCGTCCTTCAGCGAAGCCGCGTGCCAGATCAATTGACGTGCGGCTTCGAGCTGCGTCGCCATCTCGGCAAGACGGAACTGCACCGCCTGGTGCGAGAACAGCGGCGCGCCGAAGCTCTCGCGTTCCTTCGCGTAACTCAACGCGGCTTCGAATGCGGCGCGCGCCATGCCGACGCTTTGCGCGGCGATGCCGATGCGCCCGCCTTCGAGCCCCGACAGCGCGATCCTGTAGCCATCGCCCTCGGCGCCGATCAGGTTCGCGGCCGGCACGCGGCACGCCTCGAACACGATCTGCGCGGTGTCCGACGAATGCTGACCGAGTTTGTCCTCGACGCGCGCGACCACGTAGCCCGGCGTCGCGGTCGGCACGATGAACGCGCTGATGCCGCGCTTGCCGGCGGCCTTGTCGGTGACGGCCATGACGATTGCGACGTCGCCGTTCTTGCCGCTCGTGATGAACTGCTTGACGCCGTTCAGCACGTACGCGTCGCCGTCGCGCGTTGCAGTGGTGCGCAGCGCCGATGCATCCGAGCCCGCTTGCGGCTCGGTCAGGCAGAACGCGCCGAGCATCTCGCCGCGCGCGAGCGGCGTGAGCCAGTCGCGCTTCTGAGCGTCGTTGCCGTAAGTCAGCAGGATGCTGCACACCGGGCAGTTGTTCACCGAGATCGCAGTCGATGTGCCGCCGTCGCCGGCCGCGATTTCTTCTAGGATCAGCGCGAGCGCGAGCGCGTCCATGCCGGCGCCGCCATACGCTTCGGGCACCAGTACGCCATAGGCACCGAGCTCGGCGAGTTGCCGGTGCACGTCGCGTGGAAAGGTGCGCTCGCGGTCCCACTGCGCCGCGTACGGCGTGATCGCTTCGCGCACGAAGGTGCGCAGCGCGTCGCGCACCATCAGGTGATCCTGATCAAGCACCATGAGTGTTTTTCCTCACCAGTCGAGCTGCGTGCCGTCGTGCTGAATGAAGCGGCCGTGGAACGCGTCGCGCGATGCCGCCGCCTGCGCCAGCACCTCGCGCATGCCGGCGACGCTGCGCGCGGGGTCGAGCGCAGCCTGCGCGCCACCCATGTCGGTGCGCACCCAGCCCGGATGCAGCGAGACGCAGGTCGCGCGTTGCGCGTCGAGCGACGCGAGCTTCAGCACGTCGTTCAATGCCGCCTTGCTCACGCGATACAGCCAGCCGGTCGTGCCGTTTGCATTCGCGATGCTGCCCATGTTGCTCGAAATCACCGCGAGCACCCCGTCCGTTGCCTCGACGAGCGGCAGCAGGATCGGCAGCAACTGCATCGGGCCGCGTACGTTGGTGTGCATCACGTGATCGAAGTCCTCGGCGGTGATCGTCTCGATGCCGTCGGTGCGCGGGCCGTACACGCCCGACACCAGGATTGCCGCATCGATCCGTTCGCCGTCGAGCTTCCAGCCGAACGCCGCGATTTCTTCGGGCGCGGTGACGTCGAGCGCGAAGGTTTCGGCGCCGAGTTCGTTGAGCGCGTCGAGCGCGGCGCCGTCGCGCGCGGTCGCGAGCACGCGCCAGCCGCTCTTCCGGTACTGCCGTACGAATTCCTGGCCGATGCCGCGCGACGCACCGACAATCAACACTGTTTTCATCGTATTCCTCGAAAGTTTTTGGGGATGCGTCAGATCAGTTCGATGCCCATCGCGGTTGCCTCGCCGCCGCCGATACACAGCGACGCGACACCGCGTTTCAGACCGCGATTCTTGAGCGCGCCGATCAGCGTAACGACAATGCGCGCGCCCGAGGCGCCGATCGGATGGCCGAGCGCGCAGGCGCCGCCGTTCACGTTGACCTTGTCGTGCGGCAAATCGTGTTCTCTCATCGCGGCCATCGTGACGACCGCGAACGCCTCGTTGATCTCATACAGATCAACATCGCTGGCGCGCCAGCCGTTCTTGTCGAGCAGCTTGCGGATCGCGCCGACCGGCGCGGTGGTGAACTTCGCGGGTTCCTGCGCGAACGTCGAATGTCCGACGACGCGCGCGAGCGGCGTCACGCCGAGCCGTTTCGCGGTCGACTCGCGCATCATCACGAGCGCGGCCGCGCCGTCCGAGATCGACGACGAGTTCGCCGCCGTCACGGTGCCGGTCTTGCTGAACGCGGGCTTCAGCGTGGGGATCTTGTCGAGGTTGGCCTTGAAGGGCTGCTCGTCGCGCGCGATCGTGACGTCGCCTTTGCGGGCCGCTACCGTGACCGGCACGATTTCCCAGGCGAACGAGCCGTCCTCGTTCGCGCGCTTCGCGCGGTTCAGCGACTCGACCGCGAAGGCGTCCTGCGCCTCGCGCGTGAAGTCGAACGAGGCCGCGCATTCCTCGGCGAACGTGCCCATCAGACGGCCTTTGTCGTAGGCGTCTTCGAGGCCGTCGTAGAACATGTGGTCGAGCACCTGGCCGTGGCCCATGCGCATGCCGCCGCGCGCTTTCGGCAAGAGATACGGTGCGTTCGTCATGCTCTCCATGCCGCCCGCGACGATCACGTCGAGCGAGCCCGCGGCCAGCATGTCGTGCGCGAACATCGCCGCGCGCATGCCGGAGCCGCACATCTTGTTCACTGTCGTGCAGCCGGTGGCGAGCGGCAGACCCGCGCCGAGCGCGGCCTGCCGCGCGGGCGCCTGGCCAAGGCCGGCGGGCAGCACGCAGCCCATCACCGCTTCGTCGATCTGCTCGGGCTTGAGTCCCGCGCGCTTGACGGCCGCCGCCGATCACGACCGCGCCGAGCTGCGGCGCGGTCAGCGACGCGAAGTCGCCCTGAAAACCGGCCATCGGCGTGCGCGCTGCGCTGACGATCACGATCGGATCGGCGTGAATACCACTGTGGTTTGCGTCACTCATGATTGAAGCTCCTTGGTCATAGCTTGGATGGCTACTGCCGCGCGTGGCCTGATGCGAATCCTCGTGAGATTCATCAAGCCACACGCACGTTTGGTTCGTCCGCCTGCGCATCGGGTGCTTCGGCGAACCGCTCCGGATAACGCACGCAAAAGCGCACGCTCTGGTCGTACGGGAAAAAATCGGGCAACTCGCCCTTCAACAGATGATCCTTGTGCCGCTGCCACAACGCAGGCTCGAAAAAGTCCGCGTGATGCCGCATGAACGAGCGGCGCACGCGCGGATCGCCGAGCAGGAACGTGCCGTACGTCTCCGGAAAAATATCGTGCGGACCGACCGCATACCACGGCTCGTCCGACATTTCGTCTTCCTCGTTGCGCGGCGGCGGCACCGCCCGCACGTTGCAGTCGGTCAGGTATTCGATCTCGTCGTAGTCGTAGAACACGACGCGGCCATGTCGCGTGACGCCGAAGTTCTTGTACAGCATGTCGCCGGGGAAGATGTTCGCCTGCATCAGCTCCTTCACCGCGTTGCCGTATTCCTTGATGCCGTGCTCGACGTCCTCGTCGTTGCCGTTCTGCAGGAACAGATTGAGCGGCACCATGCGTCGCTCGATGTACATATGGCGGATCACGAGGTTCTCGCCGTCGTACTCGATCAGCGATGGCACTTCCTTCTCGAGTTCGCGCAACAGCGTTTCGTCGAGCCGCGCGAGCGGCAGCGCGACGCTCGAATATTCGAGCGTGTCGGCCATGCGGCCGAGCCGGTCGTGACGTTTGACGAGCAGATACTTCTGCTGGATCTGCGCGCGCGTGGTTTCCTTCGACGGTGGAAAGTTGTCCTTGATCAGCTTGAACACGTAGGGGAACGACGGCAACGTGAACACCAGCATCACGAGCCCCTTGATGCCGGGCGCGACGATGAAGCGGTCGCTCGAATGCTTCAGGTGATGCAGCAGGTCGCGATAGAACAGATTCTTGCCCTGCTTCTGCAGACCCACCGACGTATAGATTTCCGCCTTCGGCTTGCCCGGCATAACCGTGCGCAGAAATTCGACATACGCGGACGGCACTTCCATGTCGACCAGAAAATACGAATGCGAGAAGCTGAAGATGATCAGCAACTGCTCGCGCCTGAGCAGCACCGTGTCGAGCGCAAGCACACCTGGTTTCACATGACGCAGCGGCACCGCGAACGGCAGCAGCGCGTCACCATTGATGATGCGCCCGACAATATACGCGGCCTTGTTGCGATAAAACAGCGAAGACAACACGTGGATCTGGAAGTTCGGCGCTTCGTCGAACACCCCGAACGCCTCGTGAATCGACTGCATCAAGCAGGCGACGTCGCGCTTCAGATTCTCGAACGGCGGATCGAGCTGGAAGTTCGTGACGATCCGCTCCAGCGTCGCGGCAAGTCCGTCAGTCGCGGGGTAGTACGCGCGATAGGTCGGCTTCGCGGCCGGTTCGTCGTTCTCGATGTATTCGGTCGAGATCGCCGGACGAACGAAAATGAAATCGTTGTTGAAATACGAGCGGTGCAGGATCTTGCAGGATACCGAATTAAAAAACGTTTCCGCGCATTCGGGCTGACGGTGCGTGGTCAGAAGGCCGATGTAGTGCAGCTTGATCTGCTGCCACACTTCGCTGTCGATATTCTCCGCGTCGTACTCGTCTTCAAGCAGTTGCACGCATTCCCGCACGCGATCGTCGTACGACGCGATGCGGTCGCGCGCGAGCTTTTGCAGGCCGTGCCAGTCACCGGCTTCGAACAGCGTCTTTGCGTTGATCGCGGCGTCGCGAAAGATCCGGTAGTGACGGTCGAACCCTTCGAGCATCGTCTGCGCGACATCGAAACCGATTTGCGACGATAACAGTTTGGGAAAGTGATTCATCACGCGCGCTCCGCAAACGCCGGTCAGAGTCAGGCAACTTCAGGCCGATTCAGGCAGGCTTCGCGTCGTGCCCTGCGCCATCGAGCAACGCGCGCGCCTGCGTTTCGTACTGCGCGAGATCTTCGAGCGTCGCGTCGAGATCTTCGCGCTGACGTTCGAGCACTTCGCGATGGCGCGCGACCGTGGCGAGAAACGCGTGCAGTTGCGGCACGGTGTCGGTCGGCGATTCGTAGACGTCGAGCAGGTCGCGGATCTCCGATAGCGTAAAGCCAAGTCGCTTGCCGCGCAGCGTGAGCTTCAGACGCGTGCGGTCGCGGCCCGAATAGACGCGTCGCAAGCCGCTCGAACCTTCGCGGCTCGGTGAGAGTAAACCCTGGTCTTCGTAGAAACGGATCGCGCGCGGCGTGATGTCGAATTCGCGCGCGAGCTCGGTGATCGTGTATTGCGTATTCATCGGGACATCTCGTGGCCGTGTGGCCGGGCACAAAACCGGATTGAACGATAGAATCGACGTTTACGTTATCGTCAACCTGAGCGGAAAGCAACCACAACCAGGCCGACCGGCATCGCACACCTCGCCATGCCGGAAGGTCGTCGGAGGAAGACAGTCCCTATGAACGCACTCGAACATCAACTCCAATACCCCTACAACGATACGATGCCCGACTCGGGCCGGACGATGGAAGTCGCGCCCGGCGTGCTATGGCTGCGCATGCCGTTGCCGTTCGCGCTCGACCATATCAACCTGTGGCTGCTGCGCGATGAAATCGACGGCCAGCAAGGCTGGACGGTGGTCGATTGCGGCATCACGTCGGACACGATCAAGGCGAATTGGGAGAGCTTGTTCGACTCGGTGCTCGACGGACTGCCGGTGCTGCGTGTGATCGTCACGCATTGCCATCCTGATCATATCGGCCTCGCGCACTGGGTGTGCAGCGGCGGCGATAAGCAGCGCTGGGACGCGCGGCTGTGGATGACGCTCGGCGAATACATGCAGGCGCGCGTGATGGCGACCGGCGACGGCTCGAACGCGGGCGGCGAGGCCGCGGCGGGGCACTTCGCTCGGCACGGTCTGAACGACGCCGAATCGCTCGACAAGCTGCGCAATCGCAAGAGCTATTACTCGAGCCTCGTGCCGGCGATTCCGGGGCAATACCGCCGTTTGCGCGAAGCCGAGGAGGTGAGGATCGGCGGCAGGACGTGGCGCGTTGTGACGGGCTTCGGTCACTCGCCCGAACACTGTGCGCTGTACTGCGCGGAAACCGGCACGTTGATTTCCGGCGACATGGTGTTGCCGCGCATTTCGACCAACGTGTCGGTGTTCGATATCGAGCCTGAGGGCTCGCCGCTCGAACTGTATCTGGAGTCGCTCGGCCGCTACGAGACGATGCCCGAGGACACGCTGGTGCTGCCGTCGCATGGCAAGCCGTTTCGCGGTGTACTTACGCGCATTCGTCAGTTGCGCGAGCATCACGATGCGCGGCTCGCCGAAGTGCGCGAAGCCTGCGCCGAAAAACCGCGCAGCGCCGCCGATATCGTGCCGCTGATGTTCAAGCGCCAGCTCGATATCCATCAGATGACGTTTGCGATGGGTGAGGCGCTCGCACATCTGCATCTGCTGTGGCGGGCGGGGGAGTTGAAACGGACGCAGGATGCGGATGGGGTGATTCGGTTTGCGGCGGCCTGACATAAATCCGCGCTATGCGGTGGTGCTGAGCGGCGCGACGATGAGGCGTGCGCTCGTGCGAACTACTACAACGGCAAGTCGGATGCAGCGTCGCGTAGTTGCTCGGCTCGCCAGTTGTTGAGTTCGGAAACGCAAGCCAAACGGCCCATTTCGTGCGCATTGCCAGCTCCACCACCACTTAGCGAAGCTGCGAATTCGCATTGAGTCTCGCGGTACTCAGCGAATTTTCTGTCTAATGCGACGAGTTTTGCCTTGGCCTGGTTGACGTACTCGTTGTCTTCATCCCATTTGGAGAGGGTGTGAGCCATCTTCTCCTCGGCGTGTCTGAGGGCCTTCTTACTGGCCTCCGCTTTTTCTGCCAGACAGTCCCGCATTCCCGCTTGCGAGAAGGCGCTGCATTCCTCCCGCAAAGCCCGCTCGCCAACGGCGGACGCAGTCGAGGCCGCCAGGACCACCGCGGGCAATCCGGCGGCCAAGCAAAAACAGATGAGTTTTAATGTGTGCATAGAGCGGTCTTTACTTTTGCGCATCAACCTTTCTATCAAATCGTGGCCCGCTACTGCGCGTGCAATTATCAGCCTCTTGTCCGAAGAGTAATTGCATGAGGAGACGATCTCGCGGGCAAAGGCGCGAGATTTGGTTGGGCAAACGTCACAGAGTGTTGTTGTTGTGCGCCAGGCGCCGATTTACCGCATCAGTGCATGTCGGTGAACTCATAGCGTTCTTTAAATAGATGTAAAGATTAATATGAGACGCGATACGATCGTGCGTGAGCTGCTACGATCTGAACCTCGTCTTTAGTAATAAAAATTGCGGGGTACTGATGATTTTCAGTCGAAGCCTCATTCACGTAACCGAGGCGCGGAATATCTCACTGGCCTCCTGGTGGAGCCTGGTTGCCAGGCAACCACTCACGCGTGAGGAACACGAGGAACTGACGCAAGCATTGAAAACCGCTCATGAGGACTTTGTGACATGGGCAAGTTCCTTGCCGTGGAGGTCGAGTAATGCGGACATGCATAGTCTGCGACATCTCCTGTCCCGGACGAACGGTGTAGGCCTGCGGATTCACTTGATGAGCGACCACGAAGTGGCGCGGGCAATCTTCGAGGATCTTCAGCAAGGCAAGCTGATATTTGTTCCGCCGCCTTGGGATGTCAAGTGGTACATCGAAGAGACCAGGACGCAACGCAACCGCGTGCACAAAAGGGCTGATCCGCCGATACCCAATCAAGTACTCGCGAAGGCGGCGCTCACACGTGCTGACCTACCTGCTTTACTCAATCCTGTTGCGCCATCGCCCGTGGCTGACTTTATGGCTAACGAAGTTGGCGAAGATATTGACCGACTTGTTCGCAAGTCCCCGGGATTGTCGGCTGATATGAAAAAGCTGGGAGATAGCGGTTGGTATATCGAGTATGGCAAACCGCATGGAGGCTCATATACGAACCGGTATAGCAAGGTCATCACCATGGACAGAGATTTGCTTAGCCGCCCAGGGGCATATGTGCAAGTCTTGTCCCATGAGGTTGGGCATGCGGCCTACGCCTACGACGAAGATATCTCATCGAAGGCGGCCTATGTGAAAGGCAAGCTCGAAGACGAGGCTGCAGCAACGATGAGCAATATTCGCACGCAGCGCGAAATTCTTGCCAGTCATGGCCCGAACATTGGCGTTGCTGGCGCAAACGGTACAGCTTACAACGCCGCATACGACAAGTACTTGCGGGACGGAAATGCCGCGGCCTGCCGGGCAGCAATCGGGACTGCATTCGGCGACGAAGTCACGTCGAACACGGGACAGAGGTACGCAGACTACTATGGAAGCTGGTATGACGAGACTTACCCATCCAGATAGTCTGACGAGGGTACTTGCAGTGCTTTGCCTGGCAGGGTGGCTTGCCGGATGCAGCCTCGCGGCTGGACAACATGGAAAGGACTCACAGATGACTCAACCGGACATGACACTGTGGCAGACCATCGACGCCTTGGTGCAGCAAATTCCGTTCACTAAGGCAAAGGTCGAAAGCGTGCTCGCGACTCATCTTGTCGACAGAGATACCAGCAAAGATCCAATTCAAAACACCGCATTCCAGTTTTATGTCGGCGGTCCTGCCAAGCTGGCAGACGGCGTCGTGGTCGGTAATGTGGATCTACGTATTCGCAACCATGCAGGGCATCCTGGTTTTCTTGTACTCGGGAAATTTAGTGGTGAATGCGTCACGCTTGCGACGGTCCGTGCGCATTACGGCAACCTGAAAATTACAGATACTCCGCGTGGACATTCTCTGGACGAAACGACGGCATTTTCAGCCTTTCTGCCGTGGGGAACCTTGTCCTTCGCTTTCGCCGAACGTAATCGTGACTGTCTTGAAGGCGTATCGTTCGATCCGAGAATCGCTGAATCAAACAGCACGACGAAGTAAAAAGATCTGCCTTGGATTGGGGGAGCCCTATTGACCTGAATCGCCAGAAATAAAAAAGCCGACCGGTGAAGGTCGGCTTATCCTTTCGCGTTTTCAGACGGAACGCAAAATCACTGCACCACCACCGCCCCAAAATTCTGCCGACCAAACGGACTCACGTGGTACCCGCTCACATTCGTACGCGTGATCGCGGCAGCGGTCGGATAGCCGAGCGGAATCCACAGCGCTTCATCGTGGATGATCTGCTGGGCGGCTTCGTACGCTTTCGTGCGCTTGGCGATATCGGCCGTGGCCTTGCCGTCTGCGATCAGCTTGTCGAGATCCTGATCGCAGAAGCGCGCGAAGTTGATACCCGACTTCACCGCGTTGCAACTGAAGAGCGGCGACAGATAGTTGTCCGGATCACCGTTGTCCCCGGCCCAGCCCATGAACAGCGAGTCATGCTGGCCTTGCTTCGCCTGTTTGATCAGCTCGCCCCATTCGATCACCTTCACGTCCGCCTTCACGCCGATCTTCGCGAAGTCGGCCTGCAGCAGTTCGGCACCGGCCTTCGGATTCGGATTCAGCACGCTGCCATTCGGACGCACCCAGATCGTCGTTGCGAAGCCGTTCGGATAGCCCGCGTCGGCGAGCAGCTTCTTCGCCTTCGCCGGGTCGTACGGCCAGCCCTTGATCGAGTGGTTGTAGCTCCACGTATTCGGCGGGAACGGGTTCACGGCAGGCGTCGCGGTGTTGTCGAACACGGTCTTCAGATACGTCGTGCGGTCGAATGCCATGTTCAGCGCGGCGCGCACCTTCTGATTGTCGAGCGGCTTCTGCTGCGTGTTCAGCGCGACGAAGGCCGTCATGAACGCCGGCGTCTGCACGATCGCGAGCGACGTGTCGTTCTTCGCGCCGGCGAGATCCTGCGGCTTCGGCGACAGCGCGATCTGGCATTCGCCGGCCTTCACCTTCTGCGCGCGCACGGTCGCATCGGGCGTGATCGCGTAGATCAGGCGGTCGATCTTCGGCTTCTGCCCCCAGTAGGTCGGATTCACGTCGTAGCGGATCACCGCGTCTTTCGTATAGCTCTTCAGCACGAACGGGCCGGTGCCGATCGGCTTCGCGTTCAGGTCGACCTGCTGGCCGGCCTTCAGCAGCTGGTCCGCGTACTCGGCCGAATAGATCGATGCGAAGCCCATCGTCAGGATCGACACGAAGGTCGCGTTCGGCTCGTTCAGCTCGAACTTGACCGTGTTGTCGTCGACCTTGGTGATCGACTTGATCAGCTTCGGCAGCCCCATCGACTGCGCGTGCGGGAAGCCGCTCGCGCCCGCCACCTTGTGCCACGGATTGCTGTCGTTGAGCATGCGGTCGAACGTGAAGATCACGTCGTCGGCATTCAGCGCGCGGGTGGGCTTGAAGTAGTCGGTGGTCTGGAATTGCACATTCGGGCGCAGGTGGAACGTGTAGGTCAGGCCGTCGGGGCTCACTTCCCACTTGTCGGCGAGCGCGGGCACGACCTTCTTCGCGGCTTCGTCGAACGACACCAGCGAGTTGAAGATCACGTCGGCCGATGCATTGGTCGTCACCAGCGAATTGAACTGCACCACGTCGAAGCCGTCGGGGCTCGATTCGGTACAGACGGTCAACGGTTTGGCAAGCACGAGCGCGGGCGCCGTGAACAGGATGGCGGCCGCAAGCAGTTTGAAGCGCATAGGATCTCCGGTAGCGAGCGCAGTCAGGCAGTGCGTCTGGTTGTGTTTATGGCGGCGATGCGTGAGCGGGCAGGTGAGCGATTCCCGCGAGCGCGTCGCCACTATTGTGATACGTTCCCGGCGCCGCCGGTCTGGCTGGCGGCGCGCCTTCGCGAAAGCTTATCGAAGGCCCATTATGGCGACAACAATTTAATCAACATATCCATATGGGACGGCGGGGTCACGTCGCCGCTTCAAGCGGTCGCGGCGAGGCGCAGCAGATAGCCGATGCCGTCGATCGCGCGCACGCCGTACCACGACGTCATTTCCCCATCGATGAGCTCGATACGCTTGCCGGAGAGACGTGGATCGCGCGCGAGCGCATCGCGATGCGCGGCCGTGAAGCGGTACGGCTCGCTCGACAGCAGCACGCGGTCGACTTGCGCGAGCCACGGCGCGTCGTCGAAGTCGAGCGTGGGGTAACGTGCGGCGCCCGCGCTGCCGCCGTGCACGTCGGGCAGCGTGTGCCAGTTCACGAGGCGCAGCATCGCGGCGATATAGGTGTCGCGCGCGACGCTCATCCACGGTTCGCGCCAGATCAGATACAGCACGTTTTGCGCGGTGAAGGTGTGAGCGGCGGCTTCGCGCAGACGCGCATCGAGCGCGCTGCTCAAGCGCTGCGCTTCTTCTTCACGTCTGAAGATCGCGCCGAGCAGCGCGTACAGCGCGAGGTTGTCGCGCGGGGTCTGCGGATGGGTGACGACGATGTGCGGCACGAACGCGCGCAGTTGCTCGACGGTGTCGCGTTCGTTTTCGTCGACATTGACGAGAAGGTGGGTGGGGCGCAGCGCACGGATCGCATCGAGCTTGACGGCCTTGGTGCCGCCGACCTTCGGTACCGCGCGGACCTTGTCGCGCGGATGCACGCAAAAACCGGTGCGTCCGACGATCTGCCGCTCAAGGCCGAGCGCGAACAGGGTTTCGGTGAGGCTCGGCACCAGCGAGACGATGCGCGCATCGGCGCCCGCGATATCGTGCGCGACGCCGGCTGCATCGACCGCACGGGGTGGCATGGTCTACTCGGTGGCGGCGCGCGGCTTGCGCGGCGCGCGTTCGAACACGCGGTCGTAGAGCCAGCGCGGCAGCACATGCAGCAGCATCGCGGCCACGCGCATCTGCCACGGAAACACCGCGAACGCGGTCTGCCGTTCGACCGCCCCGGCGACCTTCGCCGCGAAGCGGTCCGCGTCCATCAGGAACGGCATGTTGTACGGATTGTGCTCGGTCATCGGCGTGCGGATATAGCCGGGCGCGATCGTGACGACACCGACGCCGAACGGCCGCATCTCGACGCGCAACGCTTCGAGATACTTCAGCGCCGCCGACTTCGACGCGCTGTACGCGCCCGAACCCGGCAGACCACGCACGCCGGCGACGCTCGCAATGCCGACCAGCGTGCCGCGCTTCGCGTCGGCCATCAGCGCGGCAAATGGCTCGAACGTCGCGACCATGCCGAAGTAATTGATGTCCATCACCTCGCGGAACGTGCGCAGGTCGCCGTGACCGGTCAGCGCGCCGCGGCTGATGCCGGCGTTGGCGATCACGACGTCGGGCAGGCCATGCTCGGCGATGAAGCACGCGGCCGCATCGGCGAGCGCATCCGCGTCGCGCACGTCGAGCGCATAGATCGAGACGGTGGTCTGGGGATGGGACTGCTGGAATGCGGCGAGCGCGTCACCGCGACGGGCGACGAGGCCGAGAATCGCGCCGCGCCGCGCGTATTCGCCGGCGAGCGCAAGGCCGATGCCGCTCGAAGCGCCGGTAATGAAAACCTTCAGCGGTGAGGTCATACCGGCGCCTCGTGATTACATCTTCTTGGCGCGGACTTGCGAGACGAGGTAGTCGAGCACCTGGACCGTGCCCGGCAGGGTGCCGGTCGCGGCTGGGCCGGTTTCATACTTGCCCTGCACCGTGAGCGTCGGCACGCCGTCGATCTTGTAGTCGTCGAGCAGCTTCTTGTCCTTCTGCAGCGCGCTTTGCGTCGAGAACGAGTTGTACGCTTCCATGTACTTCTTCGGATCGACGCCGAGCTTCGCGAGGAATTTGGACTGGTCTTCCGGCGTCAGCAGATAGTTCTTGTTGACGTGGATTTCGTTGAAGACCTTCGGCGTCAGTTCGTTCGCGACGCCGAGCGCGTCGAGCGCGTGGTACATCTTCGAGTGGGGGATAAAGTCGTCGCGGAAGGCCACCGGCACGCGGCGGAACACGACGTCCGGGCCCTGCTTCTTGACCCACGCTTCGAGGTACGGGTCGAATTCATTGCAGTGCGGGCAGCCGTACCAGAAGAATTCGGTGACTTCGATCTTGCCCGCCGGCACATCGGTCGGCTGCTGCGTGGCCAGCGCGGTGTAGTCCTTGCCGGCGACCGGCGCGGCCGGCGACGCATGCGCGCTGGCCGCGATCAGGCCCAGCGAGAGAAAAATGATGCTCAGCAGTTTTTTCATGTTGTGTAGACCCAGTTAAGGCGGTGGCGCGGTGACGCCCCGCGAAAGGCCCGTCACCGCGTATCGGATTCGGCGTGGCCGCCCGACACAATTCAGGTCGAAGCGGCCATCGTGCTTGTGACTTGCGCGTCGCGCCGATAGTTCGACACGACGCGCGAGCCGGCGTTACCGTTTATTTATTGTTTGGTGAAGCGGATCACCGCGGTATCGACACCCGCGTCCGACAGACGCTGACGGCTCGAATTCATGTCTTCGAACTTCGAGAACGGCCCGATACGCACGCGGTAGTACGTGACGCCGCCGGCATCGCGCTGCGTGACCTTTGACTCGAAGCCCTGGAACGCGAGGCGCGCACGCTGCTGTTCGGCGTCGGCGGCGGTCTTGTACGCACCTACCTGCAGGAAGTAGCCGGTGTTCGCGTCGCCCGCCGCTGCCGGCGCGGGGGCCGAGCCCGGCTTGATGTTGGCCACGGTGGTCGTGCTCGAGCCCTTCGGTGCGGAGCCCGCCGCAGTGGCGGCCGGCGCGCTCGACGTCTGCGGCTTCCTGGCGACCGCCGGGGTGCCGTTATCCTGCGCGGGATTCGGCGCTACCGCCGTGCCGTTGTTATTCGCATTTCCGGCCGACGGCGGCACTTCGACGATCTGCGGTTCTTCGAGCATGCCCGACTGGGTTTGCGCGTTGGTCTGACCCGGCGCGGTGTTCGGCGGCGCGGGTTGCGCGGCCTGCGGCACCGGCTGACCCGGCGTCTTGCCTTGCAGCGGACGGTTCGGATCGTATTGCGCCTGGCTCGCGCCGTTGTCCGTCGCTGCCGGCGGCGCGACCTTCGACACGAACGGCGTAGGCGCGCGGGTGATATACAGCGCCACCACTACCGCGATCGCCAGGCCGACGATCAGGCCCAGCACGATACCGAGAAAAGTGCCCCCGGTTTGCTTCGATTGCTTTGTTGTGCGGCGTGGTTTTGCCATCGTACGAATCACCTGCAAAAAGAATCCAGGAACGGCCGTCGATTATAACGACGGCCGCGCGCATATTACGCTCGCGGAGTTACATCTTGACGGGGGCGGAGACGCCGATCGTCGCCAGACCGTTGGCCAGCACCTGGCGCGTGGCCGCGAGCAGCGCGACGCGAGCGTTGCGTTCGGCCGCATCGTCGACCAGCACGCGCTCGGCACGGTCATTGTAGAACGAGTGAAATTCTCCGGCGAGTTCGCGCAGGTAGAACGCGACCGCGTGCGGCGCAAGCTCGTCGGCGGCGTGCTGCAGCATGTCCGGGAATTCGGCGAGCTTGTTGAGCAGCGCCATTGCGCGCTCGCTCGTGAGCGGCGCGACATCCACGCTCGCGAGCGTGCTCTCCTCGAAGCCGTAGCGCGTGTTGCACTCGGCGATCACCGAGCAGATGCGCGCGTGCGCGTACTGCACGTAGTGCACCGGATTCTCGTCGTTCTGCTTCAGCGCGAGGTCGATATCGAACACGAATTCGGTGTCCGCCTTGCGCGAGATCAGGAAGAAGCGCACCGCGTCGCGGCCGCGGCGAATGGTTTCCTCGTCGATCAGATCGACGGCCGCTTCCGAGCCCGGCGTCGCGCCGCCCGACCATTCGATCAGATCGCGCACCGTCACGTAGCTGCCCGCGCGCTTCGAGATCTTCACCTCTTCGCCGTTGCGCATGACCGTGACCATCTTGTGCAGGATGTAGTCGGGGTAGCCCTTCGGAATGCCGATGCCGAGACCCTGCAGACCTGCGCGCACTCGCGCGATCGTGCCGTGGTGGTCCGAGCCCTGCACGTTGATGACCTTCGTGAAGCCGCGTTCCCACTTCGCGACGTGATAGGCGACGTCCGGCACGAAGTACGTGTAGGTGCCGTCGGTCTTGCGCATCACGCGGTCCTTGTCGTCGCCGTCGTCAGTGGTGCGCAGCCACAGCGCGCCTTCCTGCTCGTAGGTCTTGCCCGCGGCGATCAGCGCGTCGACCGTTTTCTCGACGCGGCCTTCCGTGTACAGCGACGATTCGAGGTAGTACTGGTCGAACTTCACGCCGAATGCCTGCAGGTCCATGTCCTGCTCGCGACGCAGATACGTCACGGCGAAGCGGCGGATCGCCTCGAGGTCCTCGACGTCGCGCGCGCCGGTGACGGGCTCGCCGTCGCTCGCCTCGACCGTGACGCCGTTCAGATAGTCCTTCGCGATGTCGGCGATGTACTCGCCGTTGTAGGCCGAAGCGGGCCAGCCTTCGTCGCCGGGGGCGAGGCCGCGCGCGCGTGCCTGGGTCGACAGCGCGAGCGTGTGGATCTGCACACCGGCGTCGTTGTAGTAGAACTCGCGGTGCACGTCCCAGCCCTGCGACCCGAGCACGTGCGCGAGCGCGTCGCCGAGTGCGGCCTGGCGGCCATGACCGACGTGCAGCGGACCGGTCGGATTGGCCGACACGAATTCGATCAGCACATGCTTGCCGGCGTCGCGCTGCGAGCGGCCATACGCGTCCTTCTCGGCCAACACGGCCGCGATCACGCCTTGCTTGGCCGCGGCCGTGAGGCGCAGGTTGATGAAGCCGGGGCCCGCCACTTCGGCGGTATCGATCAGGCCTTTGGCCTGCGGATGGGCGAGCAGCGTATCGACGATCTGTTGGGCGAGCTGGCGTGGATTGGCGCGCAGCGGCTTGGCGAGCTGCATTGCGACGTTGCACGCGACGTCGCCGTGCGCGGCGACTTTCGGGCGCTCCAGCGCGATGGCGGGCGAGACGAAAGCGGCTTCGGTCGCGCCTTGAGTGGCGGTCGCGACCTGCTTCACCGTCTCGGCGAGCAGTGTTTCGAGTGTATGTTTATGTGCGGGCAGCATGCTTGTTGCGAGTCCAGTGAGGCAATCCGGTAAGGCGGAAGAGGCGCCGGCCGCGGCCGGTGTCGGAAGCGTGGAACACGGCCGCGCGCTTTGCGGCGCTAATGGCCGCGCCGCCGGCAGACTGCCCCCGAGGCGGTGCGACGAGACGCGACCCAGTCAGCGCAACGCGACGGGCGCCGTTACGCAGGCTCGCGCGGCATGCGGTTTGCGACCGATGATTCGAGGCCCCCGGTCGTACACGTGCGCAATGCTCGTCGAGCCTCGCCGTACGCGGCGCTGGGCGGCGCGCTTTTCCGTTCAGACGGATTTTAGCAGGTGCTAATATGTTCAATGAGGTGCCCGCGAGGGGCTGTGGCCGCCGCATCTCGTCGGCGCCACGTCAGGCGCGCGCTGTTGCCGCCCGCGGGAGGCTGGTGCGACAACCCGCCATAACGAAAAAGGGAACAGTCATGCTGATTACATTCAAGTGCCACGCTTGCCCGGACGTGATGATGCTGGATAATCTGGCGCAATATCTGGTCGGCATTGTCGGCAAACGGCTTGGACAGCGGGGCGTCATCACTCACGACGAACTGGGCCCGGCCATCGAGAAGCTCGAAGCGGCGATCACCTCCGACAAGCAGGAGCGCGCCGAGCACGACGGCCATTTCCACGAGGGCGAGGAAGGCCACGATCGTCACGAGATTCCGCCTGGACTCGCACAGCGCGCGTATCCGTTCCTTGACATGCTGCGTGCGGCGCAGAAGGAAAACGCGGATATCGTCTGGGGGCTTTGATTTCTGCTTGGTCCCGAGCGCTGCGGCCCCTTTGGAGCAGGTTGTCAGCGTTTTGGCGAAGTCAATAAAAAGAGCCCGCTCGCCGCGGGCTCTTTGTCATTTGGAAGGCGTCTGCGCTGTGCCGCTTATTGGCTCGCGGAGTCTGCCGACGCTGCTGCGCCTGGTTTCTTTTTCTGCTTCTTCGCCTTTTTCACGTGCGCCTCGGTCGGTGGCGAGTAGGAGCTGACCGCGCTCGAGCCGGTCGGCGCGGCGGGTTGCGCGAGCACCACGGACGTGCCCGCGGCCAGCGAAACAGCGGTCAATAACAGCGTCAGCTTCTTCATACGATTTTCTCCGGTGACGGTTGCAATCTCGGTGAGCCGGCGCATTGTGGCCGCGCCTGACGGGATGAAACCCGACTCAGTCTACAAAGCCGAAATTGCCGTGGCCGCAAATATTCAGTCTTTCAGACTCGATATAGTGGCTCACGCTTACAGCAACGGCGCCAACGCGCGCTCGGCGTCCGCTTTCGTGAGCGACATGCGCTGCGCGTAGTCGTCGAGCTGATCGGCGCCGATCTTGCCGACCGAGAAATAGGTACTGTCCGGATGCGCGAGGTAGAAGCCTGACACGCTCGCCGCCGGCAGCATCGCCAGCGATTCGGTCACGCTCATGCCGATTTCGTTCGCCTGCAGCACGTCGAACATGTCGCGCTTGACGAGGTGGTCGGGGCAGGCCGGATAACCGGGCGCTGGGCGGATGCCGCGGTATTTTTCGGCGATCAGCTCGTCGTTGGTCAGGTTTTCGCTGTTCGCGTAGCCCCACAGATCGCGCCGCACGCGTGCGTGCAACGCTTCGGCGAAGGCTTCGGCGAAGCGATCCGCCAGCGCCTTCAGCATGATCGCGCTGTAGTCGTCGTGATCCTTCTCGAACTGGCGTTCCTTCACGTCGACGCCAAGACCCGCCGTCACGGCGAACATGCCGATGTAGTCGGCGACGCCCGAGTCCTTCGGCGCGATGAAGTCGGCCAGCGAGCGGTTCGGCCGCATCACGCCGTCGACCACCGGCCGCACGCTCTGTTGACGCAGATTGCGCCACGTCAGCGCGACTTCGGTGCGTGATTCGTCCGTGTAGATCTCGATGTCGTCGTCGTTCACCGTGTTGGCCGGCAGCAGCGCGATCACACCATTGGCCTGCAGCCAGCGGCCCTGAATCAGGCGCGCGAGCATCGACTTGCCGTCGGAGAACACGCGCCGCGCCGATTCGCCGACGATCTCGTCGTTGAGAATCGCCGGATACGGGCCGGCGAGATCCCACGTCTGGAAGAACGGACCCCAGTCGATATAGTTCGCGAGCTCGTTCAGATCGAAGTTCTTGAACACACGACGGCCGATGAACTTCGGCTTGACGGGCTGGTAGCCCGCCCAGTCGATCTTCGTCTTATTGGCGCGCGCTTCGGCGAGCGTGACCATCGGCTGCGCCTTTTTGTTCGCGTGCTGATTGCGGATGCGGTTGTAGTCCGAGTTCAGTTCGTCGATGTACTTCGCGGCGCCCTCGTCCGACAGCAGGCTCGAGGCCACCGACACCGAGCGAGACGCGTCCGGCACATAGACCACCGGACCCTCGTAGTGCGGCGCGATCTTCACCGCGGTGTGCACGCGCGAGGTCGTCGCACCGCCGATCAGCAGCGGAATCTTCTTCACGCGGAAGTAGTCGTCGCGCTGCATTTCCGCCGCGACATAGGCCATCTCTTCGAGACTCGGCGTGATCAGGCCCGACAGCCCGATGATGTCCGCGCCCTCGACCTTCGCTTTCGCGAGGATCTCGCTGCATGGGACCATCACGCCCATATTGACCACTTCGAAGTTGTTGCACTGGAGCACCACCGACACGATGTTCTTGCCGATGTCGTGCACGTCGCCCTTGACGGTCGCGATGACGATCTTGCCCTTCGCGCGCACGTCGCCGCCGGCCGCCGCGAGCTGGCGCTTTTCTTCCTCGATGAACGGGATCAGATGCGCGACCGCCTGCTTCATCACGCGCGCCGACTTCACGACCTGCGGCAGGAACATCTTGCCCTGGCCGAACAGGTCGCCGACGATGTTCATACCGTC
This sequence comes from Burkholderia sp. H160, assembly GCA_000173575.1. Taxonomy (GTDB): domain Bacteria; phylum Pseudomonadota; class Gammaproteobacteria; order Burkholderiales; family Burkholderiaceae; genus Paraburkholderia. Next base: position 4,614 of record ABYL01000043.1, on the reverse strand, counting down.
CATCAGCGGGCCTTCGATCACGTTGATCGGACGGCCGCCGGCGGCGGCGATCTTCGCGCGCACTTCCTCTGTGTCTTCGACGATGAACGTTGTGATCCCGCTCACGAGCGCATGCGCGAGACGCTTTTCGACCGGCTGGTTGCGCCACTCGAGGTTCTCTTCCTTCCTGGCGGCGCCGGACTTGAACTTGTCGGCGATTTCGAGCAGACGGTCCGTGCCGTCTTCGCGGCGATTCAGCACGACATCTTCGACGCGCTCGCGCAGTTCGGAATCGAGTTCGGCATACACGCCGAGCTGGCCCGCATTGACGATGCCCATGTCCATCCCCGCCTGGATCGCGTGATAGAGGAACACGGTATGAATCGCCTCGCGCACCGGGTCGTTGCCGCGGAACGAGAACGATACGTTCGACACGCCGCCGCTCACCTTCGCGTACGGCAGGTTCTGCTTGATCCAGCGCGTCGCCTCGATAAAGTCGACCGCGTAGTTGTTGTGCTCCTCGATGCCGGTCGCGACAGCGAAGATGTTCGGATCGAAGACGATGTCTTCAGGCGGGAAGCCGACTTCGTTGACAAGAATCTCGTACGAACGCCGGCAGATTTCCTTCTTGCGCGCGAAGGTATCAGCCTGGCCCTGCTCGTCGAAGGCCATCACGACGCTGGCTGCGCCGTAGCGGCGAATCAGCTTCGCGTGCTGAACGAATTGCTCCTTGCCTTCCTTCAGCGAGATCGAGTTGACGATCGCCTTGCCCTGCACGCATTTCAGGCCCGCTTCGATCACCTCCCACTTCGACGAGTCGATCATGATCGGCACGCGCGCGATGTCCGGTTCCGACGCGATCAGATTCATGAAGCGCACCATCGCCGCCTTGGAGTCGAGCATCGCCTCGTCCATGTTCACGTCGATGACCTGCGCGCCGTTTTCGACCTGCTGGCGCGCGACGGCCAATGCTTCGTCGAACTGATTGTTCAGGATCATTCGCGCGAACGCTTTCGAGCCGGTCACGTTGGTCCGTTCGCCAACGTTGATGAAGAGCGTCCCGGACGTGACGTTGAACGGCTCGAGGCCGGCAAGGCGCATGGTGTGATCGGTCATGGCGTGTGTGCGAGTCGGGTGCGTGCGTTAAGGGGCGTGCGGGCGCGTGCGGGCGCCGGGGTGAAGTGCGTCAGGCTGGCTCAGGCCGCGTCGCGGTACTGCGTCGGCCACTTGCGCGGCTTCAGTTCGGCCAGTGCCTTGGCGATCGCCGCGATGTGCTCGGGCGTCGTGCCGCAGCAGCCGCCCGCGACGTTCACGAGCCCCGCTTCAGCGAATTCCTTCAGCAGCCCCGAGGTATCCGCTGGCAGTTCGTCGAAGCCGGTGTCGCTCATCGGATTCGGCAAGCCAGCGTTCGGATAGCACGACACATAGGTGTCGCAGAGCTTCGCCAGTTCGGCGATGTACGGGCGCATCAGCGCCGCGCCGAGCGCACAGTTCAGCCCGAACGTGAGCGGCTTCGCGTGACGCAGCGAGTTCCAGAACGCCTCGACGGTCTGGCCCGACAGAATGCGGCCCGACGCATCGGTGACGGTGCCCGAGATCATGATCGGCAGGCGCTCGCCGGTGTCCTCGAACAGCTCGTCGAGTGCGAACAGCGCGGCCTTTGCGTTCAGCGTGTCGAAGATCGTTTCGACGAGGAACAGGTCCGCTCCGCCATCGAGCAGCGCCTTAGCCTGCTCGTAGTACGCGGTGCGCAGTTCGTCGAAGGTCACGTTGCGCGCGCCCGGATCGTTGACGTCCGGCGAAATGCTCGCTGTTTTCGGCGTCGGTCCGATCGCGCCGGCGACGAAGCGTGGCTTGTCCGGCGTCGAGTATTTGTCGCAAGCGGCGCGCGCGAGCTTCGCCGATTCGAGGTTCATCTCGACCGCGAGCGATTCCATGCCGTAGTCGGCCTGCGCGACCGTGGTCGCGCCGAACGTGTTGGTTTCGATGATGTCCGCGCCCGCCGCCAGATACTGCTCATGAATCTCGGAGATGATCTGCGGCTGCGTGATCGAGAGCAGTTCGTTGTTGCCCTTGATGTCGCGCGGGTAGTCCTTGAAGCGCTCGCCGCGATAGCGGGCTTCGTCGAGCTTGTAGCGCTGGATCATCGTGCCCATCGCGCCGTCCAGGATCAGGATGCGTGAGTTCATCAGCGCGGGCAGCGCCGCGCCGCGCGTGTAGGCGGTCTCGGAGCGGACTGGCGTGGCGGTTTGAGCGGGCTGGGTCATAGCGGACGGGGGCTTGCGCCGGCGTTGGCGGAAAACGTGTCATTGTAGCCGCTGCAGCGCGGATCCGCCCGGCGTGCGGACCGGGCAGAGCGCGCACGGCAGAATCGACCGACAAAAACGCGCCGCGCCGAGAACTCGGAAATGCGCTAACAAACGACGCAGATGTGGGAAGAAAAAAGCGGATCAATAAAAAACGGCCCGGCAAGCCAAAGCCTGCCGGGCCGTTTCACTGCCGCCGACCGTCTGGTGAAACCCGCCGGCAAAACCGCGCGGTGCGGTCGATCGATGTCGCCAGAGCGCGAGCTCAAATTCCTCCGGTCAATGCAAGACCACCGGTTGATGCATCAGGCTGTCGAACTGGCCTAGGAATTCGTCTACCTCGTCCAGCGTCGGCTCGCCTTCGATCAGCTTCTGCACATGCTCGCGAAAACGCGTCGCCATTGCACCGTCGATGAAGATTTCGCGCTGCATGTTCTTGTCGACAATCTCGTAGCCGCCCGACTTCATGGCCAGCTGACCCTCCTGTGGAGGAAACTCGACGACACAGTAGTTAGGGCTGTTATAGATCATTTGCATGGCGACACTCCTTATTTCCGTTGGGCTCCTGCCCTTTCTGCAGCATAGGTGGAGCATGTGAGATGGAATTCAAGGGGTGGGTCCGGACGACGCTAGTAAAAAAACTCCGGACTCGAAGGTTAGACTCGCCGCTCCAGAAACGATTCAAGCAACGCGGCAAAACGGTGAGATTGCTCGATTGGCGCGAGATGCGCGGCGTCCAGCAACTCGAAGCGGGCGCCCTCGATCGCCTCCGCTATCGCCTGGGTAGCAGCAGGAGGCGTGCCCGTGTCGTGCCGTCCGGCCACCGTCAGCGTCGGACAGCGGATCGCGCCGTGCTGGCCGCGCAGGTCGAAATCGCGCAGCGCCTCGCAGGCCATCGCAAAACCTTCGGGCGGCGTGCGCGCAAATGTCTCACTGATCGGCTCGACTGCTTCGGGATGCGCGGTCTGAAAGTCGGGCGTGAGCCAGCGTGCGATCGTTGACGGTAGGAGCGCCGTCATGCCGTCGCTGCGCGCGGTGTGCGCGCGTTGATCCCATAACGCACGGTTTTCGGGCGGGGTGCCACCGGTGCTGTCGGCGATCGTCAGCGTGTCGACGCGCGACGAATGGTCGAGCGCGAATTGCTGCGCGATCATGCCGCCGAGCGACAGGCCGACCACGTGCGTCGTCGGCGCGCCGAGCGCATCGAGCAGTTTGGCGAGATCGTCGGCCAGATCGCGCACGGCGAACGGCTCGCGCGCGACCGCGCTGTGGCCGTGGCCGCGCACGTCATAGCGCAGCACCGTGTAATCGTCGCGGAAATAGCCCGCCATCTGATCCCAGATAGAAAGATCGCCGCCCAACTGATGAATAAAGGTGAGCCACGGGCCGCCGCCTTCGTTGCTGAGCACGTAGCGTGTTTCGATACCGTTGATGTTCACTTGCATGCGGACTCCTTCAAAGGAAACGCAGTGAAAAAGCGCGGTGGGTCGCCCCGTTCGAACGATTGGACGCTCCAATGACGTGCGAGTCAGCGTTGCAAAGGAAGTTTCGCCGATCTCGTGCGGATTTGCTCGTAACAGTCTGTCACGAAACGTGTCACGGTTTGATGATCGCTGGAGCGGTCGAATCGACCGGTGCAGCGGGGGCGGCGTCGGGTGTTACTGCCGATGCGTCCGTGGGCGCGGGCGTTGCCGGACCCGTGGCAGAGGGCGCTGCTGGCGTGGCAGCCGCAGCCGCTTCATCGGCATTCAGCTTGCCGCGCCACACTAGTTCGAACTGCGTACCGTTGGGTTCTGTCTGCAGGATGCGTGCGGGCAGCCAGCCGAGCGACGGCGCGAGCCACACGTCGATGCGGCGCTGATCGCCGTCATGTCGCGGCAGACGTTGGAAATGACGCGTCTCCAGATAGCCCTGGGCCGCGCGGATCGTCTCGTCGCCGATCGTCTCGATCGGCCAGTTCTCGCCGCTATCGGTATCGGCGACGAAAAACTGTCGCGTCACGCCCGGCTTATAGGCATCCGGATCGCCGCGCACGAGGCTCGCGAGTTGCATCACGACGCTGAAGCGGTCCTGCGCACCGTCGGGCAACGGCAACGTGGCCGGCGTGCGCGTGAAGCCGAGTTTTTTGTCATTGCGATTGAAGATCGCGATGTCTTCCGCGCGACGACCGCGCTTTTCGCTGTACTGCGCCGGCGCAAGGCCGAACGCATCGATGCCGCCCTGGCTCGAGAACACGAACGGACCGACGAACGGCAGCGGCACCGACACGATCATTTCGTAACCTTGCGCGCTGCTCGCCCAATGGATCGTGCCAGGCGCGTTGCGCACG